>JAFWRM010000032.1 GCA_017519975.1 Oscillospiraceae bacterium | reverse complement strand
CTGGTTTTTGTGTTGTGGCTGGCAAACCCACTTCATTCTAACACAGGAGGTTTTCTTTTCCGTATAGGCCTAGCCTTTCTGAACCACAGGCACAGCCTGTGGTTTTCTGTATTCAAAAAGAAAAGTACTCTGATTCTATTAAAATCAGAGTACTTTTATGGCGGAGAAGGAGGGATTTGAACCCTCGCACGCGGTTTAGACGTCTACTCCCTTAGCAGGGGAGCCCCTTCGGCCTCTTGGGTACTTCTCCATGACGATATTAAAAATGGCGGAGAGAGTGGGATTCGAACCCACGGTACGTTGCCGTACGACGGTTTTCAAGACCGCTCCGTTATGACCGCTTCGGTATCTCTCCACATCTCAAACGCCCGTTTATATTAGCACGACGCCTGCCGTTTGTCAATATATATTTGCCTCTGCTGCAGGCTTCTCCTGCCCTCGGTTCCCGGTGCGCCGACTCTACCGTATGTGGTTCGCCGCGTCCGTTTTCCGTTCAAATCCGTGTACCCAGTCCGACTTCAGATAATAGATCACAAAAGCAACGGAACTGATGAACCAGGTCAGCGGATAGGCGCAGAACAGCAGCCAGATGACGTGACGCACATGCATGGCAACGGTTATGTAGATGATGCGGAAAACGCACCATACGCTCAGCATGATGTACATCGGCACGGAGGCCTTTCCGCACCCGCGGCATACGCCGGACACGCAGTGTGACAGGGCGAGCAGACAGTAGAACGGTGCTTCGATCCTTGCCTGCTGGGTTCCTATGGCGACCACCTCCGGATTCGGATCGAACGTCCGGATCATCAGCGGTGCCAGAACGAACACGGCAACTCCGATGAGTTCCGCCATGGCCACTCCCATGGTCAGCCCGAACCTCGCCCCGCGACGGGCACGGTCGTATTCCTTCGCGCCGAGATTCTGCCCGATGAACGTGGTCAGCGCCATGGAAAAGCTGGTGATCGGCAGAAACGCAAAGCCCTCGATCTTGGAATAGGCGCCGCATGCCGCCATGGCCAGCTTGCCGAAGCTGTTGATGTTGGTCTGCACCAGCACGTTCGCTATCGCGATTACGGAATTCTGAACGCCTGACGGCAGGCCGTTTCGGAGGATCTCTTTCACAAGGACGCCGTCGATCCTCATTTTCGCCGCGGAAAGCGTATAGACATTTCCCTTCTTCATGAGCTGGACCAGGCAGAGGATCGCGCTCACGGCCTGTGACAGCGCCGTGGCTACGGCAGCCGCCCATACGCCCCACCGGAACACTCCGACGAACAGCGCGTCCAGCAGAATATTCAGCATGGAAGAAAGAATGAGATAATACAGGGGGCGCCGGCTGTCCCCTACCGCACTCATGATCCCGCGCAGAGAATTGTACATGACCATCGGAATGGATCCGAGGAAAATGTATCGGAAATAGATGATCGACTGCGGCAGTACATCCGGGTCCGTTCCCATCCAACGCAGGAGGATCGGCGTCATCACGACGCCGAACGCGGTCAGAAATACTCCCATGATGAGAGAGAGCAGCACCGTCGTATGAACGGCACGGGAAGTCTTTTCGTATTCTCTGGCCCCGAAATAGCGGCTGATCACTACGCCCGCTCCCATGGACGTTCCCACGAAGAAGCTGATCATCAGAAACGTCAGGCTCCCGGAGGAACTGACGGCGGCCAGCGCCTCCGTTCCGCGGAAATGTCCGACGATCCAGGTATCCGCCGTACTGTAAAGCTGCTGAAACAGCTGGCTGAGGAGAATGGGCAGCGCAAAAGCGACGATCACCCGACGGGGATCGCCTTCTGTCATATGTACTTCCGTGCGATGTCCGGCAGACACTTTCATTGTCGATCCCCCTTTCTCCGAGCATACGCGACGCATTGTACTCTCATTTTCGCAACAAAACAAGAGCGACTCTGTCTGGAACAGAGAAAATGTTACGGCAAATCCATGAATTTTCTGAAAACAGAAAGTAAACGATGCAAATGATGGTATAATAAAAAATTGCTGACAATTCAGCCAATTCTGATCTTCAAGGTGAAACGAATGCATTTTCAGAAGCTGACCTGGCAGGACGCCGCCTGCCTCAGATCCTTTCTACCGTTTCTCACAGGACGTGAATGCGATCCCACCCCCGGTTGTCTGATGATGTGGCGGGATTTCTGCCGCATGAAGTATCATACCGACGGAAACTCGCTCTACATCTGCCTCCACGACGATTCCTCCACTCCCCATTACGCTCTTCCGATCAGCCGGGACCACGCGGAGGCCGTTCAGCGGCTGGTAAAGGAAAACAAAGGCAGCTCACCCATGTGCTTTACCACCATACCGGAGTCCCATGTTCCCATGTTTGAACAGCTGTATCCCGGATGCACGGTGACGCCGCAGCGGGATTACGCGGACTACCTTTACCGTGCCGAATCTCTGGTGACCATGGCCGGTCGGAAGCTCAGCGGTCAGAGGAACCAGATGAGCCAGTTCCGCCGCAATCACCCGGACTGGAGTTTTGAACCGGTAACGCCATCCGACGTTCCGGCCGTGATCGCATTTCTGAAAGAAAACTTCATTCTCGACCCCTCCATGGATCCCGTAAAGCGCACGGAAGATCTGATGGCTCTCGACATGCTGGAGCATCTGGACGACTGTCCCCTCTCCGGCGGCATGCTGACGGCGGAAGGACATATTTTCGGCTTTGCCTTTGGGGAAATCATCCGGGATACGCTCTACGTGCACATTGAGAAAGCCCTTCGCGACGAGAAAGGCGCTTACCAGATGGTCGTGAACCATTATTCCGCCATGTATGCCGGAGACAGCCGCGTGCAGTGGATCAACCGTGAGGATGACAACGGCGACCCCGGCCTTCGAAAAACAAAGCTGTCCTATCTTCCCGATCGGCTGCTGAACAAATACCTGATCACGATCCCATGATGCGCTTCGGCGCCGGTCTCTGCTGATGAGACCGGCGCCGTTCTTTTTCACCGTTTCATCGACGTCGTTTCGTCGGCTTCCCCTTCGACGGCTTTCGTGTCTTTTTTCCTGCTCTGTTCCGGGGAGAGCTGTCGTCGGCCTCACCTTTTCTGCCCGACCGGTCCTCCGACCTGCGCTCCGGACGGATCAGGCATTCCTTCCCCCATCCGATCAGGTCCGTACGCCCTGTGATCCTCAGCGCTTCCAGCACAAGGCCTCGCTTCTCCGGGCGTTTCCACTGAAGCAGAGCGCGCTGCATGGCCTTTTCTTTCGGGGAACGCGCAACGTAAACCGCTTTCATGGTACGTGGATCGATGCCGGTATAGTACATGCAGGTGGAAAGCGTACCGGGCGTGGGGTAGAAATCCTGCACCTGCTCGGGCTGTCGCCCTGTCCGGTTCAGGTATTCTGCCAGACGCACCGCATCCTCCAGCGTGCTGCCGGGATGCGAAGAGATCAGATACGGCACGAGATACTGCTCTTTGGCGAAGCGTGCGTTCAGGCGTGCGTACTTCTGCTGAAAACGCTCGTAGACCTGGTTGTGGGGTTTCCCCATGTAATCCAGAACGGAGTCGATGCAATGCTCAGGCGCGACCTTCAGCTGCCCGGAGATGTGATATCTTACAAGTTCGGAAAAGAACTCCGTGCGGTCCAGCATCAGATAATCGAAGCGGATCCCGGATCGAACGAATACTTTTTTTACCCCTGGGACCTCCCTCAGCCTTCTCAGCAGCCGCAGATAATCGGAATGGTCTGCGTTCAGACTTCCGCACGGCTCCGGCGTCAGGCAGTTTTTCCCCTTGCACATGCCGTACTTTTTCTGCTTTGCGCAGGAAGGATGTCGGAAATTCGCCGTAGGGCCTCCCACATCGTGGATATACCCCTTGAAATCCGGCAGCTTCGTCAGCAGCTCCGCCTCGCGCAGTACCGACTCCTCGCTTCTGCAGGTGATCATTCTCCCCTGGTGAAACGCCAGCGAGCAGAAATTGCACGCGCCGAAGCAGCCACGGTTATGAATGATGGAAAAACGCACCTCTTCGATGGCGGGTACGCCCCCCATGGCGTCGTAATCCGGATGCGGCAGCCGTGCGTACGGCAGTTCGGATATCCGGTCGAACTCCTTCGTCGGCAGCGGCATCTGCGGCGGATTGACTACCAGCCAACGATCCCCCGACTGCTGCAGGATCGCCCTTCCCCGTACGGGATCGTGCTCGTCATACTGTATGCGGTTGGCCTCGGCGTAGGCCCGCTTATCCCTGCTTACCTCCTCGAAGGAAGGGCACGTTACGTGTGGAAAAACGCACGCGGAGGGATCCGACGCCAGAAACGCGGTTCCCCGGATATCCCGCATCTCCTCCGGTCTTCTCGCACGGGCGAGTTCCGCGGCGATGGCGAGGGTAGCCGTCTCGCCCATGCCGTAAACCAGAAGATCCGCCCCGGAATCCTCCAGCACGCTGCGGCGAACCTTATCCTCCCAGTAATCGTAGTGCGCAAACCGACGGAGGCTCGCTTCCATTCCGCCGATGACTACGGGAAGATCCGGGAAGGCTTCCCTGGCCCGATTGGCGTAGACGATGACCGCGTGGTCCGGACGCCGCCCCGCCTTTCTTCCCGGAGAATAAGCGTCGTCACCCCGCCGTTTTCTGGAGGCCGTATAGTGTGCCACCATACTGTCCAGATTCCCGGCACCGATCATGACCGCGTACCTGGGACGTCCCATCTCCGCAAACGCCTTTGAACTGTGCCAGTCCGGCTGAGAGAGAACGGCCACCCGATACCCCGCCGCTTCCAGTACTCGACTGATGACCGCGGCGCCGAAACTGGGGTGATCGACGTAAGCGTCCCCCGTGACGACCAGAAAATCGTAATACCACCACTCCCGGTCTTCCATATCCTGTTTTGAAACGGGCAAAAAATCGAGCCTGTCTGCCATCGCGACCACCTGAAACCATAGTTTGTTTCATTCTATCCTACCTCACGGCAAAAAACAACGACGGCAGCTGCAATTTCGTCGTTCTACCAGTTGAAAACCGGGGCGGAATACTATATATTGTTGTCAGCATTCGAAAAAGGGGGCCATATCCTTGGTCAGAACCGCAATTCTGGTGTCCGGCGGCGGCGCCAATCTGCAGGCCATACTGGACGCATCTCTGTTCGGCGAGCTCGGCGACTGCGAGCTTTGTGAAGTCATCTCTTCCGTTCCCGACGCCTATGCGCTGCAGCGGGCACAGTTCGCCAACATCCCGACCACCGTGGTGGATTATTCCATCTTCCCGAACCGTTCCTCCTTCACGGAGGCCATCATAAAGAAGCTGCAGGATCTGGATATCGACCTTGTCGTTCTGGCCGGGCTGAACCGCTGGCTGGAGATCCAGTTCTTCCGTGCCTACAAAGAGCGCATCATCTTTACCCATCCCTCGCTGCTGCCGTCCTTCTACGGCACGCTGTATCCCGGTGCCCGTGCCGCCAGGGAGGCCATCGAAGCGGGCGTCCGTGTCACGGGTGCCACCGCTCTGCTGGTCACCGATCTGCCGGAAAACGCCAAGATCATTCTTCAGACGCCCGTGGAAGTCCGACAGGACGATACCGTGGATACTCTGCAGCGCCGCATCATGGAGAAGGCTGAATGGGATGTTCTGATCAAAGCCATCCAGCTGTACTGCTCCGGCCGGCTTGTGCTGCGCGGGGAGAGACTTCTGATCGAAGACGAATCCTGAGATAAGACAGGAAAAGGCCCGGGCCGTGTGCAATGATGCACAGGCCCGGGCTTTTTCAATCTCTGTCGCGGATCAGGAACAGCCGTCCCCCGGTCACGCATATCTCCGCCGTCTGCCCGGGAAGGACTTCATTGCTGACCCCGAGGGGGAACTCCGGCGTAAGCGTCGCCCCCGTCAGCGGGTATTTCGCTCCGGTGACCGTAACGCCGGTCGCCTCTCCCCCCGCGGCAAGCAGGGAGAAGAACGCCCATTCATCGGAAACGGTGGAGGGAACGTCACTGCTTACCAGCGTGATCAGCGACCGATCGTCCGCGATCATCCCGCGCGCTCCGGCAGAATCCAGCAGCATGAGCAGCGAGAGATTGCCCAGTGTATGATCGATCCGTCCTCCCGTCGCCCCAAGCAGCAGAAAGTCCCTGTATCCTCTCCGCAGCATCTCCTTCACGGCAAACGCCGTGTCCGTATCGTCCTTCTCGCACGGAAGCACAATGGTCTCCGCCCCGGTCTCCTCGGGAAGTACGCTGGAATCGAAGTCGCCGACGATCAGGTCCGGCGCCCGCATCAACACTTCACGATGCCTCAGGCCGCTGTCGCAGTAAACGAATACGTCGCCCGGATAAAGCAGACCGGTGATCCGTTCCGGATCGCCGATATCCGCCCCTCCGACGATCACGCAGCGGTTCAAGACCCGCTGCCTCCCGTCAAAGACGACAGTTTTCCAGAAACGTAATCCCTGATCTTATCCTTCAGATAATCTCTGACGTCGTCAGCAACTTCCCCGAAAAGCGAAAGGATGTCCTCCCCCTCCTGGGCTTCCTGAGCTTCCATCTTCGCCTGAATGTCATTCAGCGCGTCCTGGTAGCCGTCTTCGTATGCCTGCGCTACCGCCTGCTCCTGCTGCGCTCGGGTAAAGATATACCCTTTGGTATTCAGCAGGTACAGAACTCCTGCCGCCAGTGCGAGAATAATGATGATGAGGATCAGTTTCTTCATGCTTTGTCTCCTTTCCGGTTTCTGCAGGATGCTGAAACGGTCCTCTCCCGTCCGAGAACAGAAGAGGACCGTTTGCTGGTCGGAGTGGCGGGATTTGAACCCACGGCCTCATGGACCCGAACCATGCGCGCTACCATCTGCGCTACACCCCGCTAGCCTTGTGCATTATAATCGGTACGAAAGAAGATGTCAAGATAAAACCAAACAAAATGAGGCGGCTCCGTGACCGGAGCCGCCAATTTGAAAGGAGAAAATAAAAATGAAAACAATGAAAAACTCTTCTGCTGTCTGATTGTATTCTATCAGCAAGATGTGAAATAAAAAGAGTAATTATATTAAGTTTGCGTGAAGATTGCGCTCCGTCCGCGAAACGCCGCGGTGCCGTCAGCTTCGCTGACTGTCCAGATAGGCCCGGATCGCCCGGTCCGTCCGGCGGACCTCCTCCTCGAACTGCGCGGCGGAGATCCTCAGACAGCCGTGCCCCAGCACGATGATCTGTTCCAGCCCGTCCGAAGTGGCCACGCGGACCCTGTAATTCTTCGCCAGGCCCCGGCTGACTTTCTCGATGTACATGTCCGCGGTCTCCGCTTCCCGGGTATAGACGACCGCAACGTTCCCATGCTGTTCCACGCTGCCGGGATTGCCTTTGACCTTATACGCGTCGAAAACCAGGATCACCCGGTTGTCCAGAAACGCCTGGTAGTTCCTCAGTATCTCCAGTAGCCGCGCGCGGGCGCTGTCCAGGCTTTTCTCTGCCAGGCATTTCAGTTCTTCCCACGCAAAAATGATGTTGTACCCATCCACCAGCACGTATTCCGTTCCCGTTCTGACGGGCGTGCCCCGGTACGGTTTCTCCGACGCCGGGCGGGCCGGACGGTTGACGCTGCCCTCCGTGCGCCGGCGGATCGGGCCGTAGGTCCGTTCAAATATCCTGCGAAGCTCCTCGTCGTCCGCGGCACGGTCCACGCAGCGAACGGCCTGCTCCCGTTCTTCCTCCTCCTGTTCGCGCCGCAGCGTTCCCGGCAGATGCATGTGGGCCGTTACCTCTCTCCAGTTCACATTCACCCCGGCTCCGTGACTGCAGAATACGCTGTCCGCCGTATTCTCCGTATCCGCTTCCGGATCGTATCCGATCTGCTCCGCCACAGTCTCCGGTTCCCGGCAGGGGAAGTAGCCTTTGACGGTAAAGCTGATCTGCGCCGTGCCATGGGCGGCAGCGGCCGCCTCGGCCGTATAGTCGCGCAGATCGGATACGGCGGCGGAGCAGGTGAATACCGCAAGTTCACCCTCCTGCCTGACCTTATACTCCGCATGCCGTGCAGACAGGTCGTTCATGACCCTTCCCACGTACTGACCCGGAACGGTGACGACGAAATCGTACCACGGCTCCAGAAGTACCGGCGTTGCCTGCATCAGTCCGTGCCGTACGGCACGATAGGTCGCCTGCCGGAAGTCGCCCCCCTCCGTGTGCTTTTCGTGAGCTCTGCCCGCCGTCAGCGTGATCTTCACATCTGTCAGCGGTGAACCGGTAAGGACGCCCAGATGCTGCTTTTCCGCCAGATGCGTCAGGATCAGCCGCTGCCAGTTCCGGTCGAGCCTGTCTTCCGGGCAGACAGAGTCCAGCACGATGCCGCTCCCATTCGGCCCCGGTTCGATGACCAGATGGACCTCCGCATAATGCCGCAGCGGCTCATAATGACCCACACCTTCCACGGGTTCGGCAATGGTTTCGCGGTAACGTATGCTTCCCGGTCCGAATTCAACGTTCAGCCCGAAGCGGTCGAGCAGCTGCTGGGCCAGTACTTCCAGCTGAACAGGCCCCATCAGACGAACCCCGATCTCCTTCTGCCTTTCGTTCCAGTCCACGTGGAGCTGAGGCTCTTCGTCCTCCAGCTGACGCAGCCAGCCGACGGCCCGGATCGGATCTGTCCCTTCGGGCAGCAGAACACGGTAGGAAAGCACCGGTTCCACAAGATACTCCGCGGTCCCCTTCTCCGTCCCCAGCCCCATGCCGGGCCGGGTCCCCGTCAGCCCTTCCGCAGCGATCACTTCACCGGGGCCTGCGCAATCGACCTGTGAATACCGGCTGCCGGAATACAGACGCAGGCGGGTCACCTTCTCTTCCCTCTGCCCGTCCGTCACGGCATCGCGAACGCGGAGGAGCCCGGAAGTTATTTTCATATGGGTGAGCCTCACACCCTGTTCATCCCGGGAAATCTTGAATACTCTGGCACCGAAGGCTCCCGCGGACGGCTCGCGTTCCGGAAGGAAAGCGAGCATCCCTTCCAGAAATTCCTGAACGCCCTGCAGTTTCAGAGCGGAGCCGTACCAGCAGGGAAAGACTCTTCCCTCGGTCACTGCTGACCGCAGACTGTGTCCGCTCAGAGTTCCGCTGGACAGATACTCCTCCATCAGATCCTCATCGTTCGACGCCGCTTCCTCCGGGTCTCCGCTGTCGGCATCAAAAAAACCTGCTCCAAGCTCCTGTTCAAGTGATCTTCTCACTCTGACCCGGTCTGCCCCGTTCAGATCCATCTTATTGATGAACAGGAACGTCGGAACCCTGTATTTTCTCAGAAGCCGCCATACGGTCATGGTATGGCTCTGGACGCCGTCCGTTCCGCTGATCACCAGGATCGCGCCGTCCAGCACCGCCAGTGTACGCTCCATTTCCGGGGCGAAATCCACATGTCCGGGAGTATCCAGCAGCGTGAGCACCGCGTTTCCCGTCGAAAGCACCGCCTGCTTGGAAAAGATAGTGATGCCCCGGCGGCGCTCCATTTCAAAGGTATCCAGAAACGCGCTGCCGTGATCCACCCTTCCCGCGGTACGGATGGCGCCGGAAACATACAGCAGAGCTTCGGACAGCGTGGTCTTGCCCGCGTCCACATGGGCAAGGATCCCGATCACATATTTCTTCATGGTCAGCCTTCCTTTACTCATATACCCGACCATTATATCTGACGACAGCGGCGATAACAAGGAGAACCGACTTCCTTGCTTGACAGTCGGAAAAGGCTCGGGTATGATGTCTGCGTTATTTATATAGTGAATCTATTATGCCGTTCTTCCTATTTTCGCTGATGACTGTATGCGCGTTCGACTGTGAAAAGATTCCTATAGTATTAAGTGTTAGAGGTGATAACCATGCGCAAGAAAATGATAATTGTAATCCTTTTATTGGTCTTGCTCCTATCAGTTTCTGCTTGTAGTCGCTTTTCTGGAACATGGTACGATATAAACAACATCGATGATATATATTATCTTGATTTTACTAGTCGCAACACAGTTGTTTTTGGCACCACCAATAACGTACAAGGAATTGCTGTTCCTTATTCTATTGAGGGCGATTCTCTGTTCATAACGATTCCCAGCACGCAAATAACTTACCGATTCATATTAGATAAAACAGACGGTATCACCCATATTAAGGGAAGTTTATCGGGACAAGCGGAATTCGATTTTGTTCCTGCTGATTACTACGAATCACTGAAACCTAACCAACAGCCCTCTGACATTACGCCATCATCTCCACCTGGAACTGTCACTCCTCCTGATGATCCAGATATAATGCCCACAGAAGATCCTGCCGCTGATCCCGCTCTGGACGAAACTCCCGCCGCAGAACCGGAAACTCCGTCTGAGGAACCCTCCGCTGAACCGGGATCCGATGAACCGGAAGCCTCCGTTCCCATCCCCGATGAGGACGGCTGGTATTACGATGTGGAGAATGTTACCGCCTATCTGATGGCGTACGGACATCTTCCTTCCAATTACATCACGAAGCGTGACGCTGAGGACCTCGGCTGGTCCGGCGGTTCCGTTGAGCGCTTCAGGGAAGGCGCCGCCATCGGCGGCGGACGCTTTGGCAATTATGAGGGGCTGCTGCCGGAAGGTCGTTATACCGAATGCGACATCGATACCGACGGAGCTTCGTCCCGCGGCGCCAAGCGTCTCGTGTTTTCCACGGACGGCCGGTATTTTTACACGGACGACCACTATGAGACCTTTGCGGAGGTCACCTTCGTTGACGGAAGGATGGTGCTGAATTATGACTATTAAGCCAAGAGAATATTTCATCAACTTCAGCACCGTCACGGATCGCGCTTCCCTGCACGGGAAGCTGAAAGCGTGCCTGGGGTTTCCCGACTGGTACGGCGCCAATCTTGACGCCCTTTACGACTGCCTGACCGATCTCGGTCCAAGCGTCATCTCCCTTTCCGGCATGCGCTGGCTGGATCCTCTGGGAGACTATGGCAGGAAAATGATGCAGGTGTTCCGCGACGCGGAAGCCGACGCTCGAGACCTGACGATCGTCGTCAGCGACTGACAGACGTCTGCATGAAAAGGACCGGGGTACCCCCCCGGTCCTTTTCTTTTCCTTTATCTCGTCAGATCCCTGACCCATTTGTACCGGTTGCACCGGATGGCGTTGGGAATGCATTTCCATATCTGATCACTTTTCAGAGCCATGAACGTCACCACCGGCGGAAACCGGAAAACAAAGGCGCACAGAGACGCCAGCGGAATGGTATACAGCCACATGAACAGATTGTCCACGATGGCCTGGTATTTCGGATCTCCGCCCCCGGCAATGATGCCGCCCTCCACCGGGTATTCGTAGACGCTGCCTACGGTAGTCACGGCCAGCACATTGAGAAACGACAGAGCCAGCGAACGTGTCTGTTCCGAAATGTGATAGAAGCTGACGACAACGCCCTTCAGGGTGAAGATCAGAAGCCCCGTACACAGTCCGAGAATAAGGAACACCAGCTGAAACGTTCGTGTAAAAGGCCGCACCAGATCCATGCGCCCTTCGCCTATCGTCTTTCCTATCATCACGGACGCTGCGTTGGCCGAAGACATTCCAAAAGCCGCGAAAAGCTGGAAGATGACCGAGGCAATGGCGTTTGCGGCGATGGTCTCCGCACTGATGTGCCCCAGTATGGCCGTCTGCGCCGCCTGCGCTACTCCCCACATCAGGCCGCTCAGCATCACGGGCAGGGATACGCGCACGTAATCCCCCAGATAGGTAACGTCAAACCGCAGCAGATCCTTTACTCCGGTCTTCAGTTTTCTGTCGATGAAAAGCAGGTATACCAGGATCGTGATCAGCTCCACGCTTCGACTGGTGAACGTAGCTACCGCTGCCCCGCGTATCCCCATTTCCGTGGCGCCGAAATGGCCGAAGATGAAGGTGTAGTTCAGCACCATGTTGATCACGATGGTCATGGCGGACATGATCATCCCAATGAAAGCGGTCTGCACGCTCTGCAGCGAGCATACCAGCAGAGAGGATATGGCAAACAGAACATAGGTCCAGCACATGATCCGAAGATAACGCACGGCTTCCGCAAGCACGACCGGATCATCCGTAAACAGTCCGATGACCTGGGTAGGAAACAACCGGGTAATAACGGTAAAGATTAGCCCCGCGGCCACGCCGAATTTCAGTCCGACGCCGATGATCCGTCGGATGGGCTCCGTCTGCCCTTTCCCCCAGTACTGCGCGCCAAGCACCGAAACGCCCACCCCGATGCCGGCGGAAAGCTGCTGCACGATGAACTGCACCTGATTCACAAGCGCCGCGCCGGACATGGCCGTCTCACTGTAGCGGCCGAGCATGAAATTATCTACCAGATTGACTGTCAGCGCCAGGATCTGCTGAAGGGCGATGGCAGCCAGCAGGGGAAAAAACTGACGGAGCATTGCGCGCCGCTCTTTTCTCAGCTGCATCGATCCACATCCTCTGTGCAATGGTCTGAATCGGGACCGCCGTCCCGGTGGGTCTTACGCCTCCGTCTGAGGTCTTTCCGCACGCTTCTTCTCTTCTTCATCCAGCTTATCGAAATCAATCTCGTCCATCTTGGGGAAGCACGCGCCGCAGATGTTGCACCGCTTCTGCTTGTTGAACTTGCAGAACCGGACGTTGTCACCCATGTATTCGTAGACGTACTCGCGGTTGAAGAAGGGCGAAGCCTCCTGCTCGGTATTTTTCTTGCGTACGATCGTTCCCCACGTACCGTTCAGGAACGCGGCCTGGAAGATCAGGGGCTTATTCATCTTGCGGAATTTGATCGGGCAGTGCCATACGTTGGGCGGCAGCCGCACCACCGTCGGCTTCGTGATCATTCTGGATTCCATGTGGTCCGGATCGTCTCCGATCATGAACTCGATCTCCGCATCGAATTCATCGGGACGCGTGGGATCCGCGCTTATAAAGAAAATGTATTCGTCCACCGCCTGATGGAAATGCGGATCTTCCATGTTGTTCGCGGCGGTAAAGACCTGGAAGCCGACGTTATAGAAGGAGTCCTCCATGTAAATGTCACCGCGGAAATAGGCCTGCGGAGACGGACACCAGGGTCCCCACTGGGTCTCCTCTCTCGGAACGGCCAGTACCATTTTCGCCGTTTCAGGCTTCAGCGCGGGCTTTTCCGCGATCAGGGTCGACGCCTCCGTATAGGTATTCGTCGTATACCCCGGCCGGACGACGCACTGACGGGAATCCGGCGCCTTCGTATCGTCGTAGGATCCGTCCTCCGAGTAGCGCTCGATTCCGTCCTCGTTGATCACGGTCCAGGGCACGCTCTGATAGCCGGACAGATAGAAATCCTGTCCGGACGTTTCGTCCTCCGGAACATACAGATATCTCGTTTTCCCGTTTTCCTCGATCAGCTGGAGATAATCCGCTTCTCCGTTGAACAGGACCTTCTGATAGAACAGCGGCTTTCCGACACGGACGATCTTCAGCGGCCCATGCCAGTATCCCTTCGGGATCTTCAGGATCGTGGGCTCCGTAATTACGATCTTTTCCATGGAATCCAGCGTTTTTCCCATGTAGAAGTGGATCTCCGCGTCATACGACCTGAAGACGTCCGGGAAGGTGGCGCCGAGAAATACCATGTGGGCGTTGAACGTGTGACGGATCGGCTGGTCGAGCAGGACGGCCGGACCGGTAACGACCTGGAATCCGCAGTGCATGGTCGCCCCGGGCATGTCTCTGGAGCCCCTGAAGAAAATCTGGTTTGGGCTCAGCCAGTCTTTGCCGCTTTTCTCCGGCGTAAACTCATAAAACAGGTCTTCAAACTTCTTCTGCATTTCATTCGTCCTCCATTCATTTTTCCGTGGATCGGGCCGTCCGATTTCTGACGGTCCTCTGATTCCTCTTTCTTATATAATACCCGCAAATGTCGACGGAATCAACCGGACGGATCCCATCGTTCCACCCAGCATGGTCCGGAATCCGCATGCTGCGGAATGAAGGACGGAGAGATCGGTAAACAAAAAGAAGATCCCGATGCTTTCGCAACGGAATCTTCTCTCTGGTACGCCTGAAGGGACTCGAACCCCCGGTCTCACGGTTCGTAGCCGTGCACTCTATCCAGCTGAGCTACAGGCGCGTGTCTTTACCGACAGCTCTGCTATGTTAGCACCATTTTTCCATAAATGCAAGCCTTTTTTCCGGTTTTTCTCAATTATTTCCTTGCGGGCTGCCTGTGATTTTTATAGTTGACATCACAGAATGACTGTGCAACAATAAGGCATCCAATCGAACGATGCGTACCATACGATCATATAGAAAGGAAGTCGTTGCCGATGTATGAAAAAATAGAGGAGACCGTGATCCGCATCATTGCGGATACGCTGGCCATGGATCCGTCCGATATCACGTCCGAAACAAAGCTGGTTACGGATCTGAAGGTGGATTCGGTGGACTACGTAGAGATCTGCGTGTCTCTGGAGGATGAGTACAATGTCTCCTTCGATACGGAGAAACTGATGGAATCCATGACCGACGCGACCACGGTCGCAAATATCGTAGACTATCTCGTCTCCGCCGGAGCCGGCGAAGACTGAGCACTCTGCAGACAGAATGCCCCCGCCGGACGGCGGGGGCATTTTTCTGTCCCTCAGATGTTCAGCGACGGAACAGTTCGGTACTGAAATAGCGTTCGCCCGTATCCGGAAGGATGGTGACCACCCGTTTTCCCTTCCCGAGCTTTTCCGCCATGCGCAGAGCCGCACACACATTCGTCCCGCTGGAAATGCCGCATAGTATCCCCTCTTTTTCCGCCAGTTCTCTTGTCGTCCGGATGGCTTCGCTGTCACTCACGATCGCCACTTCACGGAACACGTCAAGATCGAGGATGGGCGGGATCAGTCCGTCTCCGATCCCCATCTGCAGGTGGGATCCTACGGAGCCCCCGGAAAGTATCGCGGCGTTTTCCGGCTCCACAGCCCATATGAGGATATCCGGATTCCTCTTTCTGAGTTCCTTTCCGATGCCGGTGATGGTCCCACCGGTGCCGATGCCGGAGCAGAAGCCGTGGATGGGGCCGTCCACCTGTTCCAGGATCTCCCGTGCGGTGGTCAGGTGGTGGGCGTTGATATTCTCCGGATTGGAGAACTGATCCGGCATGAAGACGTTCGCGTCAGCCTCAGCCATCTCTCTGGCAAGGCTGATGCATCTGTCCATGCACTCCCCGATATTATTGTTGTCATGAACGAGGATGACCTCCGCGCCGTAATGGCGCATCAGCAGCTGTCTCTCTTCGCTGACAGAGTCCGGCATGATGATCACCGTGCGGTATCCACGGACCGCTCCCACAAGCGCCAGACCGATCCCCTGATTTCCACTGGTGGGCTCAACGATAACGGAATCCGGCGTCAGAATGCCTTTCTCCTCTGCTGCCCGGATCATCTGATAAGCAGTCCTCGTCTTGATGGAGCCTCCGACGTTCAGTCCTTCGTATTTTACCAGCACTTCAGCGCAGTCCGGACCGGTCATCCGATTCAGCCGGATGATCGGGGTGTTTCCCAGCGCGTCCAGAACCGTGTTGCAGACCATAGGCTTCTCTCCTGTTCCCACAGATTAATCGACGCTTATTTTACCACAGGCAGCGCGTCATTCCAAGCTTTTCCTCACACGCGCTTCCGGTCCGGAAGAAAAGCGAGCCGGCCTCCTTTCGGAGTCCGGCTCGCTTTCTTCAGCTGCGTTTCAGTATCAAAGAGCGTTTCCACTGTTGAGAAGCGCGGACAGATCCACATCGTCCTCCGGTTCTTCCGGAGCCGGGGCCGGCGCTTCGATCACCGATTCGGGATTCCGGTAGATATCCAGACCTGTACCTGCGGGAATCAGCTTGCCTATGATGACATTTTCCTTCAGGCCGACCAGATGATCCACCTTTCCCTTGATGGCTGCTTCGCACAGAACTTTCGTCGTTTCCTGGAAGGATGCCGCGGAAAGGAAGCTGTCCGTCGCCAAAGAGGCTTTCGTGATGCCCATCAGAATGGGGGTGCACTCGGCTTTCTTCAGTTCCGTCTCACCGGCTTCGATCCGCCGTTCGATCTCCTCATTGGCGTTGTGGAACTCCCGGACGTTGATCACAGTTCCGCTCATCAGATCCGTATCTCCCACGTCTTCAACGCGAACCTTTCGCATCATCTGACGTACGATGACCTCAATGTGCTTATCGTTGATGTCAACGCCCTGCTGACTGTAGACCTTCTGCACTTCGCGGATCAGGTAGCTCTCGCAGGCTTCCTTTCCGCGGATGCGCATCACGTCGTGCGGATTCAGTGCGCCATCTGTGAGCATCTGTCCCTTTTCCACATGATCGCCCGTCTCCACACGGATGCCGGCCGCGTAGGGAACCTGATAAACCTTGACCTCTCCGTCCTCCGTATTGGTGACCGTTATGGCAACAAACGCGTTTTTCCTGGTCTCCTCAATGGTGCATACGCCGCTGATCTCGCTGAGCGTAGCCACCTTTTTGGGCTTTCTGGCTTCAAACAGTTCTTCTACTCTGGGAAGACCCTGCGTGATATCGTCTCCCGCGATACCACCGGTATGGAAGGTACGCATCGTCAGCTGTGTACCGGGCTCACCGATGGACTGGGCGGCGATGACGCCTACCGCTTCACCCGCGCACACGGGCTCCGCCGTGGCCAGGTTCAGGCCGTAGCATTTGGCGCACACACCGCTCTTGGCATGGCAGCCCAGCACGGAACGGATCTTGACTTTGGTGATCCCGTGAGCCAGCAGCAGATCGGCGTCCTTTTTCATCATCATGTCGTTTCTGGTGAACAGGACCTCGCCGGTCGTGGGATCCACCACGTCCTCCACGGGGAACCGGCCGTGGATGGCGTCGCCGTAACTGCGAACCACGTTGCCCTTTTCTATGATCTCGCACGCTTCGATTCCTTCGTGCGTGTGGCAGTCGTCCTCGCGGATGATGACTTCCTGGGAAACGTCAACCAGACGTCTGGTCAAATAACCGGAGTCCGCCGTACGAAGCGCGGTATCCGCCATTCCCTTACGGGCGCCGCGGGAGGATGTGAAGTATTCCAGAACGGAAAGACCTTCACGGAAGTTGGCCTTAACCGGGATCTCGATGGTCTTACCGGAAGTGTTCGCCATCAGTCCGCGCATGCCGGCAAGCTGACGGATCTGGTTCATGCTGCCTCGGGCACCGGAATCCGCCATCATGAAGATGGGGTTATACTCGTCCAGACAGTCCTTCAGAGCAGACGTAACGTCGTTCGTCGTTTTCTCCCACTCGGAAACAACCAGGCGGTACCGCTCATCGTCGGTAATGAAGCCTCGCTTGTACTGGCGCTCGATGCCGACGACCTTCTCTTCCGTTTCGTGGATCAGCTGGTCCTTCTCAGGAGGCACCGTCATATCGGCGATGGAGATCGTGATGGCTCCCTTGGTGGAATACTTGAATCCCATGGCCTTGATACTGTCCACCACCTCGGCGGACTGTGTAAACCCGTGAATGGCGATGCATCTTTCGATGATGCGCTGAAGCATTCCCTTATCGGCCCGCACGGAGATCTCCAGATCGAACATGTGCTCGGGATCGGTGCGGTCAACAAAGCCCAGATCCTGAGGAATGGGCTGGTTGAAGATGATGCGTCCGACGGATGTAGTGATGGTACGCTTTTCCAGCTTTCCGTCCACGTCGCGCGTGACGCGCACCAGGATCGGAGCGTGTACGCCCAGTTCCCCGTTCTGATAGGCCATGATGGCTTCATCACAGGACATGTACGCGCGAACGGGACGGTATTTCACATCCTTCAGCGGCTCTTCCATGGGCTCTACGTCCGTTTCTCCGGCGTCCAGCCTCTTTTTCCTGTCCGCGTTGCGTCTGGCGATATTCTCATTCTCGCGGCGGATCTTCTGCTGCGCATCGTATACCTCGTCGCCGCTGACGCGCTCCTGCGCAGGCAGTCCGCTGTCTCCGGCGTCCGTAACGAATACTTCCTCGGCGCCTTTTTCCGTGGATCCGATGCGCAGATAGGTCAGGTAGTAGGAGCCTAGGATCATGTCCTGTGTCGGAACGGTGACCGGCTGGCCATCCTTGGGGTGCAGCAGGTTGTTGGCGGAAAGCATGAGAATGCGGGATTCCGCCTGTGCTTCGGCGCTCAGAGGAACATGGATGGCCATCTGGTCGCCGTCAAAGTCGGCGTTGTAGGCGGTACAGACCAGAGGATGCAGCTTCAGTGCACGTCCTTCGACCAGGATCGGCTCGAACGCCTGGATGCCCAGACGGTGCAGCGTAGGAGCGCGGTTCAGCAGCACCGGATGTTCCTTGATCACCACTTCAAGTGCGTCCCACACTTCTGCGCGTGCTTTATCCACCATTTTCTTGGCGGATTTGATGTTATTCGCTGCTCCGTCCTCCACCAGCTTCTTCATGACGAAGGGGCGGAACAGTTCGATGGCCATCTCCTTCGGAACGCCGCACTGATAGATCTTCAGATCGGGGCCGACGACGATGACGGAACGCCCGGAGTAATCGACACGCTTGCCCAGCAGGTTCTGGCGGAACCGGCCCTGCTTGCCCTTCAGCATGTCCGAAAGGCTCTTGAGCGCGCGGGAGTTAGCTCCGGTCACCGCACGTCCGCGGCGGCCGTTGTCGATCAGCGCATCGACGGCTTCCTGCAGCATGCGCTTTTCATTTCTCACGATGATGTCCGGCGCATGCAGTTCCAGCAGTCTCTTCAGACGGTTGTTCCGGTTGATGACCCGACGGTAAAGATCGTTCAGGTCGCTCGTGGCAAACCTGCCGCCGTCCAGCTGCACCATGGGCCGGATATCCGGAGGAATGACCGGAAGGACGGAAATGATCATCCAGGTGGGATCGTTGCCGGAAAGCCGGAACGCATCCACCACCTCCAGTCGCTTGAGCAGCTTCGCCTTCTTCTGTCCGGAAGAATTGCTGATCTCATTCCGCAGCTCTTCCGACAGCTTCTCCACGTCAATGTCGGCCAGAAGCTCACGGACGGCTTCAGCACCCATGCCTGCGCGGAAATCATCCTCGTAGCGTTCGCGCATGTTGCTGTATTCCTTCTCGGAAAGGATCTGATACTTCTGAAGCGGGGTGATGCCGGGATCGATCACGATGTAGGCGGCAAAATACAGCACTTTTTCCAGGATCCGCGGCGTGATGTCCAGCAGAAGACCCATTCTGGAGGGGATTCCCTTGAAATACCAGATGTGAGAAACCGGTGCGGCCAGTTCGATATGGCCCATGCGCTCGCGCCGCACGTTGGATTTCGTAACTTCAACGCCGCAGCGGTCGCAGATCTTGCCCTTATAAATGATCTTCTTGTATTTGCCGCAGTGACACTCCCAGTCCTTGGTCGGCCCAAAGATGCGCTCACAGAACAGTCCGTCACGCTCGGGCTTCAGGGTACGGTAGTTGATGGTCTCCGGCTTTTTCACTTCGCCGTAGGACCAGCTGCGGATCGTCTCGGGAGAAGCAATACTGATCTGAACAGAATCAAACGGTGTATAACTCATTCTTTCATTCCTCCTCACCAAAATCGTCCTGGTCGCCCTCGATGAAGTCCTCCTGGGCCTCTGCGATGCCTCCGAGGAGGTCATTCAGCTCCGCGGGAAGAACGCCCTGATCGTCATCCAGATGATCTTCGATGTCTTCGATCGTATATCCGGCGTCCGTGATCTCATTGTCGTCCGCCTGATAGAATTCCCTGTCGCGGAACGGGATGGGCATGTCGTCGTCGTCATCGTTCTTGAACTCGATGGCCTGCCCGTCCTTATCCAGAACGCGAACGTCCAGACACAGCGACTGCAGTTCCTTGATCAGGACCTTGAACGACTCCGGCACGCCGGGCGTCGGGATATTGTGACCCTTTACGATGGCTTCATAGGCGCGGACACGGCCGTTCACGTCGTCACTCTTGACCGTGAGGATCTCCTGCAGGGTGTATGCGGCTCCGTAGGCTTCCAGCGCCCACACTTCCATCTCGCCGAAGCGCTGCCCGCCGAACTGGGCTTTACCGCCCAGCGGCTGCTGAGTGACCATGCTGTACGGGCCGGTGGAACGGGCGTGGATCTTATCGTCGACCAGGTGATGCAGTTTCAGGAAGTATACGTAACCCACCGTAACCGGGTTATCGAACTGTTCTCCGGTACGTCCGTCGTACAGGATGCTCTTGCCGTCGCTTCTCAGCCCGGCCTGTACCAGCGTCTCGCGGATATCCTTTTCGTTGGCGCCGTCGAAAATGGGGGTCGCCACTTTCCACCCCAGCGCCTTGGCCGCGTATCCAAGATGGACCTCAAGCACCTGTCCGATGTTCATACGGGAAGGCACACCCAGCGGATTCAGTACGATATCCAGCGGTGTGCCGTCCGGAAGGTAAGGCATGTCTTCCTTCGGCAGGATGCGAGATACGACGCCCTTGTTTCCGTGACGTCCGGCCATCTTGTCGCCCACGCTGATCTTTCTCTTCTGCGCGATGTAGCAGCGCACCACCTGGTTCACGCCGGGAGGAAGTTCGTCCCCGTTTTCACGGGTGAAGACCTTTACGTCTACCACGACGCCGCTCTCACCGTGCGGCACCTTCAGAGAAGTATCACGGACTTCGCGCGCCTTTTCACCGAAAATGGCGCGGAGCAGCCGCTCTTCCGCCGTCAGATCGGTCTCGCCCTTCGGCGTGACCTTGCCTACGAGGATGTCGCCGGCACGCACCTCGGCGCCGACGCAGATGATGCCTCTTTCATCCAGATACTTCAGGGAATCCTCACCCACGCCCGGGATATCCCGGGTGATCTCCTCAGGACCGAGCTTGGTATCCCGGGAGTCTATCTCGTGCTCTTCGATGTGGATGGAGGTAAACACGTCCTCCATGCACAGCCTCTCATTGAGCAGGACCGCGTCCTCGTAGTTGTAGCCCTCCCAGTTCATGTAGCCGACAAGGATGTTCTTTCCAAGGGAGAGCTCGCCCTGGCTTGTGGACGGTCCGTCGGCAAGCACGTCGCCCTTCGCGACTCTGTCGCCCCTGTTTACGATGGGGCGCTGATTCACGCAGGTGCCGGCGTTGGCGCGGGCAAACTTCGTCAGGGCATAGTCCTTTACCTCGCCGTCGTCATACGCAACGGTTACGCTGGTCCCGGAAACGTCCTTCACAACGCCGTCGCCTTCCGCGAGGATCATGACGTTGGAGTCCATGGCCAGCTTGTGCTCGATGCCGGTGGCGACGATCGGGGCTTCCGTGGTCATCAGCGGTACCGCCTGGCGCTGCATGTTTGCGCCCATCAGCGCGCGGTTCGCGTCGTCGTTCTGCAGGAACGGGATCATGGCCGTGGCAATGGAGACCATCATTCTGGGGGAAATGTCCACATAATCCACGCGTTCCCGGTCCACTTCAACGATCTCATCGCGGTGGCGGCAGGTGATACGTTTATTCTTGAGGCAGCCGTTCTCATCGAGGGGTTCGGCCGCCTGCGCGATAATGAATTCCTCTTCCATGTCGGCCGTGAGATAATCCACGTCCTCCGTGACGCGGCACGTGCCCTTCTCCACTCTGCGGTAAGGGCAGATCAGGAAACCGTGCTCATCCACGCGGGCATAGGACGCCAGATAGGAGATCAGACCGATGTTGGGTCCTTCCGGCGTCTCAATGGGACACATGCGTCCGTAGTGGGTATAATGAACGTCACGCACGTCAAAGCTGGCACGCTCACGAGACAGACCGCCGGGGCCAAGAGCGGAGATGCGGCGCTTATGCGTCAGCTCCGCCAGCGGGTTGGTCTGATCCATGAACTGGCTCAGCGGGGATGAACCGAAGAATTCCTTGATGGCCGCGGTCACAGGCCGGATGTTGATCAGAGACTGCGGAGTGATCTGATCGATATCCTGCAGCGTCATCCTTTCACGGATCACGCGCTCCATGCGGGAGAAGCCCACGCGGAACTGGTTCTGCAGCAGTTCACCGACGCAGCGCATGCGGCGGTTGCCCAGATGGTCGATATCGTCTTCATTTCCGAAGCCGTGAGCAAGTCCGTTGAGATAATTCACGGAAGCGAACACGTCGTCCGGAATGATGTGCCGCGGGATCAGATCGTCCCTCCGCTCGTCGATGGCTTCTTTCAGTCCTTCGACGTCACCTTCATGCTCCTCCAGAAGCTTCCTGAGAACGACCCAGCGGACCTTCTCCTTGATGCCGAGTTCCTGCTCAGGATCAAAGTCCACGAATTCCTTCAGACTGACCATGCCGTTGGAGAAGAGCTTGACTTCCCTGTCGTTGGCCTTCATCCAGCACTCGATTACGCCCTTGCGGTCCAGAAGCTCCGCCTTGGCACGATCGATCACTTCTCCGGCTTCTGCCAGGATCTCGCCGGTCATGGGATCCGTAACGGGCCTTGTCAGTTCATGTCCGATCATGCGAGGCCACAGAGCCAGCTTTTTGTTGTACTTGAATCGACCCACGGCAGAAATGTCGTACCGTCTGGGATCGAAGAAAAGGTTGTAGACCAGAGTTTCCGCGCTGTCCAGCGTCGGAGGGTCTCCGGGCCGCAGTCTGCGGCACAGTTCGATCAGCGCCTCATCCCGGGTCGCGCAGTTGTCCCGGTCCAGGGTCGCGTTGATGCGCTCATCGTCTCCGAACATCTCCTTGAGCTGTTCCGTAGTAACGGCGCCGGCTTCCGCACCGCTGGCGGAAAGCCAGGTATACGGCTCTTCCGTCCGTTTTCCCATGGCTCTGAGCAGCCACGTAATGGGCAGCTTGCGGTTTTTATCGATGCGCACGTAGAAGGTAAGTGAAGAATCCGTCTCGTACTCCAGCCACGCGCCTCGGTACGGGATGACTGTGGTGGCGAAACAGGGAACTCCCGTTTTCTGATCCACCTTCTTTTCATAATACACGCTCGGGCTGCGGATCACCTGAGACACGACGACGCGCTCCGCCCCATTGATGACGAAGGTGCCGGAATCGGTCATCAGCGGGAAATCCCCCATGAAGATCTCCTGCTCCTTGATGACCATGGTCTCACGGTTGAGAA
The DNA here is from genome assembly GCA_017519975.1 of Oscillospiraceae bacterium. Taxonomy (GTDB): domain Bacteria; phylum Bacillota; class Clostridia; order Oscillospirales; family Oscillospiraceae; genus Alloscillospira. The sequence continues at coordinate 121,419 of JAFWRM010000032.1, read as the reverse complement.
GGCGCACAGTGACCCGCAGAGGCGCTGCGTATGTGGCGTCCCTGGCCTTGCACTCTTCAATGGTGTATTTGGGCTTGTCTTTCATCGAATAGTCGACGAAGCTCAGCTCAAGCGTCCCGGTATAGTCGGTGATCCCCGCAACGTCACGGAAGACCTCGCGCAGCCCCTTCTCGAGAAACCATTTGTAGGAATCCCTCTGGATCTCGAGCAGGTCCGGCATCTGCTGGATTTCCTTCGTCTTGGCAAAACTCATGCGCTCAGTTTTGCCGTACATCTGTTTTTGCGGCACTTGCTTCACTCCTTCAGCAGAATCTCCGCCCATTGCACTCCCGGTGCAGTTGTTACTTTCTCGTCTTCCCCCGTTGCATTTGGGAAAACGTATGGTACAATTCGCTTGGAAATGCATGATGGGTTTTTATGCAAACTCATAGCGATTATAAGCACTTGATTTTATCAAATCCTGCCGCCTGTGTCAACAGGTTTTGGCCGGATTTTTCTTTTTCTGTGAATATTTTCCCCGCTGAAGCCGCGGGCGGCGGCAGACGGTCTTTCCCTTTGACTGTTGCCGGATCCGAGGTATAATAGCGGGAGAAAACAGAAGCAAGGAGGCTCTACATGATCATCTGCAGCAATGCTCACGGCTTCGAGGTGACGCGTGAGGTCCCGATCCCGGAACTGTCGGGCCGGCTTTTCCAGATGGTACATCGCCGTACGGGTCTGGAACTTGTATGGCTGGATCGTCCCGACGACAACAAGACGTTTGCCGTCGCCTTCACTACCCTGCCCGAAGACGACACCGGCGTGTTTCACATTCTGGAACACTCCGTTCTCTGCGGCTCCCTCCGCTATCCGGTGAAGGAGCCGTTCGTGGAGCTCATGAAAAGCTCCCTGAATACATTTCTCAATGCGCTGACGTTTCAGGACAAGACAATGTATCCCGTCTGCAGCCGCAACGAAGCGGATTTCATGAATCTTGTCAGCGTTTATCTTGACGCCGTCTTCTGTCCTTCCATCTACGAACGTCCGGAGATCTTCCGTCAGGAAGGCTGGCATTATGAACTTGCTCCGGATGGGGCCGTGGAATACCGCGGCGTTGTTTTCAATGAGATGAAGGGAGCGTTCGCCGATCCGGATGAGCTTGTCGTAAACGCGCTGAACCGAGGCCTGTTCCCCGACTCGCCGTATCGCTTCGTCTCCGGCGGAGACCCTGAACACATTCCCGACCTCACACCGGAAGCGTTTCTCAATGCCCACCGTCGTTACTACTCTCCCTCCAACGCGTTCATCTATCTGGACGGTTCCGTTCCCCTGGAAAAAGTCCTTTCTCTTCTTGACGACGTATATCTGAAGGGCAGAGAAGATACCGGAAGGATCCCACCGGCAGCTCTTCAGGCTCCGGTGGACGGAGGCACCGTTCATGTGGAGTATGAACCGGGAAACGCCGACCAGATGACAAAGCACCGCTTCGCCAGAGGGCTGGCGGCCGGCTCCTTCGATCAGACGGAGCGTCTGACCGCCCTTCGCATTCTCGCCTCCTATCTTGCCGCCAACAATCACGCGCCTCTCACGAGAACGATCCTGGACGCCGGTCTTGCGGAGGACGTCCAGCTGCAGCTGATCGACGACGTGAAGCAGCCCTGGCTCTTCCTTCAGGTCACCGGCACACCGGAGGAAAACCTGGATCCGGTCGAGCGGACCATTGCCCGGGTCCTGGAGGAACAGGCGGAAGCTCTGGACCGGGAACGCCTGACGGCGGAGCTCACCCGGCTGGAATTCCAGATGCGGGAACGGGATTACAGCACCTTCCCGCCCGGTCTCGTCAACGCCTTTCTGGCTCTCGGCAGCTGGCAGTACGGCGGCCCCCCCGAGGCCAACCTTCAGATCGGTTCAATGTTCGACGATCTGCGGACCAGATTGGAGAACGGATACTTCGAACGTCTGCTGCGGGACGTTTTTCTTGAGAATTCCCATCGCTGCACCGTTCTGCTTCATCCGGCCCCGTCCTGCGGGCAGGAGCGCAGGGACCGTGAACAGGCGCGCCTGACGGCGGAAAGCTCCGCATGGACGGAAACGGACAGGAGCGAAAGAAAGCGGGAACAGGAAAACCTGGTGGCGTGGCAGACCGGAGAGGACTCTCCGGAACAGCTGGCCTCGCTGCCCAGGCTCACACGGGAAGACATTCTTCAGATGCCGGAACCCCTCCCCATGGAGCTCGCCAGTGAAAACGGCGTGCCTCTGCTCCTTCACCGCATCAATACCAATGGCATCGTTTACGTTACTTTGTTTTTTGACGCGGAGGACGTTCCGCTGGAGCAGATCGCCGGTCTCAGTCTGACTGCCGATCTTCTGAGCCGGCTTCCCACGGCACGTCATTCCGCAGCGGAAATATCCGTGCTGACAAAGCTTGCGTGCGGCAGCCTGTCTTTCACCCTGAACGCATACGACCGCGAGCACGAAGGCAGCCGCGCATTCCGCTGCAAATTCACCGTATCCTTCAGCGCTCTGGAGAAAAACGCAGACCGCGCTCTGGAACTGGTGACGGAGATCCTTACGGAGACGGATTTTTCCGCCATGACGGAGATCTCCGAGCTGGTCACTCAGAGGCGCCAGCAGCTGTTTGAACGGATCGTCTCCTCCGGTCACGCCGTCGCGATCGGCCGCATTCTGGCTCCTCTTTCCGCAGCGGACGCCATAAGGGAAAACGCTTCCCGTTACGACTATTATCGATACCTGCGTACACTGGAAGATCCGGATACGCTTCGTGCTTCCGTTGCCCGCCTCGGCCCTGCACTGGGCGTCATAGCTTGCTCCGGAAGGCTGACCGTCAGCGTGACCGGTCAGGATGAGAAGGCCGCCGAAAAAGCCGCCGCATTTCTCTTCCGATCCTTGCCTTCCGGAAACCCGTGCGGCGCTTCGGCATCCATATTCCCCTCCGCCGTCCGATCGGAAGGTCTTTTCATTCCGGCGGACATCGGCTTTGCCGTACGCGGCGGTTCGTTTGACGACATCGGGATACGTTACGACGGTTCTGCTGCACTTGCTGAAAAAATCGTCAGCCTTGGCCATCTGTGGAACGCTGTGCGCGTGCGGGGAGGAGCCTACGGCACCGGTCTTTCCATCCGAGATACCGGCCCGGTTTTCTGCTATTCCTACCGCGACCCGAACTGTGCTTCCTCTCTTCAGACGTTTCTTTCCTGCGGCCAGTTCCTTCGGGACTACCTGGAACAGGAGCCGGATCTTCTCTCCTATACCATAGGAGCCGTAGGCGACGCCTCTCCCCTTCTGAGTCCAAGCGCAAAGGGCGCCGTATCCGACGGCCATTACCTGCGCGGGCTCACGCAGGAAGACCGCTGCCGCATCCGGACAGAACTGCTGAACGCAACCCCTGCCCAGATCCGTCGCTGGGGGGATATCCTGGACTCCGTACTGAGCGGCGGATCGTACTGCGTCATAGGCGGCAAACCCCAGGTCGACGCCTGCAGCCCATCCGTCACCTATGAACTCTGATGCTATCGGGAGGATATGAAAATGAAACGAACGATCGATCCCATTCGCGTTGCCGCGATGCTGCTGGCGCTGCTGCTGATGCTGACGCTGGCCGGATGCGGTTCTTCCGGCTCCGGTCTTGACCGAAAGGCTTCCTACACCGCGGTCATTGAAGTTGCTGATTACGGCACCATCACCGTACTGCTCGACCAGAAAGCCGCGCCCATCACCTGCGCCAATTTCGTTTCTCTGGCGGAAAGCGGCTTTTACGACGGTCTGACCTTTCACCGCATCATGGAGGGATTCATGATCCAGGGCGGCGATCCCAGCGGAAACGGAACCGGCGGTTCCGGTACGACGATCAAGGGCGAATTTGAAGCCAATGGCGTAAAGAACAAGCTGTCTCATACCCGAGGCGCCATCAGCATGGCCCGCAGCAGTTTATCCTATGATTCGGCCAGCTCTCAGTTCTTCATCGTCCAGCAGGATGCGCTGTTTCTCGACGGTCAGTATGCCGCGTTCGGATACGTGACCGACGGGATGGAGATCGTCGACGCCATCGCCGCCGACGCCGTTCCGACCGACGATAACGGAACGATCCCGCCCGACGAACAGCCCGTGATCACCTCCGTGACGATCGTCAAAGAGTGACCGGCAAGGAATCCCTGTCCCCCACCGACGGGTGACGGGGATTTCTTTTGTCCGGCCCGCACGGTCGCCCACAGTCCTTATGACCTCCGCAGGACAATCTGTTCTCGGTATTTCGCAAGCTTTCTGTCATTGCCGGCAGTTCCCGCACGATTTCCCTTGCAATCCATCTCCCGTTCCGATAGAATGGGCAGACCACCAGTTAAGGAAAGTGTGAAAGCAATGAAATCAAATTCCAGTCCGATAGTCCTGTGGGGCAAGCGTCTGCTCGTGTACGTCCTCGGCCTTTACATCATGGCTATTGGAGTCGTGTGTTCTTCACGCTCCGCCCTTGGCGTCACGCCGGTGAGTTCGCTGGGGAACGTGCTCTTCCTGATCGGTTCCTCCGCCGGGGCCCCTTCCTTCATGAACCTCGGCAACTGCACGACAGCCGTATTCTGTCTGTACCTTATCGCCGAGTTTCTCGTCCTGCGCCGGGATTTCAAACCCGCCATGCTGCTGCAGGTAGCGGCGGCTCTTCTGTTCGGCCAGCTGGTGAATCTTGCTTCCGCCACGCTGTTCTTCCTGCCCGCTCCCGGAAGCTATGTGATGCGTCTCGTGTACCTTTTCGTCAGCATTCCGCTGGTGTCGGCAGGCGTCATGCTCTACCTGTCCCCCAATCTTCTTGCCATGCCCGGTGAGGGTCTCTGCCTCGCGATCGTCAGAAAGACCGGCCGCAGCATGGGCACGGTAAAGACAGTGTTTGACTGCTCCGTCGTGCTTCTTTCGGTCGCCGCCTCTCTTCTCTACTTCCGTGGACTGGTAGGCGTGCGGGAAGGTACGGTGATCTCCGCTCTGCTGGTCGGTTTCGTACTGAAGCTCCTGCAGAAGCCGTTCCAGAAGCCCCTGCTCCGATTCGTCGAGCGGGACAGCAAAACGGACCGTGCTCTGGAGATCGCGTCTCAGGGATATCTTACGGACGCAGCCGGCAATCCAAAGATCATCATCACCATCGGGCGCGAATTCGGTTCCGGTGGCATGGAGATCGGCCGGCGGCTTGCTGAACGTCTGGGGATCGCGTTCTACGACGCGCAGCTGGACGAAATGGCCGCAGAAAAAAGCGGTCTTCCCCTGGAAAAGATTCAGGCCATGTCCCGGAAGATGGAACGCGGCGTGCTGAACGGTTTCATGGACGGCGCCTACGCCATGTCCAACGACGCTCTGTCCCCCGAGGAGCAGTATTACGTCGCCGAGTCCAGCGCCATTCGTGAGATCGCCTCCAGGGATGAGAGCTGCGTGATCCTCGGAAGATGCGCGGACTATGTGCTGTACAATGATCCCAATTGCTTCCGCGCCTTCATCCACGCCCGCACGGATATCCGCATCAAGCGCATCATGACCCTCTCCGGTCTTTCACAGGAGGACGCCCGGAGACTGACCGAAAATACGGACCGGGCGCGTGCATCGTACTATAAGCGCTATACGGGAAAAGACTATGGGAAGCAGGAAAACTACCACCTGGGTCTGGACAGCGGTCTGCTCGGTACGGATGAGAGCGTGGAATGCATCATCAACATCCTCCGCCGTTGGTGCGACGTACGGGGCACTCACCCGCTGTACCTTCTGGACCGCAAGGAGTCCTGACAGATCACACCGCGCTGCCCGCTTGCTGACCAGGAAAACGCCCCGGCAGACGCACGGCTCCCGCGGAAGCCGACGGTCAGGCCGACGGAAATCCGAATGAAAACGATCCTGCAAAAACGGATCACCCGCCGCTGATGCGGCAGGTGATCCGTTTTTTTGCTTTCAAGGCCCGATTTCCGCCGATCCTTTCTTTTCGACGGAGTCCCGTCCCGCATTCCCGTACAGTTTTTCCGCAGCCGGGGCGCGGAATCCGCGGTCAATCCAACAGCGGGGTGGTCTGCAGGAAAAAGGAGCTGATCTCCTCCGGGGAATACGACGGATGCCTCGTCCACCATCGAACGGTCTCCGCAAAATCACAGACCATGTGGTTCATCATATAGTCCCGCGGAACAGGACTGTCCACAGCCGCTGCGGCGTGGGAAAACAGGCCCCTCAGATGCTCTTTGAAAGAATCCATGAATATTTCGTCACTCTGTCCGGAAAGGATTCCGGGAAGGTATTCCATATGTTCCTGCAGATGATACAGCACATGGGTGATCATAGCTCCCGTATTGTGTTCCGAAGAAAAATCATGTGTTTTTTCCTTTCTCAGATCTTCGGAAAATACATGGTCAAAGATCTCCGCGCACAGCGTTGTGAGCAGATCGTCTTTTGTCTCAAAATGAGCATAGAACGTGGTACGCCCCACGTCGGCCGCGTCGATGATATCCTGCACCGTGATCCTGGCGTAGGGTCTTTTTTTCAGGAGTCCGGTAAACGCGTCATAAATCGCTTTTCTTGTCTTCCTCTGCCTTCGATCCATGGTTTCCCTCCGGAACATTTTTCTGTTATTGTACTGTATCGAATGATCGGCGCGATCTGATTATTGATGGCGGAAAGCGCCCGCTCTATAATCGCACCGAACATGGTGTTTGGTATCAAACGAATTATACGAATTCTCAAGATCTGTGTCAAGGAGGATACCATGCTGAATCGCTGGCTCGAAAACAGTCCGAAGGAAACCCTGATCTGCGCAGCAGTGTCTGCCGCTGCCCTTGTGCTGAGCATTACAGGCGTACTCAGAGAGCGCCTGCCGTTCGACATCGCCTGGGCGGCGATCATCCTCTGCGGGATCCCGATTCTTGCCGGGGCATTCAAGGGCGTCGTCTTTGACCACGATATAAAGGCCGATCTGCTGGTTTCACTGGCACTGATCGCCTCTGTGGCGACCAAAGAGTTCTTTGCCGCCGGAGAAGTGGCGCTCATCATGCAGATCGGCTCTCTGCTGGAGGATTATACCTCGGGAAAAGCAAGGGAAGGCATAGAAAAGCTGATCAAACTCACTCCGCAGACCGCCCGTGTGCTGAGGGATGGACAGGCGTCGGAGATTCCGGTGGAAGATGTACGTCCGGGAGACGTTCTCAGTGTCCTTGCCGGAGAGATCATCCCTGTGGACGGCACCATTCTTGAGGGAGAGACTTCGGTCGATCAGTCCGTCATGACCGGAGAAAGCATTCCCGTGGACAAAGCCGCCGGAGATACCGTTACCAGCGGCACGGTCAATCAGTTCGGCACCTTTACCATGAGCGCGGATTCCGTCAGTTCCGACAGTTCCCTTCAGCGGATGGTTCGTCTTGCGGAGGAGGCAAACGAAAACAAGGCTCCGATCGTTGCGGCGGCAGACCGTTGGGCCACCTGGCTCGTGATAATCGCCCTATCCTGTGCCGTCATCACATGGATCGCTACCGGACGTTTTATGAGAGCGGTTACCGTACTGGTCGTCTTCTGCCCCTGTGCGTTCATCCTTGCGACGCCGACCGCGGTGCTTGCCGGAATCGGAAACGCAGCAAAGCACGGCATCATCTTGCGCTCCGGCGAAGCTCTGGAACGGCTGTCCAGGATCAGACGCGTATCCTTCGACAAGACGGGTACTCTGACCCACGGCAGACCTGAGGTGACGGCGGCGGTCTCGGTTTCAGACAGTTATTCGAATGCGGAAGTCCTTCGCGTCGCCGGTATTGCGGAGCAGCATTCCGAACATCCGCTCGGAAAAGCGATCTGGGCTGCTTATGAAAATGCCGGAGGCACGAGCGCACCCGCAGCAGACTTTCAGATGACCGCCGGCCAGGGCGTTTCAGCCGTTGTAGACGGCACCCGTGTGCTGGCGGGAAAAGAGGGCTTCATGCGCTCACACGGCGTCGATGTCGTCGCCTGTAAAGAAGCATGCCGTTCAGAGACGGAAAAAGGCGCAACCATCGTCTATCTTGCCGCCGACGGGACGGCGATCGGATTCATCGCTCTTCGCGACACTCTGCGCTCCGATGCCGAAGATACGATCCGAAGGCTGAGAGCAGCGGGCATAAACCCGATGCTTCTTACCGGTGACAATGCGCTCGCCGCGGCGGCGATAGCGGAAAGCGTCGGTATCACCGATGTTCGAGCAGACCTTCTTCCGGAGGATAAAATGAGCATCATAAAGGAATACTCGGGCGGCGCGGAGCCGATCTGCATGGTCGGGGACGGGGTAAACGACGCGCTTGCGCTGACTGCGGCGGATGCCGGGATCGCCATGGGCGGCATCGGCTCAGATATCGCCGTGGAATCCTCCGACGCTATCCTTGTGACAGATGACATCCGGCGTCTGCCGTATCTGTTTGCTCTCACGAAAAAAGTCATGCGGAAGGTACACGTCAACATCATCGCGTCTCTCATCATCAATCTGACGGCCGTTCTCCTGTCAGCCATCGGGGTCCTTACCCCCGTGACCGGTGCGCTCTGGCACAACTGCGGTTCCGTGTTCGTGGTGGTAAACGCAGCGCTTCTGCTGCTTGTCAGAGATGAATGATCTTTTGCCGAAAAGGCATATCCCTTATCTAGTTTATCTGGCCTGCGGATTTCCCCTGTGAGCAGCGCAGCAAAAGCGTGAATCAGACGGAAAAAACCATACGGCTTCTTTCCAGAGAAGGTGCGTACGGAATGACAAAAGTCACACATGTTGACAGCGGCCCCATCGGCCGTACCCTCTTATCCTTTGCTCTGCCCGTCCTGATGACACAGCTCCTGCAGGAACTGTACAATGCCGCCGACTGCGCAGTGCTCGGTCATTTCGGCGGTTCAAATGCGCTGGCAGCCAGCGGAGTTTCCGGACTGCTCCTGTCCGTTCTCATCAATTTTTTCATTGGATTCTCTTCCGGCGTCAGTGCTGTGACCGCGCAGCAGTTTGGCAGAGGCGAACAGCGTCGCCTTCAATCGACGATGACCAGTGTTTTCCGTCTGGTGCTTGGGGCGGGCTTCCTGCTTTCCGCTGTCGGGTTCACCTCCGCCGGTACCCTGCTCAGGCTGCTTCACTGCCCGGAAGAGGTCATCGTTCCCGCAACGGCTTATCTGCGGATCTGCGCCTGTGGCGTTCTGGCACAGCTGTTTTATAACGTTGCCGTGGCGGTGCTCCGCTCCCTTGGCGACAGTCGGGGCCCTCTTCTCTGCTTTATCGGCAGTGTCCTCACGAATCTGGCACTGGATGTCCTCCTTGTGATCGGTCTCCGCATGGGAGTGCGTGGGGCCGCTCTGGCTACCGTCGTTTCCCAGTGGCTGCTGGCGGGCCTTCTTTATCTGCGGCTCCGGCGCATCGGTGACGGATACTCATTGAATCTCAGCGGCAGCCCCCTCCCGTCTCGCGAACTGCTTGGGATTCTGCGGATCGGACTTCCGGCCGGGATGCAGGCGCTGTTCATGAGCATCTCTTCCTTGATCATCCAGACCTTCATCAACCGCTTCGGAGCTGACGCCATGGCCGGCATGACGCTTTACGCCAAGCTGGAGGGCATTCTGTACCTGCCTTCCTTTGCCTATGGCATCGCTCTGACGGGTTTTGTCGGACAGAACGTCGGGGCCGGACGTACGGATCGGATCTCGTGTGCAGTCAGATTGAGCATACGTCTGTGCTGGGCGGTCGCCTTTCCCCTCAGCCTGGCGATCACAGCAGCGGCTCCGCTGCTGCTGCAGGCCTTTTCGCATGAGCCGGGCATACTTTTCAACGCCCGGGAAGCGGTACAGTTCAATCTTCCCTTTTATGTGATCTATTCGATGAATCAGGTCTTTCTGGGGGCTGTCAAAGGCTTCGGAAAAACCGGTTGGCCCATGCTGTGCACGCTGCTGTGCTACGCCGTCTTCCGCGTCGTCTGGTGCCTTGTGATGATCCCGCTGTTCCCCACCATGCGGATCGTGTATCTCAGTTACGACATCAGTTTTTTCCTGATGTTCGCACTGCTTCTCCCCGCATATCGCCGTGTTCTGACACAAGCAGATTCACCTTCCGAACGCAAGCAGGAAAAACCAGGCTCTGCTGAGGCTGTTTAAAACCCCGCTGACCCAAGCTCAACGGTGGAAAGAGCCCGCGGGATACGTGTTCCAACGGTGCTTTTTATCTGTCTCTGAAAAGTCAGGAAAAAAGTCCCAAATCCTTTCGGATCTGGGACTTTTCTCAAATATGTCACACCCGGTAATGCTGTCCGCGCCAGGTTTTCTCAGTTCAATATCGTGACACGGTCTTCTCTTACGTAAACGGCAAGTGTCAGAGCATATTTTTTGGCCAATTGAACGGCTTTGTCTGTGGCGAATTTTGTTGTGCCGAATACCGGTATCCTGACTCGAATGGCCTTCTCCGCCATATCTGTGGCGATCCGGCCCGTGGAAAGCAGCAGACACTTGTTCAGATCCAGTCCGTCTCTGGCCGCTGCGCCGATCGCTTTGTCAACCGCGTTGTGACGCCCGATATCCTCGAAACAATACAGCAGTTTTCCCGCATATATCAGCCCGCAGCTGTGTACGCTGCGCGTCAGATCAAATAACGGCGTGCGGGTCTCCATCTCCGTCAATGCATTTGTCAGCCAGACCGGATCCCACGTCACAGAGGCGATCTGGCCGTCGGGCAGATCCGAGCGAAACCGGTCGGAAATGATCTGATTGCCAGTACAGCAGGACGCTGCGGTGTCCGGGACCGGACTGTCCTCCTCTTTCGGTGTTTTTTCCAGAACGACGCTGACGCGGGCCCCGGTTTCACAGACGTGGATAAGTCTGATCTGAGAAACATCGTCCGCCATTCCCTCCGAAAGCAGTCTTCCGACGATCAGTTCCGGCAGATGCTCCGGCGTACAGATCAGACGCATGGACGGCACGCCGTTGATTTCTACCTCAGTCATATGCTCTCCGGCAGCTGTCAGCATGCAATCTGACGGTTCTGAATGGATTCGGTATACCGTTCCGGAAATCTCCGCAGAGCAGTGATTTGATACGCTTCGATCAATGATCTTCACAGCTTTCGCCTCTTTCCGCCGTAGCTGAAAATAAAAAAGCCTCGAACCCATTGAGATTCAAGGCTTTTTCTGTGGTGGAGATGGACGGGATCGAACCGTTGACCTCTTGAATGCCATTCAAGCGCTCTCCCAGCTGAGCTACACCCCCGAACCATATGCATTTTTGACTGCTTGGGTAGAATAGCACTTTTATTCCGACCTGTCAACAGTATATTTGAACTTTTTTCCGCCGAAGCCTTTTATGGCTCCGGCGGAATCATTTCTCCTGTCAGCTTTTCGAACCCTTGAGGGCTTTCATGCGCTGGGCATGGTCCAGAATGCTCTTTCTCATTCTCAGATTCTGCGGAGTGACTTCCAGCAACTCGTCGTCAGCCAGAAACTCCAGACACTGCTCCAGACTCATCTGCCTGGGCGGCACGAGCCTCAGGGCCTCATCGCTGCCGGCTGCGCGCATGTTGGTCAGCTGCTTTTTCTTGCACACGTTCACGGACATGTCTTCCGATTTTGGCGAAACGCCCACGATCATGCCGGCGTAAACCTGAACGCCGGGGCCGATGAACAGGGTCCCCCTCTCCTGAGCGTTCCAGAGGCCGTAGGCGACCGCCTCTCCCGTTTCAAACGCGATCAGGCTGCCCGTATTGCGGCGCGAGAGTTCCCCCTTATAGGGCTCATATTTTTCAAATGTGCTGCTCATGATGCCCTCGCCTCGGGTATCGGTCAGGAACTCGTTCCGGTAACCGAACAGGCCGCGGGACGGAACAAGAAACTGCAGTTTCGTCCTGCTCCCCATGGGCGTCATTTCCAGAAAATCGCCTTTCCTGGAACTGAGCTTTTCTATGACGGCTCCCACGGCGTTTTCCGGTACGTCGCAGACCACCCGTTCCACAGGCTCGCACAGAACGCCGTCGATGGTCTGATTCAGCACCCTCGGGGGAGACACCTGGAACTCGTAGTTTTCCCGGCGCATGGTCTCGATGAGGATGGATAAATGCATTTCCCCGCGTCCGGCAACGTTGAAGCTGTCGCTGTTGGGCACTTCCGTCACTCTAAGCGACACGTCCTTCATCGTCTCCCGCATCAGCCGATCGCGGATGTTCCGTGTGGTCACGTACTTGCCTTCCCGTCCGGCAAACGGACTGTCGTTGACGGAGAAGGTCATCTCCATCGTCGGTGCGGAAATCTTTACAAAAGGCAGCGGTTCGACTTCCTCCGGAGAACAGATCGTATCTCCGATGGTGATGTCTCCAATGCCGGACAGGGCGATAATGTTGCCTGCGGTCGCCTCCGTTACCGGCACCCGGGCCAGTCCGTCAAATTCATACAAACTGACGGCCTTCGCCTTCTTGTTCTCCCGGTCTCCGTGATAGTTGCACACGACGATCTCCTGATTCTGCCGGATCGTTCCCCGTTCGACCCGACCGATGGCGATGCGGCCGACATAATCGTTATAGTCGACGGAGGAGACCAGCATCTGCAGCGGCGCCTGGTCGTCCATCTCCGGTTCCGGGATATATTCCAGAATGGTCTCGAACAGAGGCTTGAGATCCGTTCCCGGAACTTCCGGAGAATAGGAGGCCGTGCCGTTCCGTCCGGAGCAGAACAGCATGGGCGAATCCAGCTGCTCGTCGGTCGCATCCAGATCCATCAGAAGCTCGAGCACTTCGTCGATGACTTCATGGATGCGGGCGTCGGGACGATCGACCTTGTTGACCACAACGATCACGCGATGGCCCAGTTCCAGCGCACGCTGAAGAACGAATCTTGTCTGCGGCATGGCCCCTTCCGCCGCGTCCACCAGAAGGATGACCCCGTTGACCATCTTCAGGATCCGTTCCACCTCTCCGCCGAAATCCGCGTGACCCGGCGTATCGACGATGTTGATCTTCACGTCCTTGTACGTCACCGCAGTGTTCTTCGCGAGAATGGTGATGCCGCGTTCCCTTTCCAGATCGTTGGAATCCATTACACGGTCCTGTACGGCCTGGTTTTCACGGAAGACGCCGGATTGCTTCAGCATCTCATCCACAAGGGTCGTCTTTCCATGGTCGACGTGGGCAATGATCGCTACGTTTCTAAGCTTGTTCATAATTCCACTTCCGTATCAAACAATTTCAAACCATAATATTATACACAGCCATCCTGAATTTGCAAACCTTTTCTTTGATGTTTGACGCGATCCGAGACGCCCTCTATAATAGGATCAACCGATCAATGTCCGCACCGGATGGGAGGCAACCACATGAATGAACTGATCGAGACCCGGCTCGAACGCCGCGAAGTATTCAGCGGAAAACTGCTGCATGTTTTTTCCGATACCGTGCGCCTGCCCAATGGCAGAACTTCCTTAAGAGAGGTCATTGAACACCAGGGCGCCGTCTGCATCGTACCTCTGAAAAAAGACGGGACCGTCGTTCTGGTCCGCCAGTATCGCTACGCCGTTGGAAGGGACATTCTGGAAGTTCCCGCGGGAAAAGTCGATCCCGGGGAGTCGTTCTACGACGCGGCAGAACGCGAGCTGACTGAGGAAACGGGCCTTCGCGCGTCCCGCTGGATCGATCTGGGAGACTTTCTTCCCTCCCCCGGGTATTCCGGGGAGATCATCCGGGCATACCTGGCCATGGATCTGGAAGAGGGACAACCGCACACGGACGAAGATGAATTTCTGGTTCCCGTGACCATGCCCGTCTCTCAGGCGCTGGAACTGGTCATGTCCGGAAAAATTTCCGACGGCAAGACCGCTTTTGCTCTGCTGAAGGCCGCAAGATATCTCACCATGTGACATCTGCGGCATCCGAAAGCCAGAAAAAATGCAAAATCTCTTGCAAAACTTTACATAACACTGTATACTGGCAAAGGTTGGGTCTGCGGATGCACAGCTCATCTGCCGGCCGCTTTCCGATGATTTTTTCGTCACTAATGATCTCTTCTGTCAGGTGGCTTTTTGTATGATTAAATATGTGATTCATGGCGGGAAACCGCTGTACGGCGAGATCGACATCAGCGGTGCCAAAAACGCCGCCGTAGCCATTATTCCCGCGGCCCTCATGGTCGACGGGCCGTGCCGGATCGAGAACATCCCGCAGATCTCAGACGTTACGATGCTGCTGAACATCCTGAAAGAGATGGGGGCGTCCGTGCGTACGATCAATCGCAGCACGATGGAGATCGATTGCTCCGGCATCCGCAAAGCGGAGGCCACTTTTGACATGATGCGCAAGATCCGCGCTTCCTATTACCTCATCGGCGCCATGCTCGGCCGCTTCCGCAGCGCCGTCGTAGCAATGCCCGGCGGATGCAATTTCGGAGGCGTGCGCCCCATTGACCAGCATATCAAGGGCTTTGAAGCCATGGGCGCGAAAGTAACGCTTCTTCAGGGCGGACTTATCAACTGCGCCACACCCAATGGTCTGCACGGAGCTTCCATCTATCTTGACGTCGTTTCCGTAGGCGCCACCATCAACGTGATGCTTGCCGCTGCTCTGGCGGATGGGCAGACGGTCATTGAAAACGCCGCCCGTGAACCTCACATCGTGGACCTTGCGAACTTCCTGAATTCCATGGGTGCGGATATCCGCGGTGCCGGAACCAACGTGATCAAGGTGCGCGGCGTTACTCAGCTCCATGGAGGGACTTATTCCATCATTCCCGATCAGATAGAGGCCGGCACCTACATGGCGGCTGTCGCCGGTACCGGGGGCGACGTTCTGATCCGAAACGTGATCCCCAAGCATATGGACTGCATCTCCGGGAAACTCCGTGAAATGGGCGTCACCATCATTGAAAACGGGGATTCGATCCGAGTGATCCGCAGCGGTCCGATCCGCAGGACGAATTTCAAGACCCTTCCCTATCCCGGATTTCCGACGGACATGCAGCCGCAGGTATCCACGGTGCTGTGTCTTGCGCAGGGAACCAGCATGGTCACCGAAGGCGTATGGGACAACAGATACAAATACGTGGATGAGCTTGCCAAAATGGGTGCCCGCATCAAGGTGGACGGCCGCGTTGCCGTCATAGAAGGCGTCGAAGGCCTGACCGGCGCTCCCATCCGTGCCATGGATCTTCGCGCAGGCGCCGCGCTGGTGATCGCGGGGCTCTGCGCCAGCGGGGTAACGGAGATCGACGGCGTTAATTACATTGAACGGGGATATGAAAGCATCATTGAAAAGCTTCAGGGCGTCGGCGCAGACATTCAGGCCGTCTCCTTCCCCGATGAGGAAGCCGCATCCCCCCGGGAAGTCGGCTGAATCTGAAAAGATGCGTCAATGGCAGAGGGTCTCCCCTCTGCCATTCATTTTCGTAAAAGGTGATCTATCATGCAGTTTTCGACTCTTGCCAGTTCCTCCTCCGGCAACAGCACGCTTGTCAGTCGGGGAGACGACCACATCCTCATCGACGCAGGCATCTCGTGCCGCAGGATCATGGCCGCGCTCGCGGCGCTCCACGCCGATCCCGCCGGGATCGCCGGAGTTCTGATCACCCACGAACACGACGACCACATCAGCGGTCTGGCTACCCTATGCAAAAAGACCGGTGTTCCCGTTTACGCCTCCCCTGGCGCCGCTGAAGGGATTCGGGCACGTTTTCCGGATACTGATATCTCCATCCGCGTCATTTCCCCTGAAACGCCCTTTGCGGTCGGGCCGTTTACCGTCCGTGCCTTCCGTACGTCTCATGACGCAAAGGAAAGCGTTGGATACCGGCTGACCGCGGACGGTCGTTCCATGGCGCTGGCAACCGATCTCGGCTTTGTATCGGAAGAGGTCCTGCAGGCCCTTACCGGCGTTCACGCCGTCATTCTGGAAGCCAACCATGATCCGGACATGCTGAAATACGGTCCTTATCCTTCCTCCCTGAAAAGGCGCATCGCCTCTGATCGCGGACATCTGTCCAACCGGATCTGCGGCCGGCTCGCCGCGATGCTGTACGAAAGCGGCACACGCTTTTTTGTCCTTGCCCATCTGAGCCAGGAAAACAACACGCCCGATCTGGCCCGTGAAGCCGTAGAAGCGGGGCTGAAAGACGCGGGCGCCGTTCTCGGACAGAACGCTTTCGTATACGTGGCTCCCTCGGGGCACCTGGGCGAAATGGTGGTGGTGTGAACCATGCTGACCGTTCACCTGATCTGTGTTGGAAAACTGAAGGAGCGCTTTTATCAGCAGGCGGTCCAGGAATACGTTAAACGCCTCGGTCCTTACTGCAGACTGCAGATCGATGAGATCCCTGAATCCCGCCTGTCCCCTTCTCCGTCGGATGCGGAGATCTCGGCCGCCCTGAAAAAGGAGGCCGACCAGATCCGGAAATGCATTTCCCGCAGCGGGATCGTCATTGCCTCCTGCATTGAAGGAAAAACGATGTCCAGCCAGGATTTTTCCGCGCTGCTGGAAAAATATGAACTTGCGGGAACATCAAGCATAACGTTTCTGATCGGCGGATCTTTTGGTCTGAACGAGGCGCTGAAACAGGAAGCGGAACTCCGCCTTTCGATGTCGCCCATGACGTTTCCGCACCACCTTGCCCGGGTCATGCTGTTGGAACAGATCTACCGCGCCTTTCAGATCCGGACCGGAGGCCGCTATCATAAGTGACCCGTAAAAAAACAGGCGGCACGCCCATGGCGTGCCGCCTGTCGTTACGGCATCATGAATCAGAGGATATCGTCTTCGTAATCTTCAAACTCCCGCCCGTTGAGATAACGGCGCTTGAGAGCATAGACCTTTTCCCGGCCGACGTCGATGGCGTCCAGGATCTCATTCTTATAGATGAAAATGGCGGTGACGATCGCAGCCAGTATGGCAATGATGATCAGGAATTTGATAATGGCGGCTGTCTTGCTTTTCATGCGAATACCATCCTTTCCTCATACTGCAGTCATTGTACCGCAGCCATGAGCAAAAGGCAACGGGTTTGGCTGAATTTTACAGTTCGTACATATTTTGCCGTTTGCATCCCATAGGCGCATATGGTATAGTATCAATGTAGTTATCCATGAAAGGAGAACGGGTCATGGCAATCGGCGATTATCAGTGGCTGAGCTTCAAGAACAAGCGGACGCGTGAACGTGACGCGAAGGAATATGAGGAGTGGGCCTTCCCCTATGGGCAGCGCCAGCGGGACAGGATCACGGAACTTCTGGCCCAGCTCTTCCCCAAAGAGGAGCCCTCGATGGCTCTCGTCTGCCATCTGACAGCCAAGGAGCTGGTCTCCCGGTATCACGACATCATCGATCTTCCGGAGCATCACGACTTTGCCATGAAGAACATGGCGAAGGATTTCAAAAAATACCGGCGCATGTTTCACAAATCTGAAACCCGCTTTGTGTACGCGGCGCTTGGAATGGCGGATCTTGACATCACGGAAGATCTCAACTATCCCACTCTGGAGGAGCTTCGCGCCAAAGGGGCCGAGCTGGAGATTCTGTTCGACCGGGCCCTCAACGACTGACCGTTTCTTATCCGACGGACTCAGACACGTCGACGGTGTCGGCGTGTCTTTTTCTGTTCACGAGGATATCCCATACAAAAAACGCGGCGCAGAAGCGCCGCGTTTTACATTATTGTCAGCAGATCCGGTTTTTATTCCGCGGAAATCACGTAGTAGTACACCGGCTGGCCGCCTCGCAGTACGCTAATCTCCGCATCCGGGAGCAGCTCTTCGGCCGTGGAACCGACGGCAGCCGCGGCCTCCTCCGTCACATCCTCCCCGTAGAAGACCGTAACGAGTTCCGGATCCCCCTGTCCGATCTTTTCGATCGTCGTCCGGACGACGGTACCGATATCGGCGTCGTTGGCGGCGAGCGTTCCATCCAGAAGGGAGAGATACTCCCCTGCGCGGATCGTCTGCCCATCGAACTCGGAATCCCGCGCGGCGTATGTGATCTGGGCGGTACGGACGGCACCGGCCGCTTCCGTCATGGTCTGCTCGTTGGTCTCCGCGTCTTCAAAGGCATCGAAAGCCACCGCGGCGGATATCCCCTGCGGCACCGTGCCCGTGGGGATGACGACCACCTTTTTGTCCGTCAGGGGCTGGCACTGCTGCGCCGCCATGATGATGTTCTTGTTGTTGGGAAGAACGAAGACCGTTTCGGCGGGAATGCTCTCCACCTGCTTCAGAATGTCCTCCGTCGAGGGGTTCATGGTCTGCCCTCCGGTCACGATGGCGTCGACGCCGAGATCTCTGAAGATCTGGGCCATGCCGTCTCCCGCGCAGACGGATACGATCCCATAGGCCTTCTCGGGTTCCGCCGGCGCGGCTGCGGGCGCCGAAGGCACCTGCTCCTCTGCCTGCTCGAGGACCTTATGCGTGTGCTGCTGCTTCATGTTTTCGATCTTTACCGTCAGGAAGCTGCCGTAGGTCAGCGCCTCCGTGAGCACATTGCCGGGCTCGTTGGTATGAACGTGAGTCTTGATGATCTCATCGTCATCCACTACTACGATGCTGTCGCCGATCCCGCTCAGGAATTCCCGGAGCAGATCCGGATCCTTGTCGTTTTCTCTCTCAACAATGAACTCGGTACAGTAAGCAAAATGGATGTCTTCCGTATCAAAATCGGAGAACTCCGCTTTTTCACGAACTTCGGTCTGGGCCGTCACTTCAATGGTCTCTCCCCTCAGCGCCTTCAGCATTCCGTCCAGGATATACAGATATCCCTTTCCTCCGGAATCAATGACGCCGGCCTTTTTCAGAACAGGGTTCAGATTGATGGTGTCGGCAAGAGCTTCCTCTCCCGCCTCCAGGGCACGCAGCAGGACCGTTTCCAGATCCCCGGCATGTTCCGCGCACTCCACGGCCGCTGCGGACGCCAGCCGGGATACCGTCAGGATCGTTCCCTCCGCCGGCTTCATGACCGCCTTGTAGGCCGTCTCCACGCCGGATGCCATGGCAGCTGCCAGCATGGCAGGGCCCGCCGTTTCCTTCTCCTTGAAGGACTTGGCCATGCCGCGGAAAAGGAGAGACAGAATGACGCCGGAATTCCCTCTTGCGCCGCGAAGCAGACCGCCCGCCGCGGCGTCGGCCGCCTGGGTCAGAGTGACCGGCTTTTTCCTCCGGCACTCGGCGGCGCCGTTGGACATGGTCAGGCTCATGTTCGTGCCGGTGTCCCCATCGGGAACAGGAAACACGTTGAGCTCATTCACCTCTTCTTTGTGCAGCTCGATGGCTGCCGCGCCGTTTGCCACCATCTCGGCAAAGAGGGCGCCCGTCAATATTTCTGTCATCTTTCTCCCCCTCAGCCCGTGATAATGGAATCCACGTATACGTTCACCTGTTTCACCGAAACTCCGGTGACCGTTTCCATTTTATATCGGACTTCGTCTCTGACGTTTCCGCAGAGCACAGGAATATTGACGCCTTCATCCACAGCGATATGGAGAACGATGGAGATCGTGCCGTCGTTGTTGTAAACGACTTTCACGCCTTTGCCCATCGCTTCCCTTTTCAGCAGGTGGACAAGTCCGTCAGTCATGGAAAGCACCGTCATCCCCTTGACTCCAAAGCAGGACATGGCCGCCTGACCGGCAAGTTCCGTAAGAACATCACTGGTCACACTGATATGACCCAGATCGGTATACAGTTTGATCATCTGTTTCACTCCTTCGGTATCCCGGGCAGCGATCCGCCGTACCGGTAGTAGTCCGTTTCCGTCAGCAGTCTGTTCATTATAGTATACGGTTCGGCAAAAAACAAGATATAAATTGCCCCTGTACCGCTTCCGGGGAAACGGGTCGCCCATTCTTGACCGTGGCTGTGCTATATGCTATCATATCAAGCCGAAATCAAACGTACAAAGGGGTTCGGCCATGTCAGTTGGATCCGTGAGAGATTATCTGAAATCATTCGGGGCGCAAAACCGCATACTGGAATTCAGCGTTTCCAGCGCCACGGTCCCCCTGGCCGCCGCCGCGTTGGGCACGGAGGAATCGCGCATCGCGAAAACGCTTTCCTTCCGTGATGAAAACGGCTGCATGCTCATCGTCTGCGCCGGTGACGCCCGCCTGGACAACAGAAAATTCAGGGATCGTTTCGGCTTCAAGGCAAAAATGCTTCCCGCGGAGGATGTGGAACGGCTCACCGGGCATGCGCCTGGCGGCGTATGTCCCTTTGCCGTCAGAGAAGGCGTACCCGTTTATCTGGATCGATCGCTTCTGCGGTTCGATATCGTATATCCGGCGGCCGGAAGCGCCAGCAGCGCAGTCCGGCTGTCGCCGGAGGAATGCTTCCGGTTTTCCCGAGCCTCGGACTGGGTGGACGTCTGCCGTCTGCCGGAGGACGTCGAATGAGAGTCATGGCCATCGATTACGGAGACGCACGGACCGGGATCGCCGTTTCCGACCTTACCAACACGCTCGCCGGCGACGCTTTCGTCATTCCCGGGTACCGACCGGAACCGGTCGCCGAGGCCATCGCCCGTGAAGCAAAGGTACGAAACGTGGGCACGCTGGTCCTCGGATATCCCAGAAACATGGACGGGACGCTCGGTCCCCGGGCCGAAAAATGCCGGGAATTCGCCTCTCTGCTGGAAGCCGTATCCAAACTTCCGGTGGTTCTGTGGGATGAACGCAGAACGACGGTGGACGCGCACCGCATTCTTTCCGCCAACGGAAAACGGACGGTCCATCACCGGAAAAACGTCGACGCCGTCGCGGCCTGCCTGATCCTGGAAGGATACCTGGCCGGTCTTTCCTCCTCCGGCCGCTAAACGCCGCCGCCAAAGCAAGAACAACATCAGCGTCAGAAGGGAAAGCTTATGATCATAGCTGTATTATTATGTAAACTTATCAGGGCGATAGGCCGTCTTCTGGGCCGCGGCTCCAGTCTTCCGGGACAGATCGTTCTGAAGCTGTTTCCCGGCATTCTTTCCAGGATCCGTCTCCCGGATACGGTCATCGCTGTGTCCGGAAGCAACGGGAAAACGTCGACGGTGGAGATGATCGCCCATATCCTGACGGAAAACGGCCGTACCGTCGTATGGAACCGGGAGGGCTCCAACCAGACGGAGGGCGTTGCCACGACGCTCCTGTGCAGCTGCACGCTGTCCGGCAGAGTCAAAGCCGACGTCGTTCTTCTGGAGTCCGACGAGCGCTATGCCAGACTGACGTTCCGGTGGTTTACCCCGACCCATTTCGTCATCACCAACCTGTACCGCGATCAGATGACCCGCAACGGTCACAACGAATGGATCTACGATATTCTGGCGGACGCCGTAAAGGAGGACTCCTGCCTGGTGCTCAACGCGGACGACCCGCTGGTGGCAGCCTTCGCACGGGGCCACGGGAATACCGTCTGGTACGCCATGGACCGCAACCCCTGCTCGGTCGATTCTCTGCAGGGCCGTTACCGTGACGGAGTCTTCTGCCCCATATGCAAGCACCCGATGGTTTATGATTATGTTAACTATGCCGATGCCGGCCGCTTCCGCTGTACGCATTGCGGGCACGCCTCCGGCGAGCCGCGCTTCCGTGTAACGGACGTCGATCTGCCGAACGGCCGCATCGTTTTCGACGGCACTTACCCCCTCACGCTCGCCTTCCGGGGGCTGCACAACATTTACAACATGCTGGCCGCCTATTCCGTAGCCTGTCTCGTCGGAACAGAACCCGCGCGGGCCGCGGAGTCGCTGAGCGGATTCGTCATGAAAAACGGCCGCGTGAGCACTTTCGACGTCAACGGCCGCCCCGCGATGCTTCTGATCTCCAAACACGAGAATTCCGTATCTTACAACAGTTCCATCGATTACGTCGTGCGTTCCGGCGATCCCTGCGACGTGCTTGTAATGGTCAACGCCATCTCCCGCAAGTATTATACCGGAGAGACCAGCTGGCTGTACGACATTGACTTTGAAAGGCTGTCCGCGCCGAACGTCGGCCGCATCGTCCTGTGCGGAAAATACTGCCGGGATCTTGAACTGCGGTTCATCCTCGCCGGCCTTCAGGACAGGATCACCGTCATCGAAGATCCCGACAGAGCCGTGGCCGAATTCTCAGGCGGTGATACCCAGCTGTACTTCATCACCTGCTTTGCCGACAAGGCGCGTCTGGGCCAGGCCATACGGTCCGTTACGGGGGAGGAAAAAATATGAGCATCCGCATTCTGCATCTGTTCCCCGACCTTATGAACCTGTATGGGGATTACGCGAACATTTCCATATTGAAACGATACATGGAGAAGGAAGGGTGTGCGTGTGAGGTCACCGCCTCAAACGACGCCGTCGATCCGAACGGATACGACCTTGTTTTCATCGGCTGCGGAACGGAGCGTTCCTCCCTTCGCGCGCTGGAGCTTCTTCTTCCCTTCAGAGAAGCGTTCGAACGTTATGCGGCACAGGGCGGCCAGCTGCTCCTCACGGGGACGGCGTTTGAGATCTTCTGCCGCTCCATAAAGGAGGATGATCCCGATAACCTTACACTTGAGGGCATGGGACTCATTCCCGCCGTGGTGTCCCGCACCCGGAAAAAGCGCTATCTGGGCGACGTGATCTACTCCTTCGGTGCGGACGGAAAAACGGTTATCGGGTTCGTCAACAAATGCTCGCAGACGGAACTGGACGGTCCGGCGCTCTTCCAGACGGGGACGGAGCAGGGCAACACTGTCTCCTCGGGTTCCGAAGGTTATCTGTCGAATGGGATCGTCGCCACCGGACTGACAGGCCCCGTGCTCATCAAAAATCCGGATCTTTGCCGGTGGCTTCTTGACCGGCTGTATGAAAAAGCCGGCTTTGCCCCCGCCCAACGGGATGAGATGACCGTACAGCGGCAGGCCTTCGATGCCGCCTATCGGGAACTGATCCAACTGAAGCAGAAAATGTAACTATGGAATGGAAAAGGATCGGCATGGCCATAAGGCCATGCCGATCCTTTTCCATTGCTATTGAATACCGCCTATTTCTGTTTTTCCTCAAAGAACCGGTCAAGATCGAAGCCGGCCAGCGGACGGGCAAACGCGCCCATGGCATGCAGATGAAAATCCGGCGTACCTTCCGTATCGCCGATGCCGAGGAAGAATCCGGCGTCGTGCATGAGCCGCGGGTTCAGAACGAATATGCCCTGGTTGCCGTTGCAGGCGTCCTCCGTCCAGCTCATCAGATAGGCGTCCTCCCTCAGCTTGACGTACAGGCAGGGCGAACTCCACATAAAGCCTCCCGTATTTCCGGAGAGGATGATGGTCCAGGAATAGGATTCGGGAGAAGTATAGCAGTGGATGGACTGCATGTGATCGCCATAGGTCCAGGCATACGCCTTGCCAAGCAGTTCCCGGGTGAAGCCATGGCGCCGTGTGACCGGCGGCACAGGTCCCCCTTCGATCTCCAGCACGCCGAACTTCGCCTCATGGCAGATCTCCCACGGTTTTCTTCCGTTGCCCAGACGGGCGTCCACGACGGTGGTAAGGGCGTTGGAAAAATCCACGCAGTGGGTCGGGCAGCGCACCGGTTTTGACCCGCTGCAGAGGTGGGAGAAGATCACAAGATTCTTTGCCGCCTCAAACCCTTCGTACAGCTCCTCCTGCCAGTCTCCGGCGCCCTGTATACGCCACTTCAGATGGTCCCGGTCCAGGATCTCGTACTCCCATGCGTCGCCGTCGTCGTAGCGCAGGGTGAACTTCCTGCCGACCATATACTCCGTAACCTCCATGGTGTTTCGGCTGGTCATGATGGAAGTGCCCCGGAACAGCCGGGTATTGGTACGGACGATCTCATCCACTTCGTCCTGCGTATAGTCTCTGTGCAGGAATCGCGGCCGGTAACTGGGACGGGCTCCCCTTCCTCCGGCTGCCAGAGCCTTCAGATGCTGCTCGCTGAAGGGGATCTTTGTCCCGTAATCCGTAAGGATCTCCAGATTCGTGCTCCGGCCGGTCCATTCGCCGGAGCCCGAGTAGATCCTGTAATCCAGCTCATCGCTGACGTCGAAGCCAAGGCGTACGCCGATGTGGCGGACCGTCATCAGATCGATGACCTCCAGCGTGAAGGTTCCGGAATACTCCTGCTCGACCCGCGAATAGATGTACAGGCTGTCGCTGATCTTGAAAAAGTCGGACGGCGCGGTAATGGTGATGCCGCCCCGGGGATCGCTGAGCTCGATGTACGCGGACCAGATGACCGACGGGAAGAAATAGAGCATCTCCCGGCCGTCGTCATCGTTCCAGTGAGTTCCCGTTCCCTCGATGCGGTTGGTCAGACTGTGCCTCTCCGCGGGAGGCTCTTCTCCGGTGTCGATGTATCCGAAGGAATACTCCCGCCACACCTCACGCTTATCCGGCTCAAATCCGCCGAACCATACCTCGTAAACCGTGGTCAGACGCCGGGGCTCATCCAGAATCAGTTCATACCCGCGCACGGATCCCGGAATCATATGGGAAACCAGCACCACCCCGCACAGCTCTCTGGCCGAATATGGCGCCTCTACGGCTTCTCCGCCGTTTTCCGACAGCGTCAGCGTTTCCCTGCTAAAGGAATACTGAAGAGTCAGCCCGTTATCCTGTACCAGCCGGAGCTCGCGTCCGGCCAGCCCCTCCCAGCCGGGAGCGGCGCCGGCGGGCGCCCGGACGGGATCGAGCTTTTCCCTGATCTGTTCCATCGTGAGCGCCGTGTATCTGTTGTAAAATGTCGCGTCAAAATAATTCACTGCAGGAACGCCTCCTCTTTTCCTGAACCGCTGTTCTTATATCTTTATCTTTGCTCCTGCGATATGCCCCGCCGGATCCGGAGATCCGCCGGGGCATATGTACCCATTTGAATTCGCTCAGACCTTCGCTCCCTGTTTCAGCGCTTTCTGCCGTCTGCTCTCTCTGAAATAATCCACGATCAGAGCCAGGATCAGCAGACCGCCGCGGGTAACGAACTGCCAGAAGGAATTGACCTTGATGACCTGCAGCCCGTTGTTGAAGCTGTTGACCAGAAGCAGTGCCACGAAGATGGTCCCCATGCCGCTAGTGCCGCCGCCGAGGAAGGATACGCCGCCCATGATGGCCGCCGTCATGGCGTCCATTTCCGCGCCGAGAACGGCACGCGGGCCGCCGTTGTACATTCTCGCGGCAAGTATGGCGCCGGCCAGCGCGGAGATGGCGCCGCAGTTGGCGAACATGATCGTCGTGATCTTCTGATGGTTGATGCCGGCGAGACGGGCCGCCGTACGGTTGCCGCCGCACAGGATCAGCCGCCGTCCGAATCTCGTATAGTTCAGCATCAGCCCATAGATGATCATGAGCACCACCATGATGATGAACGGCACCGGGAAGATCCCGATGTGTCCGGTACCCATCCGGGTGAACGCGCCTTCACCAATCGCGATATCGTTGCTCTTGGTGACGATGACGGCCATGGCCTGGTAAATGGACGACATGGCGATGGTGGAGATAAAGGGCATGAGCTTCATCACGTTGACCCAGAACGCGTTGATGAGTCCCATCACTACGCCGCACAGGATCGTGAGCACCAGCGCCAGGATCCAGTTCATCCCGGCACGGAGAAACAGAGCGACAAGCACGCCGCCGAAACATCCGATGGAGCCGGCGGACAGATCGATGCTGCCGCTCATCATCAGGCAGGCAAGGCCGATGGCGATGGTTCCCGAAAGGCTGCTGGTATTCATGATGCCGGTAAAATTCTCACCGGCGAAATAGTTGTGGTTGATCAGGAAGAAGAACAGCCAGATGACGATCATGATGACCGCGAGGCTGAACGCCTTGTTCCTGGTTATCCGTTTGATAAACGATCCGCTCATGTGTCATCCTCCTTAATCCAGCATGGCAAGGGACATGACCTTTTCTTCCGTCGCGTCCGCTCTTGCCAGGGTCCCCGTGACGTGTCCGTTGTGCATGACGATGATCGTATCGGCGATATTGATGACTTCCGGAAGCTCCGAGGAGATGAAGATGACGCCCTTCCCCTCTCTGGCCAGATCGCACAGGATCTGATAGATCTCCGCCTTGGTTCCCACGTCGATGCCCTTGGTGGGCTCGTCCAGGATCAGCAGCTTTGTCGTAAGAAGTTCGGAGGTCCAGCGCCCCAGGATCACCTTCTGCTGGTTGCCGCCGGACAGCTCGACGACGAGCTTTTCCAGCGACGGCGTGCGGATGGAATACTTCTCGATGGCCTTCTCCGTCAGCGCTTCCTGTTTTTTCCTGTCGAGGATCAGTCCCTTTTTCATTTTCTGGAACACCGGGAGGCATACGTTGTCCTGTACGGACCGGAAGCGGATCAGCCCCTGCTCCTTGCGGTCCTCCGGGCACAGCGCGATGCCCGCCTCGATGGCGTCCTTCGGCTGTTTGAAATGTACGGTCTCCCCGTCGAGGATGACCTCCCCGGATTTGATGGGATCCGCGCCGAAGATCGCGCGCACGACCTCGGTCCGCCCCGCGCCAACCAGACCGGCAAAGCCGACGATCTCGCCGCGGTGCAGCGTAAAGCTCACGTCATGGATGGCGTCCGTCGTCAGGTTCTTCACCTCAAGCAGCACGTCGCCGATCTTGTCGTTCCTCTTCAGCGCCGAATACGTATCGCCGATGTCGCGGCCGACCATGGCCTTGATCAGTTCCGCCTCGTTCGTCTCCGCCGTGTTCAGCTGCTTGACCATCCGGCCGTCCTTGAGGACCACGATCTCATCCGTAATCTGGAAGATCTCCGCCAGTCGGTGGGATACGTACAGGATGATCTTTCCCTCCTCCTTCAGCCTTTTGATCAGGTCGAAGAGGATGGTGACCTCCGTGTCCGTCAGAGAGGCCGTCGGCTCGTCGAACGCGATGATCTTGGAATCGCGGCGATAGGCCTTCATGATCTCCACCATCTGCTGGTGGGCCGTGGACAGCCGGCCCAGCTTCTCATACGGATCGATGTCCAGGCCGAAATCCGAGATGATCTTTTCCGCCGTCTGCTTCATTTCGCGTTTCCTGAGGATGCCCGCCTTCGTGGAGGGAAGGTCTCCGCAGTAGATGTTCTCGATCACGCTCATGGACGGCACCAGCTGCCGTTCCTGATAAATGACGCTGACGCCCGCCTGAATGGCCTGTACAGGCGCGTCAAACTTCTGCGGCACCCCGTTGATGCGCACTTCGCCTTCGTCCGGCCGGATATCGCCGCTGAGCACCTTCAGGAGCGTGCTCTTGCCTGCACCGTTCTCCCCCAGCAGGGCCAGCACCTTGCCGGACGTTGCCTTGAAGCTGACGTTCTGCAGTGCTTTCACGCCAGGGAAGGACTTGCTGATATTGTCAACTTCCAGAGTCAGCCCCTGGCTGCCGTTGTTCATCACAGACGTTTTCACTTCTGTTTCCTGTGCCATAGTATCATAGTCTCCTTTCCTCATTTCCGTCGATCGATTGAAGACCGCCGTCAGGACTTCGTCCTGCGGAAACTGGCGAACCGGTCAAAGGCCAGTGCGAACAGAAGAAGGGCGCCCGAGCCGAACGTCATCCACCATGGGGGAACGGCCAGGAGCGTCAGGCCCGTCTTGAAGCCGCTGATCACGAGCATTCCGATGAAAGCGCCGAACATGCCGCCCGTGCCTCCGCCGAAGGAGACGCCGCCCAGGATGGCGCCGGTCATGCCGGTGAACTGTCCGTTTGTGATGGAATCCAGAGCGCCGGCTTTCATGCGGAAGGCCAGCAGGCAGCCGGCGAGCCCGGCCAGGATGCTGTCGTTGATGAAAAGGATATAGGCCATTTTCTTGGGGTTGAAGCCCGCCAGTTTGGCCGCCTGGGGGTTGCCGCCGATCATGTAGATGCTCTTCCCAAAATACGTCTTGCTGAGGATGAAGCCGTAAACGATGATGCATATCAGGGCGAGAACCAGCGTATACGGAACAAGTCCGCCGATCCTCTGGGTCCCCAGCGCCACCATGGTCGGATCCTTGATGTCGATGCGGTTCGTACCGAAGATGATGTACTGAAGGCCCTTCAGCACCTGGGCCATGGCCATGGTCACGATGAACGGCTGGAATCCGCACTCCGTGATGAGCACGGCGTTGACGAAGCCGACCACGCCGGAAGCGATCAGGCAGAACAGGATGGCGATGGGCCACGGCATGCCGGCGGCGAGCAGAGTGGCGACCATCATGGTCGTAAAGCACCCCACCGCACTGGCGGATATGTCTACGTAACCGCGGACCATGAGGAGGACGGCGCCGACCGTCAGGAATGCCGTGATCACGATCGAATTCAGAATATTACGGATGTTGATGATGCTTACGTAAAGTCCCTGTGACAGGATGGTGAACACCACCACCTCCAGAACGAGGAGGATGAGCAGTATGAACACCTTGGATTTTATGAATTTCTGCGCTCTGCTTGTTTTCAGCATAGTATCCCTCCATCGAGCAGAAGAATATCATTCCTTAAAACCGGGGGGAGACGCCCGGAGTGGACTGCAGATCCATCCAAGCGTCCCCCCATATCATGCTATTCAGGTCAGCCGTCTTTCCCGGGACGGCTTCCCGCAGCTGCGATCACTTCAGGCCGTACCGCTCCTCGGCGTCGGCCACGAGGTTCTTGTAGTTGTCCTTCGTCATGGCGCTCACAAGGCTGTACCAGATGCCGTACTCATCGCCGTAGGAGTCGCCGGGGATGGCTCTCTCTTTCCACAGGGTGTCCGGCGTAGCGCGGCCGTCGATCAGTGCGATCAGGCCGGAGACCGCGGGAACCGCCAGGTCGAGGTTGGTGGTATAGGCGCCGCAGCACCAGCATCCTTCATAGCCTTCCTCCCAGGCGCCTACCAGCAGCACGTTGCCGACGCTGCAGACCATGGAGTTCTTCTCGAGCCCTGCGCCTTCAACGGCACGGGCAGCGCCCTGGCCCCAGTTGTCGACGCCGCACTGGATGTACCAGTACTTCACGTCAGGCTGAGTGGTGATGACGGGAGTGACCATGTCGTACGCGCCGTCGGCGGCAACGCCCTTACCGGTCATGTCGATCTCCTGCACGTCGTTGCCCGGGAAGTACTTCAGGAACACTTCCTTGGCGCCGTTGGATCTCTTGGCGAACTCAGGATAAGAAGAACTCGTCAGGGTCAGCATGGTAACTTCCTTGGGATCGATGTCGCCCCAGTATTCCTTATAATGGTTGCAGAACCACTCCGCCGTCGCTTCGCCGCAGCTCGCGCCGTCCTGAATGACGCCGGGGCAGGCCATGTGGTTGTTTTCGTCATACAGAGGAGAGTTGAACGCGATATAGGGGATGCCGATCTCTTCCAGCAGTTCCTTTACACGTCCGCATACGGCGTTCGGGCAGTCGATGAAGAAGCCGTCGACCTTCTTGGCCGCCATGATCTCGATGTTCTGGACGTACTGTTCGGCGTCGTTGTTGGAGTTACTGAACACCAGTTCGAAGTTGTACTTCTCCTGGATCTTGTAGAAGCCTTCCAGATACTCGTCGTGCATGGAGGTCTCCATCGGCATGGCGTAGCACAGCGTGTACTTGTCACGGGCGTAATGATCTACGTCGTCGTCGAAATATCCGGGGAACTTGCCTTCGGCGGCGGGCTCTTCTTCTCCTCCCTCCGGCTCTTCCGCGGGAGTCTCGTCTGCGGGGGTCTCGTCTGCGGGGGTCGTATCCGCCGGAGTCTCTTCCTGCTTATCCGGTGTGGTATCCGCAGGGGTCGTGTCATCCTTGGATGGTGCGGGTTCGGCCTTCTGACCGCACGCCAGAAGCGCGAAGCACATCAGGAAGGCAAGCAGCAGCGCTATCACTTTTTTCATTTTCAGATCCTCCTTTATGATTCTGCTCGGAACGCGCCCGCGACTGGCGCAGGCCCCATTCCTCACATACACTACCTTACTCGCATGGCCATTCCATTTCCATTAGCAAAATGACATATCCATAACATTGACGTCATCA
This sequence comes from Oscillospiraceae bacterium, assembly GCA_017519975.1. GTDB lineage: Bacteria > Bacillota > Clostridia > Oscillospirales > Oscillospiraceae > Alloscillospira. Next base: position 91,555 of record JAFWRM010000032.1, on the reverse strand, counting down.
CTATCTTGTTTTCTGCCCCCCAATCGTGTAAAATACTGTCATAGTTTCGGGAATAATGACGAAAATGTCCATCGTCGCATCGTTCCTCTCCGCATGGCATTCTCAGCTGAAGGAGGGTATCTTCATGAACAGCAACATCACTTTTCAGCAGATCGAAGCGTTTCTCGCCGTCGCCCGCTACAAGAGCATCACAAGAGCCTGTGAGGCCCTGTTCATCTCGCAGCCGGCCCTGAGCAAGATCCTGAAAAGATTCGAAGAAAACATCGGCGTCACGCTTTTCGAGCGTACGAATCACGGCGCGTTTCTGACCGCGGTCGGAAAGCTTCTGTACTCCAGTCTGGAACCGCTTTACAATTCTCTGGATTCTACGCTCTCCTCCGTCCAGCATATGGTCGGGCCGGAGGATCGCTTCCTGCACATCGCGCTTCCCTCCATGTTTGACATCTGCGAGGATTTCGAGCCGCTCCGCGCGCTGATCCGGCAGTTCAAGCAGACGTATCCGGAGATCCGCGTCATCAAGACCATCATGGAGCTCAACCGGCTCCAGAACATGCTGAGCGTGGGATTCGTCAATCTGGTCATCGCCCCGGAATATTCTCTCTCACCGGAACTCGACGCGAACTATCAGTTCACACGTCTGAACGAACTGAAGCAGTACGTGACCATGGCGGACGATCACCCGCTGGCCGGCATTTCTCCGGATGAATTCCATCGGCTCAACGATCAGCATTTTCTTGCCGTACCGTATCAGGGCAGCCTGTACAGCAAGGATCTGTTGAACAGGGTCTGTCATCAGAACGGGATCGAACCGGGCTCTATGGAGTGCCCTCCAAACGTTCCCACTCTGCTTCATGGGCTGGAAATGGAAAAATACGTCACCGTTTTCTGGAAGACGACGGCGGAAAACGGAAAGCTCGTTTACATTCCTCTACCCAGGGTCGAGCCCCCGCTGCGGGCCGTGATCGCATGGTCTCCGGACCGTCTGACGCGCGCCGCCAGCCTGTTTCTCGATATGCTGTGACCTCCTCGCGCCCGGCCTGCCGCATGCAGGCCGGGCGTCTCTTTGCTTTTCGACGGTTTCCCCTGCGGTCTCTATTACATCTGCGGAATGCCGTTTCCGTTTTGTCATGGGCAGGCCGCATCAAAATGGAATACAATCATAGTGGCATGGTGGAACCATCATGCCGCGCATGAGTACAGGAGGGAGGAAACGAATTGCTGTATCCGAAAACCACCGAAGAGGTCCGTGAAATGATCCTGGCCGCCCGTCACAGCGGCGGCGGTCTCGTTCCCGTCAGTTCCGGACCGCCGCACTTTCACGGCGCCTCCGTGAATCCGAACGCGGAAACGCTGGACCTTTCGCGCATGGACCGCGTCATGGCGATCGACCGCCGCAGCAGATACGTCCGGGTGGAGGCAGGAGTCACCTTCGGCGATCTGCTGCCGCAGCTGGCGGCGCACGGTCTCCGTCTCAATCTTCCTTTTCTGCCCCGTCCGTCCAAGTCGGCCGTCGCCAGCGCGCTCGAGCGGGAGGCCGTTCTGATGCCCAAGTATCAGTACGATTATCCGGACCCTCTTCTAACGGTCGAGACGGTATTCGGGACCGGGGACGTGTTCCGTACGGGATCCGCCGCAGGCCCCGGAACGATGGAGGAGAACACCTCGGACAAGGTCATCCCCTGGGGGCCCGGCCCCTTCGATTACTACCGTTTCCTCGGCGCCGCCCAGGGAACGATCGGCGTTGTCACCTGGGCCACGCTGAAGGCGGAGGTCGCGCCTTCCGCCAGCCGTCTGTTCTTCATCGGTTCCGCGTCCCCGGATCCCCTGCTGGATCTGGCGGGAAAGCTGCTGCTCGACCGGGTCCCGGACGAGTGCGTTCTGCTGGACCGCACCGCCTTTTCCATGGCTTTCGCGGAGCCGGGGCAGGAGGACGCTCTGCGCGCCGCCCTCGCCCCCTGGACGCTGCTCTGCCGCGTATGCGGATACGAACGGTATCCGGAGGAGCGTGTGGACATCTATGGCGGATACGTGGCCGACGCCTGCGCGGCCTTCGGCCTGACGGCAGAAACGGAACCTCCCTTCCCCGTCGACCCCGCGCAGATCGAACGCATGCTGACCGACTGCGACCGCCGGGATACGTACTGGAAGCTCCGGCGCGGCGACGAGCGGGAGCTGCTGACGCTGGTCCCGCCCAGCGCGGCGCCCGCTGTGCTGGCGGAGATGAGCGCGTCCCAGCCCGACGCCGGCTTCATCGTCAGTCCCCAGGTGCAGGGACGGGCGTTCCGCATCGAGTGCGGACTGTATTTCGAACCTGATCCCAGGCAGGCGGAGAAAGCCGAGGAGACGCTCTTCTCCCTGGCCGGACGGCTTGTTCCTCTGGGAGCCTATTTCGACCGGCCCTACGGGCGTCTGCCGGAGCTCCTGTACTCCGATCCTCTGGCCCGCGGCGCCATGAAGCGTCTGAAATCCATCTTTGATCCGGACAATGTGCTGAATCCGGGCAAGCTGTGCTTCTGAGGAGGTGGACCCGTGTCTGATCTGAATCGGTTCCGTTATACGATGGAAAGCTGCAACCATTGCGGCCAGTGCAAATGGATCCTGCCCCACCGCATGTCCGGGTGGGACTTTGCGGAGGTCTGCCCCATCCACAGTCACTTCGGCTTTGACGCGTACTCCGGCCAGGGGCTGATCAACATCGCCCGGGAGGTCATGGAGGGTCGGCTCGAGCGAACGGACGAGCTCGCCGCCATGGTCCAGACCTGCGCCGGCTGCGGGGCATGCGACGTAAACTGCAAGAGCGTGCGGGACATGGAGGTGCTGGAGACCATTTTCGAGCTGCGCCGCGATCTGGCCGAGACCGGCCATCTGCCGGACGCGTGCCGGCGCATGGCGGAAAACGTATCCGCCGGCCGTGATCCCTTCGGCGTGCCTCAGGCGGAGCGCTTTTCCTGGCTTCCTGAAGACTTCCGGGAAGATCCTGAGGCGGACGTCGCGCTGTTCGCTGGCTGCAGCGCCGCGCGGGATCCGGCGCCCGTGCTCGCGGCGATGAAGATCCTGAAGGCCGGCGGCGTCCCCTTCCGTCTTATGACGGAGGACGAACGCTGCTGCGGCGCCGCCCTCTGGCGCAGCGGTCAGCAGAGCGCGGCCGAAAAACTGGTCCGGCATAACGCGGACGCGTTCCACAGAGCCGGGATCCGCACCGTAGTCACTGTGTGCGGCGAGTGCTTCGGCGCCTTCCGCTCGATCTACCCCAGATTCGGCGAAACGGAGTTCCGCAGCGTGCACATCTCACAGATCGCCGCCGATCTGATCCTTCAGGGTCGCCTTTCCTTCCGCCGCGACCTTCCTCCGCTGACGGTGACGTGGCACGACCCGTGTATGCTCGGCCGACTGTCCGAGGAATACGTCCCCTGGGAGGGCGAGATCCGCTCCTACGGCCTTCACGTTCCGGAAAAGCACTGGAACCGCGGGGAGTTCGGCGTTTACCGGGAGCCGAGAGACGTTCTCGCGGCCATTCCCGGCGTGGAGACGCGGGAGATGACCCGCCGCATGGAGGAAGCCTGGTGCTGCGGATATTGGAGCGGCCTTGCCGATCCGGAATGCGCGGCCGCAACGGCCGGGGAACGCGTGAGAGAGGCCCGTGCGGCCGGCGCGGAGGTCGTCGTTACGAGCTGCCCGTTCTGCAAGACCGCGCTCAGCGGCGGTACGGATCCGCTGCCCGTCGTCGATCTGGCCGTGCTGATCGCCGGCCGTCTGGCATAGGAGGTGCCGCCATGAGTCTTCCAAAAGCCGTATATGAGGAACTGGAAAAGGTCGTCGGCAGCCGCAACATCAGCGATAAGGAATACGTCCTTGCCGGCAACCGTGCGCAGACGCCGGAGATCCCCGTCCGGCACCGGAGCGCCGACGCCATCGTCCTCCCCGGCAGTACCGAGGAGGTCGCGGAGATCGTCCGGATCTGCCGCCGTCACGGCGTCAGGTACGTGGGCACGGTATCCGGCGGCATCCCCACGGCATACGCCACGGAGGAAAACACGATCCTGATCCATTTCAAGCGCATGAACCGCATCCTCGAGATCAACGAAAAGGATCGCTACGCCGTCGTAGAGCCCGGCGTGCGCCATGTACAGCTGTACCCGGAGGTACGGAAACGCGGACTGAGCTATACGGCCGCGGCCGTCGGCCCCGGCGGTTCCGTACTGGTAAACATTGCCTGCACCGGGGGCGACCACCACAATCAGTACGGCTCTTCCCGTCCGACACGGTATCTGCTGGGCGTGGAGATGGTCACGCCGGAGGGGGAGATCCTCCGCACGGGTTCTCTGGAGGCCGGCGCGGGCTGGTTCTGTCCCGAAAGCGCGGGCCCGAGCCTGCGGGGGATCGTAAAGGGCTACAGCGGAAACGCGGGGCATATCGGCATCGTTACCAAATGCGCCATCGCGCTGGACCGCTGCAAGGGGCCGGCCGCGACCCGCACTGAGGGTGTCAGCCCCCACAGCCGGATCTACATGGACGACGAGTGCAGCCGGGTGTATGTGTTCAACTACTCCTCCATCCAGGACGTGGGGCGGGCGATGCTGGCTCTCGGCGAATCGGAGGTGGGCGCCACCGTCCAGAAATACTTCTACCTCCCCCTCTCCCTGATGATGACGTCCTCCGCCAACGAATTCTGGGAGAAATGGGACGGCTTCCGGAAGGCGTTTCCCATGCCGCTGGTCGTCCATCTGGCGCCTCATTCCGTCCGTGAGCGTGAGTATGAGGAAAAGATCCTGTTCGACGTCGTACGGGAAACGGGAGGCGTCCGTCTGCCGCGGGAGCTGGAGCGCTGGTGGGAGGAACACATGGATTATTTCATGATCGTATCCCGTCTTCAGAGCGTGCTGCGCCTCGGCGGCAGCTGGCTTCCGATCAAGACCGGAGGAGAATCCGTGCGGCATCTGTGCGACATCGGCGACTCCATCCGTGAGTTCATCCATGACTTCACCGACACCGGCAAGATCTTCGACGCTCCCCAGAACTACCAGATCATTCCGATGGAATACGGCCATTTTGCCTCCTTCGAGCTGCTGTTCATGTGGGACCGCACCGATCCGAACTCCTTCCGTTACATGCAGGAATTCTGCGCCGCCTCGCGGGAGACGGACCTGAAGCACCACGCCCACTCCATGACCGCCGGCGGCTACGGCAGGGCGGGCGAAGCCCTCGGCCGGCTGTACTGCGACTGTCACCTGTGGGCCGGCAGGATCCGTCATTCCTTCGATCCGGATTTCGACCCTGACGCCTGACCTTCCCGTATAATAAACGTCCCGCCACCCTGCGGTGGCGGGACGTTTCTGTCGGTACGGGTATCTCCCGCGGCGCCGGCACACCGGGAGGTCAGAGGTTGTTTTCCGTCCTGGAGATCAGGTCGTTCTGGCAGTCCAGCGAGAGCTCAATGAAATAGGCCGAATAGCCCGCGATGCGTACGACCAGATCCCGGAACGTATCCGGGTCGGCCTGGGCGGCCCGCATGGTCTCGGAGGATACGATGTTGTACTGCACCTCCATGCCCCCCTGCTCCATGTACGCCTGGGTCAGCTGACGGAGCTTGTCCACGCCGTCGGGGCGGCTGAAGGCGGAGGGATGGATCCGGATGTTCAGGGCAAGGCCGTTCATGAACTTGCCGTGCTCAAAGCAAAGGGCCGAGGCCAGGACCGCGGTCGGGCCGCAGTGGTCGCGTCCCTGGGCCGGGGAGGCCGCGTCGGCAATGGGCTTGCCCGCCAGGCGTCCGTCCGGAGTGGCCCAGGTGGTATATCCCTGCGCCACGTGACTGGCCGCGCTGTACATGCCGCCTTTGAATACTCTGCTTCTGGAGCTGCTGCACTGCCTGCAGATGTCGTAATAGGTATCGATGGCCCATTTCATCTGCGCGTCGGCGTAGGGATCGGCGTTGCCGTAGTGGGGCACCTCCGCCAGGATCCTCTGCCGCAGGGGCTCATGCCCCTCCCAGTTGGCCATGTAGGCGTCGTACAGTTCCCGCGTAGTGCACAGCTTCTTGTCGAAGCACATGTACTGGATGGTGGTCAGCGAATCGGCGACGGTGGCCAGTCCGACGGCGGTGCTGCCGAAGCTGTTGTACTTCGCTCCGCCGCAGACCACGTCCTTGCCGTTTTCCATGCACCCCTCCATCGAGATGGACAGGATGGGGTGCTGGTCGTGGTACATGAACAGATATTCCACGTAATTCTCGATGGACACCTGCGCTTTCAGAACGTAGGTCGCCAGCTTCTTCCACGCCTCCTTGACCTCGTCCAGGCTTTTCATGTCGTACAGATATCCGGTGTGCAGGGTGCACTGCTCGCCGTTATACGGATTTTTGCCGTCGTTCAGTGCCATTACCAGGATGGTGCTGTACTGCGTGTACGCTTCCGGCGGCGTCGTACCGTTGCCCGCCGCGTAATCGTTGCCGGAACCGGTGATCTCCTGACAGCCGATCAGCGCGTAATCTCTGGCGTCTCGCAGGGAAAAGCCAAGTTCCCTCATGGCGCCGGGGATGATGACGTCGTCGTTCTGGTACAGAGGCAGACCGCCTACCAGGCGGTTGACCTCAATGGCACACTCCCAGAGCCGGTCCGGGGTGTTCCTGTTGACTCGCAGCGAGATGGTGGGATCGTGCAGATGCAGCCGGCCGAGCGTCTCCAGTACCATGTAGGTCACGGGGTTGCTGGCGTCCAGGCCCGTATCCGGATCCACGCCGCCGATGGTGGTGTGCAGATAGGTGTTCCCGATGCCCACGATCACGGTCAGAGGCCCGACGCCGCCGTTGTAAAAGCTGTTCACCTTCATGAAGAAGCAGTCGGTGATCTCCTGCGCCTGATCCATGGTGATGCGGCCGGCGTCCAGATCAGCCTTCAGATAGGGCCACGTGTACTGGTCGAACCGTCCAAAGGAACCGATGTCCCCTACGCCGGACAGCGCCACCAGCACCTCGTACAGCAACGCCGCCTGACAGGCCTGGCGGTACGTCCGCACGGGGTTCTCCGAGATCCAGATCAGGTCGTCCCCCATGGACAGGAGTTCCGCTTTCCTTTCCGGATCCTCGCATTGCTCCGCCTTTTCGCGGCAGGCGTCACCGTAACGCTTCAGCAGCGTGATGGCGCCGGAGCACACGATCTCCACCGACTGGTAGAAAAGGCTTTTTTCCAGGTCATCCCCCATCAGGTCGTTCCGGTGGGCGTCCAGCCAGTCTCTGGCCTGCTGCCGGATGGCGCCGTATCCCATGGAAAGGATCTTGCCGTATCCCGGAGTCGAGTGCCCCGCCGGCATGATGGCGATGGGCATGTTCGCCCCGAAGGAGCGCACGCCCAGCCGGTTCAGTTCATCGTACCCCTCCGGCTGCCATGCGCTGGCCAGCGCGTTGATGGTCCGCCCTTTCCAATAGGATCCGATCTCCTTCAGGGCTTCGTAATCCTCGGGACTCATGAACATGCGCAGCTCATCGGTGTCCGGATTGTGGTAATACCCGTCCTCCCCCATCTTCCATACGCCGTCGTCCACGAGCTTCACGTAGATGTCCCCGCCGCCCCAGCGCGGATTGCCGCGGGTGCCGCAGAAGTACTTCGTGGAGTTGGCTACCAGTATCTCGTAATCCTCCACGCGCACGGTCATCTCTTCACAGATGGCCTTGAATACCAGCGCGTTCTGGATCACGGGCACGACGTTTTCATATTTCTTATAGGCGTTGGTTATGATCACGGAACGCTCTGAGTCCACCTGGAAGTATCGATCCCTTACGCGTTCGTGCATGACCTTCATACGTTCCGTAACCGGGCGAAACTGATACATGTCAACCTCCTGTCTGTTCCGCAGGCTTCTCCTTCACTCCGTCGGCCGATCCGCCGCGTTCCTGTCCCTGTCCGTATCCCCGCTCAGACCAGATACGGGATCGGGTCGGTAAAAAAACGGTCTTCGACCTCCTCGGGCACGCCGTATTTGCCGATCATGATGAACAGATCCTGATCCTCGCCGTCGATCGTCCTCTTTCCGAAGGCGCGGCCGACGCTGTACATGCGGTCCCAGTTGTCCAGGAAGCACAGCGTATCGCTGCGGAAGCCGAAGCGTTCGGCCAGCAGCTTTTCCAGGTTCTGCTCCGTCACGCTGACCAGATACATGGCCTCCTTGATCTTGATGTAGTACGCCTGCTCGTCGCTGCTGGGCATCTCCTGCATCAGGGCGCGGATCCTCTTGGTGGCGTCCGGCACTTCCTTCGTATCGATCCTGTTCTTCGGATATCCGATGCGGTACCAGTGCGGATCGTGGTACACGTGTACGGTGGACAGGTTGTGCCCGTAGACCCAGCGCACGCAGGTCCCCGCCACGTCGGCCGTAAAGCCGTGGCGTTTCAGGTCCGTATGCTCCCTGCCCTCGAAGGCGATATAGCCGAAACCGAAATGGGTCTCGATGATGTAGGGATAATAGGGATTCTCCCCCGCCTTGCACAGCAGGAAGGTTACAAGCTCCTGCTCCAGATCGATCACGAAGGTGTGGTTTTCCTTATGATCCGTCCCATCGATGACGTAGGTCAGCAGATAGGTCAGGTCATCGGACTTCCGGCACTCGTAGGTCTCCTTCTTCATTGGGCTGCCGCGGAAGCTCCATTCCAGCTCCGTTTTCCCCGTGACCTTGAGCAGATATTCGCCGGCTTCCTCACCGGTATCCAGAACGAAGCGGAATTCCTTTCCCTCCAGCTCGAAGCATTTGGGGGGGCAGTACTGGTTGATGGACTTTTTCCCCGCGATGGGGCCGTATTTCTCGATCAGATTCATATGGAAAGCCTCCTTCTGTTGATGAAATATGTTGATTGTCCTATATCGTCAAGGGATGTTTCGGATGTCTCGTCATCGGCCGTAACGGTCCGCAAGGAAGAAGTAGCAGGACGAAGTCCAGGCCGACCAGAACAGCCCCCGCTCTCCATACGCCGTCAGCGTACGGTCCTCCTCTCCCGAAAGGGCGTTGTAAATGTGATAGAATCCGTGGTTTTTCAGCGCCGTACAGTATTTCCGTCCGACCTGTTCCGCAAGATCCCGCCGTCCGCATGCCTCGAGCGCCAGGCACAGGAAGAACTGGGCGGGCGTGATCACGCTTCCGCAGCAGAAGCCCCCGCGGTAATACCGGCTGTCCAGCGCCTCGGACGCCAGCCCGTACGGGGTGTCGAATCCCCCCTCGCGGAACATGCGGGCGATGCTCTTCTCCCGGATCTCCTTCGGAAGCCGCTCCCCCAGCGCCAGCGGCAGGTAAAGGGAAATGTTGTCGCAGTCGGACCTCTTTCCCGTCTCACAGCTGAAAGCGAACCAGCGCTCTCCGTCCCAGAAGCTGCCGATGATCCGGTCGATCAGTTCACGGGACCGCTTCAGGTATCCGGCCTGCTCCTCCGCGGGCATGCCGCACTTTTCCCCGAAGCGGGCGATGGCCTCCAGCTGCAGCGCGAGGTAGGCATTCAGATCCGGCGCGGCCAGCGGCATGCCCAGCTTGTACTGGGGGGCGTCCTCCCAGCCCGTCTCCAGCGCCTTGAAGTATTCGCACAGGCCGTCCTTATCGCAGTCGCGGTACTTGAAATAATACTCCGTGGCACGGATCATGCGCTCCAGCAGCCACTGTTTTTCCTCATTGGACGGGGCCGCGGCGTCCACTACGCCGTTCTCCATCAGCCACAGCAGCATCATTCCCTGTACGGGCGGCTTCATGGCGGGCCGGCCGGGCACGTCCCTGTACGGGATGGCGTCGGACAGGCGTCCGTTTCGATCCTGGAACTGGAAGCAGGAACAGAAAACGTCCCACGCCAGCCTCGGATCGCGCTTCAGGCAGGCGGCCTGCATCGGCATCTGCCACGCGAAGGCCTGCTCAAAGATGCAGTGGATCATTTTCACCATGGGGCGATGATAGTCGTTCTCGTCGTCGGGGCCGACCATCATGTTCCACGTCTGCCACAGCGCCTGCAGGCGTTTTTTCTCATAGGGCTCCGGCAGTTCCGGCATGATCGATTCGCAGAATCCGTCAAATTCCTCCCGCACGCTGGCAACGCACTCCTCATAGGAGGGGTACTCGTCCACAGCTCTCAGGTCCGGATCGATGGGGCAGTCATCAAACGCGACCTGCACCACGCCGTTCTCATCCGGCACGATCTCCAGAAACAGTGGGCTGACACGGATGGTTCCCACGATGGGCGTGATCACGAGATTGGACATGTTGAATTCGATCATCCTCCGCCCCGCGGCGTCCAGCAGCGGGATGGACGTGGGACCCGGGAAGCGCGGCGCCGGAGGCGTGACCCGCAGCGTCAGTCCGTCCGTCCCGCGGGCCATCATCAGCCTTTTCTCGCCCAGGCAGAAGCGCAGGCTACCCCGCGCCGTTTCCAGCACGACTTCATAGGGCGTGGTATTGATGAAAGCCGCCGCCGGCAGCCCGTCGCTGATCGGCTGCAGAAGCACCTGGCGGTAATTGTTGGGCGATGCCATGCTGGTCATGGCGTATCCGAGCGAACGGCTGTTGCACAGCCAGAGATTGCTCTTTCCGCGGACGTTGACTCCGTTGTTGTCGTTGGCGAACGACATGTAGGACCCTCGCCGGGAGTAGGGCGTATCCAGCAGATCGATGAACTGTTCCAATGCTGTCCCTCCTCTGTATTCTGTCTGCGTCGCCCGTTCGCTTCCGGGCGCGCAGATTCCCTTGATCGTATTGTATATCCTCCCGTGTCGGCGGTCGCATAGAAAATAGATATGACTATAACTTTTGCATCATAGCAGGATTCCGGCGTCCCCTCGGGGACGCCGGAATCCTTGTCCATGTTCGGTCGTGATCCGTGCGTCTTCCGCCGGCCCTCACCGGGCGTACTTTTCGAACCAGTCGGTGATCTCGCGCAGGCGGCGCAGCCGGTGCTTCGGTTTTCCGGAGCGCGAAAGCTCATGGTTTTCGCCGTGGAACAGGCACATCCTTGCCGGCACGCCGTGCTGCATCAGCGCGGCAGCCATCTGCAGCCCCTGCTCCAGCGGGCAGCGGTAGTCCTCATCGGAATGGATGAACAGCGTGGGCGTTTTCACGTTTGCGGCATATTTCAGCGGGGACTGCTCCCACATCTTTTCCGGGGAATCGAAGGGGTCCCCCGCCGTCTGATCGAAGCTGAAATAGGGCCCGATGTCCGAAACGCCGTAAAAGCTCAGCCAGTTGGAAATGGACCGCTGGGACGCCGCGCAGCAGAAGCGGTCGGTATGGCCGATGATCCAGTTGGTCATGAACCCGCCGTAGCTGCCGCCGGTCTCGCACACGCGTGCCGCGTCGATCTGCGGATACGCTGCCAGGACGGCGTCCGTGAAATCCATCAGGTTAACATAATCTGTCCCTCCGTATTCGCCCCGGATATCCATGAAGGCGCTGTCGCGTCCGTCGCTGCCCTTTGGATTGCAGTAAAACACGAAGTAGCCCATGCCGGCCCACAGCTGCATCTCGTGCATGAATACGGGGCCGTACACCGTCTTGGGTCCGCCGTGGATATCCAGTACGGCGGGATAGGTCTTCGACGGATCGAAGTCCTTCGGCTTCAGGACCCAGCCGCCGATGGTCATGCCGGCGCTTTTTGTCTCCAGATACTCCGGTTGCGCCACGTACTGATCCGCCAGCGCTTCGTCGTTGAAATGGGAGATCTGCGTCAGGCGCCCGTTCTGCCAGGAATACAACTCCTGCAGCTTCATGTCGTACAGGGCGATGAGGAGGATGGCGTCGCTGTCGTCGCACGCCGCGAAGCAGTCGATGCTCCCCTCCTTTGTTATCACTGGGGTGGAGGAACCGTCCCGGTCCAGCCGGTAAAGCATGGCGCTTCCCTCCCGGGTGGTCACGTGATACAGGGAACCGCCCTTTACGGCGCTCCCGCGTCCTCCGCCCAGGCGGCAGTCGCTGCCCACGCTGCCGTACATGCTGTACTCCTCCCGGCGAAGCAGGGTCAGTTCCCCGGTCGCGGGATCCAGCGCATAGACCCAGGCGTTCTCGTTCAGCCCGTGCCGTTTTCCGTCGGTCGCGGAAAGGTACAGCGTGTCGCCCGCGGCGCTAATGCCGTTCAGTTCGAGTTCTTCCGTTTCGAATACCCGGCGCCTTGCACCGGTCTTCCAGTTTACCGCGTCGATCCGGAACCCGTAGACCGGCTGCCGCACCGTGTACTCTTCCGTGCTGAAGACCAGTTCGTCTCCTACGATCTCGGGCCGCCCGGCGTTCTCGGTCGGCGCGGTGACGCGGGTGAACGTCGGTTTCTCCCCGCCGATATCCGCCAGGAACAGTGCGGTCCTCCGCTTGTTAACGAACCCCGCCCCGTTGAACCAGTAGGGCAGCTCGTCGATCACCTCATAGTCCGCCCCCTCTTTCTTCTCCTTCAGGACGGCGGCGCGCTCTTCCCCTGTCAGCAGATGAAGATCCGGGCACGTCGCGTCGATCCCGCCGGTCAGGGCGAAATGGGTCTCGTCCAGAGGAAGGATCCTCTGCGCGGAGAAAGGCGCCGTCAAAAAGGGCCTCGCTTCCCCTCCGTGGATGTCGATCACATACCAGGAGGTAAAGGGATCCTTCTCCTCCGCGCGCTTCTTCTCCGCCGCCGACCGCACCGCGGGGAATACGAGCCGGTGGTCGTCCAGCCAGGCGAAACCGGACTCTTTTCCCAGTCCCGTCAGCTGCCGGAGCTCTCCGTTCTCATACACCCAGATATAGCGTTCATAGGCGTTTTCCTCCAGGTCGGCGCCTGCCACGACGAAGGCGGCGGCCCCGCCTCCCGGCGCGTACTGAAGATCGGACAGGAACCGGTATCTTGTAATATCTTCCAGTTGGATCTGCTGCATTCCGTTGCCTCCTAAAAGCCCACTCGGGGCAGTTTCTTTGACGTGGTCTCCATGGACGCGGCGCTTTCGCGCACGACCTCGTCGAAGTCTTCCAGTTCCAGCCGGAGTTCGTCCGGCCGGACGCCCGGGGAGCGCATGGCCGCCTTGCTCCACAGTTTTTCGTACAGATTGCGTATGAAACGCCCGTTCCCGAACGTACGCTCCTCAAGCAGCTCATCCGGCAGGGAACGGATATAGTTTTCCGCCACGGACAGGATCGCCGGATCATAGGCAAACCGCGTTCCGATCATTCCCCGGAAGATCTCGAACAGCTCTTCCTTCGTATAATTGGGGAACTGAATGTGGTACGGGATGCGGGATCTGAGCCCCGGATTGACGTCGAGGAACCGATTCATTTCCTGCGTGTATCCGGCGAAGATGACGACCAGATCGTCGCGGTGGTTCTCCATCTCCGCGATCAGCGCCGCCAGTGCCTCCTTGCCGTAATCCACGTCGGAGTCTGAGGATGCCAGCGCATAGGCCTCGTCGATGAACAGCACCGACCCATAGGCCCGTTCGCACATCTGGCGTGTTTTCGGCGCCGTATGGCCGACGTAGCGTCCCACGAGATCTCTCGCCGCGCATTCCACAAAATTCCCGATCCTCAGTACTCCGGCGTCCCGAAGGGCTTTTCCCACGATGCGGGCGACCGTCGTTTTTCCCGTGCCGGGATTACCGGTGAACACCATGTGCATGGCCGGGATCTCCCCCTGGGGATCACTGCGGGCAAACTGAACGCTTCTTATCATCTCGCGTATCTGCGCCGCGACGGGCTCCATCCCGACCATGGCGTCCAGTTCGTTCAGGCCTCCGCTCTCCGCGTCTCCTCTTCTCTGCCGCAGAAGCGATCCCATCGCCTTCGCGGTGACGACCTTTTCGGGCTGTTCCTGAGTGCGCGTGCGCCGGGCCGCGAGGATCATCTCCCCGGTGACCTTCCGCACTGTATCCGCGCCGTAGAAGCAGCCGTCTCTCCCTTCCTGTTCCAGCTTTGCCTGATAGAGAGGCCAGACCTCCTCCTCGGCCTCGTAGGCGTAGGCGGCAAGCTCACGTTCCGCGATCTGCCGAAGCTCCACCTCGTTGAGCGGCGGAAAAACGACCGCCTCGACGGACAGGATGTCGCTCAGATCCTCCAGTACCCGTTCCCGCAGGGTCTGGGAGGCGTACGGCATCTGGAAAACGGTGACGCAGTCCCTGTTCCGGCGGAAGATCTCCAGCAGGACCGACTTGAATTCCCTTTCCTGCGTTCGGTCCAGGGCGGCGCCAATGGAAATGAGCACGAGGCGCGCGTTGGAATAGGCGCCCTCCACGGTCCCGCCGGAAAGGACCAGGTTCCCGTCCTTATCCGGTTCCATCGTGAGCCGGAACGGATCGGAGGCACCCTCAAGCAGTCCGGTTTCATGCAGCAGACGGTCGAACAGCGGCACGACCTCCTCCCCGCCGGCCCCCTGGGCAGCGGCGAACAGGTACGCCGTGCGGCGGAACAGCGGCGCCGTTCCGTCCGCCAGAAGTCCCGGCGCTTCGGCCTGCAGTTCCCGGCAGAGTGCCTTGAAGGCGTCCGCCCCGACAAGATCCTCGATGGCGGTCATGGCGGCCGCCGGAGCGCCTTCCGCCCCCGGCTTTCTTACGTCCGGCGGAAAAGCGGCGGCTTCGTTGCGTTTTATCTCTCCGTCGACGGTGATCTGATACGGTTCGGTCCCCGGCTTCACGTCGGCACAGATCGTCTCCTTCAGAAACTCGTTGAACTGCCGGATCAGTTCTCCGCCGCCATTCTCCCGTTCCACTTCGAGGGAGCAGGACATCTGCGTCCGTTCCAGCACGTGAACGTCGTCCCCGCAGTTCTCCTCAAAATACCGTATGACCTTGCCGATGCTGAATATGTTTCTTTCGCTGCTGTAGAACCAGGCCGGATCAAAGCTCAGATCGATCTTCATCGTTGGTTTCTTCCCTTCCTCCATAAAATGAAAACAGCCGTTCCGCCCGGTATGCGGACGGAACGGCGAAACAGGTGGTTCAGGCGTAGATCGCCTTCATGAAAGAGGGATAGGCTTCATCCACCACGTTGACCATGCGGGCGACCAACTCGACGCACTCCTCGCCGACGTTGGCCATGTCCAGGATGGCGTCATCCTCGGCCATGATCTCCTGCTTGTCAGTCACGTAGAACTTGAACCACCGGTACTGCTTGTTGGCCTCGTTGCAGGCGATCAGCATGGCGCCGAGCTTGTTCTCGGGGACCTTGCAGAACCCGGTGCACATGAAGTGAACGCCGTTGTGATTCTCCTTGTCGAAAATGACGAGGATCTCAAGGCCGGCGGCCACGTTATCGGCGTTCCAGGACATGCGGACGGCACGCTCGTCGATGTCCGTGTATTTCAGACCTTCCTTCTGAAGATAAGCTACGAACGCCTCTTTATAAGTTGCCATAGAAAAGACCTCCATGTGATAAAAATGCTTTATGCCATTATAGCTCTTAGCGGGGAAATCCGCAAGGGGGATTCAATGATTGCTGAATACGATCAGCTTGTCCCTTTCCGTCAGAACGACGGGAATCTGTCTCAGATCTCCTGAGAACAGCACCATCTTTCCGCCGGGGCTGGCGTACCCCAGAAGCACCGCCTTGTTTCCCTCGGGCGACGCGTCGTATACGGCGCGGATCAGCTGCCGGGCTGAGCACGGGGCCGGCAGCCCGCCGTCGAAGAAGCGGCTGGCCTCCTTGATGTAAAGCTCCTTGCTCTCGTACTCCTCTGCGTTCTCCACGTCGTAGGTGAGGATGTCCGAATAGAATTCGAACAGCGCCTGCTTGCGCCCGATCTGGGTCACCATCTTGCTGATGTACCGGTTGCTGATGACCACGTTGTCCACGCTGTAGTTGTGAACGACGTCGTAATTCTTCGGATTCAGGATCTCTACGACCACGTCGATGCTCTCCCGGTCGAATTCCGGATCCGCCTGCATGCGGTCGAAGATGATATCCTGTACGTAGATCAGGTAGGTCAGCGCGGCGGAGTCGATATCCTCCGCCGGCGCGGTATCGTCGGACAGGATCAGCACGCTGGTATCTCCCTGGTGGCTGTCCACCGCTTCCTCGATGGCCTTTCGGATCTTCTGCGCCTCGTACAGCTCCGCCGCCACCTTCTTCGTAACGTACGGGTACTTCGCGTAGTTGTCCAGACGGTCCAGGCTCTTCTGGGAATCGATCACCGTAATGTTCAGGATCTCCCGGTCCGGCAGCTGATGCTCCGCGTGGAAGGCGTTGAACCCATTCATGATCTCGGCGTTCTTGCTGTTGTGCCCGATGATGACCACGTTGCGCGGCTGCAGATGGTACTCCGCATTCACCCGGACCGGAGTATCCACGACACAGGGTTTTCCGTGACGCCGGCAGTCTTCGATGGAATTGGCCACCATATACACCTCGCCGCCGGTCGGCGTATCCATCACCGTCAGCGGGATGGCGTGGTCGTGGGTGGCCATGTAGGCGCGGATCTCGTCGTCCGCGGCGCCCTCGGCTTCCGCCTCGGCGTGGCGGGGTTCGAAGAAGAACTCCGCGCCGCGGTTGGAAAACAGCTCGCTGTAAACCGTATTCAGTTCAGGCATGATGGAGAACTGGGACAGGATCTGACCCAGGATCCGGTTGACGGGCACCGGGGTGATGCGGCATTTGCCCTGCTTCTCCTTGTGGGCGATGATCCTGGCCACCAGCTTTTCCGTCCACTCGTCCTCGACCTCGACGATGATGATCTGATCGTCCGCGGAGTCTTCGCTCGCCGTCATCTCCGCCACCTGCACCAACGTCTTGATCGTATTAGGATTTCCCTTCTCCCGCTCTTCCTTCATCTCGATGTTGCCGTACCGGCAGGTGGAATTCTGCAGGTCGCTGGACAGCAGGATGACCGTGCCCGCCTGGGAGATCGAGATGTCGTTCAGGTGCTTTGTGGAGTAGGTATCCCCTTCCCGTACGATCACCGTTACGCGGTTTTTCGTCCGGTGTTTCCGCACGTAGCGCAGCCGGCTCAGCAGCGGCATCCCTTCGCATTCGGCCTGCAGCAGCTGCTGGTCGGCCCTCATGGTCGCGGAGATTCGGTCGCTGATCTCGCGTTTCACGGCCTCGCCGTTTTCGCCGACCAGGATGACCACGATCTCCTTCTTACCCGTATACAGCAGGTCGTTGATGATCTCCGAAGCGCGGGAATTCCAGTTCAGGATCACCGTATGGCCGGAGATCTTCAGCGCCCGGGAGCCGGACCGGGAATTCTCGATGAACCCGGCGATGTAATTGGAAATGTAACCGATCACAGCGCCGGTGAACGTGACCATACCCAGCAGCACCGTGACCATGCACACGATGATCAGGCCGACGCTCGCCTCGCCGATCTCGGCCACCACGTACTGGATGCAGCCGGCGTCGAGGATCATGCTGACGGTATAAAAAATGGACGCCCAGAAGCCCGTGTGCTCCATCGACCGCGGCGCCAGCGCGGAGATCAGCAGGGCCGCGAGGACGAACAGCAGAACGTTCAGCACCAGGATCGCGATCAGGATCGTCCGGGTCGGATACTTGACTGTGAATACGCTGAGTTTTTCCTTCAGTTTCTTGATCATTTCTTCTCCTCAGGGTAACAGGCTCCTTCCCCGCGGCGGCGCCGCGGGGAAGGCTCCGCCGCTTACAGCGGCTGCTTTGCGTCTTCGAACGGGGTGTGGATGAGGGTCTGATAATCCCTTCTCAGCGGGTACTTCTTCGCGTATTTCACAAAGCCGCGTCCGTACTCGTCGTCCCGCAGCAGGCTCGAGATCTCCTCCCGCTTCCCCGCGTCGCTCTCGCCGATCAGGTAGGCGTACTGGATCTCCACCCACTTGGCCATGCCTTCGTAGACCTCCAGTTCCTGCTCCTTGCCGTACAGGCGCAGGATCTCCTGCGCGTCCCAGTTGAGATACTGCCAGATATGCGTCAGCTCATGCACCAGGGTCATGTTCGCCTGGATGCGCGGCGCTCCGTTCTCCACCAGTACCGAATAGCCGTCCCTGTCCCGGATGGCAACGCCCAGGATTCGTCCGTCATGGTTCCCGGTGGGAATGAACGTCTTGCCCAGCTTCCGGTGCAGCTTTCTGGAGTTGACCATCTGCACGTGCACGGGCTTGTCGATCTGCACGCCGAAGAAGGTGTGCATGTTCCGAAGTGACGTTGCCAGGATCTTCTCGAACTCATCGGCGCTGCGCACCGCCGAATGCGAGCATACGCTGCAGCGTTCTCTGCCGTCGGCCAGTACCTCGTGCTGGATGCCGCTCAGCGGTCTTCCGCAGAAATCGCACAGATGACCATTGCCGGAGGTCAGGCCGCGGCGGATCAGCTCCGCCAGATCCTTGTCCGTCCTTGCCTGCTTCAGTGCGCCGCTTCCGTAGCCCAGCCCCTGCAGATAGTCGAGCGTCTGGTCCGGAACGACCGGCGCCGGGAGCTTCTCGTACCCGAACAGCAGATAGTACCTCTCGTGGTATTTCTTTCTCTCCGGTACCGCGCCAACGGTCACGGCCTGCGCGTCCTCATAATCCACCGTCATCGTCGCCGGTACGGCGGCCTCATCCGTCAGGACGGCGGGGTGTCCGCCGGCGGAAACGGACATGAGCGGCCGGAAGTCCTCCGGTCCCGTTTCATCGCTGTCCGCACCTTCGCCCGGCTCCGCGGCGTCGTCCGGCGTATCCGCCGGACCTTCCTCGGCTCCGTCGGGAACTCCGGCCTCGCCGTCCGTGCCCGCGGGATCCGTCCCGTCGGGATCCTCCGCGGCCGGCTGCGCGTCCGCCGGTTCATCCGCGGGCGTTTCGGACGGTGCTTCCGGCTGCGCACCGCTTTCCGATCCGTTCGGCGCGTCGCCGGTCTCCGCGGCCGGTACGTTTTCCGTACCAGGCTCCTCTTTCTTTTTTCCGAACAGCTTTTTCAGGAACCGTTTCACCGCTTCCCACAGCTTTCGGAAGAATCCGGCGATCCGGCCGAACAGGCCCTTCTTCTTTTCCGGTTCCGCCGCCTGTTCCGGTGTCGCGATCCGGTAGTCCGGCACTTCGGGCTCCGGCGGCGGGTTCATGCTTCTGCCCACGGCGTCCACGTGCCAGTCCAGATAATCGCAGACGATCTCGAAAATGCGGCCCAGGCACCGCTCCGCGGATACCAGCAGGCCCAGATCGAGCTGACTGTCCTCGATCAGATAGATCGCGTTCTCTCCCAGATCCATGTCTCCGGTCAGGGTACAGGTCAGCGGCTGATCCTCCGCCATCGCTTCGCTTCCCGGCATGACCGCCGTGATGTACGGCTGACTGCCGGCAAATATGGTCCGGAACACTTCGTTGAACAGCACCGTAACGGTGTACAGGATCTCCTTCGTGAGTCCCTCTCCGGGGAGCTGGAGCCGAAGCACCTGCTTGTTGTGGTAGGTCCGCGTCGGTATTCCGTTGATCTGCACCTTTTTCGCGTGGGCAAAATCGTTGTGGCGGTCCATCCGCCAGTAGGCCGGCGTTTCCACCGTGATGTCCGCGTTGGCCCTCGTCACCTTCATTCCGGCGATGTCGCGCACGTCACCCATCCGGGTAGAATCCTGCATGCCGGAGATATGGTAACGGCGCACCTGCCGGTAGCTGACCCTCCCGTCGATGTGATCGGCCGCGCGGCGCACCAGCATTTTCCCTCCGGGGGTGACGCCCACCATTTCGTAATACTTTCCCTCCATGGTGAAGAACTGGCCGGGCAGATATTTTTGGAAGATATGCCCGCGCAGCTCCGTCCCGAGGAAATGGACTTCCCCCTTTTCGTCCTCGGTGATGCAGTCCGCGTTCTGCAGACTGGAAACGAAGACGCGGATGAAGTTCTCGTCGTCGATGTAATACAGCGTCAGCACCCGTCCGCAGTCCACATCGTACTTCTCGCGGAAGCGGATCACGTCCGCGGTAAAGGTGCGCTCGGTCCCCCGTCCGTCCGTCAGCGTCAGTTCGCCGCTCACGGGACGGCCCACCGGGTTTACGCATCGGCACACAAGGCTCCAGAACGCCGTCACCGGATCGTCCGTATCCACGCCGGCAAGCGCCAGCTCCTGGATCAGATCCTCCTTCCGAACGGCGCCGCCGCTCATCATCAGGATCAGGCGCAGCGCCAGATTCCGGTCTGAGCGCACATAGTCCGCCACGATGGCCGGGATCGCCTTGGGGTCGGTCTCGAAGATATCCGCGTTCTCGGCCATGTAGTCCTTCAGCAGATACTCGTCGGAAAGGATGTTCACGAACCCCTGCGAGGTTGTCCGGGTGGAAAACACCCGGCGCATCTCGAACATGTTGTGATCCTCGTCCTCCACCGTAATGTAGGCGTTTTTCGTTACCGGAGCGTTCCACAGATCATGGGAGGTGCGGAACCTTTCGTCCACGGTCTGCTGAGTGGCGGGCAGCTCCGCGTAGGTGAGCAGATCGTAATAGTACTGCTTGGCGATCCAGTGCATGTCCGCCACCGGAAACGCCTCTCCGCCGTACCAGGCGGCCGTCTCGATCTGATTCTTCAGAGCGGCGAAGCTCAGCTCCGTTCCGAAGCCGAGATAGCGCGAAATGTTGGGCAGCAGGCGGTGCTGCATGCGGTCCCTGTCGGCGTCCCAGAGCATGTAGGAGGAAACGCCGGAGGATCTTTCCGTGGCCGTAACTTCCGTAATGTTCGTCAGCACCGCATGGGACAGGGCGTCCACCAGTCCGTCACAGTTCTTATCGATGCCGCACCAGACCACGGGAGCTCCCTCCCGCCGTCTCATGCGCTTGGCCACGCCGTTGAGCCCGATCTGGGCGGTCACCAGCAGCTTGGAAGGCTCGATGATCACCGCCATGGCCGTCTGTTCGAAAAACGGGGTGCACTTTTCGTGCAGGCGCTGATCGTGCACGCTGGAGCGGGTCAGGATGCCCACGTCAGGCAGCTCCTGCATTCCGTCCGTGAGCACTGCGGTCTTCCAGAGATCCGGGGTGCTGTTGACGGATACCAGCCCCGTGCGCAGCCACTGGATGATGTCCTCCTCCGTCCCGGTGCGCCCCAGGATGACCAGCACTTTTTTGTTCTGCAGCAGCGCCCGGTTCATGGGATAGAAGATGTAGGGCACGTAATCGTAATAGAACGGATCGTTGAAAAGCACGCTGCTGCCCGTCAGCAGATCCAGGCCGGAGTACAGATAGTTGACGTCCAGGCCGTGCTCCCGCTCATACACGCCGCGCATGAACAGGCCGTAATTCTCCACGGCGGGGTCGTCGCTGGCGCAGATGCGGTCCAGCAGCTGCTCCACCGGTTCGGTCGGACGGCTCTCGTTGGCGCGGGTGCTGTCGGCGCTGAGCTTATCCGGGAAAACCTTCTTCAGCACCTGCCGCATGGCGGCGTAGTTCACCAGCTTGACCGCCTCGTCCTCCTCGGCGGACACCCTGCTCTTCTCCTCTGTTTTCGTAGACCCGTCCAGGAAAAAGAACAGTTCCCCCACCAGGATCAGGCCGAACACGGGAAAGAAGACGGCGCTCATGCCTCCCCCGGCGTAAACCAGAGCGGACAGGACCATCACCGCGGTGCAGATGAGCAGGGCGGCGTAGAACAGCGTGCGGAACAGGCCGCGCAGCTGGCTGCGCTCCCGGCGCACGTACCAGTTGCCGTCGGTCTCATCGTGCTCGTAAAACGGGCCGACCACGCCTTCGTACAGGCCGTTGCCCGAACGGAACACGCCCTTCATGACGCTGATCAGGATACGCTTGACGATCAGATAGGCCGCCAGCAGCAGGATGTTCGCGAGAATGAATACGTAATATGGAATGTTGAGTCTGCTCAGGGCCGGCACCAGCCTCATGACCAGATCGATCAGAGGCTCCACCCGGACCCGGATGCCGTTGTACAGCCGGCTGACGGCGATGGCGGCTGCCGCGCACAGGATCAGCGCCGCCGCGGGCATGAGGAACTGCCGGCTGCGCACGGGCTTCTTCAGGTTGACGCGGACGGAAAACAGACCCAGCAGCACAAACGCCAGAACGGGAGCCGCGTACCGCAGGATGCGCAGAAACTCAGTCATACAGCTCCTCCCTTCTCAGCGTTAGTCCCTTCACATAGTCCACGGGCAGTTCCACCGTGTTGCCCGGCTGCAGAAACTCCACGCGGTAATACTGCTTCTGAATGCCGTTGATGGGATATCGATACGTGGTCGTATTCCGGTAATCGTAGGCAAAGGGCGGCGCGTCCGTGCTCAGTTCCCGGCCCGCGGGCAGGAACTGGCCGAAGATCAGCCCCCATTTGGCCCGAAGATCCCGGATATCCATCAGATGCTTGCGATAGACCTTGCAGCGGTCCTGCTGGGCGTCGTCGTTCTCCCGCAGGCAGTTGTCCGCGGCATTCCCGCGGATCAGGCTGCACACGTGCCCGAGATAGACGGAATAGCGCTCCATGGTGTTCCGAATGGAATCGGAAATGCCGTGCAGCACGTCGTTATAGCTTCGAATGTCCCGGCGGAGCTTCCAGCGCCGCACGAACAGATACACAACGCCCGCCAGCAGAAGAAGCAGCACCGCGCCTCCCAGCACAAGCCCCATGGGCAGGCTCACGCGGCCGGTGAACAGCACCGGCAGCAGGCCCAGGATGAACGCCAGCAGCGCCAGTCCTATGGACAGCAGCGCCGTTTTCTTCGTGAGCCGGGTCTCCAGATGGGCGTCTACGGCCTCGGCCGCCTTCTCCGCCTTTTCCAGATACGGCGTCGGATCGGACAGATCCTCCGGCCGGCCGGTCACGGCCGCCGTTTCCTGCCCGGCCAGATACTCCCGGAATTCTCCCACCTGATGCTCGTCCAGCAGGTGGATCTTCTCGATCTGCCCTACGGCGGCGCTCTGCATGTGCAGATCGCTCACCGCCGCGCTGACGGACTTTTTCGGCTGGCGCAGATAATTGCTCAGCGCTTTCCGGCTTCGGCCCAGCTCCTGATGCCACAGGATCTTCTCATCCTGGGGCCGGTCCGCGTACAGGCCGAATTTCCGGGCGCCGACGTAGATCTCCGCCTCGTCGAAGCCCTTCTCCGGCCGCACGGAAACAGGCGCGTTCGCACAGAAGATGCTGCGCATCTCCTTGTCCGTGAGCTTTTCCGGGTTTTCCCTCTGCAGGATGGCGATCTCGTCCTCCAGCATCTTCTGGGTAGCCAGCAGGCGGTCGTCGTACCTCTGCAGCAGCTCGGACAGCCGCGCGTTGTCGTTCTCGCAGTTCAGAACATACACCCTCTCGGGCTGCAGGGCGTCCGCCGGCACCTCGTGCCCGGCCAGCAGAAGCAGAGCATACAGGAACCGGATGTTGTCGAACCGGTAGTCGCGGTGGCTGACCGGGAGCACGTCGAATACGACGTATCTCATCTTCGGGTAGTAAAGATTGAAATCCGCGAAATGGGAATACTGCAGGTCGACGTGAGGCGACCAGGACGTACGGATGTCGTACTCCTCGTCGTCGCAGGTCCGTCGGGCGATGCAGAGGACCTCCGAGGGCTTGACAAAGTCCTGCGGGTCGTCCCCCACCATTGCGCGCTGCAGTTCCCTTTTCCGGGCGGACAGCGCCAGGTAATCCTGATAATCCGGATCCTCGCTGAGGGGCCCGTCGGGGCGCTCCGTGACCAGCGGAAGTTCACACAGGCTGGCCGTCAGTCGGCTCAGCGGATTGTGGGTCGCCTTCTCATAGCTGGCCATCCGGGCCGCCCGCCGGTTTTTGCGGTTGACCTCATCCGGAAGCGCGTCGTCCCAGACCGGGTCCTGATGGCAGACCCGGTCGAAGGGGTTTTTCTGACGCTGGCCGCCGTCGTCCGTCACGATGACGGCGCGCCAGCGGTCTCCCCGGCGCAGCGCCGCGCGCAGATCCGGGACGCTTTCGGTCAGCGTCTGTCCGTCCGGATCCCAGACGCAGAACGCCGCGTCGATCCGGTCCAGAAACGGCTGCAGAAACAGTTCGTAGTCTTTGATGCAGTCAAAATGCTTCTTTTCCGCTATTACAACCGTATACATCTTTTCCTCCTTTCCGCCCCGTCCAGCGGACAGGGCGAATGTGGTCCGGTCCCCCGGCGGACGCCGGGGGCGTGCTGAGGGGACTTACTTCAGTCTCGCCTTCAGCGGCTCGACGTCCTGCTCACAGTCGATCTCTTCGTGTACCTTCTTGATCTTCCTGTAGATGATGTCGAGCACCGGATTCTCGGAGGCTTTCGTATTGCAGCGCAGCTCCTCGTATTTTTCATAGTTGTCCATCAGCAGATCGAACTGCTCGCGCAGCAGGTTGCACACGCGGTAGGGCACGTCGTCCCCGATCTCCCAGTTCGTCAGTTCGGTGCGCAGGATGGTGATGACGGCGTCCACGATGGAGGCGATCTCATCCGTGTAGCGCAGGGAATTCGGCAGGCTGTTGTAGTAGGCAAGCGGGATCTCCAGCAGGCTGGTGGGGCCCTCGTGTACGCATTCGATGAAGAACTCGGACAGATCCTTCGCGAAGATGGTGTTCACGTAGTTTACGTGCTTCACCTTGTCCTTCTGCGTTTTGGCCTCGTGCACCTTCAGGATGTCCTGTACCACCGAGTGGTCGATGTACAGCGCGTCCAGCACCTCATAGAACTCGTCGCACGGCGTGCCGTTGGACACGATCAGCTTGGTCACGCGCTCATCGGAGGTCTCGTACTTGTAGATGCGCTTGTCGCTGGCGGCGGGAGCCAGGCTGCGGTACTGGATGGAACCGTGCACCAGACCGTAGATGAACGCCTCGTGGATGCGCATCATCTCCCTGGCCTGGAAGCCCAGATCCAGTTCCGGCATGAAGGAGATGGAATCCCACCGCTTGTCGATGTGGGTGGAGATGGACATGCTCTTGGTCGTATCGGGGCCGATGTTGGCGGTGTAGCTCTGATACGCCTTGTGGTACAGACCCGCGTTCTTGTCGCCCGTCTCGCACTTCTCGGGGCAGGCGAACTTCTGCAGCTTGTCCGGCGTGAGATTGTAGATGGCGTTGAAGAAGTGCATCTCGTACCGGGATACGGTGTCCGTAGGCGTGGCGTTCGTCCCGCTGGGCACCAGCTTGTTCAGGTCGTAGTTCCTCATCTCCCGGAGCACGTTGTTGTAGGCCACCAGGTTGATCTCGCGGGGCTCCACGTTCTTGATGCGCTGCACGCCGGGGGCGCCCAGGCGCATGCCGGTGGCCAGGGTCTTCCGGATGTAGCGCTCCACGTCCTTCGGGTCGGCCTTTTCGAAGATCTTGGTCTTCTTGCCGGAGGCCGCCTGATCCTCACGCAGCTTGATGCGCTGCTTCAGACGGTATTCCATGGCGATGGCTTCGATGATGTTCATGTCCAGCAGATCCTTGCAGTTCTCGTCCACCGCCTTCTGGAAATAGCCGGCCAGGATATCGTCGAAGATGTTGATGCGCTTGTCGTCCACCACGTCGTCGTTGGCCGTTTCACGGTCGTAGATGACGTTGGCCTTCACCGCGTCGAAGATCCGCGCGTTGAGGTCCGGCGGCAGCAGCAGGCTGCTGCCTCTGGCGGTGGTGGAACGGGCCAGTTCCTCCAGGATCCCCTGGGTGGCGCAGATGTTCATGACGGAGTCGCCCTTCCGGAAGGCAAGCTCCGTGACCAGATCGTCCTGCCGGCGCTCCAGCGTCTTCACCTTGTCGGCAAACCCGTTGTAGAAGTCCTCGAAAGCGGCGCTCAGCTCCTGGATGAAGTGCAGGCCGAAGTCGTAGGCCTGCAGCTGGGCCGTGGTGCGTCCATAGTCGTCGATCAGCTTGTAATACCGGGGGAACAGCTCCTTGAACTTATCGTAGATCTTGTCGTATCCTCCCAGGGCGGACTCCAGGAAGCTGGGATCCTTCTCCGCGGCGCACAGGGAGTCGAAGTTGCTTTCCTTGGATTTTTTGGTGTAGCCGACGTCGAACAGGTCGGGCCTGTCGGCGCTCTGGGAGAAATCGCCCAGGTTCTTGGTCATCTTGCGCACCTTGGCGTCCAGCTCTTCCATGCGCTCCTCGAAGCGGGTCTCAAGCGTGTACAGCAGATACCGCATGGCGTTGGGATGCACCACGCCGTTGACCTTGTTGGTGAACAGGTACTCCAGCGTGTAGCCGTTGCCCTCTCTGGCGGCGTTCTCCGTTTTGGACTCGTTCTGGAAAATGGCCTCGGCCTTGTTGCGCGCCGCCTTCTCGATGTAGTTCTTCGTCATCGTCTCGAAGGCGCGCAGCTTGTTCAGGTTCTCCGTGGCGTTGCCGCGGGTACCGTCGTCCTTCTCATAGGTCAGGGGGTTGCGCAGGGCGGCGGCGGAGCGCTTCGCGGACTGGATGTAAGCGTTCTCCTCCATGCAGGCGGCCATCTCCTCATCCAGGGCGCTGAAGTAATCGTCGATCATCTCGTCGGCCTCGGACAGGTACATGTTCCGCAGGTCCTTGGAGAAATTGTCGCTGGCGGAATCCAGCGTATCTACGTACACCTCGCGCAGCCGGGGCATCTCGCTGGCGGGCACGCCCTTCTTCTTGGCGTCCTTGTACCGGATGTCGTACTGGCGGTCGTAGCGGCACCACTTGGCCGCCTCGCCCTGGCCTCCGATGCTGTCCATGGCCCACTGATAGGCCACGTAATCCACGATGCGGGCGTACGGGTACCGGAGCAGCCCGGCGCCGATGCCGCCGAAGCGGTTGCGGCCGTAGTTGCCCTTGTTGCTGATCTCCTTGATGATGTTGTCCTCGATGGAGAAGGCGCCCTCCTGCATGGGGCCGATGTTCTGCTCGAACAGCGCCTGAGCCGCCTGCTCCATGTACTGCTGCTTGCTGGTCAGCGTGTTGTCTTCGGCGTTCTGGCCGTCGAACAGGAAGCAGAAGTCGAAGGGCAGCAGATCCAGAGACTTCAGCTCGTCCGTGGTGGGCATGGAGAAATCCACGTGCATGTCGCGGTAGCGCTGCAGCGTGGGCTCAATGTCGAAGAAGCCGGACCCCTTCATCATGAAGGCGTTGATCTCCTTCACGGTGGCGTAGGCGTTGCGGCGCAGGCTGTCCTTCTCCACCTCCGTCTTGATGACGGAATCCAGGATCTCGGGCAGCATCAGCAGACCGCGGACGATCACCGCCGTGTTGGGATACTTCTCGTTGATGTAGTTGCGGATGAACATGGAAATGGGCACTACGATGCCGGAACCCGTGCCGCCGGCCGCCGTAGCCACCAGCACCACGCGCAGGGCCTGCTTGAGCTCCTTGCCGTCTTTGCGGAACAGCTCGTCGATGGCCTCATACAGCCGGCTGATGCGGCCCGTCTTGATGGTGGCGTTGAAGGCCAGGCGGGAGATGGCGCGCACCTGACCGGCACCCTCTGACACCGTCTTGTCGTACAGGACGGGGTTCTTGGGGAACCAGTTCTTCAGCGCGTCCTCGTCGTAATTCAGATAGTCGCCCACGGACTGGGTATTGGAGGTCTGGATCGCGTAGATCTTGGGGCCGTTGGAGACCTTTTCCAGATCGTTCACGTTGGTATCCAGCACCACGAAGCTGACGTTGTCCGTCTCGCTGCCGCGGCACTTGGACGCCAGCATCTGCACGACGGCGGAGCCGGTGCCGCCCAGACCGACGAAGAGAGTGCGGGGTACGTAGTTTTCCTTAAGCTTTTCGATTATTGCCATGCTGCTGCCTCCCTGAGTATGTAATGATTCGTTGATTTCTGTCCGTTATTTGAAGCGAAGCTGCTGTGTCAGGATCGCCGGTTTGTTTCTTCCCTTGTTGTTCTGCGCGGTGCCGTTGACGGTGATGACGGAGTTCTTGCTCAGCATCGTGGGATTGCTGCCCTCCTTGACGAAACGGCCCGTGGCCTTGTCCCGCTCATAGACGGCGGCGCCTACTTCCACCGAGTCGATGTCCGCGGCGGCCTGCACCTGCGTGACCATCATCTGCCGGTCTCTGGACGGGATCCGGCGCGGGCTCACGGCCTGCAGCTTCAGCTTGACCGCGCAGCTGACATAGGGATACGACGGCGCCGCCGGCGGCGTGATGTCCAGCGTTTTCGAGCCGCGGTTGTAAGCCACCGTCGCGCTGTCTTCGATCGTCTTTCCGCCGATGGTGAAATCCGTCTCTCCCTGGCGCAGCACCTTTTTGGGGAGCACCTTCTGATTCATGATCAGGATCGCCGTCAGAATGGCCAGCAGCAGGATCGCCCCGATCACGGCCCAGCGCATCCACAGAGGATATTTCTGGACCTCCACGCCCGTTTTCGAGGTGGTGCGGATCTCGCGGCCCACCTGGTCCCGGCCGTTGACGGTGCATACCACGTCCCGCTTGCCCATGGTGGCGCCGTCTCTGTTCTTCAGGTGGATGGCCAGGGCGGACTCTCCGGGCAGGGGCTCGACCTCGTAATCCAGCCCGTCCGCCTCCACGTCCACGCTCACGGCGGCCAGTTCCTCATCCGTCAGCGGCTCGCCGTCCTTGGCCAGGGTCAGCCGCAGCGGCTCGCCTCTGTCCATCTCGGACGCCCGGAAGAAGGTCTGCGGCGCCTCCAGCTTCGAGGTCAGCCCATAGCCGTCGTCCGTGATGGAAAACTCCTTCTCCATCACGCTGCTGGTGCCGGACTGCCCGTCCTCGTTGGTATAGGTGACGTCGGCCAGCAGCCGGTAGTCGCAGCATTCCGTCTCGGCGGCGCCGCCCTCGGCGTACTTCAGGAACACGTCGAAGCCCTCGCCGTCGTCGCTGGGTTCCCAGGTCACCTGGGCGTTGCCGCCCTCCAGCCGCAGGTTCGGAACGACGGAGGCCAGCGTCTCCCCCGTCAGGGGCACGCCCTGATAGGCGGCTTTCAGACGGAACCGTCCCACGCTTTCCAGCTCAGAGAGCCGGTACTCATCCTTCAGCTGCGTCACTTCCATCGTCAGCTCTTCCACCGCGATGGTCCGCACCTGGACCTGGAAGCCACCCTCCGGCCAGCCGAAATCCGGCGCGTCCTTCTCCAGATGGTATCCGCTCAGATAGTCCGCGGCGATGGTGGCGTCCAGCACGTCGCCCGCGGCCAGCGCGAGCTTCAGCGAATCCTGCTTTTTATCGGAGGAGGCGGTGAAGCTCTCCCCGTTGACGGTATAGTCCACGTCGTAGTGCGTGTTGCCCAGCAGATCGGACTCCGTCAGCTGTCCCGTCTGATTGTCCATCAGGCCGTAGCGCAGCTCATAGTCGCCGGCGTAGGCGATGTCCCCTCCGCTGATGACCCGTCCGGTGGAGGCCTCCACCAGCTGAACCACCAGATCCACGTCCGGCTCATAGTAGGCCACGGCGCTGGAGGCGTTTCCGCTGTAGCTCAGCGTATACTCGCCCGCCGGGCAGTTCTCGTAGGTCACGATCATGCCCTGCAGGTTGTCGTCCACGGTGCTGCCCTTGTTGTCCCCTCCGGCGCCGAGAGTGGAGTACTTCGTGGCATGCTCGTCGCTTCGCGTCCCGATCTCCCCGCGGTCGTTGGCCGCGGTGATGCTGGAAACGTCCCGCCCCTGCACGAAGATGATGACCTTCTTCATGGAAAGATCCATGTCGATGCGGTTGTCCGTAATGGGCATGGTGTCCCGCCCGAAGATCATGTTGCACATGTAGGTCAGCTTGGAAAGCACCTGCGCGCTGTCCCCGGCCTTGTCCCCGTAATAGCGGGTGGAGCCGTTCTCGCTGACGGAGGGCATGACGGCGTTGGCGCCGATGCCCAGATACATCACGTTCACGGCCTTGTTGTATTCGCCGAGCTTCTCGGACAGCTTCTGAATTGTCGCGTTCACGCCCAGATCCCGGTCGTTCTCGTAGAACGTGTCGCCGTCCGTCAGAACGATGAGCCATTTCTCACCGCCGCCTCTGGACAGCCCCTGATAGGCGGCGTCGATGGTCTCGATGGGCGTGCCCAGGGGATCCGGCGTATAGATGTTCCGGATGATCTCGGCGTTCTTCGGGCCGGAGATCACCACGGGGCTGCCGCTGTCGTACGTCTTCCCGTTCACCGTCACCTCGTGCATCGGGTAAACGGTCATCGTGTCGCCCTCGTTCATCATGGCGGCGAACACCTCCATGGCGTACGTAGCGCGGCACCAGGCTTTGTTCTCCCTGATGTACATGGAACCGGAGTTGTCGAAGACGATGGCTATGTTTTTCTTCTCCGCTCCCCTTTTCGCCGCCATCGCCGCGGGCGCCAGAAGCCCCCCGGCGATCAGCAAAAGGGCGAGCAGAAAACATACGCCTTTTTTCATGCGTCCCCTCCTCTCGACTTTCTGTTTATAGATTTCACCAATATGTGATTATATTCCTGCTTCGACGATTTCTCAATGTATTTTTCCATCCGCTTCCGCATTTTCGACCATTTTTTCAGACGGTGAAAAAGCGAAGGTCCGGTGCTCTGCGCACCGGACCTTCACCGCCGTTTTTCTCACTTCATCTTCTTCGTTTCAGCAGCAGGAGCAGCAGCAGAACGACCACGATCGCGGCAAGGGCGATCACGGCGGCGGTCAGGAGCTTCGTCTTCCCGGTCTCCTTCCCTTCTTCGCGCTCTTCCGCGGCGTCGCTCCGCTTCGTCTCCTCCGTATCGTCGGGAACCGTCGGATCGCTCTCCTGCTTTTCCGCCGGGCGCTCCGGCACGGCCTTGCCGCTTTCCGTCAGCTCCGCCTGCGCCATGTCTCCGCCTTTCGCGGCAAGCTCGAAGGTCTCGCCTCCGGTCACGGGCACGTCGCCGTATTCCCTCTCCGTCAGCACCTCGTGTGTCTCCGCGTCCAGCGTCCGGTGGACCACCGTCATCGTGCCGTCGCCCGTCCCCGTGATGCGCACGGAATACTCTACGCCAGGAGGCGCCGCGATCTCCTTCTCCCCGTCGTGTGCCAGGATCAGCACCTGGCTCGTCTCCTCCAGAGTCACCTCGTCTCCGGAGGTCCATCCCATCCGATTTCCGTCGGCGTCGTACACCTCGATGTCCACGGGGCAGTGGATGGACGTGACGGAATAATGGTTGACCGCCCCTGACCCCGCTCCGCTTGGGAGCGCGGTGAGCATCATGGAAAGATACGTGGTCACGTCGTGCTTTTCCAGGAGCCCGAGAGGAAACCATCCCTCCTCGCCGTAGGCCTCCGCGTACGTATCGAAGTACTTCGGATCGGAGGAGTTATAGTACAGCTCCCTTCCGTATTTCCCGAACATGACCGGCACGTAGGGAACGGCGTCGTTGACGTTGATGATGTTGTGCACGTTCCTGAACTCGCGGTTCTTGAACAGGTCGATGAAGCAGTTGGGTGCGGCGTACGTATAGATGAAGCAGTTTTCATCCGAGGTCACGTAGTTTTCCGCAAAGGGAGCCAGGCTCTGCGCCACGGCGCCGCCCAGGCTGTGGCCGGTGATGAACAGGACCGTCTCTTCCTTGCCAAAGCCGTGATCCTTCACGTATTTTTCCAGAATGTTGTTGATGTTCCGCGTGGCCGGGCGGAAGCCGTCGACCTGGGATTTGACGTCGTCGATCAGGTCGTTGGGGCCGTCGAGGTCCATGTTCGTACCCCGCAGGACCAACAGGACGATCTCCCGGTCCCCTCCCGACAGCGTCACCCGACGATGGGCCAGGGCGTAGGCGGGCGTATCCGGAGTGGACCAGTCCCGATAGTCCACGTCACCAAAGCCGAAGATCCCCTCCAGCTCCCCCCGGAACGTATCCTTGTCGTGGATAAGCTTGCTGAGGGTCAGACCCGCGATGGCCAGATCGTGATCGTACGATGAGGCGGGCTGATCGAACAGGTCCCAGTCCCAGTACAGGTCCAGGGAAAAGTCTCGGCCGTGCCAGTCGACGGTCACGTTGCCGTAGAGCTCTTCCTCCGGCGCCGTGTCCGCGGCATCCTCCCGGTACGAAAAATCCCGCGCGCAGCCGTCCCTGGTAAAGCCGAGCTTGCAGGGAGAGCTTTTCGCGGTGTAGTCCCCGTACACCTGCACCAGGTAGAAGTTATCCCGGTTGCATTTCAGCGCCTCGAAATGGTAATCCGAATCCGCCGCCCCGTAGATCAGGGACATCAGGTACAGGATGCTGGAGCCGTCCATCTCGATCCGGAACGTGTCGTCGGAAACGGCCTCCGCCGCCCACTGCCCCTCCTCCGTCGGCAGGAAGCTCCAGGCCAGTTCAAAGGTCCCGTCGTCGTAGAAGGAAAGCTCCACGCCGTCGGACGTGCTCCAGTCTCCAATCAGAAAGGATGGGTCGCCCTGCGCCTCGGCGGCGCACGGCACGGCCGCGAGCACAAGCACGAGGGCCAGTATGAGGCAGAACGTTTTTTTCATCGGTTCGCTCCTTTCAGGGCCTCTGATTTCCATTTTAACGATTGTATCGCAAAATCCGGGTTTCACAGGGGCTTTAATGGCCCGGAAGGCGTCAGGTGACCGGTTTTTTAGGCTGAGCAGCATATCCCGCATTGAAATGTACACCGGTTTATGGCAAAAGAGGAACCTTATGAGGTGCCTCCTTCCATGCATGAAAGCAAGGAAGTATCAGACAGGCATATGCGTGGATCGTGCGCATTCGGCCCCTCTAATCTCCTAATCAACAGGCCGAATGGAGTTGATTATCTTCATAAAATCATCATCATACAAATACTCTGTGTTATCCGATTGGACAAGTATCACGCTACACCAATTACGGTCCTTTTCCGACGGAAATGTAAACCATTCACCGGTTATTTCCAGGCCGGTATTCTGATATTTTTCAGAATAGCCCTTGAAAAGAACTCCTTTTACATAACCGGTATCAACGACCTCATGATCGATGCTGTCTTTAAACACCCTGGACTCTACGACTTTCTGCAGTCCATCCAGGTCTTCCATCAAGCCCTCAAATGTAACGGGATAGTCTTCATCGGTATCATATCTCGCTTCAATCTGTAACATGGCTACTTTATCGCCTGTTTCAGCGTATTTGGTGGTTCCCTTGTTCTCTCTTTGATCATCGCTCCAATAAGACGGAATCTCGACAGTATATTCACTGAACCGGTATTGTTCATTGGTTATACTGTCAAAGCCGTCTTTCTGGCCACGAGAAACTGTTTCAGGCAAAGATTCTTCCTCTCTGTACTCCCGCTCAGTCGTAAAATGCGTTCTGGACGAACCCAGGATATCGCCGATGCTCACCTGTCGGTACAGAGGGCAGTTGAAAACATAGTATTCATAATAATCCGAACGGCCGAGCGCCTCGAAGTCTATCGAAGGATCATAATCGATGATAAGCGTAGAACCGCCGGTATCATTGACCGCCGAAAGATCAGAGATCGGGTTCCCGTACAGCGCCAGAACGTCATACGTGACCGTGGGCAGAGTAAGTGAATCGATCCGGTTATGGCTCAGATCCAAAGTCACCGTGTTTCCACTCTCTTCAAGGCACAGCGGATCCGTTCCGGCGATCTCATTGTCGGACAGGTCGACGGTAACCAGTTTCCTGCAGCCTGCGATCCCGGCAATGTCGGTGAGCCCGTTGCCGGAAGCCTTGAGAACCGTCAGTTCCGTCATGCCGGACAGGGCGTCCAGCGTTTCGATTCGGTTGCCGCTGACGTTCAGTTCCTCGATCCGCGTGCAGCCGCTCAACGAGGCAATGCTCTCGATCTCATTGTGCGAGATATCGAGATTTTCCAACGTGTCCTTCGATTTTCCGAGCAGCGAAACGTCAGAAATGGAGTTGTTTCCCAGATCCACTTCCGTCAGTATCGTTGCATTCTGTATCCCTTCAATGTCCGTGATTGCATTGCCGCTGGCATACAGCCTTCTGAGCTGGATGCACTGCTCCAGTCCGGCAAGATTGGTCAACCTGTTACCGTTCACGGAAAGGTTATCGAGCTGACGGCAGTCGGACAGTGCGGACAGATCCGTAATCTGGTTATCCGCCATACTCAGTCTTTGAAGCGCCGTGCACGCGCGCAACGGAGAGATATCCTCGACCTGATTCCCG
Organism: Oscillospiraceae bacterium; assembly: GCA_017519975.1. GTDB lineage: Bacteria > Bacillota > Clostridia > Oscillospirales > Oscillospiraceae > Alloscillospira. The sequence goes on along the minus strand of JAFWRM010000032.1, from coordinate 57,735 downwards.
TCAAGGGAAAGATCGGTCAGGGCAGTCAGTTCAGAGACGAACGAAAGGTCAGCAACGGAACACCCATCGAAAGACAGGACCTCCGGTTCCTCACCCAGGGCCGACAATGGTCTCAGGTCCGTCAGCGCCGGATTCCCGTCCAGAAATATCTCTTCCACGTTCACCCGCGTGAAGTCGACCCCTGCCAGCATTTCGTCCGTCAGTCCGCAGTCGACCAGTTCGAGTTGAAAGGAAGCCATGGAAAACAACGTCTGCAGACCGTTCGCCGGGATCTCACAGCCTGTCAGATAGACGGACATGAGCTTTTTGCATCTGGTGAAGGCGGCGATATCGGCATTGGACAACTGCTTTTCCTCGATGGATATCGAAAGATCGGACCTGCTGAACCTTTCACCCGCGATCGTGACGGTATTCAGTTTTTTCATGACGCTCACGAACACAATCAGGATCAGCAGTCCGGCGGCGATGCCCAGAAGCGCCTTTCCCGCTTTTCCTTTTTTCTTTTCCGTCTTTTTCTCGGGCTGGTTCCCGGACTGCTTCGATGGTTTCTTTCCGGGTTTTTTTCCGCTGAAGGCGTCGGCGCTGTGTTCATTCCCCGGTTTCTTCTCATCGCCGACAACGTCAGCCTTCGACGTGCTTTCCCGGCTGTTCTCAGGCCCGACGATTGAGCGGATCTGCCGGATCATCTTTTTCATGACGGCGGATCTGTTTTCGTAGGCCGCGTATCTCTGAACGTTGGAAAGGTAAAAGCTGAACTCGTCCCGCAAGGGGCAGTTCTCCAGCATAAAGGGCAGGATGGTCTTTCCCTCGTTGATCGCCTGATCCAGTTCCCGCGGCACCCACCGGGACGTCTGCGTCTTCTCTGAAAGGATCAGCACAAAAACCTTTGCCTCGCGGATGGCCTGCGGGATCTCCACGGCGTAGCTGGATCCTCCGGGGATGCTCATGGGCGCCATCCAGCAGGAGAGCCCGTTTTCTTCAAGCTCATTCCTAACCCGATCGGCTTCGTCGAATTCCTCGGCTTTATAACTAATGAAAACGTCTGACATCGTGTTTCCCTCAACTGTATCCGATTCGCTTGTCTTCTTTTCGTTCGGAGAGCCTTCCCGTTTTTTCCGGTCCGGGTCAAACCGTTCCCACTCTGCTGTCCTTTCGCTTATCCTCTTCGGAAAGCGAGGAGTAATCGACAAGATCGTGGTGCATCTTCGCAAGATCGTTGCGGCTGCTCTTTTCCTGCGATCCGCTGTATACGTATCCTTCGGATCTCATGTAGGCGTTCCACCGGCGATGCTCGAGCATCTCTATCGTTTTCCGCTGCTCGTCGGTAAGCTCCTCTTCCCTCTTTTCCGCTCCGGGGACGCCGCAGGCTATGCGGGCTTTCAAATGAAGCGCCGAAGCGACGGAAGAGTTGTAGTTGTATTCGTACTGCCAGAACTCTTCCTCCCGGCCCCATCTCAGATGACGGCGAAGGGCGTCTGCTTCCAGTTCGGAATTCATGATCACCGCTTCGGAATAGGAAGTGGTCAGATCTCCCAGAAACTCTATGTCGTACGTCTGACCGCGATAGTTGGTGACGCCTTGCAGCGCCGCCTTCTCGCCGGGATTGAACACGATGGTCTGCACGACCGGCTGGATCCTCATGCGTTCAAAGGTCATCCGCAGATCCACTGCCGTCCGAATGTTCCGCTCGTCCGATCCAAGCGAAACGAACACGTAGGTAGCGTCCGTCAGGCGGGTGATCTCATCGGCAAAAGTTTTCGTCGTCACGTCAATACCGGAATGGATCCGGATCGTATACTCAGCTTCTCCCGGGATCCGGACGCCGTTATAACGGTCGTCCATCAGCTCCGGAGCAAGCGCCCGAAATCTGTCTTCCGCTTTTTCATCGGCGTCGAACGCATGGATCTCCAAGTGATACCCGTCCATCTGACAGTACCACGACAGTGCCTTGAGCATCTCCCTTCCGTGTCCGCCGAGCCCGACCAGGACGGCGGTGATCTTTTTGTCCCCTTCCGGCGTTGCCTTCGCATGCTCAAAAAGCTCCGGTCCGCGTTCGTAAAGGATCCGGTCGACGAGCGCCCTTTTTTCGTTGACTCTTCGGACCTTGATTTTTCCCTTATCCGCTTTTGTCAGCAGCAGTTCCCCGTCGATGCCGGAGGAAAAGACGAACACTCTCGTATTCTCTCGCTGCCTGTAGCGATCGATCAGCTTCAGAGCGTGGGACACGTTTTTGTTCTCATCGTTCCCGATCGCAAAAAAAACGACGTCCGCCCGTTTGCTGTGCGCGTTGAAACTGACCGTGAGCGCGTCCTTTCTGAAACAGATCGCACGCATCTCTCTAGCCCGTTCCACAAGCTCGCTCGAAAGTTGGTCCCTGTCGTCGAAAACGTCCGTGTACACGATCACGGCACGCTTCCGGTTCTTTCTCAGATCCGCACCGAGGGCCAGCGACCTCTCGTTCAGTTCCGAAAAAACATAGGCGTCATGATAATAATGAAGAACGTATCGGAACAGCGCGGACACGTTTTTGAATAGCGAGAGCACAAATCCGAACGTCAGAATGGGCGCGGCCACGAACGCGACCGACAGGAAGCCCGAATACGTCGCAGAAAGCCAGGGCTCGCGACACGCGATGCTTTCGAGAATCAGGCTGCGGTCGGCATCCACGGTAAAAACCTGAAAAGTATTGTGAAGCGAGAAAGCGATCGTTTTCAGTACGCCGCCCGCCGCGTCGGCAAGAATGCTGTGATAGATGGGCAGCAGACAGATGAAGACGGAAACGAACAGTCCACCAAAAACGACGTTCAGGGGCGTAGCTATCCTGCCCGGTCTATATTTCCCCGCAGCCGCGATCGCGTAAACGATCGCGGTGATCAGTACGATCATTGCGGCTGCAAAACTCAGATACCAGTCCACGGCTTTCACTCCTGATTCGATCTGTTTCCGTTACCGACGCGATCCTTCTCACTTCATTCCCAGCTGGCGGCGGACGGACTGGATGGAGGCGTCGTCGTATCCGGCGCCCTTTGCCAGGGTCAGGTAATCCTCCGCACGGGACATGTTTCCGCCCTTTCCGGCGATCAGTGCGTAATTGCCATAGTATATCCCCAGCGCCTGGCCGCGCGCTTTGGCGGCAGGAATCGCGGCCTCCATGTGCCGCAGCGCCGTCACGTGGTCGCCGCGGTCGGAGAGCAGCAACGCCAGATTGTTGTGGGAAGAGGGATTGTCCTTATCGAAAAGCAGGGCGTTGCGATAGCACTCTTCCGCCTTCTGGGGCGAATTCAGCTGTTCGTGCGCCATGCCCAGATAGTTCCACAGGCGCGCCTTGCTCGTGCCGTCCACGGCCAGTTCCGTGGCCTTCGTCAGCAGCGGGATCTGGGAGGCATAGTCCCCCATGGCCTTCAGCCGGTCCTTCTCCGCCACCACCCGCGCAAACTCCTTCATGGGGTCCCCCTCCGGAGCCGCCGCAGGGGCTGAGCGCTGAACCGGCGTCTGCCCTTTCTTTTCCGCCGTTTCCGCTGCCCCGGCGGAAGCTTTTTTCTCCGTCTGACCGATCATCTTTTTAACGCTTCTGTAACCCCAGAACGCCAGCAGCAGGCCGACGACGATCATGCCGATGATCTTGCTCTGGTCGGCCGGGACGACCTCCGTTTCGGCCCGGTTCATGACCTGGGTTCCCAGGAAAATGAGGATCGCGATCACGGCGATCTCGATGAGCACGAATTTCCCGTTGAACTTCTCCTTTTTGCGGATGGCTTTCCAGATATGGCCCAGCATCGAAAGGCCGATGCCCAGGGAATGCATGAACATGACGAGCGCCAGATTCCTGATCAGCGCGCCGTCCGTAAACTCTACCTCTCCATCCATGAAGGCGACCACCAGCCCCAGTTTTCCCGGCAGCCAGGTATAGATGCCCGTCTGGAACAGCAGCAGACCGACCCAGATGGCGAGAAACCGGATGATCCACGCGGGACTCTTCTTCAGGATCGACTCGACGAGGAACGTATAAACGACGGCAACGATGAGCTCAAAAGCGATGGGCGGCAGCGTTGCGGCAATGGGTACGATGAAATCCTTCATGGGGCAGAGGTCCTTTCATTGAAAGCTGCGGGATCAAACGATCCCGCAGTCATTATATCACAGGATTTGATCCCGTGCACTCAGCTTTCCAGCGTCCGGGCCGCCCGGCGCATCCATTCGGAAATGGGGATGTGCTGCGGGCAGTGCCCTTCGCAGCTGCGGCAGGCGATGCAGTCTGAGGCCCGCGCCCCGCTCTTCACCGTCTGTTCGTACACCGGCCGGATCTTCCAGTCCTCTTCCGGCCAGCGCTGCAGCTCGTTGAACATGGCGAAGATATCCGGTATGGCGATGTGCTGCGGACAGTGGCTCACGCAGTAGCGGCACCCGGTGCAGGGCACCCCGCCGCCTTTTCTCAGGACTTCCGCTACCTGCCGCAGCGCCTCCGTCTCCGCTTCCGTCAGCGGCGGGAAGGGCGCAAGATTCTCCCGCACCTGTTCCACCCGGTTCATGCCGCTCAGGCAGACCTCCACCCCCGGCAGCGACTGGACGAACCTCAGCGCCCAGTCCGAAGGCGTCCGTTCCGGCGCCAGCGCCCGCAGGATCCGTTCCGCCTCCGGCGGCAGCTTCGCCAGTGTGCCGCCCTTCACGGGCTCCATCACGAAAACGCTTTTCCCGTGCTTTACCGCCGTTTCATAGCATTTTCTCGATTCGATGCCGGCGGACTCCCAGTCCAGGTAGTTGATCTGCATCAGCACCACGTCCACCTCGGGATGCCGGCTCAGCACATCGTCCAGCAGCGACGCGCTGTCGTGCCACGAAAACCCGATGCGCCCGGCGCATCCGCCCTGCTTCACCTCCCGGAGGAAGCGGAACTCGTCCACCCGCTCCGCGATCTCATAATTCTCCCGGTTGAGCCAGTGCAGCATGAAGATATCGAAGAAATCGGTGCCGCACCGGCGCTGCTCCTCCCGGAAATAGCGCCGGCAGTCCTCATAGGTGCGGCACAGATAGCCCGGCAGCTTCTCCACAAGGCGGAAGCTCTCCCGCGCGTATCTCTCCGTCACGCACCGGCGGATCGCCTGTTCGCTTCGCCCGTTCAGATAGGTATAGCAGGTATCGAACCACTGTCCGCCGCCGGCGAGATACGCATCCGTCATCTCGTCGACCGCGCGCCAGTCCGGTTCTCCGTCCGTCTCCGGCAGCCGCAGAAAGCCGAAGCCCAGCTTGTTGATATGCGCGTTTCTTTCCATGGTCATCCTCCGCGCGGATCCGGCCCCGGATCCGCGCCGCTCTCAGGCTCCACCTCCAGCAGGACGAAGCCGCCCTTTCTCGGCCGGCAGGTGCGCCACAGGTGCCGCAGATCCATCCATTTTCCTGTGCCGTAGGTCACGACCTTCACCAGGAAACCCTCGTCCGTCTCGTCGTACCCCTCCAGCAGGAACCAGTGCCACATGTAGTCGTCCAGTTCCTTGTCCCTGTGCATCAGCATCAGGTACGGGATGGGCAGGCCCCGGTCGATCTGCTGCCGCACCTCGCGCACGGCGGTCTCGACGTCCTCCTTCCCGCTGACCTCACGGAAGCCGACGCCGGCGACGCCCGCGTCGGCAAGGTACCGGCGGAACCCTTCCACGTAGATCTCCGTACGGTCGATGCCGGTGGGACGGGGGCTGAGATAGGGGCGCATCTTCTCGCCGAAGGCCAGATAATCCTCCTTCGTGAAATTCCACGCGTCAAAGGGGCAGGCTTCCGGCCGGCCGTGATACCGGGCCAGACAGATGCAGACGTCACAGGCCGTAACGGCTCCGCATCCGCCGATCTTCATCCAGTATTCCGAAAACCATTCCTGCTGCCCACCCAGGCTGCCGTCGATGGTAAAATGCTCCAGTTCCTTTTTCAACGAGTGACCTCCGTCGGTTCTTTCCGCAGAATAATAATCATGTCAACTTGCGCCGCGACCTGCTGCCGCCGTCCTGCCCCCTTTTCGTAAAGGGGGGTGGTTCAGCTCCGGCCGGACCGGGGGGATCGACTTCAGGGCCGAACAGCCTGTGAAAACGCTGTCTGCGTTATCAATAGTTTGCAATAATAATTTTATTGTAAACTCGTCTGTCTTCTCCTCAGTAATACATGTCGAAACCGGTCTCCAGCCGCTCCGCGTACGTCTTGCCCGCTTCGACAAGAGCCGGCAGCATGTAATCCCTGTTGTACCGTTCCACGGGGATCCGGTCGTACACGCGCATACCCATGTGGGTCAGACCGCGCTCGAACTGCTGCAGGCAGTCGATCACGCCCCGGCCTGTTCCGCCGGCGCAGGCGATCAGTACGCAGCGCTTTTCGGCAAGAAAACGGTTGGTGAATCCGTCGCACCGGCGCAGCCGGTCGAAGAACGCCTTGAAGCACTCCGTCATCTCCCACCAGTATACGGCGCTGACCCAGACGATGCCGTCAGCCTCCTTCAGCGTCCGATAGATCTCCGCAAAATCGTCCTGGATCACGCAGACGCCCTTCGACCGACAGGCGCCCCACCCGTCGCCGCAGGCCATGCACTGCCCGATCTTCTTCCGGTTCAGATGGATCTCCTCCACCTCGACCGTTCCCTCTTCCGTCAGGCCGGCAATGAACCGGTCCTTTGCCGCCGCCGTCATTCCATCCGTATTTGGGCTGGACCATACGACCGCTACCTTCTTCATCGATCTGTCCCCTTTCTGCTCGCAATTCCCCGCTCGTCCTTCCCTGCCTGTGGGAAGGACCTATTATTTACAATAATTTAATTATAGTAAACTGTCCCGTCTTCTTTTTCCATCTGTGCCGAATGACTTTCGTTATGGGTAGCACCTCTCGCACGGACGGAATCCCATCGCGATGATCTCGTCCCGCGTCCCCTCGTACACTTGCTTGTTCTTCTCGCTCATCTGGCTGACGCTGGGGCAGTAGGGCTCATGGAACACGTAGGTATTGGTGTTCAGGATATACGTGTACGTCCTTTCCTGCACCGTCTTTTCCTCTTCGGTGCCGTTTGGCTGATCCGGCTCCGGGGCGACCTCTCCGTCCGTCCCGTCCGTCTTTTCCCCGGGGTCCACCGGGTCGACCGGTTCGGGCAGGATCATGACGCCGGGATGCTCAAACGAATCCTTGTCCGTCTTTCTTTCCGTGCGGAAGGTGACCGCTTTCCCGTCGCTGGTACAGATCACGGTCCCCTGCAGATCCGTCCGGTACAGCTCGACCCCGGCGTCTTTCAGGCGGCCCAGCACGCCCTCGGAAGGATGCCCGTACCCGTTGTTTTTCCCCACGGATATCACGGCGTATTCCGGAGCAACGGCGCGCAGGAACTCTTCGCTTGTGGAAGTCTCTCCCCCGTGATGCCCCACTTTCAGTACGGTGCTTCTCAGATCGCCCCCCGCGGCCAGCAGCGCCTGCTCTTCTCCAAGCTCCGCGTCCGCCGTGAACAGAAAGGAAGTCTCCCCGTATTCGATCTTCAGCACGATGCACCCGTCGTTGACGATCTCGTATTCGCCTGTGGGCCCGAGCACCGTGACCTCGGCGCTTCCCAGGCGGAACACGTCCCCGGCCGCGGGCACCGTGAGGGCAACGCCCTGCCGGTCCAGATACTTGGTAAAATTCCGGAAAGCCACGGTATCGTATTCGGTGACCGGACAAAGGGCGACGTCCGCCGTGGCGTAGTTCAGCGCGCCCGCCAGGCCGCCGGCGTGATCGTCATGGGGATGGGTGCATACGACGTAATCCAGATGATCGATCTCACGCTGGGCCAGATAGGCGTACGTCAACTGGGAATCCGCAGCTTTTCCTCCGTCGATCATCATGGCGTGCCCGTCGCACAGCACCAGTGCGGCATCCCCCTGCCCGACGTCCAGAAAATGGATCTCAAAATCCGCTCTTTCCTCTTCCGGTTCTTCCTTTTCCGCATCGGAAGCCGCCGGCTCTTCTTTGGTATTGGTCTCTTTCCCGGGTTCCGGAACCATCTGAGGGCTCCATCTCTCCTGCCCCGGAAGAAGATCCGCCTCATGCTCGGAGAATACGGAACTCAAAGATAATAGGAGGACCAGAACAAGCACGATGACCAGGATCGTTCCGCCCCATCCGCCTCTGCGCATGTCTGTCCCTCCTTTTAAAATTGGTTTACAATAATAATCTTATAGTTATCTCGCACTTCTCTCTTCCCGGGCCTGCCCGATGATGAAGGAGATGTTCTGCTGTAGTCTCTCCGGGAGTTCAGGTACGACGGCGTGGTGCTTTTCTTATCCTTTCCGATGCCGTTCCCGCCGGACGGCGGTTTTCACCCGCGCAGTCTTTTCCTCACCTGCTCAAAGGTGGCCTTCAATTCCAACAGATGCTCCGTCAGCGGCAGATCGCTGCGGAACGGGCGGAAAAACCGGTAGCGTTCCTTCGCCTCTTCGGCGCGGCGGCGGACGCTCTGCTTTACCGCCTCGTACCGTACGACGACGTCATATTCATCCGCAAACTTCTTCAGCCTGGAGACCAGCTGCGCCGAATGCACCATATCGATGATGAACACCCCGAAGAACAGCCCGATCACAAAGGAAAAGGCCAGATTCCTGGAGAGCCACGTGAGCGCCTGCTTCGTGTGGGGATGCACAAGGTAAAAGTACAGGATCGCCAGCAGCGCCCAGGCGAGGGAAAACTTCGGGCAGATCACGCCCTGAAGATTGCCCCACTCGTTCGAGTAATCCCACAGCCGTACCTTGGTCACCTTGCAGCACACGACCCCGACGGCATATTCGATCGACGTCATGGCGAAAGCCATAAACACGAACGTGCAGATCCGGTTCAGCGTCGGATCGGCGATGAACTGCCGTTCGTCCAGCAGCGCCAGCAGATACAGAACGCAGAGGCCGCATCCGTACAGCGGCACATAGGGCCCCGTGCAGAACCCGGGGTTGATCCATTTTCGCTCCGGGTTGGCCGAAGAGATGAAGCGCCGGAAAAACAGCTCCAGGACCCACCCGAACACGGACCCGATAAAGAACAGAAAAGCAAGTTTCAGAAACATTCCCACATGATCACCCTGCAAGAACCGTCCATGCCGGAAGGCATGCCGCCAGCAGGAGAGTACGTATATTTAAGGTATTATAACACATTCTGCCGCCCACCGGTACGGCAGGCAGCAGAAAAATGCGGTTTTCGTCCGTCATGTTGTTCCAGGTCCCAACGCGGTTTTTTCAGCCCCCGCCTTCTCATTGCCCTATCATCCCGGGAGATGATCCGTGAGTACATATTCGGGAAAACTATTGTTTTCCTTGACGCGTCGGCGTACGCGTCTGCGAGTTTTTTTTCAGTCATATCAACAGTTATTCTGTTTTTTACATCCAGGTAAGTTATAAACGGAAATGGCTCCCAATATAGCGGCACGTGACTGCTCCTTTCTTCATGATCTCAGTATTTCGATACCGTTCCGGTTCTCCGCCTCATCCGGTTTCTCGAGGCGGCCAGGGCCGCCGCTCCAAACGGAAGAGCACAAAATAGCATGACGCTTTCCGAAAATCAAGGAAAAATACCTGTAAAAACGCAAAAAACAGGGGCATTTCCGGCAAAAGTCCGGAACTGTCCCTGTTATTGGTCTGTATGAACCTGAAAAGAAGCCGTTATCTGTTTACCATAATACTATTATCGTATATCTGTTGCTGTCCCGTGGCAACGGTGCCGTCGTCGATCAGGTGGTCGACCTCGATCTGTTCCTGGGTGAGCATGAAATACCGCATCCAGTCCGCGCTCCAGGGGGCGCCGTTTCCGTCCGCCCAGGTCACGTCCACATGGTAGGTGCCTTCCGGCAGCTTCACCAGGTTCCAGGCGTGGCCCTCGCCGCCGGAGGAGCCGCTCACCGTGCGGCAGTACAGGCCGGCCCGGCTGCACAGATACTCCATGGCGGCGGCGTACCCGGAGCAGATGGCGTATCCGCCCATGACGCCGGCCCAGGGGGCCGATTCCACCGCCGTGAAGCCCGTGGAGTCGTATTCCACGTTGTCGGAGATCACCGCGGCCAGGTACCAGTATTTTTCATAGGCGGTCATCTCATCCGTAATGCCGGACAGGATCTCCTGAACCTTTTCCTCGAAAGCCTCGGCGCCGGCTCGGACTTTGTCCAGATCCGTGCTTCGGTTGGGATCCCATCGGCAGGAGTAATCCGAATCCATGGCCGTCACCATGTCCCCTTCGACCAGTTCCCGCAGCATGAAGTAATTCTCCGCTTCGGGGTGCAGGATCCTTATGGCGCCGAAGGCGTTGAGCAGCTGGTCCAGATAGTCGTAACCCCAGGTCTCCGCGTCGTAACGGAAGTACTCCACCGCCTGCACCTTCGGCCAGATCTCCTCATAGATCTCCCAGGCGAGGGGCGTCATGTACGGCACCTCCGGCGTTTCGTAGGGATAGCAGGTAAGATCCGCGTCGGCCCTTGCCGCCGTATACAGGGAAAAGCCGCCGGTCGGGTCCTCCGGCCAGGGGGCCGTGCCGTCCTCCAGCACATACCACCACGACAGCCCGTTTTCGAACACGACACCGATATCCAGCAGCCCCTGCCCGTCGCGGTCGGCGCAGAGGACGTCCCCGGCGTAGAAATCCACGGCGCTTTTCGGGGCGTTCAGCGTGCCGATCCGGTCCCCGCTGAAAGAATCATACACGCCGTAGCCGATGCCCTCGTCCAGCATGGAGAGACAGACGGTCACGCCCTCCCCCAGCTCCAGGTCTTCCGAATACCAGCGCCAGGCGCGCCAGTCCCCTCCGTCTTCCGCCGGTTCCTCCTCGGGGTCGGCCGGTTCCTTCGACGGGGACGGCTCGTCCGGTTCCGAGGGCTGGGAAGGAACGATCGGCTCGTCCGGCGGAGGCACGGAGTCTTTGCCGCCGCAGGCCGCGAGCGTCAGGCATAGCAGCACAGCGAGAAACAGGCACAGAACTTTCTTCATAAGCATCCTCCTTGCGGATGAGGATCATTAACGATAAACAGTATAGGGGGAGAACGCAGAGTTTGCAAGCGCCAGCCGGAATACTGCACATTCGGGTTTTCACGGGGGGAGTCGATCCCCCCTGCCTGGCTAAGCCAGGCCTTCCCCCCTTTCGCAAAAGGGGGCTTGACGACGCTTTGGCTTCTGCCAAAGCCACACCTCATCCGGTTCGGCTTCAGCCGAACCACCTTCTCCTCAAGGAGAAGGCTTTTCGAGCCCTCAGTCGGCGTCCTTGCAGGCTTCGTCGTCACAAGCTCCATATCGCTCGCTGCGTCCTCGCAAGCTGTGGTCGATCCCCCCTGCCTGGCCAAGCCAGGCCTTCCCCCCCTTTCGCAAAAGGGGGCTTGACGACGCTTTGGCTTCTGCCAAAGCTACACCTCATCCGGTTCGGCTTCAGCCGAACCACCTTCTCCTCAGGGAGAAGGCCATGAGCAATATATTTACATAATTTTGTTATGGTTAATTACAATGGGCAGAAAGCGGCCCGGGCGGCGAAAGCCTGCCCGGGCCGCTGCGTACGTTTTCCGTTCACGCCGAAGCGGAACAACGGTTTCGATCCTTCCGATGCGCAGCGCGCGTCCGCTCCCCTTACGAAAGGGTACCCTGAAAAAAAGCCAAGACCTGGGCCGGCAGGGCGTCCCGGTTCGTCTCATCGATGTGGAACACCTGTGCCTTCGGATGGTTCCGCACCGCGGTGAGAAAGGGCGTATCCTTCGGCTTGACGGCGGCCAGGACGGGCACGTCCCCGTCCAGCATATCCAGCACCGTGCGGCAGAACTCCGCCGCGTCCGATTCCAGAAACCCCAGCTCATCCAGCACGATCAGTCCGGCGTGCGGCGCGTCCTGCCTCAGATAGGCCGCGTACCTGTCGAACACCTCCGGGAAGCTCTGTCTTCCGGTGCTTCTGACAAAGGCCGCCAGATTCTCGTCGCTCTGTGTTCGCGGGCCGCCTACGCGGTAGATGTACACCGGCGCTCCCGGCTCCTCGGGCGGCGCGGCCACCCGCACGGTCTCGAGCCCCGCCTCCGGCAGGGCCATCTCCCGTCGTACGCGGGCGATCAGGGTGCTTTTTCCGACGCCCTGCTCCCCGACGATCAGCGCGTGCCTTTTCATTCCGTCGGAAGGAAGGCGCTTTCGGTCAGTGCGGTGTACTGTTCGTCCGTCAGCTCAGCACTGTACAAAAGCTCGTAGCACTCCTTTACCTCTGCCTTAACGTCGTAATCACAGTAGTCCGGATAGAGCACGGCTGTCAGCCAGATCATGCTCAGATAACGCTGCACGGAAGGCGGCATTCCCATCCAGTTATCCGGACCATAGGGAACCTCCACGTAGTTTCCGTTCGTGATGGCCGTCATATCTTTCCAGGTATCCGTTTCCGTAACGGTATCATAAATGCTGTCCGGCCCAAACACAACAAATTCCGGATCCCACAGGGCGATCTGCTCCATGGTCACTTCATTTCCCGAGCCCTTGCCGGCAGGGTTTTCCACCACAGCGACGTTTTCCGTCAGCAGGTCAAACACCTCCGCATGGAAGGAACCGTTTGCGATCACATTCAGCCCTTTATCTCCGACAACATAAAGAGCAGTGACCTTGTTCTCTCCCACCTGCTCCATGATGGAAACCGTGCGGGCGTAAATCCGCTCGCAGAAGGCAGCGATCTGCTCCGCTCGTTCCTCCTTGCCCAACAGAGCGCCGAGCCTGCGGTAAGCGTCGGGCATGGTGGCAAGCGTGGCCTCAATATGGATGGAAGGGATGGACGTTTGGGTCTGCATGTCGTCCATGTCTTCGACGATGCTCTTCTTGGCCTCACCCAGGTCGATGATCACCTGAGGATCGGCAACGGCCAGTTCCTCCAGATTCAGATCGGCCGAGCCATACAGAGCCCCAAGAACAGGCAGATCCTGATACTCTGCAGGAATATACTCTTTAGCAGCGTCGGACCAGTCGGTGGCAAGGCCAACAAACATCTCCGGGGCATTGGCGAACAACGCGATCTGCGCCAGGCCTCCGGTGGGAACAATGCGGGTGATGGAAGCCGGAAGCTCTACCGTCCGGCCGCAGTCGTCCGTAAACGTCACCGTCTCCGGCGCCGCGGGCTCTTCCGGCGTTTCGGGTTCCGCCGCTTCCGGCTCCGGTGTTTCATCCGGCTGTTCCGGATCCTCCGCCTGCTCCGGCTGCACCGTCTCCTCCGCCGGGGTCGTCTCCTCCGGCGTTGCGGGCTCTGTCTTTGCTCCGCAGGCCGCCAGGCCTGCCAGAAGGGTCAGCGCCAGCAACAGTGCGATAAGTTTTTTCATTGTTACTCCTCCTTTGAGTGTCCATGAGTCTCCGCGGGAAGGGTGACACGCACCGTGTCCTCCCGCAGGCTGTATACTTCCACCTCCGCGCCGTAAAGCTCAGAGATGATTGTATCCTTCACAATGTCCTTCGCCGGCCCGCAGGCCAGAACCTGACCGTCCTTCATGGCCAGGATGCGGTCGGAGTAGAAAAAGGCCTGATCCGGGTCGTGGGTTGACTGGATCACCGTATACCCCTCCCCGGTGAGGCGCTTGACTGTTTTCATCACCCTGATCCGGTTGCCCAGGTCCAGACTTGAGGAGGGCTCGTCCATGATCAGGATCCTGGCCTGCTGGGCCAGGGCCCGGGCGATCAGCACCATCTGGCGCTGGCCGCCGCTGATGTTCTGGTAGCCGCTGTCCGCCAGATCTTTTATGCCCAGCCATTCCATGACTTCACCGACAAGCTTCCGCTGTGCCCTGCCCGGAGAGGAGAATCGGCCGAGGCCGGCCGTGGTGCCCATCAGCACCATATCCTCCACGGTGTAGTTGAAGACAGGGGCGTGGGACTGGGGAATGTAGGCGATGCGGTGCGCCATTTCCGCCGCGCTCATCTGTGCCGTATCGCGTCCGTCGATAAGGGTGCGCCCCGCCGAGGGCTTCAGCAGCCCCAGCAGGCAGCGGAACAGCGTGCTTTTGCCCACGCCGTTGGGTCCGAGAACGGACAGGAACTCACCCGGCTGCGCCTCGAAGCTCACGCCCTTCAGCACGTCGTGATCCCCATAGGAAAAGCGGATGTCCTCCGCGCGGATGCTCATAGCCTGTCCCCCTCTCCCGAGATGAGATACAGGAAGAACGGCACCCCGATGACGGAGGTGAGGATCCCAATGGGGATCTCCGTCGTGAACAGATTGCGGGACACGTCGTCCACCAGCAGCAGGAACAGCGCACCGAACAGCATGGTCACCGGCATCAGCTTTTTATAGTTGTTGCCCACCAGCCGCCGGGAAAAGTGCGGGATCACGAGGCCGATCCATCCGATGGTACCGCTGACGGACACGCTGGCCGCCGTTATCAACGTGGCCAGAAGGATCACCGTCACCCGCAGCCGCGAGGCGTTCACGCCCATGGTGCGGCATTCGTCGTCCCCCATGGTCAGCACGTTGACGCGCCACCGCAGCAGAAACAGCGGCACGCACCCGATCACCATGGGTATCAGCGCGAACAGAACGTCCGACGGCTTCGTGCCGTTCAGGCTGCCCATGAGCCAGTAGGTAATGGCCGGCAGCTCGTTCTCCGGGTCCGCCACCAGCTTGATGAAGGACGTGCCGGAAGACACCAGGGAGCCGATCATGATGCCCGCCAGGATCAGACCGACGGCCTTTTTTCCACGCAGATGGTTACCGGTATAGATGACCAGCAGCACCGTCAGCATGCTGCCGCAAAAGGCCATAACGACGACCATCGCGCTGCCGAGATGCAGCAGGATGGCCAGCGCCGCGCCGAAGGCAGCGCCGGAGGAGGCTCCCAGGATGTCCGGGGCCGCCATCGGGTTCTGGAACACCCCCTGATACGCGGCACCGGCGGTGGAAAGGCAGCACCCCACCAGGCACGCCAGAAGGATCCTGGGCAGACGGTGATTCAGCAGAAGGGATGCCTGCGTGCCCGTCCAGGTGACGTCCACGCGTCCGGGCAGCCCGAGCTTATTCAGCAGACCGTCGGCAAGAATGCCGAAGGCCTGGCCGATGGATATGGGGTAACGCCCCAGCAGGAAGGAAACAAAAACGGCGATCACAAGAAGCGCGGCCAGCACCGCGATCACCGGCCCCAGCCGCCGGACCTTGCCGTTTGTTTTCACGTTTGCTTCCCCCCTTTCTGAATACTTCAGGCGTAATATGTTTCCCCGTTGCGGGAAAAGGACGCAAAAAAGCGCAGGCTGCGGAAACAGCCTGCGCATGCATGCGTACACAATGGGGGCACTTTCCGCCCCCGGCTGCTGCTTCCTTCTCAAACACGGAAAGCCATGCCGTTTCCAACATGACTCAGTGACCGCGAACGCGGTCAGGCTGGCGGCCATAGCCATTGCCACAGGCCGTTCAGCTCGGAATCAGTATGTGCGGATAATACCACGGGACGCCTCCGCTGTCAAGTGCCGATTCGCCCGCGAAACGGGCATTTTATTTACATAATTCTATTATCGTAAATATATCGGTCAGAACAAAAGCCCGGGCGGAACGGCCCGGGCTTTCGCCTGTTTCCGGATATCTTATTTGATCATGGAAGCGATCTCAGCGGCGAGATTCTCTTCCTTCTTCTCGATGCCCTCGCCCTTCTCGAACCGGGTGAAGGACTTGACGGTGATCTTGCCGCCCAGCTGCTTGGCGACCTCGGCCACGTGCTTCTCGACGGAGATCTTGTTCTCCTTGACGAAGGCCTGCTGCATCAGGCAGTTCTCCTCATAGTACTTGCCGATGCGGCCCATGACCATCTTCTCGATGATGTTGTCGGGCTTGTTGGCGTTCTTCGGATCCTGCTTCGCCTGAACGGTGAGGATTTCCTTCTCCTTATCCAGGGTGGAGGCGTCCACCTGGGACTTGTCGAGGAACGCGGGGTTCATGGCGGCGATCTGCATCGCGACGTCCTTGCCCAGCTCGGTCAGAGCGGCCTCGTCGGCGATGTTCTCGACTTCCATGTTCACCATGACGCCGATCTTGCCGCCGGCGTGGATGTAAGGCACGTTCACGCCGGTATCGTACCGGGCGAAGCGGCGCACGTTGATGTTCTCGCCGATGACGAGGACCATCTCCTGCTGCTGCTCGACAACAGTCTTGCCGTTGCCGTAGGGAGCGGCCAGAAGGGCCTCCAGATCGGCCGGGGCTTCCTTGGCGACGACGGCCGCCACGCCCTTGACGTAGTCCACGAACTTTTCGTTCTTGGCAACGAAGTCGGTCTCGGCGTTGACCTCGACCACGACGCCCACGCCGTCGATGATGGCGGCGTACGCCATGCCCTCAGCGGCGATACGGCCGGCCTTCTTCTGCGCGGCGGCAAGGCCCTTCTCGCGCAGCCACTCGATGGCCTTTTCCACGTCGCCGTCGGCGGCGGTCAGGGCCTTCTTGCAGTCCATCATGCCGACGCCGGTCATCTCACGAAGATTCTTAACGTCCTGTGCGGTAAATGCCATTATTCAGCCTCTCCTTCCGCCGGTGCAGCCGCCTCGGCCGCAGCTTCCTCTGCCGGTCCGTCTTCTCTGCCCTGACGTCCTTCCACGACGGCGTTGGCCATGGTGGCGGAGATCAGGCGGATGGCGCGGATGGCGTCGTCGTTGCCCGGGATGACGTAATCGATCTCATCGGGATCGCAGTTCGTGTCTACGATGGCCACGATGGGGATATGCAGCTTTCTGGCCTCAGCGATGGCGTTGCGCTCCTTGCGGGGGTCGACGACGAACAGTGCGCTGGGCAGCTTCTTCATCTCTTTCACGCCGCCGAGGTACTTCTCCAGCTTGGCGATCTCGAGGGTGTGCTTGATGACTTCCTTCTTGGGCAGCATGTCGAAGGTGCCGTCCTCCTGCATGCGGCGCAGCTGAGCCAGCCGGTCGATGCGGGTCCGCATGGTGCGGAAGTTGGTGAGCATGCCGCCCAGCCATCTGGCGTTGACGTAATACATGCCTACGCGCTCGGCCTCTTCACGAACGGAATCCTGCGCCTGCTTCTTGGTGCCGACGAACAGGATCGTGCCGCCCTCGGCGGCGGTCTCGCGGACGAAGCTGTAAGCCTCCTCCAGCTTTTTCACCGTCTTCTGCAGATCGATGATGTAAATGCCGTTGCGCTCCATATAAATGTACGGAGCCATCTTGGGGTTCCAGCGTCTGGTCTGATGGCCGAAGTGTACGCCGGCCTCCAGCAGCTGTTTCATGGATACTACTGCCATTGGTATCTCCTCCTGAAAAATGTTTTTACCTCCGGGAACTTCATCCCCCGGGCCGACCTTTCGGCACCCGGCCCGAAGTCCGCCCCCGTGCGTAATGCCCGTGTATTTTAGCAGACCGGAAGACAAAAAACAAGGGTTTTTTCTCATTTTTCCGCTGTTTTTTCCTCTCTTCCCCGTCGTGCCCCGCGCCGCTCCCTCCCCCGCGCTCCGAAGGCCGGGCGGTGCGTCTGGCTCCGGGCGGCCGGGGAAGTTTGTGTTGAAACGCGGCGGCGTATGGGTTATACTATATAAGTGGTATTGTGTCATCCGATCCAACAACATATAGCATACAGGGGATTTTCATGAAGAAAGCAGCAAACAGGCAGACGTACGATAACGAAAGCATCGTCAGCCTCAAGGGGGCCGACCGCGTCCGGAAGCGTCCGGGCGTCATCTTCGGCTCCGACGGGCTGGACGGCTGCGAACACGCAGTGTTCGAGATCCTGTCCAACTCCATAGACGAAGCCAGAGAGGGACACGGCAGCGAGATCATCGTGACCCGCTTTGCCGACCTTTCCGTTCAGGTGGAAGACTTCGGCCGCGGCTGCCCCGTGGACTGGAACGCCGCGGAGGGTCGCTACAACTGGGAGCTGGTATTCTGCGAGCTGTACGCCGGCGGAAAATACAGCAACGAAGAGACGGAGAACTACGAATACAGCCTCGGCCTCAACGGTCTGGGCTCCTGCGCCACCCAGTACGCCTCGGAATACATGGACGTGACCGTCTGGCGCGACGGCTTTCAGTACGACCTTGCCTTCAAAAAGGGCGAGATCGACGGCGAGCTGGTCAAGCAGCCCTTCAAGGGCCGGCGCACCGGCACCCGCACCCACTGGCGGCCGGACCTGGAGGTTTTCACGGACATCGCCGTCCCCCCCGAGTACTATACGGACGTGCTGAAGCGTCAGGCCGTGGTGAACCCCGGCGTGCGTTTTCTGTTCCGCAACCAGACGGACAGCGGCTTTGAGGAGCGGGAGTTCTTCTACGAAAAGGGCATCGAGGACTACGTGAACGAGATCGCGGACATGCAGTACCTCACGCCGCCGGTATACATCGAAACGGAGCGCCGCGGGCGCGACCGGGAGGACAAGCCGGAATACAAGGTGCGCCTGACGGCGGCCTTCTGCTTCTCCAACCGGATCCAGAAGATCGAATACTACCACAACTCCTCCTGGCTGGAGCACGGCGGCGCGCCGGAAAAGGCGGTAAAGAACGCCTTTCCCTACGCCATCGACGCCCACATTAAGAAAGTGGGCAAATACCAGAAAAACGAGAGCAAGATCTCCTTTGCCGACGTGCAGGACTGCCTGATCCTGGTGACCAACTGCTTCTCCACCCAGACCAGCTATGAGAACCAGACGAAGAAGGCCATCACCAACCGCTTCGTGCAGGAGGCGATGACGGACTTTTTCCGCAGCCAGCTGGAGATCTACTTCATCGAGCATCCCGCGGAGGCCGACCGGATCGCCGACCAGGTGCTGATCAACAAGCGCGCCCGCGAGGCCGCGGAGAAAACACGGCTGAACATCGGCAAAAAGCTGGCGGGCACCATCGACCTGGCCAACCGCGTGCAGAAATTCGTGGACTGCCGCAGCCGGGACGTTTCCCGCCGGGAGATCTACATCGTGGAGGGCGACTCCGCCCTTGGTGCCTGCAAGCAGAGCCGGGACGCCGAGTTTCAGGGCATCATGCCCGTGCGCGGCAAGATCCTGAACTGCCTGAAGGCGGACTACAACCGCATTTTCAAAAGCGAGATCATCACCGATCTGCTGAAGGTGCTGGGCTGCGGCGTGGAGGTGAAGACCGGGAAGAACAAGGAGCTTTCCACCTTCAGTCTGGATAACCTGCGCTGGAGCAAGGTGATCATCTGCACCGACGCCGACGTGGACGGCTACCAGATACGCACGCTGATCCTCACCATGCTGTACCGGCTGGTGCCGACGCTCATCACCGAAGGGTTCGTGTACATCGCCGAATCCCCTCTGTTTGAGATCAACTGCAAGGGCAAAACGTGGTTCGCCTATTCCGAGCGGGAGAAGGCCGCCATCCTGAAGGAGCTGGAAGGGTCGAAATACACCATCAGCCGCAGCAAGGGCCTGGGCGAGAACGACGCGGACATGATGTGGATGACCACCATGAACCCGGAGACCCGCCGGCTGATCAAGGTCATGCCGGAGGACGCCGAGGAGACCGCGCGCATGTTCGACCTGCTGCTGGGCGACGACCTGGCCGGAAGAAAGCAGCACATCGCCGATCACGGATACGAGTTCCTGGATCTGGCGGACCTTTCCTGATAACGTTCCGCCCCCGGAGGATCTGACATGGCTAAGAAGAAAAAAGAACGCGAAGAGCCGAAAAACAAGAACAACCCGAACGTGATGGGCCTGCAGGCCGAGGTGACGGAGCAGGCCATCACGGAAACGCTGGAGACCAACTACATGCCCTACGCCATGAGCGTGATCGTCTCCCGCGCGCTTCCGGAGATCGACGGGTTCAAGCCCAGTCACCGCAAGCTGCTGTACACCATGTACACCATGGGTCTGCTGACGGGCGGGCGGACCAAAAGCGCCAACATCGTGGGCGCCACCATGCGGCTGAATCCTCACGGAGACGCCGCCATCTATGAGACGATGGTGCGTCTGTCCAAGGGGTACGGCGCCCTGCTCACCCCCTTCGTGGACAGCAAGGGCAACTTCGGCAAGGTGTACTCGCGCGACATGTCGTACGCCGCCTCCCGCTACACGGAGGCAAAGCTCTCCGACATCTGCCGCGAACTGTTCGGTGAGATCGGCAAGGATACGGTGGAGATGGCGGACAACTACGACGGCACCATGAAGGAGCCGACCCTGCTGCCCACCACCTTTCCGAACATTCTGGTAAATTCCAACATCGGCATCGCCGTGGGCATGGCCTGCAACATCTGCGGCTTCAACCTCAGCGAGGTGTGCCAGACGACCATCGACCTGCTGAACGACCCGAACCATGACATCATGACCACCATGCCCGCGCCGGACTTCCCCACCGGCGGCGAGCTGATCTTCAACGTTTCCGAAATGGCGGAGATCTACCGCACCGGCAAGGGCAGTTTCCGCGTGCGCAGCAAGTGGCGCTACGTGAAGGAAGAGAACCTGATCGAGGTGTACGAGATCCCCTACACCACCACCGCCGAGGCCGTCATCGACAAGATCGCCGAGCTGGTGAAGGCGGGAAAGCTGAAGGAGATCGCCGATACCCGGGACGAGACGGATCTGTCCGGCCTGAAGATCGCCATCGACCTGAAGCGCGGCGCCGATCCGGAAAAGGTGATGGCGCGTCTGTTCCGCCTGACCCCGCTGATGGACAGCTACCCCTGCAACTTCAACGTGCTGATCGGCGGCACGCCGAAGGTCATGGGCGTGCGCGAGCTGCTGGAGGAGTGGTGCGCCTGGCGCGCCGAGTGCATCCGGCGGCGCACCTACCATGAGCTGACCGGCAAGAAGGAGAAGATGCACCTTCTGCAGGGCCTGCAGAAGATCCTGCTGGACATCGACCGGGCCATCGCCATCATCCGCAATACCGAGGCGGAAGCCGACGTGGTGCCGAACCTGATGATCGGCTTCGGCATCGACGAGATTCAGGCGGATTACGTGGCGGAGATCAAGCTCCGCAACATCAACCGCGAGTACATCCTGAAGCGCACCGCCGAGCTGGACGAGCTGGAAAAGCAGATCGCGGACCTGGAGGAGCTTCTCAACAGCCGGCGCCGCATCCGCAGCACCATGACGGCGGAGCTGAAGCAGGTCATGAAGAAGTACGGCGAGCCCCGGCGCACGACCATCGTCTATGAAGACATGGTGCAGGCCGACGAGGAGGAGGAAGGTCCGGAGAGCTTCCCCGTCACGCTGTTTCTCTCCCGCGAGGGGTATTTCAAGAAGATCACCGCGCAGTCGCTGCGCATGAGCAGCGAGCAGAAATACAAGGAGAACGACGGCCTGCTGCAGACCTTTGAGGCGGACAACACCTCCGAAATGCTGATATTTACCGATAAGTGCCAGGTCTACAAGACCCGGGCCGCCGATTTTGAGGCGACCAAGGCCTCCGCTCTGGGCACGTATCTGCCCTCGGCCCTGGGCATGGACGAGGGTGAATCCGTCCTGTGCATGATCCTTCCCGGAGACTATTCCGGCCAGCTGGTATTCTTCTTTGAAAACGGCAAGGCTGCCCGGGTGCCGCTGGATGCCTACGTCACCAAGACGAACCGCCGCAAGCTGACCGGCGCCTACAGCGACCGGTCCCCCCTGCGCAGCGTGCTCATGCTGCACGGCGACCTGGATCTGGCCGTACACACCGACGAAGGCCGGGCGCTGATCTGCAGCTCTTCGCTGATCCCGCTGAAGACCACCCGCTCCACCCAGGGCGTCGCCGTGGTGACGCTGAAGAAGAAATACAAGGTGGACCGGGCCGAACTTCTGCAGGATTCCTCCATACGCAACGTCTCCCGTTACCGCGTGCGAAGCCTTCCCGCCGCGGGCGCCCTTCTGAAGCAGGAGGACACGGAAGAACAGCAGCTGAATCTGTTTTGATGCCGGATCCCCGGCGGAAAGGATACGGTGATGCGCGCATGAAACGCGTGATCCTCCCCATTCTCTGCCTGCTGCTCCTTCTCGGCGCCTCCGGCTGCGCCTCCATTCTGGAGGGAGAAGTGAGCGTCATAGAACCCTACGCGTCCCGCCGCGACGATCCCGGATCGGACAGCTCCGAGGACGCGCCCCTCATCGCCAGCGACGAAGACTTCGCGCTGGCCGTGCAGAACATGCTGGCGCAGGAAAAAACCGAGGCCGTGTTCCGCATGCCCCTGCCGGAGGACATGTCCGCCCGGGAGGCGGAGCTGATGGACCTGTGCCAGTCGGTGGCGCTGGAGACCCCGCTGGGCGCATACGCCGTGTACTACATCTCCTGCCGTCTGACCCCCATCGTAGCCTACTGCAACGTGCAGGTATCCGTAACCTACAAGCGTGAGGCCGAGGATATCGACAGTCTTTTCACCGTATCCTCCCTGCGCTACATGGATTCCCGGCTGCGGTCCAGCCTTTCGAACTTCAGCCAGGAGCTGGTGTTCCGCACCGCGCTTGACGACATCACGGAGGAGTATCTGACCGAGCGCATAACCTATTTGTTCCGGCGCGCCCCGCTGGACTGCCTGCTGGAACCCGAACTGGACGTGGTGTGCTACCCCGCCGCCACCGGGGATCGCATCATGGAGGTGAAATTCCTCTGGCCCTACCGTCGGGCCGTCATGGAAGACATGCGCAGCCGCACGATCTCTCGGGCGGACGAGATCGCCGGCCACACGGGCAACACCGACGACTACGGGGTGATCCAGACCCTGATCGCGGAGCACAACAACGGCACCACGCTGCTGCCCTCTCCCGTCAGTTCGCTCACCGATTCGGCCTACGGCTACCTCGTCACCCGCTCAGGCACGCGTAAAAGCGCCGCCCTTTCCCTGAAGGCCCTGTGCGACCGTCTGAACATCGGCTGCTACGTGGTGGAGGGATGGCACGGCGGCGAGAGCGCCTGGTGGAACATCGTCAGCTGCGACGGAAAGTGGTACCACGTCGACCCCACGGGCGGGCACGTATCGCCCGCGGACGGCTCCCCGCTTCTCAGCGACGACGTCATGACGGCGGAGCAGTATTACTGGGACACCGCGGACTACCCGGCCTGCCCGGACGCGTATCCCATCGCGCAGCCGCCCTCCGGGACCGAGCCTACGCCGGCGGAGATCCCGGATGAACCGGCCGCCGACGTTTCACCCGAACCGGATGAGGGCGGTGAAGCCGATACTCCGATCGATCAGGAAACGACGGAAGAGCCCGCGCCGGACGGCAACGGCGAGGAAAACGGCAGCGGACAGCCTGTGTCCGATGAATCACAACAGGAGGAAACGCCATGAGCAACCGATTCAAATCCGCACTGTTCTCCGGCTTCAACCGGAGAGACGTGGTAAACTACATCACGGATCAGGCCAGGCAGAAGGAGGTCCTGTCCGACCGCACCTCCGAGCTGGAAGCCCAGCTGGAACAGCTGCGCGGCGCCCTTGCCGCGGCGCAGGAAGAGAACGAGACCCTGCGGACGGAGCTGGCGGAGGCAGAACTGCGGGCGGAGCGCGCGGAGGAGACCTGCCGCGGACTGCAGAAGGCCGTGCGTTCCTCCCTGACGGAGCTCAACGCCCTGTCCGGCGCCTTTGTCGGCGAGGAAGAGGAGGAGGAAAGCGCCCGGGCCGCCAGGGATCCCGAAGCGGAGGAGACTCCCGCGTTCGCGGAAGACGATACGCCTGCGGAGGCCACGCCGGCGGAGGAATCCGTCGCTCCTTCGGAGCCGGAAGGACCGGAGGCGCCGGGCGACGATACGCCCGCCGAAGCCCCACCCGCGAAAGAGCCCGCCGCCCCTTCGGAACCGGACGTTCCGAAAAAGCGTACCGTGGAGATCCGGCGCCATGAAAGAATTTGAACTGACCACCGAGGGGCTGCGGTCCGCCATCCCCGAGCTGTCCGTCGGGGACCGGGTGTATCTGTCCGGGACGGTCTACACCTCCCGCGACGCCGCCCATAAGGAGCTGTTCCGCCTGCTGGACGAGGGGAGCGAACTCCCCTTTCCGCTGCGCGACGCCGTGATCTACTACGCCGGCCCTACCCCGGGCCACGGCGGCATGCCCGTTGGTTCCTGCGGACCCACCACTTCCGCCCGGATGGACGGGTTCGCCCCACGGCTCTACCGGCTGGGCGTGGCCGCCACCATCGGCAAGGGCGAGCGCGACGAGGGCGTGAAGCAGGCGATCCGGGAGACCGGTTCCGTCTATCTGTGCGCCGTGGGCGGCGCCGGAGCGCTGATCGCGCGCCACATCACCTCCGCGGAGGAGATCGCCTTCCCCGAGCTGGGGTGTGAATCCGTCAAGCGGCTCACCGTCGACCACCTGCCGCTGATCGTGGCGGTGGACGCCGCCGGCCGCGACATTTTTCAAAGAGACTGAGACAGAAGAAAGGGGCTTTTCCGGCGTGCGGAAAAGCCCCTTCTCCTGTTTCTGTCCGTTACGGTTCAAGTATAATCACTTCCAGGCCGCTGCGCCGGGCGTAGTTCACCGTCTGCATCGTACCGCCGTAGCTGCCGGAGTATACGGCCAGCAGCACGCGGGAATGGTCCACCATATATTCGTTGCGCAGGCGCATGCACTGAGGCGTATACTCGCCGCTCACGCAGGTCACGTAATCGCACCGGGCCAGCAGCTGCGTATACCGGGTCCGAAAGCTTTCCGGCCAGCGGTCCGGCTGCTGGGGGCACGGAAGCGCGGCCTCCAGCGTCACTCCGGGGCGGTCGTCCCGGAGCTTCAGCACCTCTTCGCAGAACAGCATGTCGCTCCCCTGCGCCATCCCGCAGATGAAATGGCGTACGCCGACGTCGTACAGTTCTTCCAGCCGGTCGAACAGGCGGATGCGCAGCGCGGCGCAGCGCGGATCCGTTTCCCTCGGGCCCCAGGGCAGCTTCTGCACGCGGTGCCCCGTGAAGCAGCAGGTATTCTCTTTTCTGATGTCCCGCAGCGACATTCCGGCGTCCCCCGCATTCCCGTATTTCTGCAGGACCATTGTAGCCCGAGGCGCGGATTTTGTCAAAATGCCTCTTGCCACCGCGCCCCGTACGGGTATATAATGTGGTTATCTTCAGGGCAGGGTGAAATTCCCGATCGGCGGTACAGTCCGCGAGCGCCTCAGGCGCCGAACCGGTGAGACTCCGGTACCGACAGTTACAGTCTGGATGGAAGAAGATGATTTTCATATTGTCTTTCTTCATATTTCTCTGCGCCCGGAAGTTCCGGGCATTTTTCTTTTTTGGGAGGTATATGCATGAATGAACTGATCTCGTCCGCGAAGGAGAACCTCTCCTTTCTTCTGGTGTGCGCTGCCATCATCGCCGGCATCGCGCTCATCGCCTGGCTGGCCCAGCGCTTTCTGTGCCATTCCAGCGTCAAGGCCACCGGCACCCGCCGCGTCGTATTCACAGCGCTGTTCTCCGCCGTGGCCGCCGTGCTGATGCTGCTGGAGATCCCGCTGTTTTTCGCTCCCGGCTTCTACAAGCTGGACCTGAGCGAGCTGCCCGTGCTTCTCTGTTCCTTCTACCTCGGCCCGACGGCCGGCGTGATCTGCGAGCTGCTGAAGGTGGTGCTCAAGCTGCTGCTGAAGGGCACTTCCACCGCCTTCGTCGGCGACTTTGCCAACTTTGTGGTCGGATGCACGCTGGTGCTGCCCGCCTCGGTCATCTACCATGTGAAAAAGACGAAAAAGAGCGCCCTGATGGGCATGGTGGTCGGCACGCTGGTGATGACGGTGTTCGGCAGCCTTTTCAACGCCGTGTATCTTCTGCCGAAGTTCTCGGAACTGTTCGGGATGCCGATGGAAGCCATCATCGCCATGGGCACCAAGGTGAACGGAGCCATCAACAGCGTTTCCACTCTGGTGTTGTTCGCCGTCGTTCCCTTCAACCTGCTCAAGGGCGTGGTAGTTTCCCTGCTCACCTTCCTGCTGTACAAGCGGCTGGGACCCGTCCTGTTCCGGAAGCGACAGGCGGCGTGACCGCGTTCTCTTTGCCCTGAAATCGACCCTTCCGGCTCAGACGCCGCCGGAGGCCGCTTCCCCTGTCGAACGCAGCACCCGCAGAAACCCACGATGCATCAGACCCACCTCCGTCCGCTGCTGCGGACGGAGATTTTTTCAAGTGTGAATAATTTTTGAAACTTATCACTCCGCACTTGACACTGCTGGAACTAAGTGATACATTGTGCTTAGCACTCAGAGGTTAAGAGTGCTAAACGTATCGGACAGAGTTTCCGGGGGAACTGCTTATGGAACTGAGTGATCGGAAAAAGCGGATACTCCGAACCGTAGTAGACCGCTACATACAGACCGCCGAACCCGTCGGCTCCAAGGCCGTGGCCGAGTTCTGCGGGATCCAGGTCTCTTCCGCCACCATCCGCAACGAGATGGCCGCGCTGGAGCAGATGGGGTTGCTGGAACAGCCGCACACCTCCGCCGGGCGCGTCCCCACCTCTCTGGGATACCGGGTGTACGTCAACGAGCTGATGGAGCAGCAGCGGCTCAGCCTTGAGGAAACGGAAATGATCAACCGGGCGCTGCGCAGCAAGGTGCAGCAGCTGGATCGGATCATCTCCGAAGCCGGAAAGCTCACCTCTCAGCTGACCAACTACCCCGCCTACGTGCTGACGGCCAAGGTGAAGGAGTGTACCGTAGAGCATTTCGCCATCGTCACCATCGACGCGAACACGTTTATTCTGGTGGCCATGCTGTCGGATGACAGCGTGAAGAACAAGCTCGTGCGGCTGCACTATGAGATCCGGCCGGATCAGCTGACAAAGCTGGGCAGCGTGCTCAACGCCCGGTTCACCGGGATCCGCGAGAACGAGATCACGCCGGAACTGATCGTTTCCGCCGAGCGCTCCATCGACGACAGCCTTGGTCTGGTGGCCATTGCCGTCGGCTTCATCATCGAGAGCCTGACAGCCTCGAAGGCGCACGATTCCTTCCTGACGGGCACGTCCCATCTGCTGGACCTGCCGGAGTTCCGGGATACCGACAAGGCGCAGAAGATCATCCGCTACCTCTCCGACGAATCGGAACTGCTGAAGCTGCCCGCCCCCGAGGCGGCCGGCAGCGCCCGCATCACGATCGGGCCGGAGAACCTGGCGGAAGAACTGAAGGACAGCAGCGTGGTGGTCGCCCGCTACAACGTGGGAGACGACATGCAGGGCATCATCGGGGTCGTAGGCCCTACCCGCATGGACTACACGCAGGTGTCTTCCAAGCTCGCCTATATCGCCCAGGGGCTGGGATGGCTCCTCAGCGGCGGCTTTACGCTGCCGGGCGATGAGTGAACACCGTGATCAACGACTCCTGAGGAGATGACTCATTATGGCAAAGGATAAGAAAAAGGCCGCCGCCCCGGCGGAGGAACCGGAGCAGAAGAAAGCGGCTGCGGCTGCCGAAGCCGCGCCGGAGACGCCCGAAGAGGTCCCCGCGGAACCGGCGGAGACCACCTCCGCGGAGCCTGAGCGCGACGAGAAGGCGGAATGGGAAGCCCGCCTGAAGGAAGAGCAGGATAAATACCTGCGCCTGGCCGCGGAGTACGACAATTACCGCAAGCGCAGCATCAAGGAGCGCGACGCCCTGCGGGACGACATCCGTTCCGCCGCCATCGCCGACCTGCTTCCCGTGTACGACAATCTGGAGCGCGCCCTGTCGGCCGAGTGCTCCGACGAAGCCTTCTACAAGGGCATCGAAATGACCATGACGCAGCTCAAGGCGATCTTTGAGAGCATGGGCGTTTCGGAGATCCCTGCGGTGGGCGAGACCTTCGACCCCACGCTTCACAACGCCGTGATGCATGTCGAAGACGAAAAATACGGCGCCGGCGAGATCGTCCAGGAATTTCAGAAGGGATTCCGGCTGGGCGACAAAGTGATTCGGTTTTCCATGGTGCAGGTGGCCAACTGACCGCGCCGCCATCGAAGATACAACAACACTGACTGCGTAATACATTCATTTACTGGAGGTTATCATTATGGGAAAGATCATCGGCATCGACCTGGGTACGACCAATTCCTGCGTATCCGTTATTGAGGGCGGCGAGCCCGTTGTCATCGCCAACGCGGAGGGCGCCCGCACCACTCCGTCCGTCGTAGCTTTTGCCAAGACCGGCGAGCGCATGGTGGGTCAGGTGGCCAAGCGTCAGGCCGTCACCAACCCCGACCGGACGGTCAGCTCCATCAAGAGAGAGATGGGCAGCAATTACAAGGTGACCATCGACGGCAAGTCCTACACTCCTCAGGAGATCTCCGCCATGATCCTGCAGAAGCTGAAGACCGACGCGGAAAGCTATCTGGGCACTACGGTGACGGAAGCCGTCATCACCGTGCCCGCCTACTTCACTGACTCTCAGCGTCAGGCCATCAAGGACGCCGGCCGCATCGCCGGTCTGGACGTCAAGAGGATCATCAACGAGCCCACGGCGGCCGCTCTGGCCTACGGTCTGGATAAGGAGACCGAGCAGAAGATCATGGTGTACGACCTGGGCGGCGGCACGTTCGACGTGTCCATCCTGGAGATCGGCGACGGCGTCATCGAAGTTCTTGCCACCGCCGGCAACAACCGTCTGGGCGGCGACGACTTCGACGAGTGCATCGTGAAGTATCTGATCAGCCAGTTCAAGAACGAGACCGGCATCGACCTGTCCACCGACAAGGTCGCCATGCAGCGTCTGCGTGAAGAGGCTGAGAAGGCCAAGTGCGCGCTTTCCGGCGTGACTTCCACCAACATCAACCTGCCTTACATCACCGCGGATTCCACCGGCCCCAAGCATCTGGACATGACCCTCACCCGGGCCAAGTTCAACGAGCTGACCGGCCATCTGGTGCAGATGACCATGGGCCCCGTGAACCAGGCGCTGTCCGATTCCGGACTGAAGCCGAGCGATCTGAGCAAGATCCTGCTCGTCGGCGGTTCCACCCGTATCCCGGCCGTGCAGGAGGCCGTCAAGAACATCACCGGCAAGGAGCCCTTCAAGGGCATCAACCCCGATGAGTGCGTCGCCATCGGCGCCGCCATCCAGGGCGGCGTTCTCGGCGGAGACGTGGAGGGCATCCTTCTGCTGGACGTCACTCCCCTTTCCCTGGGCATTGAAACGCTGGGCGGCGTGTTCACCAAGCTGATCGAGCGCAACACCACCATCCCGACCAAGAAGAGCCAGGTGTTCTCCACGGCCGCCGACAACCAGACCTCCGTCGAGGTCAACGTGCTGCAGGGCGAGCGTGAGATGGCCGCGGACAACAAGTCCCTGGGCCGATTCCATCTGGACGGCATCGCCCCGGCCCGCCGCGGCGTACCGCAGATCGAGGTCACCTTCGATATCGACGCCAACGGCATCGTAAACGTTTCCGCCAAGGATCTGGGCACCGGCAAGGAGCAGCACATCACCATCACCTCCTCCACGAACCTGTCCAAGGAAGACATCGAGAAGGCCGTTCGCGAGGCTGAGCAGTACGCGGCTGAGGACGCCAAGCGCCGTGAGGAGACGGACATCCGCAACGGAGCCGAGCAGCTGGTGTACCAGAGCGAGCAGACCCTCAGCGAGATGGGCGACAAGCTGGACGCCTCCGACAAGTCCGCCATCGAGGCTGCCATCGCGAAGACGAGAACCGCCCTTTCCGGCACGGACAGCGCCGCCATCAAAGCCGCTTCCGAAGAGCTGCAGAAGGCCTTCTACGCCGCCAGCGAAAAAATGTATCAGCAGGCCAACCCGCAGGGCGGCCCGCAGCCCGGCGCCGGACCTCAGGCCGGCCCGCAGGGCAACGTGTACGACGCCGACTACGAAGTGGTCGACGACGATCCGAACAACAACTGAGATCACCGATCAACCTGCCGGGAGAGGTTCCCCTCTCCCGGTGAAAACGGCCGGCCACGGCCGTTTTCGCCGTATCCGGGCACTGGCCGGATAACGGCCGTAACTTTTTCCAGCCGCGGAGGAGCAGAGCATGGCGGATAAACGAGATTACTATGAGGTCCTGGGACTGAACAAGTCGGCCAGCGAGGAAGAGATCAAGAAGGCTTTCCGCAAAATGGCCAAGCAGTACCACCCCGACCTCCACCCCGGGGACAAGGACGCCGAGGCCAAATTCAAGGAAGTGAACGAAGCCTACGAGGTGCTTTCCGACGCCGACAAGAAGTCCCGCTACGATCAGTTCGGCTTTGCCGGCGTGGACCCCAGCTACAACGCGGGCGGAGGCGGCTACGGCGGCGGAGGCGGCTTCGGCGGTTTTGGCGGGTTCAGCGATTTCGGCGATCTGGGAGACATCTTCAGTTCCGTTTTCGGCGGAGGGTTCGGCGGAAGCAGCCGCGCCAGCCGCAGCGGACCGCGCCAGGGCGAGCGCATCGTTACCGGCGTGAACCTGACCTTCGAGGAGGCGGCTTTCGGCTGCACCAAGGAGGTGCAGATCTCACGCATCGAGACCTGTGACGAGTGCCACGGCAGCGGCTGTGCTGAAGGCACCACCGCGGAGGTTTGTTCCAACTGCCGGGGTACCGGAACCGTGGTCTCCCAACAGCGCACAGCCTTCGGCGTAATGCAGTCCACAACGGAATGCCCCTCCTGCCACGGCAAGGGAAAGATCATCCACCAGCCCTGCCAGCGCTGCAAGGGCAACGGCCTGATCCGCAGGAACAAGAAGATCACCGTGGATTTCCCCGCCGGCATCGACGACGGGCAGTCCATCAATCTTCACGGTCAGGGCCACGCCGGCAGGAACGGCGGTCCCAGCGGAGACCTGTATGTGACCGTGACGATCCAGCCCCATGAATATTTCACAAGAGACGGCAACGCCGTATTCTATGAGATGCCCATCTCCTTCCCCCAGGCGGCTCTGGGCGGCGAGCTGGAGGTCCCCACGCTGGACGGCCCCGTAAAGTACAAGATCCCGGAGGCCACGCAGACCGGCTCCGTGTTCCGTCTGCGCGGAAAGGGCATCCCCAATCTGCGGGGCGGCGGACGCGGCGACCAGTACGTCATCGTGAAAGTCGTGACCCCGAAGGGGCTCACCTCGGAGCAGAAGGAACTGCTGCGGCAGTTCGCGGAACTGAGCGGGGACGACACCGGCAGCGACCGCAAGGGCGGAAAAAAGCACAGAAAAAAATAAGGCAGAAATAAACCTCGGGGGCATTTTCCAACCGGAAAATGCCCCCGAGTCTTTCTGCCTCAATGTGGACTTGCGAAGATACTATCCGCCTTCCCCTGTGGGGCGCTCCTGCCCGCGCAGGACAAGGTAAACCGTTGCGGCGATGATCAGAACGATGCCGATCACGTTTCGGGTCCCCATGGTTTCATTCAGGAAAAGGACGCCAAGCGCCGCGCTCGTCACGGGCTCCATGGCGCTGATGATGGATGCGGCCCGGCTGCCCACGACGTTGACGCCGTACTCCTGCAGAACGGTAGCAAGCAGCCCGTCGAACAGTGCGAACCCGATCATAAACGCCCACCCTGCCGGCCGGATCTCGCCGTGCAGTTCTCCGGATCCCAGCGCAATGGGGAACATCAGCACCGAGGATATCAGGAAAAACCAGAACGTGAAGGAGCAGAAGGGCATCTCTTCCATGATCCGGCTCCGTTCCAGATACAGAACGTACGTTGCGAACGAAAAGCTCGACCCCAAGGCCAGGAGAAATCCCTTCCAGGTGAACGATCCTCCCGGATCGATGAACATGAGGATCCCCGCGAAACAGAGCCCGAGGGCTATCCAAATCTTTTTCCCCGGTTTCCGTCTGCAGATGAGCATATCGAGCAGAATGACCACTACCGGATAGGAAAAATGGATCGTCGTGGCGGTACCCGTATCGATATGATTATACGACCGGAAAAGCAGCATGCTGGTCAGAACCGTTCCGGTAACGCCCAGCAAGATGATCTTCAGGATCTGTTTTCCCCGTATGCGAAAGGATTCCCCCCGGCGGAGCCAAACGATCAGCGCGAGAACGGGAGCGGAAAACAGTACACGGTAAAACGCAACGGAATTCACGCCGAATCCGCTTCGATAGATGAGCGTTATCATCAGGGGCGCCGATCCATAGGCGACCGCTGAAAGGATCGTGGCCAGGTAGCCCTTTGTCTGTCTCATTCTCATTTCCTCTGCCTGCAATCGTTCAGTAATGATCAATTCCTGATCCTGTAATCTATTATAGCTCAAAACCGCGCCTCCGGTAATATCAACGGTCACAAATCCCTTCCCGGGTGTTTGTAACCGTTGACAACGCCGCCGGTGAGCGATCAGGGTTTTCTTTCTCAAAACGATCTTCGATCCCTCTTCAGCGGTCCTGCCGTTTTGTCATTTATTTAAAACACCTGCCTCCATTTTTAGAAAAAATGCCATTGAAACCCCTTCTGCCCCGCCCTATGATAAACACAGAACATAACCACCATCTGTTATCATTGGAAAGGCGGGTCAGGATCATGGGAAAATATGATCATCTTGTTTACAATATGCCCCCGGAGTATCACAACTGGGATAAGTACGCTTCACCGCGCTGCGGTTACCGCGGGACGGCGATCGATCCCGCCGCCAAAATGTACGGCGGCTTTACCGTCTGCATCAAGGAAGACGTCATGGAAGTCCCCCACATGCACCACGCCGTCGACGAGTACCTGGTGTTTACCGGAGCGGATCTGGAACACTTCTTCGAATCGTTCGACGCCGAGATCGAAGTATGGCTCGGAGACGACCCGAGGCGGATGGAAAAAGTCACCATCACAGAACCCACCATCATCCGTGTGCCGCCCAATCTGTGGCACTGTCCCATCAATTTCAAGCGGATCGGCAAGCCGGTCTGCTTCATCCCGCTGTATCTGGATGGGAACTGGAGCAAGATCACCCGCATCGTGGATCAGAACGGTCGGGAGGATTTCCGCTACGAGGGCGCCGACCTTCGTCACTGCATTTATGACGACATGAAGAAATGCACCTTCTGCGGCAAGTGTTTCTCGCAGATGGCGAAGGAAGCGGAGGCAGCCGGGCAGGATCCCGGCGGCGACATGCTGGCTCCCTTCTATGAGATGGAGAAGAAATATCCCCGTACGGGAGACTATGACCGGTACGTGTATACGATAAAGCCCGAATACCACAAATGGACAGGCGACTTGGACGGTTTCATGACGAACCCTACCGCCGGTTTCCGCGGGGAGGACGCGATGCCCGGCTCCAACGTATATTTCGGCTACGACGTCATCCTCAGAGAAGGCCAGATGGACGAAGCGCATATCCATCACGCCGTGGAGGAATACCTGATCTTCACAGGAGCCGATCTGACCGATCCGTTCGCTTCCTGGGACGCGGAAGTCTCCATCATGCTGGGCGAACACCCGGATGAGATGGAGGAGTACACTTTTACCTCTCCCACCATCGTACGGATCCCGCCCAATTTCTGGCATTGCCCGATCCGATTCAAACGCGTCGGCAAGCCGGTGAATTTCATCCCCATGTACCCCGACGGCACTTGGAGCAAGATCTTTCCGCGCGTCATTGAGTCCACGGGAGAAACGATCTACGAATATCAGGGGACTCAGTTGCTGCGCTGCCGCCTGAACAGCAACGAAAAATGCAGTTTCTGCGGCAGATGCTGGACCATGGATAAACAGTGACCCTCTCTTCGGATCAGCCGCCCGTCGGGCGCACCTGATCATGACCTGAAAACGCCTCGGTCCCGACCTCATGGTTGGGACCGAGGCGTTTTATCGGTGCCGCCTTCGAATCTATCAGGCCTGAAACACGGTTTTCCCGTTGACGACCGTCCGGATCACGTTTGCATCCGTAATGGTCTCCGGCGGGATCTCAAACAGATTCCGGTCCAGAACGGTAAGATCCGCTAGTTTTCCAGGCTCTATCGTACCCCTTTCCTTCTCCGCAAATTCCTGCCACGCCCCGTTGGCGGTATACATGAGTATCGCCTCCCGCAGGGTGATGGAATATTCCGGATGATAGCTGTTTCCATCCGAAGCCTCCCGGAGCACGGCGCTCCGGATCCCCTCCAGCCAGTCGTGGAACGGACCGGCAATGCTGTCAGATCCGCCGCATAGGGTAACGCCGGCGTCGACAAGGGGGCGCAGCGGCAGCATTCTTCCGCTGAGTTCCTGCCCCACCGTTTCCAAGTCCCTCAGAAACATGCCCGCCGCCAGGTTCGGCTGAGAGGATATCACGACCCCGTTGGCCGGACAGCGGTACAGATCCTCCGGATCGCCGAAATTGTCCGCATGGATCAGACAATGACGACAGTCCTCTCTGGGATTCTCTGCCTGTGCCGCAAGAATGGCCTCCAGCGCTTCCTGAACAGCCCGGTTTCCGACCGTATGGATCCCGATCTGGTAACCGCTGTCGTGCGCAAGCTTCAGGGTCCTTCTCAGTTCGGCGACCTGTTCTTCGTCTGTCGCGTCCTGATCCCCGAAGCAGGATCTGCCCCGGTTCCCCGGCGCGTCGCCGTAATCCTGTTTCATCCAGGCGGTGTGGGACGTTTCGACGCCGTCGCAGAAAAACTTCAGCATATGGAAACTCAGCCACCGTTCATCGCTCGATTCTGGCACGGCTCCCGCGTCCAGATCCTCCTTCAGATACTCGAAGCTCTGCTTTCCGCCTCTGCCGGAGTAGAAGCCTACGGAAACCCGGCAGGTCAGCTCGTTTTCTTCCAGCAGTTTCCGGTAGGCTTGCAGGCACGCCTCTCCGGAGGCGCCCCCTTCCCGCAGATTGTTTGCCGGCCCTACGGTACTCTCGGTATAGGCAGTGTAGCCCATGGCGTTCATGAACCTCTGCATGCGTTTCAGCTTCTCCGCTATGGCGTCCACCGTCAGAGGCTGCATTCCCGCGAACACCAGCTGCAGCGCGCTGGCCTCCTCCATGATGCCGTTCGGCGCCCCGTTCCGGTCTCTTCTGACGATTCCGCCGGGCGGATCCTGCGTGCCGGCGTCGATCCCGCTCTCTCGTAATGCCGCGGAATTGGCTACGCACCCGTGCCCGTGCCACATGATGAGGACCACCGGCACATCCGGCGCTACCGTGTCCAGATCGCCGGCCGTCAGGCCTTCGTCCAGCAGTTCCTGCAGCAGGCCGTTACCGATCACCCAGCTGCTGTCATCGGTCCTGAGCCATTCCGCCAGCGCGGTCTGCAGTTCCGCAATCGTCCGACATGCGTCGCACGGGAAATGATCCATGTTGTGTATGTAATCCGAAGCGTGCAGATGCGAATCGCTGATCCCCGGCAGTACAAAGGCCCCCTCCAGGTCGATCATCTCCGTCTGTGATCCCCTCAGCGCAAGGACCTCCTCCTTTGATCCTACTGCCAGGATCCGCTCCTCGTCAGTTGCGAGGGCTTCCGCGAACCGAAAATCCGCATCTGCCGTAGCGATCGTACAGTTGTAATAGATCTTTTCTGCTCTGTCTGTCATGAAAAACCTCCGCCGTTCAAAAGTGCATGGCTTCGCCTGCTTACATTTCCATGTTTTATTGTAGCTCCATCTGCGGCCCGATGATATGTTACATATGCAAAAGCTTACGGCGTCCGTTTGTTACCATGCCCAAACGACCGCCGCCCGTTTTCTTTTATCCGCACATGAATGGTGGCGGTCGGCCGTCCTTTGTGGTAGAATCCATGTTAAAGGAAGTGATCAAATGGGAATCCTGCTCGGCGGTCTTGCGGATTACGCGGGTTTCAACTGTCCGGAAGATCTGCGTCACAAGGAGATCCACTCCGTGTTCAAATACGATCCCCAGCTCTCTTATCCTGAAACGGCTCTGTGCATCTGCTCCCGTTCGGATCTCCCCATCCATGCCCCGCTGATCCTTTGCTGCGATCCCGTCGACGGCATGCTGTGCGGTGACGGAACAAGAGAGATCGCAGAGGTATTCCGGATCTGCTGCGATTATCTGATGCACCACGCACGGATCGATGAGGGATGCGCCCGTCTGAGCAGCGCCCTGCTCTCCGGCAAAGGGCTCTCTCACATCATCGATACGGCCGGCCGGGTGTTCGGAAACCCGATCATTCTATCCGATCAGAGCTTCACGATCATCGGTCACAGCAACGCCGAAGACGTTTCCGACCCGTTTCTGCAGGCCATTCTCAGAGACGGGCACTACCCGCAAAGCTACATCAGACGGTCTTCCCGTCGCGCACAGGTCACCAGCACTTCCCTGGATATCGTACCTCCCGTGCAGAGCGAGGATTTTTCTCCCAGAAACTACATGGTCATGGATCTGGAAGTCAGAGGACGATACTTCGGCTTTGCTACGCTTGTGGAGGAATCCCCTTTTCATGAGGGCGACGGCGCGATGTTCTCCTATCTGTGCAGGATACTGGTCACCGAACTGAAAAGTGTGGAGAATACGCATCACGTCCACACGAGAGACAGCGAATACGTGCTTCTGGAACTGCTGGACGGAAAGCTGCACGGAGGCATCCTGCAGGACAGGCTTCTGCAGTCCGGTCTCTCTTTCCATCCTGAGAAAAAACGCCTGTTTGTGATACGGTCAAAGGGGACGACTGCGCTGCAGAAGCCCAGATACGAATTTCTGATCGACGCTTTCTTCGCCCGTCTTCAGAAAAGGCCATGCGTGATCTACCACGATGCGATCGTCTGTCTCGTCGACAGCAGTGATATCAATCTGTTTACAGGAGATTCTTCCGCGGGGATCACGGATCTGCTCACCGCCTCCGATCTGATCTGCGGCGTAAGCAATGAGATCTCGGATCCAGGAAAGACGTCCGCCTGTTTCCATCAGGCGTGGAATGCATTGAACATTGCGGAACTGCTGAAAGATCCCGGCGTGTATTTCTTCTATGAAGACTACTGTTTTTACGAGCTTCTCGACGCGGTCTCTCCACAGGAGCGGCTGTCCGAGTTCTGTTCACCAAAGTACCTGAAGATGCTCCGATATGATTCAGCCAACGGTACCGATTACGCCGAAACGCTTTCGTCTTATCTGAGATGCGGGTGCGATTCCATGAAGGCGGCTGCGGAAATGCACGTCCATCGCAACACCATCATATACCGCATGAAAAAGATCGAAGAGTTCTTTGCTATCAATCTGGACGACTCTGACGAACTATTCTCTCTGAATCTGACGTCCCGGGTCATTCGCTTTCTCAGCGCAAACGGAAAGGATATCATCTCCGAACAGAGTCCGGCGGCATTCTGAAAGATCTCGCGCTCCGACCTTCCGTCGGAAGCCGCTGTTTTCCTCTGTCTCCAATTGCATTTTCATATTCGTTTTGCTATCATAATGAGAAAAGAATCATCCGGAAATCAGGAAAGGAGCTAACCATGGAACCCAACGTATCCTCTCTCCTTCTCTCCGGCGCGGCGCCTATCCTGTGTCTTGCCGCGCTCGTGTGGCTTCTGGTCTCCGCCATCCTCGCCGCCCGTCCGGTCAGGGGCACCGCGGAGTGGATCCACAGGACCGCCTCTCCGTCTTTCTTCACCACCGCGGACCTCGGCATCGCCGGCTGGCCGGATTACATCATGTCCGTCGCGGCGGCCGCCGCCGCCTTTGTCGCGCGTCTGGCTTTCTGCATCGTGTCCGTGGGCTTCCGCCTGCCGGAGACCGCGGTAGTTCTCCGCTGCGTAGGCATCGCGCTCGGAACCGGCGTTGCCTATTACGTCGTCTCTCAGATCACGGACAGCCGGCGGAACGCCTGGTTCGGCGCAGCCGCCGCCTTCTGTCTGCTGGTCCAGTCGGACAGCCAGGCTCTGGTCACGATGCTGTGTCCGGCCTTTCTGGCTCTGGCTCCGGTAAACCCCGTCTTTTTCCCGGTGTTCGGTCTGCTGGCCGGCGCTGCCGCCCTGCTGGAACCCGGCGCGATCTGGGTCGTTCTCCCCGGTCTTACTACCGCAATTCTCGTACAGGCCACCGGCAAAAAGCCATCCGCCGTTCTGCTTTGGCTGTTGGGCATGGTGGTCGGCGCGGGCGTTTACGTCGGTCTTTCTTTGCTGAGCACGGGAGTTCTGGCCTGGCCTGTTCTTGGGCTTACACGCAGCGTGAGCTGTTCGGCCGCCTCAGCTGCCGCAGCCGTGTGCACTATCGCATTTCTTGCCGTCCGGATCGGCGCGGACCGCAGATTCTCCGACGTCTTTCTTCTTCAGGCGCTTCTCTTTTCACTTCCCTGCCTTCTTGCCGGGATCGACGTGGTCTGGATCTTTTCCGCCTGCGCCGTCGGCACCGCAGCCCATACGGTGAGGACAAGAGGATCCACCGCACAGAAGATCTCACTGATCGTTTTCTGCTGTGTTCTGGCAGCCGTTCTCATCGCCTGCCTTGTTGCCTCTCTCGTTGGGAAGGAAAGCGCACAGATCCTGATGCGCGGCTTTCTCCCCATCCGCTATCTGTTCTGATTTCCCTACGAAAGGATGATTCCAAATGATCGCATTAGCCTGTGACCACGGCGGTTTTGCTCTGATGCAGGCCGTCAAAAAGCATCTGGATGAGCTTGGCCTTCCCTGGCATGATTTCGGCACCTGGTCGGAAGACAGCTGCGACTATCCCGATTACGCCGCGCCCGCCGCCCGGGCCGTTGCCTCCGGAGAATGCGACCGCGGCATCCTCATCTGCGGGACGGGCATCGGCATCGCCATCGCGGCCAACAAGATCCGCGGCATCCGCGCCGCGACCTGCTCCGACTGCTTCTCCGCGGAAGCGACCCGCCGCCACAACGACGCCAACATGCTGGCCATGGGGGCCAGAGTTCTGGGCGAAGGGCTTGCGCTGAAGATCGTGGACATCTTCCTCACCACGCCGTTCGAGGGAGGCCGCCATCAGCGGAGGATCGATAAGATCTCCGCTCTGGAGAGTGCCTCCGGAGAGGAGGCTCTCCTTGACTGATCCCACCCCGAAGGTCTACCGGAAACGAAGGGGGCCCGGGATCGCGCTTCGCGTTCTGGCGGCGGTCGTCGCCGGACTGATGCTTCTGGCCGTTCTGGTATTCTTCGGCCTGCGCAGGCATATCGCCTACACGGACTCCGGCCGCCTTTATCTGGACATTCCGTGGCTCTACGGCTATATGAACGGCCCTCCGGAGGACGACCCGCTCTCCTCCGAGCTGACGCTGACGGGCGACTCGTACCGCGCCGCTCCCGCGCCGTCGGAACTGTCCGAACCGGAGGCGGAAGCGATTCCCGATCCGTCCCCTGCCGAAAACGAAGAGGGCACCGACGGCGCCGTTCCGGAGGAAACTCCCGCCCCATCGGAGGATGTGAGCGCTCCTGAAGGCTGATTTCCCGTTTGTCCCGTACTTTTGAATATTTTGTATATTTATTCTTTTTATTCATCTTCCGCCCGCCTGGCTGCCTGCCGGGCGGTTTTCTTTTTGACTCCCTTTAATCTCCCGCTTTCGTGGTTGATCGCCCCTGTAAATCCCCGTTATTTTCCCGATAAGTGGGGATTCTCATTATCCGTTCCCCTTCGGGATCCTGTTTATGGCCTGCCCTTTTGCCGTCATTTTGCACAATTTCATGCCTTGTATTTCACTAATTATAGCGATTTTATGTCATTGTTACCAAATTTTATGCAGCGAATCAAAATAGTATTCCATTTTCAATTCGATTGCATTATAATGACAAAGCCGCTACAAAAAATGACAATATTGTAACTATCTTGCCGTCATCTTTTCCAGGCGTGCCGCCCGATGCATGCGGCCCATCTGTTTACATAGAATTCCCCGCGTGAGCGCCGACACACAGGCCTTTCCCATGTGCGGACCGCTCCGCCCCTTGCTCTGCCCGTCCGGGCAGACGGAGGACCGAAATGAAAAAAGCGATCTGTACCGCCCTTGCCATCTGCGCGGTACTTCTTGTGTTTGTCACCCAGCTGAGCCGTTCGGCCGGTGACGACATTCAGGTAAGGCTCAACGGAGAACCCGTTGTGCTTGCCCGCTGCCCCGAACGGCGCGGCGGAGAGGACGACAGCGGCCTTTACGTTCCCATGCTTTCCTTCTGTGAAATGATGGGTGCAAAAACCCTGAAATGGGATCCGGACACGGGGACGGCGCTCTGCGTATTCCGTGATTTTGTCATAGACGCCGGCGCCGACGACTGCTACCTGACGGCCAACGGCAGGTGCCTGTATACGGGCGGCATGCACACGGCGCTTTCGGATGACCTGATGGTCCCCGCCGATGTACTGTGCCGCGCGTTGGACGCCCGATGCCGCTACGAAGAAGACACCCACACCCTGTTCGTCACCGAGGGAACGGGCCGGATCGCGCCCGGCAGCGACATGTATCCCCCGGACGATCTGTTCTGGCTGGCCAGCATCATCTACGCCGAAGCCGGCGCCGAGAGCATGACGGGCAAGATCGCCGTTGGAAACGTGGTCATGAACCGCGTGCGCTGCCCGGGATTCCCCGACACGATCTACGAAGTGATCTTCGACCGCAACGGAGGAGTACAGTTCGAGCCCGTACTCAACGGCACGGTCTACAACACCCCCACCCCCGAGTGCTACGTCGCGGCCAAGCTGGCCATGGAGGGAACGGCGCCGGTGGGCGAATGTCTGTTCTTCTCCTCCATCTGGGACTGCTGGGCCGCGGAAACGCGCACTTATTACACTACGATCGGCGGCCACTATTTCTTCCTGTAACGCACGGGCCCCTCTTTCCCCTTTTCATGCAAAAGCGGGATAGAGGGGCCTATTTTGCTGCAACCGCAATTGACAAAGCCTCCATCCGCCGCTATCCTTAAATCAAGTACAGGCGAACGCGGCGCGCTCATCCGCCGCCGCGGGAACACTTTGGAAAGGGGGCATTCCCATGAATCAGCCGGGTCTGATCCTGTGGCTGGCCGCGCTGGTCTTCTTCCTCATAATCGAAGGCGCGACGGCCCAGCTGGTCTCCATCTGGTTCGTCATCGGAGCGGCAGCCGCTCTGGTCGTATCTCTGCTGCACGGGCCCATGTGGCTCCAGATCGCCGTATTCGTCGTGGTTTCCGCCGCAGCGCTGATTCTGACCCGACCGATCGTCCGCCGTCTGACCGCCGGACGTGTCCATCCCACCAACGCCGACCGCATTCTGGGCGCTGAGTGTCTGGTCACGGAGGCCATCGACAATCTTGCCGGAACCGGCGCGGTCGCCGTCGACGGAAAAACCTGGACGGCGCGCAGTGCCGACGGGTCGGACATACCCGAGGGCACGCTTGTCACTGTCCTGTCCATCGAAGGAGTAAAAGCCATCGTCTCCGCGTGTGCGAAGAACGAAGAGTGAGGAGGTCCAATCAATGAATCAGATAAGCAACTACATTCTTCCGGCCGTTATCGTCATCGTCGTACTGATCATCATCCGGAACATCCGCATCGTCCCCCAGGCCCACGCCTTCGTGATCGAGCGTCTGGGCGTGTACAGCACCACCTGGGGCGTCGGCCTTCACCTCAAGATCCCGTTCCTGGAAAAGGTCATCCGCAACGTATCCCTCAAGGAACAGGTCGTGGATTTTCCGCCCCAGCCCGTGATCACCAGAGATAACGTCACGATGCAGATCGACACCGTCATCTACTATGAGATCACCGATCCCAAGCTGTACACCTACGGCGTAGAAAATCCGATGCTGGCCATCGAGAACCTGACGGCCACCACCCTGCGCAACATCATCGGCGAGCTGGAGCTCGACCAGACCCTGACCAGCCGCGACATCATCAACGTCAAGATGAGGACCATTCTGGATGAGGCGACGGACCCCTGGGGCATCAAGATCAACCGCGTGGAATTGAAGAACATCATGCCCCCCAAGGAGATTCAGAGCGCCATGGAGAAGCAGATGAAGGCCGAGCGTGAACGCCGTGAGGCCATTCTGAGGGCCGAGGGCGATAAAAAGTCCGCCATCCTGGAAGCCGAGGGCGAGCGCGAATCCGCCATCCTGCGGGCCGACGCCAAAAAGCAGGCGGCCATTCTGGAGGCTGAGGGCCAGGCGGAGGCCATTCTGAAGATCCAGCAGGCCACCGCGGAAGGCATCCGTCTGCTGAACGAGGCGGACGCCAGAGATTCCGTCATCCGACTGAAATCGCTGGAAGCCTTCGCCGCCGCTGCCAACGGCAAGGCCACCAAGATCATCATCCCCTCGGAGATCCAGGGGCTGGCCGGTCTGGCCACCTCCTTCAAGGAGGTCATGGTCGACCCCGCCGCGCCCACCGCTCCGAAATCGCCCGCCGGCAAGTGACCGACGGATCGCCGAAGCCCGCCGCACCGCGGCGGGCTTCATCCGCACGGCCCGATCTTTGCGTCAAGGAATGCGACAGGCCCCCGCCTCAGACGAGGCGGGGGCCCTTCTGTTTCACTTGTTTCAGTCTTTCCAGCCCTGGACCTTGATCATGGTCACATAGGGCGCGAAGCAGGCCGTCATCGGCCAGTTTTCCCTGTCGACGGAGTTGGAGCCCAGCAGGATCTCAAACACCGCTCCGTCCTCCTCACACGTGCTCAGCACGACGTAGGAGGTATTGAACAGATCCTTCTCGGGGCCCGTCATCAGCACGTCTCCCCCTTCCGCGGCGAAGAAATTCGCGCCGACGGTGGAGGCCAGCCCCGAATCGTAATTGGAGATGGCGTAATTGTAGAAATAGTAGGCGCCGACCCAGGAGGGCGTACGTCCGGCCGCGCGTTCCGTCTCGTCCACGTCGTCCCCATAATACTTCCATTTCCAGTTCCCGGTCGTATCGTTGGGAATCCCTCCGGCACGCAGGACCTGGGATACGAAGTTCTGATTGTTGCCCCCCAGTTCATCGTAATTGGTATAGGCACTGTTCCTGGTCAGGCAGTACTGGGCCGCATAGGACGCCGCCGCCTGACGGTCGTAGGGATGATCGGACGTACGGTACCCCACCTCGCCGCTGTTGAAGCTTTCCCGGTGCTGCATCATCTTCAGGTAATTGCCGCAATATCTTGTCAGCAGCCACACCGTGATCTCCGGAAGCTCTTCGGCGGTCGTATCCTCCGTCACCAGGCGGCTCACCGCGAGGAAGAAATCCTCCTCCCGATAATAGGAGACCAGCTTCCACTGATCCTCCACCTTCTGAAATACCGCCCGGCACGGCAATCCGTTCTGTACCGACCGCACCCCCTGAAGGTGAGAAAAACACACCTCGGAGGATTCCGTAAAACTGATCTCAAAAGTGGTTCCGACCGGTTTTATCTCCCCGATCTTCAGTGAGTAGGAGCATTCCGACCAGGACAGGTCGTATCCGTTGACGGTCTTGGCGCTGCAGAGATACTTCAGCGCACTCTGCCATATGGCCGCCTGCAGTCCATCCGGTTCGGCGAACCGCTCCGTCATGTCCGGCACGCGGATCCCGTCCATCGTCTTGAAGAACGGCGCGAACGATTTCTGACTGGCGTAGAACTCATCCAGGAACCCTGTCAGCGCGTCCAGGATCCCCGGCTGCAGCCGCTCCCCCCCGGAAACAGAAACGGCGTAGGTGACCCGTTCCTCCTTTCCGGACGGGGCGTCCGTCCCGTCGGAGTTCTGTTCCTCCTCCGCGGCTTCGTCCGCCATGCGCTGCTTTTCCTCTTCGGTGATCGGACGGACCCCGGACCCGTTCTCCGGCGTCTGCTGCTGTGACCCGGGACTGATCCCTGGCACGTCGGCGGTCGGTTCCTTCTGACCTTCCTCGCCCCGGGCTGACGCAAGCCCATATACCAGGCAGAACAGCCCGACGGCCAACACCAGCACAGCCGCCGCTACCAGAAGTCCCGGTGAGACCGGGCTCCGTTTTCGATTCTGCTTCATATCTTCTCCTTCCGTTCCGGCGCGGGCTTTTTCAGACCAGGCCAACGATCAGTTCGGTCACGTATACGGCGGCGCAGGAGATCAGGGCCACCGGCAGCAGCTGCAGCCCGGCCAGCGCGCAGATCACCGCGGCCGCGCATCCCACCGCAGCGGACAGCACGGACGACGTTGCGTAAAGTATGGCCGGAAACACCATGGCGGACAGCACCGCGTAGGGGATATAGTACAGGAACGACCGCAGAAAGCGGCTGCTGATCTTCTTCCTCACAGCCGCCAGCGGGACGGCGCGGATCAGGTAGGTGGTCACGGACATCCCCGCGATGTAAAGGATCAGCCTTCCGACGTTCATCGTTTCCATGGCTCACTCCTCCACCGGCCGCAGGACGGCTCCGAGCACGGAGGCCGCGACACCGCAGATGATCACCGCGAAGCCGGCGGAAACGGTCTTAAGTCCCGGTACCCATGCAAAAGCGCAGCTCAG
Organism: Oscillospiraceae bacterium; assembly: GCA_017519975.1. GTDB lineage: Bacteria > Bacillota > Clostridia > Oscillospirales > Oscillospiraceae > Alloscillospira. Next base: position 13,681 of record JAFWRM010000032.1, on the reverse strand, counting down.
AACGACGGCGGCAGCCACGACCATGGCGACGGCGCGGTCACGTCTTGCCGCGGGCAGCACCACGGCGATCAGCATGCCGTAAATGGCTATGCCCAGCGCCTCCAGTACCGACGCCGGCAGGACCCGGTTGGCCGCGGCACCGAGAAGCGTGCCCAGCGTCCAGCATATCCACGGCAGGGTCAGCAGGCCGGCAAAATAACGGGCCGTCACCGGCCGGTCCCGCCCGGAGGATACGGCGAAGATCTCGTCCGTGTTCCCGAATGCGATCAGCAGCCGCTGCCCGTCCGTAACGGAGGGGGCCAGCTTCTGCGACAGGGACAGGCTCATCAGGGCATACCGCAGATTGATCACCAGCTGCGTCAGGATCAGTTCCACAAAGGGCCCGCACGCGGCGATGACGGACAGGCCGGCCAGCTGGCCGGCGCTGGTAAGATTCGTCATGGAAACAACGACCGCCGCCCAGAGCGGCACTCCGGCTCTTACGGCGGCCACGCCGAAGGCAAAGGATACCGAAAGATAGCCCAGTCCTATGGCCACGCCGTCCCGCAGGCCCGCGGCGAACTCCCCCCGCGTCTCCGATTCCGGGCGCTTACTCAAAGCGGATCACGCCCTTGTTCTTCACAAAATACTCCACGCCGGAATACAGCGTAGTCACCACGATGACCGCCGTGCAGACCCAGTCCACCGCCGGCGGCACAGGGAAGAACATCAGGATGATGCAGACCATGGTGGACGCCGTCTTGATCTTTCCGGACCAGGCGGCCGCCAGTACCTTCCCCTCTCCCGCGGCGATCATCCGCAGGCCGCTGACGGCAAATTCACGGGCTGCCACCAGGGCCATGGCCCACACGGGGAAACGCCCTTCGGCGCAGAACCAGAGCAGAGCGGCAAACACCAGCATCTTATCCGCCAGGGGATCGAGAAACTTGCCGAATGTGGTGATCATGTTGCGGCTCCGGGCAATGTGCCCGTCCAGAAAGTCCGTCGCGCTTGCGATCACGAACACGGCCAGAGCCGCGTACCGGCTGCCGGGAAACCCTAGATACAGCAGCAGAAGAAACACAGGGATCAGCAGTACCCGCAGCACCGTAAGCTTATTGGCAAGATTCATAGCGTTTTCCTCTCTTCCTCATCCGGCATCCCAATCCCGAAGGGCTCTCCGTCGACCACGCCCGTGATGGTGACGCGGGCAAAGTCTCCGGTGATCGTTTCCTCCGACGTAAAACGGATCCGGCCGTCGATATCCGGCGATTCGGCGTAGCTGCGGCCCGAATAGACCTGTCCGTCGAACTCCTCCACCAGAACGGTCACTTCGGTCCCGACACGGCTCTGATTGTAGTCGTCCATGATCCGGTCCTGAAGCGCGGCGATGCTCTCCGCCCTCCGCCGGGCCGTTTCCTCATCCGGACGGTCCATCTTTTCCGCAGGCGTCCCCTCCTCCGGGGAATAGGGAAACACGCCGGCCCGTTCGATCCGGGCTTCCCGCAGAAACTCACACAGCTCCTCATGCTCCTCTTCGCCCTCGCCGGGCAGCCCGGCGATCAGGCTGGTACGCAGGACCAGCCCCGGAATGCGGCTCCTGAGCCGTGCGAAAAGGTCGCGGATCTCCTGTCCCGTTCCCCTGCGGCACATGGTCTTCAGGATGCCGTCGTTGATATGCTGGATGGGTATATCCAGATATTTGCAGATCTTCGGCTCGGTCGCCACAAGATCGATCAGTTCCTCCGTGATGTCGTCCGGATAAAGGTAGTGCAGACGGATCCAGCGGATGCCGTCGATCCGGCAGAAGCGGCGGAGAAGTTCCGCCAGCGTCTCTCCCCTTTCCTTTCCGTAGCGCGTGATATCCTGCGCGATCACGATCAGTTCCCGGATGCCCTGCGCGGCAAGCCCCTCGGCCTCCCGCACCAGCTCATCCATCGGCCGGCTGCGGTACCGCCCGCGGATATAGGGGATGACGCAGAACGCGCATCGGTTGCTGCAGCCCTCCGCGATCTTGATGTACTCCCACAGGGGGGAAGTGGTCAGAACGCGGCCGCATTCCTTTTCCGGCGCATCGATGTCTCCGAATTCCTTTACCGTCTGCCCGTTCAGGACCCGGTCGCACACGGAAACGATCTGGTCGTAACTCCCCGTACCGCACACGGCGTCCACCTCCGGCAGTTCCTTCAGCACCTCGTCCTGGTACCGCTGGGTCAGGCAGCCCGTCACGACGATCCTGCCCACCGTACCGGCCGCCTTGGCCTCCGCCAGCTCGAGGATGACGTCGATGGCCTCTGACTTGGCCGCGTCGATGAAGCCGCAGGTATTCACGATGACGGCGTCCGCGCCTTCGGTCTCTCCGGAGACCTCATACCCCGCCTGCTCCAGAAGATACATCATCTGTTCGGCGTTCACAAGGTTCTTGGCGCAGCCAAGAGAAATCATTCCGATCCGTTTTCCCACCGTTCCATCTCCCAACGTTCCATGGCGCTGCGGATCTCCTCCCAGGAGAATCCACGACGCAGCAACGCGTCCGCGACGCGCTTTTTTTCCTTTCTGTCCGGCTCTCCGCGCAGCTTCAGGCGTAAAAAACGGTCCACCGCGTCCGCCGTATCCGGCATCTGCCGCAGCGCGTCTTCCCAGTACTCCCTGGCCACGCCGCGCCGGGCCAGTTCCTCCCTGACCCTGCCGGCGCCGTATCCCTTCGAGGCGTAATGCCTCACGATCTGTCCGGCGTATTCCTCATCGTTGACGTAGCCCAGGCGTTCCAGCCAGTCCGCCGTCTCCTCGACAATGTCCTCCCGTACGCCCTTCCGGTCCAGGCGGTCGGTCACCTCCCGGCGGGACAGGGGCCTTCTGGCCAGTGCTTCCAGCGCCTTGCCCTTCGCGGCCGTCAGGGAAGCGGAATCCGTCAGGAGGGCGAATTCCGCCTCGTCGAACGTTCTGCCGGGCCGCAGGCCGAAATCCGCGACCTGCGCCGTAGTTACGGTCAGGCTCTCGCCGGAGTCAAGGTCCACATAGAATCGGTCCTTCCTCTTAGCCGAAGGGACGACCCTGACCACCGTCCGGTCCATCAGCCCTCAAAATCGTCGGCTGAAACGTCCACGGCCCGTCCCGCCGCCTTCGCGGCCGCTCTGGCCTGCGGACTCATCAGCTTATACGCGTTGTCGCGGATCTTCTGCTCCAGATCGTCGGCGACTTCGGGGTGATCCTGCAGATAGACCTTCACGCCATCTCTGCCCTGGATGCGGGCGTCCCCGATGGTGAACCAGGCGCCGCCCTTCTCAATGAGATCCAGCTTCACGCCCAGGTCGATCAGCTCACCCACGCGGGATATCCCCTCGCCGTACATGATGTCGAATTCCGCCTCTTTGAACGGGGGCGCGACCTTGTTCTTTACGATCTTGGCCCGGGTCCGGTTGCCGACCACTTCGCCTCCGACCTTCATGCTCTCCACCCGCCGCACGTCGATGCGCACGCTGGCAAAATATTTCAGGGCGCGGCCGCCGGGGGTCGTCTCCGGATTGCCGTACATGACGCCGATCTTCTCGCGCAGCTGATTGATGAAGATGACGATGCAGTTCGTCTTTGAAATGGAGCCGGCCAGCTTGCGCAGCGCCTGGCTCATCAGCCGTGCCAGCACGCCCACGCTGCTGTCGCCCATCTCTCCCTCGATCTCGCTTCTGGGAACCAGCGCCGCGACGGAATCGATGACCACCACGTCCACGGCGCCGCTGCGCACCAGCGTCTCCGTGATCGCGAGGGCGTCCTCGCCGGTATCCGGCTGGGAGATCAGCATGCTCTCGATGTCCACGCCCAGGGCGCGGGCGTAGGCGGGCTCCAGCGCGTGCTCCGCGTCGATGTAGGCTACCTCTCCGCCCATCTTCTGGGCGGACGCTACGATGTGCAGGGCCAGCGTCGTCTTACCGGAAGATTCGGGGCCGTAGATCTCGATGATCCTGCCCCGGGGCACGCCGCCGATCCCCAGCGCCAGGTCCAGCGAAATGGAGCCCGTGGGGATGGCCTCCACGTTCACCTGACTGCCGTCTCCCATGCGCATGATGGTACCCTTGCCGTAGGCTTTCTCGATCTGGAGGATCGCCGTTTCCAGCGCTTTCTTCTTGTCCTCGGCCGGCGCCGGGGCCGCGGAAGCGATTCTTTTCTTTTCAGCCATACCTGTCATCCTTCCTTTTCTTCAGTCTGCAGTCTTCCTGTCACCACCCGCTCGATGCCGCGGGTGTCTTTCCCTGTTTCGATGTCCGTAAACCCGTTGTCGAGCAGGATGCTCTCCACGGCACGGCTCTGGTCCTCTCCGCACTCGAACATGAGCGCTCCTCCCGGCTTCAGAACGGCGCGCCATCGGTCCGCGATGGCACGGTAGAACGTCAGTCCGTCCTCCCCGCCGTCCAGCGCGGCGACCGGCTCGTAATCCCTCACGGAGGCGTCCAGAAGCGCCAGCTCCTCCGTCCGGACATAGGGCGGGTTGGATACGATGAGATCAAACTGGCCCAGCAGCATGGGCGGAGCCTGCAGCGCGTCGGCCGTCAGGCAGGTCACGCTGCGGGTCAGACAGTTTTTCAGGGCGTTCTGTCTGGCGATCGCCAGGGCCCGCTCGGAATCGTCCGCCATCACTACCCGGATGCCGGGCACCTCCGCCGCCGCGGCCAGTCCTATGCATCCGCTGCCGCAGCACAGATCCAGCATCCGGACGTTTCCCTCTGCGCTTTTCGCATGCGCGATGGCCCTTTCGGCCAGCACTTCCGTATCGTCCCGGGGGATCAGCACGTCCGGCGTAATGATCAGCGGCAGGCCGTGGAACTCCCACAGGCCGGTGATATACGCCACCGGCTCCCCCTGCAGACGCCGCGCGACCATGGCGTTCATGGCCTGTTCGAAGCTGTCGTCGCCCACGTAAAGGCGGGCGTCCCTCAGAAATTCCTCCACCGTTTTACCCGTTGCGGCCGCCGCCATCAGACGGGCTTCCAGATTGGAAGCCTCGACGCCGGCGCCGCGCAGAGCCTTCCCGGCGGCAAGATAGATATCGCTGTAGGTCTTCACTCGGCGTTCCTCCTACCAGAGCGCTTCCTCTTTGTTCTCCGGCACCACCAGCTTCAGCGCCTCGATGGCCACCCGGATCATGTCGTCGTCCGGCTCTCTGGTCGTCAGCAGCTGCAGGCCCTTTCCGGGCGCGGAGATGATGCGCGTCAGCAGGTTGTCGTGCCGGCCGGCAAACTTGATCAGTTCGTAACTCAGGCCGAACACCACCGGCAGCAGCACCAGGCGCAGCCCCAGCCGGATCCAGACGTTGTTCCACGACACCAGCCCGAACACCAGGATGGAGATGATCATGGTAAGGAACAGGAAACTGGTCCCGCAGCGCGGGTGCAGGCGGGACTGCCCGCGGCAGTTTTCCACCGTAAGCTCCAGTTCCTTTTCATAGCAGTAAATGGTCTTGTGTTCCGCCCCGTGGTACTGCCATACGCGGGCGATTTCCTTCACTCGGGTCGCCAGCGCCAGGTAACCGATGAAGATGGCGATTCGGATCAGCCCCTCGATCAGGTTCTTCAGCAGCCGGCTGCGGATCAGATCCCCGAGCAGCCCGGTCAGTACCGTGGGGAGCAGGAAGAACAGGCCCACCGCCAGAACGATGCCCAGGACCACGGAGACGCCGATCAGCACCTTTTCCGTCTGCTCGTCGCTGAAATGGCGGCTGACCCACTGTTCAAAGCGGCCCGGCTCCTCCTGTTCCTCTTCCGGCAGGCAGGAAGCCGAGAACATCATGGCCTTCACGCCGGTGATCATGCTCGTGATGAACGCCACCGCCCCGCGGATCACGGGCACCCCCAGAATGGGGTACCGTTCCTTCAGCGGGCGGACCTCCTCCACCTTCGTGACGTATCCGTCGGGTGTGCTGCACACGATGGCCTGCCGGGCAGGCCCCTTCATCATGATGCCCTCCATCAGGGCCTGGCCGCCGACGGAGGTATAGAACTTCACTCCGCCCATGCGGCCCTTTTCCGTTTTTTTCATAGTTCCCTCCCGAGGGTCCGCCGATCCGGACGTCATGTTTCTCCGGTGGCGGTATACGGAAGGCGGATGGTGGTCTGCAGACCGCCGCCCTCCGCGTTTTCAAGGATCAGGCTCCCGCCGTGGTATCGGATGATCTCATCGCACACGGCAAGGCCGATGCCGCTGCCGCGTTCCTTGGCGTTGCTGCCCTTGTAGAATTTCTGCTTCACGTTCTCCAGTTCTCCCTCCGGGATGCCTGGGCCGTGGTCTCTGATGATGATGTTAACACAGCTTGTGTCCGGTTTTACGGACACATCGATGGTCTTTCCCTCACGGGCGTACTTGGCGGAGTTGTCGAAAATGTTCAGGAACACCTGCCGCAGACGCGCCGGATCGCCCGGAATGTTCGGGATCTCCTCCTCCGACGGCTCATACCTCAGTTCCATCTCATCCTGCTGCAGCAGTTCGCGGTACGTGAAGATCGTATCCTCCAGCTCGGCGCACACGTCGATCTGTTCCACGTTCAGCGTGAAGCGGCCGTCCTCGATGCGCGTGAACTCCAGCAGTTCCTCCACCATCTTCGTCAGCCGCCGGGCCTCCCGGAGGATGATGGACAGACCCCGGCGCGCGTCGGGGCTGTTTTCCTCATCGTACAGCAGCGTCTCGCTCCACCCCGTAATGGCGGTCAGCGGCGTTCTCAGTTCGTGAGATACGGAGGAGATGAACTCCGTCTGCATCTTTTCCGACTGCGCGATCTTCACGGACATCTCATTGATGGAATCCACCATCTCGCCGATCTCGTTGTCATAGGTCTTTTCGATCTGTATGCCGTAGCTTCCGGCAGCGATCCGCTTGGACATGGCGGTGATCTCGCTGACCGGCTCGATGACCGACCGGATGAACACCAGGTTCAGGGACACGACAACGAAGAGGAACATCAGCCCCACGCATAAGGCTACCAGGCACGCCTGGAAGATCTGCCGGTCCGCGGCTGAGGCCGCGGAGATGTAGCGCATGATGCCCGCCGTCTCGCCGCTGGAATACAGAATGGGCGCGGATACGGCTATGATCCGTTCCCCCGACAGGGCGCGCCCCACGTAGGTGGACATGACGCCGGTCTCCAACGCGTGCGTCACGTCCGCAGTACCGGGCTGACCGCCCGTTGTCATGCTGTTGGTCGACAGCAGGATCCGGCCCGCCGTGTCGATGAACTGCAGCTCCAGCCGGTCCCCGTCCTCAAAGGTCTCCGCGTAACGGTACGCCGTATCGTAGTATTCCGCGTAGGTACCGGATACATAGTTGGCAAAAAAACCCGTCGCCGTCTTTGCCTTGGCCGCCAGCCCCGTCCGGATCGTAGAATAATAGTAATTCGTAACGAAAACCAGGAAAAGGATGAGAACGACGAGCAGAACAGCCGACACGGCGGCGACCGTGCGCCGCATCCAGCGCGTTCTCATCGTGCCCCGTTTTTTCTGTTTCACACGTTCCCCGCCTTTCCGCGGTTTTTCCTGCCTTGTCAGATTCCCCATTTGTATCCGTAGCCCCAGACGGTCGTGATATACGTGGGATTGGTGGGATCGTCCTCGATCTTGATGCGCAGCCGTCGGATGTTCACATCCACGATCTTCAGCTCACCGAAGTAGTCGCGCCCCCATACGATGTTCAGAATGTCTTCCCTGGAAAGAGCCTTCCCCGGATTATCCATAAACATGCGGATGATGGAATATTCCACCTGGGTCAGCTTGATGCGCTCTCCGTTTTTCTCAAGCGTGCGGTTGCGGGTGTTCAGGCGGAACGGTCCCTGGACGATCACAGTGCTGTCGGCGGCGTCCTCGCCCCCCAGACGGCGGTACAGCGCGTCCACCCGCGCCGTCAGCTCCGCGGGAGAGAAGGGCTTGGTGACGTAATCGTCCGCCCCGGTCATAAGTCCGGTGACCTTGTCCATCTCCTGGGTGCGGGCTGTCAGCATGATGATGCCCATCTTCGAGTCGGAAGCACGGATCCGTCGGCACACCTCGAATCCGTCGATATCGGGAAGCATGATGTCCAGCAGCGCCACCCGGATATCCGGATTCTCCTTCAGCTTTTCGAAGGCTTCCGCCCCCGTGCCGGCCTCTATGGGATCGTATCCGGCACGCTTCAGGTTGATGACGACGAAACTGCGGATGCTCGTTTCGTCCTCGAGTACAAGTATTTTCTTCATCGCTCTGCTCCCCCTTTTCAGTAGGTTCCCGTAAGCCATCTGGTACGGATCAGAGAGAAGGACTCTCCGATCTGTTCTTCCGTGATCAGGTCCTTCCCGCCGCTCAGTATGGACGCGGCAAACAGCCGGCGGTCGTCGTCCGCCAGAAGGAACCGGCCGGTCATGGCCGCCCGTTCCGCCTTATTGTCTCCCGTCAGCGTGTAGATCGCCAGGCAGTCGGTGATCGTGGGATCGCTTCCTCCCCCGCTTACGGTGGACAGCACCACCGTCCGCTCCCCGGAAACGGTGTCCAGCCGCCGGACCGTCAGCGTCTGCGACAGCCCTTCCGGCAGGATCAGGTACCAGCCGTCGGTGAAATTATGATACGTACACAGCTTTTCCATGGAAAAGCCGCGGACGGTGCGCGTGTTCCAGCATATCGCATAATACGGCGTTTCCGACTGGGAATACAGCTGCCTGGGTTCCGGGATCTCCATCACGCCGTCCCGGTCGATATCGGAGCAGTACACGTTCAGCGGTCTTACCGTCGGGTTCTCCGACTGGCCGTCGAGCACGATGTTGTACAGCATCTCCTCCCGCATGGCCAGAACGTCCGTGACCAGGCCTCCGCCGCATATGCTGTCCACGAAGACCGCGGCGTGCCTGTCGGAGGTCTCCCCGCTCTGCACGCGGGAGATGGCCTCCGCCTCGCGTGAAAGGGCGGCCGAGGAAGTGAGGATCTCCCCGTCCTGCATCAGCGTATAGGCTACGGCTTCCCCGGCGCTCTCCGTTCCCGGATCCTTCAGGATCAGCACCTCGTCCCCCGGCGTGCCGTTCAGATCGCAGCAGATGTAGGAGCCGTAGGCGGATTCCGCGAGAGGGACGGGCTGATAATCCCGGATGCTGTAGATATCCAGCACCTTTGCCAGCGTGCTCATCTGCCAGCCTACCAGCAGTTCGCATACGCCGTCCCCGTCCATGTCCGAATACTGGACGCTGTCCACCGCTCTGCCTTCACCGAAGATCTGCGCGGCCAGCTGATACTCGCCGCCCGTCTCACGGATAATGTCGATCTCCAGCGGAGCGTCCCCTTCCGTACGGAAGAACGCGATGACCTCCTGGATCCCGTCCCCGTCCAGATCGTACTGCTGGATGGCCTGACGGTTGTACCCCGCCACCGGAGCGGAAAACTCCAGCCCGCTGACCAGCCTCTCATCGATGCTGCGCTGTATGCGGGTGCTCCGCTCCGAAGACCGCGGCAGGCGGTACAGCTCATCCGCCGTCGTACCGAAGCACCCTGCCATCGTCAGGCAGAGCAGGACGGCAAGCACGGCGCAGATGCATTTTTTCAAACAGCGCTTCATCGGCGCGTCTCCTTCCATGGCGTTCGCGGCGACCCTGTCCTGCGGCAGTCGGCTCGCCGGTCTTCTCGGGGTGAGGTCCTCTTCGCGCCGGCTGCCCGATCCACAGGGCCCTGGTCCCGGCTTGATGGCAGCGCAGAGTACCACCACTATAACTGTTTTATTCTATCACAATCCCCCTTGAAATGATAGGATATTTTCCCTTTTTCCGTCTTTTTTCATCTCGGGCGGCCTTGCGGCACAGTGCCGTTTCTGTTAGAGTAAAAAACAACAGGCACAAATCATCAATCCAAGGAGAGATCTATGAACATTCTTATTCGGAACATCCTCGCCGTACTTCCGGACGGTGAACGTGTCGTCGACGTGTGCGTTTCCGGCGACCGCATTGCCTCCGTGGACAGTGTCCCGCAGGGCTTTGTTCCCGACCGTACCATCGAAGGCAGCGGCCGTCTGCTCATTCCCGGCCTTGTCAACGCGCACAGCCACGCCTACATGACGGTGTTCCGCAACTGCGCCGACGATCTTACCTTCAGCGACTGGCTGTTCGGCCGCATCTCGCCCATGGAGGATCAGCTGACCGGCGAGGACTGCTACTGGTCCACAAAACTGGCCTGCGCGGAGATGCTGCTCACCGGCACCACCGCGTATTACGACATGGGCATTTTCATGGAAGAGGCCGCCCAGGCCGTCGTGGATACCGGCATCCGCGGCGTTCTTTCCCGCGGGCTGTCCGGCGCGCCGGACGGGGCCGACGGGCCGAACCCCCGGCTGGATCAGGCCCGGCGCCTGTATGAGAACTGGAAACCGTATCCCACTCTTTCCTTCATGATCGCCCCGCACGCCCCCTATTCCTGCACCACGGATTACATGAAGCAGGCGGCAGACGCCGCCCGAAGCCTTGGTCTCGGACTTTCCATCCATCTGTCGGAATCCGCCAGTGAAATGGATTCCATCCGGGAACAGCACGGCTGCACTCCCATTGAGCTGGCGGACCGCTGCGGCCTGCTGACGGAGCGGACCGTCGTCGCCCACTGCGTATACGCCACGGACGAAGACATCGCCCTTCTGAAGCGCAGGGGAACGAGCGTAGCCACCAACCCCGTCAGCAACATGAAGCTTGCCAACGGCTTCGCCCCGGTAACGAAGATGCTGAAGGCCGGCGTGAACGTGGCGCTGGGAACGGACGGTTCCTCCTCCAACAACGCCCTGAACATGTTCCGCGACCTTGCCTGTCTAACCCTGATCCACAAGGGCAACGAGCACGACCCTCTGGCGGTCACGGCAAGACAGGCGTTCCGCATGGCTACGGCAAACGGCGCCCGGGCGCTGTGCCTGGAAGATCTGGGCGAGATCCGCTGCGGCGCGAAGGCGGACCTCGTGGTCATCGATCTGGATCGGCCGAACATGCAGCCGGTGAACGATCCCGTAGCCGCGCTGTGTTATTCCGCCACAGGGTATGAGACGGAACACGTGATCGTAAACGGCGTGCCCGTCGTGCTCGACGGGCGTCTCCCGGATACGGACATGGAAGAGATCTACGCGCATGTAAAGCAGACCTGTGAAAGGATCGGTACCGTAAGATGAGTGAGATCAGAGACATCACCCTCGCCCCCTCCGGGGAAAGAAAGATCAGCTGGGTAGAAAGGAACATGCCCCTGCTTCGTGGCATCCGGGAGGATTTTGAACGGGAAAAGCCCTTCGCCGGGCTGAAGATCGCCCTTTCCGTCCATATGGAAGCCAAGACCGCGTACCTCTGCCGCTGCCTGCAGGCGGGCGGAGCGGAGATGCATGTGACCGGCTGCAACCCCCTGTCCACACAGGATGACGTGGCCGCGGCCGTGGCCGCCGGCGGCATCGACGTGCATGCGTGGCACGGCGCTACGCCGGAGGAGTACGAATCTCACCTGGTGCACGTTCTGGAGTACGAGCCCAACATCGTGATCGACGACGGCGGCGATCTTGTGAATCTGCTGCACACGAAGCTGACGCATCTCATCCCCGGCGTGATCGGCGGCTGCGAAGAGACCACTACCGGCGTCATCCGCCTCAACGCCATGGAACGGGACGGCAGTCTCCGCTTCCCGATGATCACCGTGAACAACGCCAGATGCAAATACCTGTTCGACAACCGCTACGGAACAGGGCAGTCGGTCTGGGACGGCATCAACCGCACGACAAATCTGATCGTTGCCGGGAAGAACGTAGTCGTCGCCGGGTATGGCTGGTGTGGCCGCGGCATCTGCATGCGCGCCAAGGGATTCGGTGCCCGAGTGATCGTATGCGAGGTCGACCCGGTCAAAGCGCTGGAAGCCATGATGGACGGCTTTTCCGTCATGCCCATGGAACAGGCGGCCGCGATCGGCGATCTTTTCGTCACCAGCACCGGCTGCCGGGACGTGATCACTTCGGCCCACTTCCCGCTCATGAAGGACGGCGCCGTACTGTGCAACGCCGGTCACTTCAATGTGGAGGTAGACGTCGCCTGGCTGGACGCCAACGCCTGCGAACGGTTCGAGCAGCGGCAGAACATCATCGGCTACACGCTGGACAGCGGACGCCATCTGTTCGTTCTGGCCGAGGGCCGGCTGGTCAATCTGGCCAGCGGTGACGGCCATCCGGCGGAGATCATGGACATGAGCTTTGCCATCCAGTCCCTGTGCGCCAGATATCTGGCCGATCACAGAGATGATCTCACCGCCCGCGTCATTCCCGTTCCGGAAACCATCGACGATGAAGTGGCCCGCCGGAAGCTTGCGGCATGTGGCCTTTCCATCGACAGCCTGACGGCCGACCAGCGGCAGTATCTGTCCAGCTGGGCCCTGTAACGCCGCCGCACACTCTTGATCCCTGACAGTCACAGACCCGGCGCCGGAGGCATTTCCTCCCGGCGCCGGGTCTTTCTTTTCTCGTATGCTCAGGGATCTACGTTCAGCGGCGGCTCCTCGTCAAAGGTCAGGGTGGTCGTCATCGTCGTACCGTCGCGGACCAGGGTGATATCGACGGTATCCCCGGCGCCGTATCCGGTGCGGGCGATGCGCACGTCGTCCTTCCCGAGTATCTCGTAACTGCCGATCTGGGTAATGATGTCCCCGGGAAGTATGCCCGCCGTCTGCGCGCAGCTTCCCTCCTCCACATAGTCCACATAAGCCCCGCGGGGCAGCCCGTAATAAGCGGCGATGGCGCCCGTTACCGTGCGGACCTGAACGCCGAGATAGGCTCGGCCCGTCACATAACCGCGCTCCACAAGATCGCGGATGACGCGGGCCGCGTCGTCCAGCGGAATCGCGAAACCGATGCCTTCGACGCCCGTGGCCGAATACTTGGCGTCCACGATGCCGATGACCTGGCCCTTCGTATTGTACACCGGCCCTCCGGAATTCCCGGAATTCACCGCCGCGTTGATCTGGAACACGTTGATGGAAAAGGACGTATCCGTGGTGATTACGCGATCAAGGGCGCATATGATGCCGTCCGTCATCGTGTACGTCAGTTCTCCCAGGGGATTCCCGACGGCGTAAACGCTGTTTCCCACCCGGCAGTCGTCCATGCTGCCCATGCTCACGGCGTTCAGTCCCTCCGCGTCGATCTTCAGCACGGCGATGTCTCCGTCCTGATCGAAGCCCCGGACTTCGGCCTCATAGGAAGCGCCGTCCCAGGTGTGAACGGTCACCGTCCGGTTCCTGCCTCCCAGCGCGTATTCGATCACGTGGTAATTCGTTACGACGTATCCGTCCTCCGAAACGATGAAGCCGGAGCCTGAGACCGGAGAGGTGGTGACGGGCTGCCCGAAGATGTTGTATCCCGACGCCGTCACCTGAATGCCCACGCACTGGCGGCAGGCGACGTCGTAGATCTCCTCCGGCGTCAGCTCCCCGCCCACGGAAGCCGTGCCGGCCGGCAGAACGGGACTGTTCTGCGTTTCTTCCGTTTCCGTCTTCTCCGCATCACCGGTCTGCTGGACCGGAACGGATCGATCCACGGCACGGTCCAGCGTCATGTTTGCCGCCGCATGCCCGCAGAACGCTCCCGCAGCGCAGCACACCGCCACCAGCAGGATCGTTTTCAGCACCTTTCCCGCGCCGCTTTTTTCCCTTCGGGCCTTCTGAACGACGGCGGCGTCCCCCATGCCCCGGACAGCGCTGTGATAGTT
>JAFWRM010000031.1 GCA_017519975.1 Oscillospiraceae bacterium | reverse complement strand
TGGGAGCGAAACTGAATAGCAGCACCGAGAGATGATATCGGCCCGGGGAAGCATGCGTCGCGTGCCAAGGGTCGGACAACCTGGTCTTCGTCAGAGGGCGGCGGGAGCAGAGGAACGGGTATCGGGCGCTGTGCAGAACTTGAAAAAACCGGGATTTCCCGGGCGCTTCCCTCTGCTTGCACAAATGCGGAGAATATGATAAACTGCATATACTGAGGCAGGAACGGAGGGATGCAGCATGTGTACGCAAAGTCAGCTGACGGATATTCTGACACAGGTCGCGCAGACGGCAAAGGCTGTTTTTGCCGAACACTACTGCGAGACGATCCTCTATGGCTCCTATGCCCGGGGGGATCAGGACGATGAATCCGATGTGGACATCATGGTGCTGGCGGACGTGCCGATCGAGGACTTGTCGCAGTATCGTAAAATGTTCCACACTGTGCTTGACGAGCTTGAATTCAAGTATGATATCGTTGTCTCCCTGGTTTTGCGGGATAAGGCGACGTTTGACCGGTATCTGGACGTGCTGCCGTTTTACCAGGCCGTGCGGAAGGAGGGCATCAGCGTTGCGTGAGACGGATAAGCTCAGCCTGTCCAAGGCGCGTCTGGCCCTGGCGAAGGAGCGTCTCGGCTATGCCAGGCAGATCCTGGAGCTGGGCGACTACAAGACCGTTGCCAACCGTTCGTATTAAGCCGTGTTTTCGGCGATGCGCGCGGTACTGGCGCTCGATGGGTTCGATTCCAAAAAGCATTCGGGCGTGATTGCGGAATTCAGACGCAAATATCTGAAAACAGAGATCCTGCCGAGAGAGCTTTCGCCGATTATCCGGGATCTCGTAGACGTCCGCCAGGGCAGCGACTATGACGACTTCTATCTCATCTCACGCGATGAGGTCGCGCAGCAGCTTGTCAAAGCAGAAGAATTCGTCAGCATTGTAGAACAATATTTAACCACAGTATACGCGAAGAGCGCTCCGTAAGGGGCGCTTTTCTGCTTCAAAGGACTCGGAGTTTGCTCCGGGTCTTTTTTTATGCCCTGAATACGTCAGTATCCAGAGAAGAGGAAACGCATCCGGGGCATGTCAGCCGGGGGTGATGTAAAGCGGACCAGATCAAGGCGGTATAGATGTGCCGCTTTCTCGGAACGCTTGCCGCTGGCGAAGACAATTACACGATCCGAACCGATGCCGGAGGCTCAGCTTGTAGGTCGAGCGGAACGCGCAAAGCGCCCCGTCTTTGCGAAGGACGGGCGGGACGCGCGGAAAGCTCCTCACGGTTCCCGAGGCGGAGGACAGGATCATGGGCCATTCGCAGCGCGCCGTGACTCATTCCCGGTCACGGTGAACAGGAACAGGGAAAAATGCTGAGACGGAAGCAACAGATGATGAACCAGAGAGGGGTGATGCGGAGAACGGATCATGTGCGCAGATAGCGAAAAACGTTGCTTTTCGGAATGCCTGTGACGCGGGATATCTGGAAAGGGGACATCCCTTCTTCCTGAAAAATGAACAGATACTGTATCTGTTTCTGTTTTTCCAGCTTTCTGAATTCTTCGGGAGAAGCGAAACCGGTCTTCTCCCGCAGGATCGCGGCAGCCTGACGGTCGGAGATCTTTTCGGGAAAAGGTCTGATGTTTTCCTGTTCAGAGCGGATGAACCGGTCAAGCTGCTCCGGAGAAATGTCCAACGGAAGGGGAGAACAGATCCCACCGCTGAAGGAGAAAGCACCCGGAGAACGGGTTTCCTTCTCATCGGAACCGTCTGCACAGGGAGAGCGGTAACCGCACCAGAGATATTCACCGATCTGGTCTGAAAGGCCGGCCTTTACCGGATTGAGGGTAATGTATCGGTAAACGGCAAGAAAGTAACGGTCGTCTTCGACGGGTTCACTTCGGAATCGATCCTGAAACAGGTGACCAGTTCGCATGTATTTCCAGTTATAGTAACCGGCGTATTTGATACCGACGCGTTTCATGATCAGATTCAGAGGATCTGACCCGGTCTGAAGCAGAAGGTGCACATGATTGTCCATCAGACAGTATTGAAAAAGCATGGCAGGCTTCTTTGTATCAACAGGAGATTCTGTTCTCGAAACCGTGTTCCGGTCGGGGAACAAAGCAGGGGCTGCCGCGACGGCAGTGCTTGCGGAACCGACTCCGGAAAATGGCGGAAGGCAGGAACGGAGATCCTCCTGAAACCGCAACCGGTCCTCATCATCGTGGAAGATGACCATGCGGTCGATGCCGCGCAACATGATGTGGTAGATACCGGTACTGCTCATTCTTCTGGCACGTCTTGGCATGGTGAATACCTCAAAAAAGGAGAGATTATAAGTATGAATATTTTATCACCGCCTGAGAACAGGCACAACAAAAAGTGGGAAAAAAGAACCGTCCCCAAGTATAATACTGTTGATATGGTTAGGATAGTTGCGCAGACCGGCGATGGTGCACCCTACATTGCCGTTATAAAATTCTGATAATCATAGGCGCAGTTGAAGAACTTAATATTAGTTTTTCAACAACGCCGGATTGGAAGCAACGATGAAAAAAGCGATTGCTGTATTATTATCTTTGATGCTTGTTATTGGTATTCTGCCCATGGGTGCAGTGGCAACAGAAACCGACATTCCTTTTTCATTAACATATCAAGATGCAAATGGGAACATTATCAACGCATCATTTACAAAGTTATGTAATATTCAAAATGATATATACGATGGAAGCGTTTACTTGGTATCACTTCCAGTTGGATCAACAATTCAGTCTTGTTCGTGGCCGGAAAATGATGACGATCTTATCTCAGATAGATGGTTTACCGTCAAAGGGCGTTTCATTGGGTATAATCAAGATTTTTATGAAGATACCAGCTATTATATGGTCAACGAACAATTCATTGATACAAGTATAAATAGATACTCACAGTTTTTAAGTGACTTCAATGAAACGACGCTGTCTTTGATTCCAACATCTAATGTTACCGGGTTTGCTACTCAGAGAGTAGTTTGGGATAATGATAATTTTGAACATGCAACTGCATATGATGTAATTATTCAAATTGGTGCAGAAGATGCTTCTGTTTCTCCAGCTATTACTGTTGGGGCAGCGGTTGTCAAGCCCGGTGCTACCGTTACAATCCCGGTCACGATGGCCAACAGCCCAGAGTTTGCCTCATTTCAAGGTACGCTTACCTATGATTCATCCGTAATGACGCTGACGTCGATCGCCAGCGATACCCTGCATGGATTCATGCCTCCGGCGGATCCGGCTTCCGGCAAGATCACAGCTGCTGCAGCGGAATACTACACGCTGAACGGCACGCTGTGCACGGCAACGTTCAAAATCAAGGAGGACGCCGCGTATGGAGAATACCAGATCGGACTGACGGACGTCATACTCGCGGATGACGACAAGCCTTTTGATGTCGACGTTACTGCCGGAAAGGTCACCGTGTCGGCTGCGGGGGCAGACGATCTTGAGAACGGCTACAGCGTTTTCATGGACTCGGACAAGACGGTTGCTGCAGGCGCGGATGTCGACGTGGCTGTGGGGATCGCCGGTCAGGGCGAAGGGTTCGACAAGTACACCAACTACGAGATGACCTTCACCTATGACGCGGAAAAGCTGCAGTTCAAGGGGGTCACCGGCCTGAGCGAAGGCGATGAAGTGAAGGCGGAAGAGACCGCCGGCACGATCACCGTCTGCAAATACGGCACGGAGCAGATATCCAGCGCCACGGGAACGGCCTTCACCCTGCAGTTTACGGCAAAGGGATCCGGTTCGGCGGCGGTGAAATGCACCGGAGCCGGCATCGGAAACAAGGGAACCATAGAAGCGGGCGACGAGATCACGGCCCATCTGCTGGACGATACCACGGTGATCACCGTCGCGGCACCGGAAGAGTATGCCGTTTCGATCAGTACGGGTGACTTCGACGCTGAAGTGACCGGCGCCGGGACGGCGACAGCCGGCCAGGATTATACCTTTACCGTTTCCGATCCGTACTATGACTATACCTTTGCAGCGACCGTCGGCGGGGTGACCGTAACGCCCAGCGGCCCGGATGAAAACGGAGCGTATACGATACCGGGAAGCGCGGTGAGCGGCCCCATCAGCATCACGCTGACCGAGATGACGCCAAAGACCTATACGGTTTCGGTGAAGAATGCTGATGGTGAGACGGTTCAGCCCTCCACAGTGGACGTAGCCCTGCCAGAGGGTGTTCCGACCTATAAAACGGACTATGCCTTCACCGTGAGCAAAGCCGAAGGGTACGTCTATGCGGTTTCCGCGAAGATCGGCGATGAAGCCGTTACGCTGGAGCCTGTCGAAAATGAAGAGACCCATACGGTCACCTACACGATCGCAGGGGCGGACATAAAGGGCGACGTGGTCATCACCGTCGTAAAGACGGAAGCCCAGGATGTAACGGTGGAATTCGAAGGTACCGGAAAAGAAAAGGTCGTCGGCGGCACTATCAAAACCGCAAAAGAAGGACAGGACTTCTCCTTTACTGTGACTCAGGATACGGAGCACTACGACTACTCTGTTACCGCTGCCCGCGGGGATGAGTCGGTCCCCGTGACCGCTGGGGAAAACGGCGCCTACACTATCGCTGCGGCATATATCACGGCCGGCGAAACGCCCATCACCGTCACCGTGAACGAAACCCGCAACTATCATCTGCAGGTGCTGGGAAGCGAGTACGTAAAGATGGACGATTCCGTGGGCGTTCTCGTCCGTGTAACGGGAGCCCTGTTTGAAGGGGAAGACATCGTATGGGATTCCATTGCCGGCGGAGAAGCGAGCAACGAGGCCTGGCACTTCAGTTGGAGTACAGCGGAAACCTATAAAGCGGGCTTCGAAGGCGATGTCGACGGCGTGTGGTGCAGAGTGCTGTTTGCCGGAGACAGCGGCAGCATCAATTCCTCTGTAGACTATTGGAAACGGTATCATATTAAAGTTTCCACAGGAAATCAGGCACTGGATTACAATTACAACGTCAACCTGTCCGAGGGCGGCGTAGACACCAACGACGCCCAACTGGTATGGAACATGTACAACGCAACGTATGATCAGGTTCCCGTGAATACGGATCAGGTCATGCAGACGAAATTCCTGCTGGCGGATACGAATCAGGATATGGTACTGAACGTTCTGGATTCCAGCGCCATCGTAAATTACATCATCAACGGCCAGTAAAAAACAGGAAGAGCCACATTTTCGCACGAGAATGTGCAGACGGAGATACCTCTGCCCGGAATTCCGGGCAGAGGTACCTGCGCATTATTCGGGAGGATGAAAGATGCCTTTATCCGGGCGTAAAAGCGCCTTTCATCCCCTTGAATGAGAAAAATGAGGGAGGGAATCCTATGAGAATTCTGAAAAAGCATCTGCTGAAGAGTGTCCTGGCCCTGCTGCTTTGTTCCTGCATGCTCCTGGGGACCCTGTCCGCGGCATTTGCGGCGGACGACAGCGACGAGCTGCCGTTATCCTCGGAGCAGACCGTGGAGATGACCGAGGATTCCGCGGCTGCTTATGAGGAGACGCGGGACAGCGGGGAGAAGGAACGGGAGAAGCCTGCCGAACCGACGGAGAATGAGGAACCGCTGCCGAAAGAAGATCCCATTGAGCCGGGTGCGGAACCTTCCGCATGCGACGCCGTGGGAAATTCGGCGGAAGAAAACGGCGCGGAAGAAGGCGATATCCCACTGCGTGGTGCGAGCGCACCGGAGGAGTATCACAACGAGAACAGCGACTACGCCGTTGCCCTTGGCCGCAGCGGATTGACCAGCGGCTATGCCGCGCTTGACGAATCGACACACACGGTCGTCGGGCATGAGATAACGAAAACGTACGTCCTTCGTTTTCAGGATCCGAGCTTTACGGTTACCAACGGCATCGGGGAATCCATAAAGAAGAAGGATATTATAACCATTACAGGCGAATCTCAGGCGTTGTTTGGCTTTGCTGACGGTACGACGTACGGCGCTGCAGATTTTTCTCGGTACTATAAGACGAATATCGCGGACCGTGCGTCCCTTACCGCGGCCGGTTATGTTCCGGAGGAATCGTCGACCGCATGGTATTTTCTCTATCTGAATTCTTCCGATCTTGGCCTTGATTACGCAGTTATGATCGAGATCACTCCGAACGGAGCCGTTTCGGCAATCGGTGCTGCGCGCAGGGCGTTGGGCGAACAGATCGCCCGTGTTACGGGGAACCATGCCGGCGACTGGTATCAGTCCGGCGACCGCTACAACGGGAAAACCACCAGCCAGAACGGCTTCTGGAGTGAGCTGCAGGACGTCCTCGCGAGCGCGCAGAGCGTCTATGACGACGCTTCCGCCACCGCCGGGGAATTGACGGCGGCGACGGAGAGCCTCTCCGCCGCCATCGCTGCGCTGATACCAATAAGCCGGGCAAACGCGACGGCATTATATGAAGCGATCCGGGATTACAGTGCGTATGATGAAACGAGATTTACCGCGGAGACCTGGGCTCCTTTTGCTTCGGCGCTGGCGGACGCGCAGACGCTTCTTTCCCGCCTGTTCGACACGGAAGGCGGATGTACGGAGGAAAACGAGGCGACCATTCAGCCGACGCTGGATGCCGCCGTACAGGCGATGGATGAGGCTGCGGCCGGGCTGCTGGATAACTCGTCGCTGGAGTCCTTCAACCGTTTCGCCCTGCTGTACCGCCGCGCGGCGGAATGGCTGCTTTCTCAAACGGAACTGAAGGAAGCGGATTACACTCCGGAAAGCTGGTCCGCCTGGTGCGACGCCCGGGACGCCATGGCCGCCTGTGCCGCCGCGGGCTGCGGTACGACGACACGGATCCGCGCGTACCTGCGGGCGCTTTCCACAGCGAGCACCGCGTACCATGCGCTCGAATCGAAGGCCGCCTCCGTCACCGTGCACGTCCGCGTGGCGGATACCTTCAGCCTGCTGTATCCCGAATACGGACTGACGGATGACGCTACGGTGACATTCGATGCAGACGTAACGCTGACGGAGAACAAAACGGTTGACGGCCTCATGAGCGCGATGTCCTTCCGTAAGACGCAGCTTGCGCAGAGCGCAACCTACGCACCGGCGTATTTCGTTTACATCAACGGTGAGCTTGCCGTCGACCGTTCACATACAAATGTGACCGGATGGCAGGGAAAAACAAACGGTGTCCCGCAGCTTCACAACGGGGACAGCGTCGTGATAGCCGTTGTCGATCCTCCCGCCTATTATTACTATATCAGCAGAGTTCCCAATTCGACCTATGACCGGTATTATACCTATCTTTCCCTCCTGCACGTCGAAGATGACGACCGGGTGATTGAGACGGAAGCAGGAACTCCGTTTGAGATCAGCGTATCGAAAACCTCGGCGGCTGCCGAGCTGGAAACGGTATCCTCACCTGCGGCTGGCGTGAGCTTTTTCCTGAGCGATCCGCAGGAAGACGCTGATCTGGCAAAAACAAGCCCCGCAGCAACGGAGCTCGACGTGCAGACGGATGAAAGCGGGAAGGCGCATATCACATGGTATTCGGAAGGGTGGTATCGCCTGGCGGTCGCCGACGTGACTCCTCAAAAGACTGGCAATATAGACGCAGAATGTTACGTTACCGGGGGAGCCTATGATAACCTCGCAGTGGGCGATTACGTTCTGCTTCACGTGGTTCCAGCCGCAGATACCGCCGCTGTCAGGGCGGCGCTTCAGGCGGAAATGGATGAGATATACGAATCGTATGACGAGGATTTTTACACTCCGGATCAGTGGGCACAGCTTTCTTCGATCTATACGGAAGCGACAGCGACCATTGCCGGGTCCGATCTGCTGGGCGACGCTTTCCATGCGCAGAAGGCCGCCCTCAGCCAGATGCGAACGTTGATCGATGAGGTTGTGGCGGAGCATCGGAACCAGACCTCAAATATCGAGTGGTTCCTGAAGAATCTTCCTGACCGAACGGAAGATTTTACCGTCAGCTATCAGGCGCGCTTTGAAAAGCTGAAGGAGACCATCGATAGTCTTTCGCCGTATATGCAAGGTCAGCTCACCTTGGGGCAGCGAGCGAAATACGACATGCTTCTGCAGGCATACGTCGATCAGGCTGGAAACCTTCCTGCAGAGAAAAAATACGTCGTTTCTGTTGAAGCAGACGGAACAGGGGATACCCTGTATGCTGTGCTGTCGCATTATTTCATCGATTATCCCTGGCAGGCGTATCAAACAGATGAGCTCATGACCGAATCTCTTCAAATCGACCCGGTTGAGATCCTTCCGGGATCCACATTTGGCATAAAGATCTTTGACAGAGGGGTCACTGATCAATATGACTGGCCGGAGATCCAGGTGACCGATATTACCGTGAGCGGCGTAGATGAATGGAATTACAATGTATATGAAGGATTCCAACCGTCTTACATGGAAGGAGGATACCGATATTCCAGGCACTCCGCCAGTTTCATCATGCCGAATAACGACGTAACGATCCACATCACGGTCGGGAGCGTTGCTTCATCCGAGGAGGGCGATCTCGAAGCCGTCAAAAATGAGGCCGCGCTGCAGATCACGGATCTGTTCGGCACTTATGATGAGGAAAAGTACGCGGAGTACGATGACAACATCTGGAATCTCATCGTTGCGGCAAAAGAAGACGGACTTGCGGACGTGGCGGCGGCAGAGAGCGCGGAAGAAGTGACCGCCGCACTGGAAAACGCGACGTCTGCCATGCTCAGCATAGGACGGGATACGACATACGCCGCGACTGCCGTCGGCGTGCAGCTTCCGGAATACGGAGATCCGGTCGGAAGAGTACGGATCAGCCTTGAAAACACGACGTACCCGGAAGGAAACACGGCGTTTGAGAGCCACTATCCCTTTGAAAGTGAAAACGTGTTCTTTTCCGGCTGGTACGATCTATGTGAAAACGACACAATGATGACAGCCGCCCTGAAGGCGTTTGCAATGAACGGACTGTCCTGGCTGGGCACCGGGGGCGACGGATACGACATCACGTATCTTTCCACCGTTTATGTTGACGTAAATGCCAATGGTAATCTGGATGCAGACGAGCCAAAACTGGCGGAATTTGACGGCGGAACGGAATCCGGATGGATGGGCACGCTGAACGACTGGTTTGTGAATGCCGGGATGGATCAGTTCAGCTTTTCCCAGGGAAAGGTGCACAGCGGCGACGACATCAGTATCCAATATTCTTCGGCAGGTCTGGGCAATGATTTGGGGGGAACCTTTGGGGAGACGGATACGAGTCTGAAAGCACTGGTCATTGACGGAGGTATGCTGGAACCTGCCTTCGACGGTTCGGTAAATGTGTATACGCTGATCGTTCCGGATGGGAAGGGGTACGTCAGGGTCACGCCGACCGCGGCGAACAAAAACTATCTTGTCAAAACGTTCCTGAATGCCTATGACACTGACGATGCATGGTACAGCACCACGCGGATGATACCCGTGAAAACCGGGGATGTACTGTACGTAGGCTGCGGCGAGTACAGCTGGCCCAGCATGAACAAGCAGTCGGCGGAGGCCGTCCAATATTCAGGCACGAAATATACGTTCTACGTAGTCGGAGGGGCGGCGGAAGGCATAGACAGAGAAATCGAGATCCTGCCCGCGGTCACGGCCGTCACTTACGGCAATTATAACGATTACCGCGTAAAGATCACGGACCTGTATGAAAGATACTGCGCGCTGCCGGAGGAAGCCAGGGAAGGTATGGCGTACGGTGATAAGCTCGAGAATCTTCACGCGAAGATCGTTGTTTTCACCCGTATCGATGAAATTAAGGACCAGCTCGCGGCACTGCCGAAGCAGAGCGATTGGAACAAGGAGGATAAGGCCGCGCTGCAGGCGGTACTGGACGCCTACAATTCGTTGAGTGAAGATGAAAAACTCGCTTACATGACGGTCCGCGAGGGGAATATCATCGCAGCGATCGAAGAATATCTTACTCCGGCAATAACCGTCGTATACGGCGACGCGAACGGGGACGGAACGGTAAACGCCATGGACGCGACCAGAGTACTGCGTTACGTGGCCGGTTACTCCGTAACGATCGACCTGGAGGCGGCGGACGCCAACGGGGATGGTACGGTCAACGCCATGGACGCGACAAGGATCCTGCGGTATGTTGCAGGATACAACGTAAAACTTGGAAAACAGGGGTAAGGATTGAGTGCTATGAGAACGGGAAAACGAGTGTTGGCCATTTTATTTGGGATAATTGTTCTTTTCAGTCTTGCCGTGCCTGTTTTCGCCGCAGACGACTCCATGGCCTTCGATTTCAGCCTTACGGCGGATGGGACTTCTGAGAAATACGCCCAGCCGGGAGACGTGATCACCGTCACGCTGACCGTAACCAGAACGGACAGCGCGGAGGGCTTCACACTCTACAGCATGCAGGACGAGATCAGCTACGACGACGAATTCTTCGAGCTGATCGACGGAAGCTGGATGACGAAAAGCGGCATCGCGACGACGGAGATCGGCCTGATGGACGGGTACCGGAGCTTTTACATGAACCGCGTAACCATGGGCGGGGGCGATCCCTGGGAGGCGGAAACGCTGATCGGCAACTTCCAGCTCCGCGTGATCGCCACCAGCGGCACGTCGATCATCGAAAACCGCAACTGCATCATCGGTAACCAGACGGGATCGGCGTCGTATGTGACGAACGCCCGGAATCTAAAGGTGATCGTTTCCAACGACTGTACCGTCCATTTTGAAACGTACAAGGGTACGGAGATCCCGGATCAGACCGTGAGCATCGGAGAAAAGGTGATCCGGCCGGAAGATCCCGTGTTGGAAGGGTATCATCTGGAGCACTGGTACAGGGACTGGTATGAGACACAGATCTGGGATTTTGATAACGACGTGGTCGAAGGCAACATGACCCTGTTCGCCGGATGGGCGGAAGGAGATCCCATTCCGGACGATACCGCTCCGGAAACCCCGGACGGCATGCCGCGGTCCAGTCTGCCATTGTGGGCGCTCATCTCAGGGGCGGGGATCGTCGTTCTGGCGGCGCTCCTGCTGATGCTGTTCGGGGGTAAGAGAATTACCGTTACGCTGGAGGCGGGAGACGGGAGCCCGGCCCGGCAGGTGAAGATCCGGAAGGGCAGGAAGCTGCCGAGGCCGGAGGCGCCGGAACGGGCCGGATACCGGCTGACGGGCTGGTACCGGGACGAGGCGAAGACGCAGCCGTGGAAGTTCCGGACGGACACCGTGACGGAGCCGGTGACGCTGTACGCCGGATGGGAAGAGGAGAACGGAGAAGAGGAGTAAGGGGCCCGAAGGGGAGACAGGGACTGACAGGGCCATTCGAACGGGCCGATCCCCCCTGCCTGGCAGGGCCAGGCGTTCCCCCCTTTCGCAAAGGGGGGCATGTAGCAACACAGGGGACGGTTCCCTGTGTTGCTGACGAACAACCGGTTGAACGGCGATCCCTCAGTCGAGCAGAGACCGCCGGTTCCCTTTTCGAAAGGGCGCCTGATCTTGTCTGCGGGCAGTAGTAAAGAAAGACCCCGGCTGGTGTCAGCCGGGGCGGGGAGAATGGTATAACAGTGTCAGGCGATATCAGCGTTCAGAGGTCCCGGATGCAGAAAGCAGCATACAGAGGAATCGAGCGGATGCCGTTATCAAATCCGAAGTTTTTTTCTGATAAACGTATGGCGTACGGTGGTCTGTAGAGCTTCACATAATCATTCAGACTTGTCGAACGAACATTATCACCGCTTTTTACTTCGATGGGGATCAGCTGCCCGGCCAGGGATACGATGAAGTCGACTTCCTTTGTTCCTCTGTCGTTCCGCCAGAAGTATGGTCTCAGACCGGAGCGGATCAGTTGGACGCAGACGTAGTTTTCTGTCATTCCGCCCTTGAAGTCCGTCAGTTCTTCCTCCATGTAAAAGACGTCGTCCGCCCGTATGTCCTTCTGCGCACACAGAAGGCCGGTATCGGAAAGATATATCTTGAAATCATCGATATCCTTATAGTTATCTAATGGCTTTTCTATGTGCTCCGCCCGATAAACGCGGGATATCAGATTCGCAGATACGAGCCATTCTATGGCGTTCTCATATTCCGCTGCTCCTTCGTCGACACAAGCTGCAAATCATTCGCCCCCGTCCAAAAGGCCGAGGTCTCACTCTCTCCGCTGTGTCTCCTCTCCACGAAAAACGCACTTCGTTAGCGTTTTCCGTGGTCCATGGAAGGCGAGCGCGCGGCGCTGGCGTTCAGCGGGGGCCCTAGATCAAATGAAACAGAGCCCTTCGGTCTCTATGAAACATGCCTGCGGCATATGAAACAGCTTCGCTGTGAAAGGCGCTGACGCGCATTCCACCTCATCCGGTTCGGCTCCTGCCGAACCACCTTCCCCTCGAGGGGAAGACTGTATAGATGTGCTGTACCTGCGTTTTGAGGGATTCCCAAAAAACGCGCCGGCTCCCTTTTTGAAAAGGGAGCCGACGAAATGAAGGATGCAGGGTGAAAACAGATAACGTCCCGTCAGATGGACATATGGGTTCGGATCGTTTCGTTCACTTCCGTCAGGCAAACATGCTCAAAAACGGAAGTTATCCACGGAAATATCGCCAAAAACCACCGGATCTTCTTTCAGGAACATTACCATATATATGGGGAGATAACTTATGTTCTCTCTGGTCCTCACATTTTCGTTTGTAAAAACATATGCTTCATCGATGCCATACTGTACGGTTCCAAGCACATTGTCAAGTGCTGAGTGCCTTTCATAATCCTTTCCGCTTTTTACTTCGATGGGCAGTACGCGGCCTGCGTGTTCGACGACAAAATCCAGTTCGCCTTTTTTCTTGCTGTTGTAATAAAACAGGGGGTATCCGTGGGCAGCAAGCTCCTGAGCGACAACGTTTTCATAGACTGAACCGTTATTGACGCCTTTTTCGCCGTTCACTATCTTCAGCTTACAGGGCTTTCCGTACAGTGTAGTGAGCAGGCCGACATCCGACAGAAACGTTTTGAACAGAGAACTCTTCTGATTCAGCATGAGCGGTATCGTGGGCTCTGTCACATTGAAAACACCCAGTGCGACTCCGGCTTTCCAAAGCCATGTGAAGCTGTCGGATACTCTTTCAAAACGCAGATCTTTTCGAATATCCGCAATCATGAAGCGCTTGTTTTTTTCATTCAATTCTGCGGGGATCATTTCATAGATGTGCGTGATCAACAGTTTGCGGTTTTCTTCTTCGTATTGTGTAAAGTCCAGTTTATACTGTTCGATGATCGAACGATGCTCATCTATCACGTCGTCTATGTTTCCTGTGGCACGGTATTTATCCACAGCAGCGGGCATGCCGCCTATGATGAGATAGAGATTGAATATATCCATGAGTTTTCGGTGGACAAGTTCGTCTACGGGTGTTCTTGCCTCATAGGCACTGTGAAGCATGTTCATTATTCCTGCGTCAACGTTGAATAACTGAAGAAACTCTTCGAAATCCAGCGGGTACATGCAGATCGATTGCAGATAACCTACCGGAGCCGATTTCAGATTTACGATCTCAACCCCAAGCAGGGAACCTGACATGATATAGCGGCAGCGCCCGTCTTCAACGAGAAATTTGATTTTCGTAACTATTTCCTTGTATTTCTGGATCTCATCAAAGAAAATGAAGGTGCTCCCGGGGACGATCCTCTTATCCGTACACAACGAAAGCTTCAGGATCAGGTCGTCGATGCTGCCGGCAGTGGCGAGTATATCAACGATTTCCGGCTGACGTATCAGATTGAATTCAACATAGTCACAACCCGACGCTTTCAGGCATTCGCGGATAATAAAGGTCTTGCCGGCTTGACGGACGCCGTAAACCAGCAGGGCTTTGTCACTGTTTCTGATCCAGCGCATGATGGTGCCTTGAATTTTTCTTTCCAGCATATGATGAACCCTCCTTCGCAGAGATTACGTTTTCCGATACAATTATATCATAGAATTGACGTTTTTCCATGGATAATATACAGATAAAATGACATTTTTCCATGGAAATGGAGCGATACGGATGAAAAGAAAAGAGCTTTTCAACAGAATACTGTGTACCGTGCTGGTGCTCCTGCTGGCCGCCGGCGGTCTGGCCGCTGTGACGCGTGGCGCGCGCATGGAGCCGGAGGACCCGGTGAAGGCCGCGGCGGAGCCGCTGAAGGCCGATCCCATGGACGGCGGAAGCCACGCCCTGCGTCGAGAGGAACAGGAGCACCGTCAGGCGGAACAGGAGACCGAGCAGCCGCCGGCTCCCGAAGAGCCGGAAAAGCAGAAGCCGGAAACCCAACCGCCTCCGGAGGAGACTCAGCAGCCGGAACAGACAGGGGAGCCGGAGGTCCCGACGGGAGCCGATGAGCCGACGGATCCGACGCCATCCGAAGAACCCGGAAGACCCGGCGGAGACGGGGATCACGGAGGGAACGGAGACGCGCCCGGACCGGACAGCGGGGAAAGTTCGGGTGACGATCCCGCCGGAGGGCCCGGAGAAGACGGCCCGGAGACGCCGGAAAGGCCCGCAGGACCGACGGATGACGAAGTGAAGATCGCCACGGATCTGACGAGCGGCGTCGTCACGCAGACGGAGCTGCCGGATGGGGAACTGCGCTTCTACGCCTACGGCGTGGGAGCCGACGATCTGACCGTACGGATCACCGTGAAGAACACCGCCACGAGGGCGTCTTCATGGCTGACTTCCGACGACGGCCGGAACTGGTCCTTTCCGATGGAACTCGGGGAGACGTATACGTTCTATCTGTATCTGGACCAGCCAGGGAAACCGACGCCTTAT
This sequence comes from Oscillospiraceae bacterium, assembly GCA_017519975.1. Taxonomy (GTDB): domain Bacteria; phylum Bacillota; class Clostridia; order Oscillospirales; family Oscillospiraceae; genus Alloscillospira. The sequence continues at coordinate 11,818 of JAFWRM010000031.1, read as the reverse complement.
CCTGCCACCCGAACCGTGACTTATCAGGCAAGGAGAGCGGACGAAGACGAGCCGGAGGTCGGCGACTATCCGCCTTTCATTACCACCAACATCGACGATAAATATAATGACGGAGACGAAATCGAGGGGGAAAACCTGGACCTGATCGTGACGGTGCGCTCCAACCCGGACTATAAGGTGATCACGGCGGACAGGATCGTAGTGAAGCTGAACGGAAGGGTCGTGCAGAAGTCCGGCGGAGACGCAAGCCCGGAATACGATCTTTTCTTCGAGCCTCCTACCGTGGGGGACTACAAGGACTACAGGATCGAGATCATCGCGTGGGAAGGCAACAACAGCACATACTGGTGCAAAACCCTGCGGTATCACGCGATCGCGGAGGGAGATGCGGCAGGCACGGTGACCGTGGTCCTGGACGCCACGGCTGTCGGCATCGGCGTACTGGACAGCGGGGAGTACGAGATCAGAAAGGGAGATACGGCGGCCGACGTGTTCCTGCGCTTTCTGGACGAGCACGGGTATGAGATCCGGTACGACTCCTCGGGCAGCAACTTCTACATCCGGCGCATCTCACGCCCGGACATGTGCTGGGGAGCAAAGGTGCCGGAGATCCTGTGGAACGCCATCCTGCGGGACGGCATCAATCTGAACGAGAACACCCATTACCGGGACAGCCTGGGCGAATTCGACTATACCATGGGATCCGGCTGGATGTACGCCGTGGGCGGAGCGTATCCCGGACGCGCCATGAACGGATACGAAGTGAAGAACGGCGATACCGTCGCCGTCCGGTTCAGCCTGGCCTATGGCAAGGATATCGGAGGGTTCGGGGCCGCCGGAGGATACGGCCGGTACAGTTCTTACTGCTATCTGTGGATCGGAGGATCCGCCGTTCCGCTGGGCCATCGTTACGAGGTGACCGAACGGGTGGAACCCACGTACACGGAGGTAGGCTGCGCCGTGCACACGTGCACGGTCTGCGGAGACAGCTACCGTGAGATCCTGCCCGTTCTGGAGCATGAACACACGTACGAAGAAACGTCCCGCGCGGAGCCGACGGAGACGGAGGACGGGTACGTGGAGTACACCTGCACGCTGTGCGGAGCTGCGTACCGGGAGACGCTGCCCGCCACCGGAACGCCGCACGAGCATCACTATGAGGAAACGTCGCGCGTGGAGCCGACGGAGACGGAGGACGGATACGTCGAGTACACGTGTACCGAATGCGGAAGCACCTACCGGGAGCCGTTGCCCGCCACCGGCGCTGAACCGGATCCGGGCGGAGGATCGCCGGATCCGGGGGGAGATGAGCCGAACCCGGAAGAACCGCCGGAAGAGCCGCCGGAAGAACCGCCGGAAGAGCCGCCGCCGGCGACCGGCGACGGCAGCGAGGGAAGGATCGATCTCCCCCGGCGCGGCTTCAGCCGCGCCGTCCCCCCTCTGTTGAGAAGGGGGCAGGACAGGTACCTGAGGGTGCCATTGGATAAAGCGGAAGAAGATGGCAGGAGATGAGGCTGTGAAACGATGTTTTCAGGGGATCCTGGCGATGGCGGCGTGCCTTTGCCTTTGCCTGGCCTGGATCGGAACGCCGGCGCGGGCGGAAGAGGCGTCCGCCGCCGTGATGGCGGAACAGGCGCTGTGCGTCCGGGCGGGATGCGAGCCCGGAAAGCTGCTGGCTCACGAAGGCTGGGCTCGCCCGGGTAATTCAGGGTCTGACTGGATGGCGTTCGTGTTCGCCGTGAACGGCGTGGAGGAGCAGTACGGCGTCTACCTGAAGGGACTGGAGAAGTACGTGACGGAACGATACGCCGAGCAGGACTGCCTGGATCCCGTGCTGGCCACGGATTATCATCGGGTGGCGCTCACCGTGCTGGCCCTGGGGGGAGATCCCCGGGCCTTCGGAAGGGACCGTGACGGGAAGCCCGTGGATCTGGTCGCGGACGGCGTGTGGGATTTCTGCGGAGAGCTCGGCGCGCAGGGACTGAACGGGTTCGTCTACGCCCTTATCCTGATGGACGCCTGCGGATGCGAAGCTCCGGCCGACAGCTCCGTCGACCGGCAGTGGCTGCTGGACCGGATCCTGTCGGACCAGAACGGGGACGGCGGCTTCGGATTCGTGCCGGGGTATTCAGACGTGGACATGACGGCCATGACTCTGACGGCGCTGGCCCCCTATGCGGCGGAGCACTCCGCGGAGTGCGAACGCGCGCTGGAATATCTGGCTGCCTGTCAGGATGAGGACGGAGAGTTCGTAAGCTTCGGCGCGGCAAACGCCGAATCGGCGGCGCAGACGATGCTGGCGCTGTGCTCTCTGGGCGTGGATCCGGAAAAGGAACAGCGATTCATCAAGAACGGCGTCACTCTTCCCGACGTGCTGGAACGCTACCGTCTTGCCGACGGGACCTACGCCCACGTGACGGGAGACACGACGGACGCCATGGCCACGGAACAGGCGCTGCTGGCCATGACCGCTCTGGCCCGGCTGCGGGACGGAGGGCCGCGGGTCTACGATCTGACGGCTCACATACCGCCGACGGACGCCGGAGGAGACGCACTGAGGATCGCGGCCCCCATCGCGGCTGTTCTGCTTATCGCCGCAGCGACCGCGGGAATCGTCATTTTCGGAAGGAAGAAGAAACATGCAGACGCTGACAAATGAGATACAACGGGAAGTGAACCGGGTCATCCTCGGCAAGCAGGAAGTGGTGCGCAAGGTGCTGACGGCCATTCTTGCGGGGGGCCACGTGCTGCTGGAGGACGTGCCCGGCGTCGGAAAAACGACGATGGCCATGGCCTTTGCCAGGACGCTTGGGCTGAGCACGAAGCGCGTGCAGTTCACGTCGGATACCATGCCGTCGGACATCATCGGCTTTTCCGTGTACGACAAGGACGGCGGCGCTCTGCGGTACCAGGCAGGCGCGGTGATGACGAATCTGCTGCTGGCCGACGAGATCAACCGTACCTCGCCGAAGACCCAGTCCGCGCTGCTGGAGGCGATGGAGGAACGGAGGGTGACCGTGGACGGCGTGACGAGGGCACTGCCGGAGCCGTTCGTGGTTCTGGCCACGCAGAACCCTGTGGGATCCGCCGGCACGCAGAAGCTGCCGGAATCCCAGCTGGACCGATTTCTGATCCAGCTGAGCATGGGATATCCGGACGTGGCGAGCCAGGCGGCGCTGATGAAGGAACGCCATCACGACGACCCGCTGGAAAGCTGCCGTCCGGTGACGGACGCGCAGGGCCTGGTGGAGCTGTGCCGGCAGGCCATGGAGACGTACGTTGCGGACGAGCTGTACCTGTACATAGCCGAACTGGCCGAAGCGACCCGCACCCACGCGGACGTGGTGCTGGGGCTTTCACCCCGCGGGGCGCTGGCGCTGACGAGGGCGGCCAAGGCCAACGCCTTCCTGGAGGGCCGTGAATACGCGACCCCGGACGACGTGGCCGCGATGTTCGCCGACGTGGTCGCCCACCGCCTGGTGCTCAGCGCCCGTGCGCGGCTGCACGAGGTGACGGGACGGCAGATGGCCGGGGAGATCCTCGGGCAGGTCCGCCGGCCCGACGTCAGGGAATTCCGGCTGAAATGAGAGCGGCGATGATCGGACGGGGGATCGGATGGCTGCTGGCGGTGCTGCTGTGCGCCGTGCTGTTCTTCATCACGGGCTCCGTATGGCTGCCGGTGATCGGCGGCGCACTGATCCTGCTGCCCGCGGCCGCGGCTCTCTGGAACCGGCTGGCCTGCCGACGGCCGGAGGCAGCGGTGGAGCTGCCTTCCGGGACGAGAAAAAACCGGGCGGTCTCCGGCCGGATCGGGGCCTGCTTCGACGGCTTCCCGCCGATGGGCCGGGTGTTCGGCACCCTGACCCTGATCAACGACCTGACCGGGGAGACAGCGGAGCTGCGGGTGCCCATGGAGGCCGGCCCCCGCGGGTACGAGGCGGCCTTTACCGTGACGACAGCCCACTGCGGGCGCATTCGCGCCGTGGCGGAACGGATCACGGTGACCGATCCCATCGGATTTCTGCCCCGGTCGTTTTCCGTGGGAGCGGAGGGCCGCATGACGGTGCTGCCGGAAACCTTCCCCGTCGCCCTGGACGCGCGGCCCCTTGCCGTCTCTCTGGACGGGGAGGACGCCATGTCCGACCGCAGGGGAACGGACCGGACGGAGACGTTCCAGCTGAGGGAATATCAGGCGGGGGACGACCTGCACGGCGTGCACTGGAAGCTTTCGGGAAAGATGGGCCGTCTGATCTACCGTGAGGCGTCTCAGCAGGTGAGCCGTTCGCTGCTGCTGTACTGGGATCAGAGCCAGGGTACGCCGGAGCAGCTGGACGCGCTGGCGGAGGCCCTGTTCTCCGTCGGGCAGAGCCTGTGCCAGGCCGGCGTGCCTTACACCGTCGGACGCAGTGAGTTCAGCGCGGTGCATACGGCGGAGATCTCGGACATGGACGGACTGATCGGAACCTTCCCCCTGCTGCTGCGGCGAAGGGGGCCGGAACCGCCGGAGACGGCGGCGCTGACAGCCTTCGGCCGGGTGTTCTATTTTACGTCGGTACTGCCGCCCGACGGCGGTGAGGAGACCGTGCGGATCTTTCTGTGCGGAGAAGAAACAGCGGAGGCGGACAACGTGACGGCATTCACGCCGGAAAACGCAGCCGCCGTACTGGAGCATATATGAGACGGAACAAAGGAAAACTGAACGGGCGCGCCGCGGAACCACGGGCCTTCGGGATGTCGGACGCGGTGCAGGGGCTTATCCCGCTGATCCCGCTCTGGATCGGCCTGGGGCTTGTGATCGCGGAAGCGTTTCCCTCCGCGGCGTCGCCGTGGTGGTCGATATCCGCCGCGGGCCTGCTGCTGAGCGCCGCGATGCTCTGCCTGCGCGCCTGCCCCGCCCGGAGGTGGGTCACGGCGGGAGGGCTGGCGCTGGCGGCCCTTGCCTGCGGCGTGTTCCGCCGCGCGCTGTCCGGAGGACTGCACGCGGCGATCAACGACGTGACGACGCGGCTGACCGCCGCTGACGGCCGGATCCGGCTGGAATTCGCGGATATCGGAGACGTCAGGCCCCTGCTTCTGACCGGCATTTTTCTGCTGGCCCTGCTGCTTTCGGCGGCCGCCGCGCGAAGGCGGGCGCTGCCGCTGCTGCCGGTGATGCTTGTCCTTGCCGCCGGTACGGCCGTGAAGGCGATCCCGGTGGGACCGGGCCTTCCGGTCGCCGTGCTGGGGGCGCTTCTCATGGCGGGAGGCTCCTGCGGAACATGGCGTCCGACCGCTGTCCGGACAGCGGGCGTCCTGCTGTGCGCGGGCGCCGCGCTGATCTTCGGCGCGCTGCTGCGGAACGAGGATCTGTCCGCCTGGCAGGAGGCGGCGCAGAGAAAGGCGCACGTCCTTCTTTACGACCGGGGCACGAACGTCATGCCGGAGGGGCGGCTCACGGATCTGGGGCCGCGGAAGAAGAGCGACGAGCCGGCACTGGAAGTTACGATGGAGACCGCGCAGAAGCTGTATCTGCGCGGGCACATATACGAGAAATACACCGGTTCGCGCTGGGAGAGCCTGCCGGCGGAGGAACTGGCAGAGAGCGAGGACCTGTTCTACTGGCTGCACGAGCACGGTTTTTACGGGCAGACGCAGGTCGCCGCGGCCATGGCGGCGGCGGGAGAGACCCGCACGAACCGGGTCACGGTGAAAAACCTTTCCGCGTGTTCGGAGACATCCTATCTGCCGTACGCGCTTGTGAGTCCCGCGGAGGGGGATGAAAAGCGCATCGGGGATACGGGATCCGACCGGAAGCGCACGGACGTGACGGCGTTCACGGGAAGCGTGGCCGAATGGTACGCCGCGCAGCTCGCGCTGGCCGGAGATGCCGGAGAGGCAGCGCAGACCTACCGGGCGGCGGAACAGAGCTACAAGGAATACGTGCGTGAGAAGGATCTGCAGATGACCCAGGAGAGCTGGAACGTGCTGTACCGGCAGCTGGGCGAGGCTTCGGGGACGAATACCCTGTACGGGATACAGATGAAGATCAGGGACTGGCTGGAGCAGCATCTGCATTACGACGAGAAAGCAGGCACAGTGACGGGAAACGGTGATTTTCTGCGCGCTGCCCTGGAAACCGGGGACGGAGGGGCCTGGAGCGTGACCTACGCAACGGCGGCCACGCTGATGCTGCGGTATTACGGCGTGCCGGCCCGATATGTGGAGGGATATTATCTGACGCCGGAGCAGGCAGAACAGGCCGCCGCCGGGGAGACGGTCATTCTTACGGAAGCGAACGCCCACGCCTGGGCAGAGTACTACCTCAACGGCGTGGGATTCCTCCCGTTCGAGGTGACGCCGGGGTATGTGGATCCGGACGATCTGGACCTGAACACCGGAAACGACGGCGAGGGCGGCAGCCTGTATGAATACGAATCCAATCCGATGTCCTACGCGCAGACGGAGGAGCCGGACGTGCAGGAACCGGAGGTCGGAAAGAAGGACAGCCTCGGCCTGTCGCCGCTGACGCTGCTGGCTCTGATCCCGCTGGCTGCGGCAGCGCTGCTGATCTTCATCGTGACCCGGCGGCTGCGGCTGAGGCGGAAGCTGCGGGAGATCAACGGGGCCGAGGACCGGACGGCCGTCGCCATGCGCTACGGATACGCCATGGCGCTGAAACGGCGCGCCCCGGGCGTAGAGCTTTCGGAGGACGCAGCGGCGGCTGCCCTGAATGAGCTGGCCGTGTTCAGCCCCCGGCAGATCACGGCGGAGGACCGCGGGTCCATGGACGAATACGCGAAGAAGGTGCTGGTCGCCTGCAGGAAAACGTGGGGGCCGTGGCGACGACTGAAACTGAGGCTGATCGAGGGGATCTACTGATCCCGCATCCCCGCGACAGGAGGAGGATAACATGAAACGGACCGTTCGATTGTTCAGAAGAGTGGGGGCGCTGCTGCTCATTGCCGCGCTGCTGACGGGATTTGCCCCGTCGGTTTCGGCGGCAGGGGGGGAAGGATCCTTCTGCCTGTTCGCGGCCACCGCGTCGGAGACGCTGATCGAACCCGTGAAGATCCCGTTCGAGGAAGGACAGACGATCCAGGAGGCGCTGGACGCGTCACCGTACAGCTTCGAACGGCACGGGACGTTCATCGACGTGATCGAGGGCGCCGAGGGCGGGTTTCTGATCTGCTACGACGGCGGCGGGTACGATCTGACCGTGCCCGCTTCGGAGATCACCGCGCTGGTGATCACGGAGAACGAGGCCGCGGGCGAGGATCATCTGGTGCTGGTACGGGAGATCGTAGCCGTGGAGGAACGGCCGGATCACGCGGCGCAGTATCCGGCGGTAAGGGAAGCCCGCGCCGCCGCTCTGACGGTACTGCGGACCGGGATCGCCGCCACGGCCGTCTCCGCCCGGAACGCGCTTCTCGCCGCGGTGGAGGAATATGAGACGCTGATGGGCGGGGACCGGGTCACGGTGACGGTCTCGGCGCTGCAGAACGGAGCCGCCCTCCCGGACGCGGTCGTCACTCTGAAGGACGGATACGGAAACGTGACGACAGCCGAGAACGGCGCCGCCTCCGTCGTCCCCGGAACGTACCTTGTGACGGCGTCCGACGGCGGCCGGAACCGGGCGGAGACCACCGTGACCGTGGAGAGCGACGCTTCCCTGACGATGGAACTGCCCTGCGGCGAGTGGTTCGGGGAACTTCGGATGATCGATCAGGCCACCCGTGAGGCCTACGCGGGCACGCAGGACGCGTCTTTGCACACGCTGACGGTGCTGGCGCCGGACACGGCAGGCCAGTACGCCCCGATCCTCAACGCGGCGCCCGGGCCGGACGTGCCCGACGCGGAGGGAACGAAGCTGTACGCCGTCTACACCGGGACGAACGACACATGGTACGGGGATACGCCAAAATCCTGGAGCAGCAACGCGGCCTCGCTGACGGCGCTGCTGGCACAGGGGATGGGCGAAAGGGAATTCGTCCTGGAGGCGCGGTACGCCTCCGGCGGACAGACGCAGATCCAGACGTATTCGGTAACGGTGCAGCGGTTTCCTACGCTGGCCTCACTGAGCGTGAAAGAGGAAAACACCACGGTCCCTCTGGCCTTCGATCCGCTGACCATGGAATACGCGCTGTCGGTCACCGCGGACGCCGTAACGGTATCCGCGGCGCCGTACGGATCGGATTATTCCGTGACCGGTACGGGTACGGCAGCCGTGACGGACGGCGGCAGGCACTCAGTGACGGTCGCCGCCGGAGGACGGAGCACGGAGTACACGATATGCTTCGAGAAGAAAACGTCCGTCGGCGTGACACTGTCCGTTCCCGCGGGGACGGCGGCGGCCGTGTACAACGGGGCGGGATCGGAGATACTGCCGGTCGGGAGCGTGTATCATCTGGTACCGGGGGAGCCGTATTCCTGGATCACAACGAAAAACACCTGGTACCACGCCAGCGGTTCCTTCACGGCGGCCGAAGGGCTGACGGTGACGGTGACGGCGCCCGACACGACGGACCGGCTGACCGCTCTGGCTCTGTTCAACGGCAGCAGCGCGTCCACCCGAAGGGAATACACGCCGGACGCCGCGTTCTCATCCTCCGTCCACAGCATGGGCTATACGATCCCGGACGCGGTCGGCATCCTTTACGCGCAGGCGACGCCGGCGGACGGGTACGACGCAGAGGCGCGGTACGACCGGCAGACGATGAACGGCACGACGAACGGGAAACCTTACGCCGTGACCATCAATGCCCCGGTCGGCGCGTCGGGAGTCAGGGTCCTGACAGGCTGCGTGACCACCAGCGGGTACAGTCAGACCGTGACCGTCCGGGTCTCCCGTACGGAGGGAGACGTCACGCAGTATCAGGACTACGAACTGCTGCTGCGCCGGCAGGAGCATCTGAAAAGCCTGGCGCTGTTTTCCGGTGAGGATCCGATCCCGCTGCTGAACGAGGTCGGGGAAGCCGTGGAATTCGACCGGAATACGACGGAGCATACGGTTTCCGTGGACCGCGCCGTGACGGAGCTGTCGATGGACGCCGGCTTTGTCAACGAGAGCGACGCGACGGCGGCCTGCGGCGGGTACTACGCCATGATCGCCGGCGAGCGCTTCGACCGTCTGAACGGAGTCACTCTGCCGCTGGATCAGCAGCAGGGTGTGGAGACGGTGACGATCCGCGTCTGCCACGAGGATCCGAACGCCGTGCCGACGGAGTACACGATCACGGTCAACAAGACCGAGCCCGTCGCGGTCACCTTTGTCACCGACCCGGCGGACGCGACCGTATTCGTGATCAGCACGGGCACCGGAAAACGGGTGCCCGGAGAAGACGGCGTTTTTCCGCTGGTGCCCGGACAGAGCTACGAATGTACGGTAACGGCCCCCGGGTATGTGGGAAGCCGTACGACTTACGTCGCTCCCGCGTCAGACGATTCCGTAAGCGTGACGCTGGCGCGGGCTCCGGCAGGCGGCGATCTGCCCGCTTACGACGCCTTTTGGGGAGCTTCACGCTTTGACGGATGCAACAACGCGGCTGTGGACGTGCGTACGCCGACGACCGCCGAAGACGCCGCCCTGTACTGGGCGGTCAAGGTGGGGGAGGGATATTCCTCCGACGCCTGCGGGTGCCCGATCCTTGTGGACGGATATCTGTATACCTACGCCGGAAACCGGGTATATAAGATCGACACGGTGTCGGGTGAGATCCTGGCTTCCGGGATCATGGACCATTCGTCCAGCTTCGCCATCAACACGCCCACCTACGCGGAGGGCATGCTGTTCATCGGCGAGTCCGACGGGACGGTACAGGCGTTCAACGCTTCTACGCTGGAGTCCTTGTGGATCTATCACGACGCGCGCATGGGGCAGCCGAACTGCCCGATCGTATATAAGGACGGGCGCATCTATACCGGCTTCTGGAACGGGGAGACGGCGCTGGCCAACTACGTCTGTCTGACCGTCACGGACGAGGATCCCGGAAAGGCGAAGGAGGAAAAGCTGCCCGTATGGACCTACGCTTCCAAGGGCGGTTTCTACTGGGCCGGCGCCTATGCCGGCGACGGATATCTGCTCGTATGCACCGACGACGGCAGCATCGGATATTCCACCGGTCACGCCAGGATCCTTTCGCTGGATCGGAAGACCGGGGAAACGCTCGATTCGGTGACGATGCCGTATCCGGGCGACCTGCGCAGCGGCGTGACGTTCGTGCCTTCCGGCGGGGGAGCCGGACGGGGCTTCTTCACGTCCAAGGGAGGGTACTTCTGCCGGATCGACGTCAACGGGGACGGGACCTTCGTGCCCGGCAGCCTGAAGGCTTTGCGGCTGACGAACTTCGGGGCAGGCTCCGTGCCGATGAGCACCAGCACGCCGACCGTATACAACGGGCGCGCGTACGTAGGCGTTTCCGGCGCCAGCCAGTTCGGACAATATTCCGGACACAATGTCACCGTGATCGACCTGAACAGCTGGACGGTCGCGTATTCGGTGCGGACCCAGGGATATCCGCAGTCCAGCGGCCTGCTGACCACGGCGTACGAGGAGGAGACCGGCTGCGTGAACGTGTATTTCTTCGATAATTACACGCCGGGCAAGCTCCGCATGTTCACGGACCGGCCGGGCCAGACTTCGCCGTCTCCCGTGACGACGGAGAGCTTCGTCTCCGGGGGTACGACGAAGGAGTACGACGTGGGGTATGTGTTGTTCACCCCATACGCGGAGCAGGCGCAGTACGCGATCTGCAGCCCCATCGCGGACGAGTACGGCACGATCTACTTCAAGAACGACTCCGCCTGCATGATGGCGGTGGGCAGCCGGATCGAATCCCTGGAAATCACCGAAGCGCCGGTGAAGACCCGTTATGCCGTGGGCGACGCGTTCGATCCCACGGGCATGCGGGTGACGGCTGTTTACGCCAACGGTCTCAGGAGAGACGTGACGGAGTACGTCGAATGGTCGGAAGAGCCGCTGACGGCGCTGGACACGCAGTTTCAGATATGGTTTCCGCACGTCAGGTACCACGACGAGAACGGCGCCGCGGGAACTGCGGTCGAAGAGCCGTTCGCCGTGCTCGACCTGATCTTCGGCGAAGAGCTGCCGGAGGGGATGACCTCGCCGGAAGACGTGACCGTGGAAGCGGGGAAACCGGCCGCGTTTTCCGTTACGGGAGCCGGGGAAGGCTGTTCCTTCCGGTGGCAGGTGAGCCGCAACGGAGGAGTGACCTGGGCCGACTGCACGGAGCCGGGAAGCGATACCGCCACGATCGCCTTTACTCCCCGAAGGGAGGATGACGGCAACCGCTATCGATGCGTGATCACACAGGGCGGCAGGGTCATGGTGACGGACGCGGCGGTTCTGACGGTCACGGCATCCGCCCCCGTATTCAAGGTGCAGAATCTGGTGCTGTCCGGTCAGATCGGCGTGAACTTCTTCCTGGATCTGGACGGACTGACGGAGGCTGAGCGCAGCGCCAGCTACATGGAATTCTCGATCGACGGCAAGGGCGCCGCGACGGCGCAGGACCCGTTCGACGCGAACCATAGGAACGCCTCAAAGAAGTATTACGGCTTCACCTTCTATGTGAACTCCATCCAGATGGCGGACACGATCACGGCCACGTTCCACTACGGGGACGGAAAGACGGTCAGCAGGACGTATTCGGTGGAGGAATACTTCGAAACGTTCGACCTGCACGCCGCCGAGAACCCGAAACAGACGGTGGATCTGGTGCACGCGATCGCGGACTACGGGCATTACATGCAGCTGTATCTGGCGAGCGTGAACGGATTCACCCTGGGAACGGACTACGCGGAACTGACGAGGCACTACACG
>JAFWRM010000030.1 GCA_017519975.1 Oscillospiraceae bacterium | reverse complement strand
GGGCTGTTCTCGAAGATGTAGCTGTTGGCCCAGTTGATCGTGTTGGGATCGAAGGAGCACATCTCGGGCTTCAGCGCGCTGAGGTGCTGGAGACGCTTGTAATCCTCATACTCGCCGCCGGAGGTAGTCAGATTGATCACGACGTCCACGCCGGCCTCACGGCATGCGGCGCGGCAGGCTTCCACGGCGTCGGTAAAGGGCTTCAGTCCCATGGACTTGTATCCGATCTGCATCTCACCGTTGACTTCCTTGTCCTCACGCACGTGGATGTGCACCACGGAAGCGCCGGCCTTTGCGACGGCGACGACCTGCTCGGCAAGCTCATCCGCCGTGTAGGGAACGGTGGGTGCCTGGGATTTCTTGGTTCCGGCGCCGCACATGCAGCACTGGATGATGATCTTATTGCTCTTGGCCATTGGTATTACTTCCTTTCCATGTTCATCGGATCGTTGCTTCGTTCTGCGGAGCGCGGGGCCGCCCTCCGTGTATGTTCAGGCGGTCACACAGGATCGTCCATGAATTTCTGCGTAAGCTTGAAAACTTCGAAGAGATACTTGTCGCGCTTCGCCTTGACGGCCTCGATATCCTTCCCGGTGTAGTCGTAGAAGCCCTTGCCGGTCTTGATGCCGAGCTCGTTGGCGTCGACCTTCTCCTGCAGGATGCTGGGGATGGTATCCCACTGCGGGGCTGCGTAACTCTTGTTCTTGAAGTTGTTGTAGGTCATGTCCACCCCGCCGAAGTCAATGCGCTTGCAGATGCCCAGCACGCAGGCTCTGGGGATAAAGGAGGCCTGGCAGGCCAGGTCGATGGCTTCCGCGTCACAGTATCCCTCGCTGATCAGATAGAAGACCTCCTGGTTCAGGCACTGCTGCAGGCGGTTGGCGATATAGCCGCGGATGAATTTCTTCATCAGAACGGGGGTCTTGCCGCACTTTTTCAGCAGTGCGACGGCCACGTCGGCCATCTCCTGGGGCGCCTGCTCGCTCTTTACGACCTCGACCAGCGGGATCACGTGAGGAGGAGCGTACCAGTGGCAGATGATCAGCTGCGGAAGGAGCTTCTCCGGGACGATCTCGAAGATGTTCAGCGCGGAAGTGTTGGAAGCGATGATGGTATCGGGCGCAACGCACGCAGCGATCTTGGCGTACAGTTCTTCCTTCGCATCCTTCTTCTCGACGATGGTCTCCTGGATCAGATCGGCTCCGGCGACCGCTTCCTCAACGGTGGGCGCAAAGCTGATGCGCGCGAAGACCGCGTCCTTGGCTTCCTTCAGCATGCCTTCGGATTCGAAGGTGTCCAGCTGGGCCTTCAGGGAGGCGATGGCCTTCTGCTTCGTCTCCTCCCGGCGCGTCCACATGGTTACCTCGCATCCGCCCATGGCGTAGATCTGGGCGATGCCGGGGCCCATGGTGCCAGCCCCAAGGATCGCGACCTTTTTGATGTCATTCAAAGTTTTCATGATAAAAGCCCTCTTTACTTTTCCGCGGGGCGGTTTCCGCCCCGCGGTCATTCATTGTTTCAGCAGATCAGAAGCTGCCCTCTTCCCAGGCGCACAGACGAACCATGCCGCCGTCGGCAGCCTCGCAGCGGAAGGGGAACGCAGAGATGATCATTCTCTTGCCCTTGACCAGGTCGATGTCGCCGCCGGCGTTCTCAACGGTCATGACGCCGTGCTGCGCGAACAGACGGTGGCAGGGCTCGTAGTCCGGATAGTCCACGTCGATGTCGCGGCCGGTGGCAAGCTTGTAGTTCTTGGCCAGCCAGGGCATCTGCTCCACGGCCGGGCAGTGCCACACGACGGAGTCCGTGGCGCCCCAGGTGCCGGAAATGCCCTTGATCTTCTTATCGAACATCAGCCACTTGCAGACCTCGGGGCCGAGGCCGGGATAGTAGTTGAAGTACTTGTCGTTGTTCTTTCTCCAGAAGCGATGGAAGCCGGTGTCGATGATGACCCAGTCGTTCGGCCGGATCTCAAGGCCGTCCTTGTCCAGAGCGGCCTGAACTTCCTCAGGGGTGATCAGATGCCAGATGGCGCCCTTGTGGCCCGGATACTCCGCCCACTCGCCCATGCGGGCGGGATCGCCTTCCGCGGCGTTGAACGCTGCCTGGAACTCATCGTACAGATAGGTCATGTCGATGATGACGCCGGTGCCGATGCAGTGCTCCAGCGGAAGCTCGGCCAGCGTGTAGCCATAGCGCTCGCGGTCCACTTCTTCCTCATGCAGCGTGTGGTTGGGGGCGTCCATGTGGGTGGCGGCGTGCAGCGTGCCGGTGTAGGTGTTGGTACGCTTGTGGAAACGCTCCAGATACTGACCGCGGGGGAAGTTCAGATCGGAACGGGCTCCGGGGAAGGGCCACAGGGGCGTATCCCAGCCCCAGGGCAGGCTCAGATCCCAGATCTTCGTCATCTTCTCGGTTTCAAGATACAGCTCTTCTTTTCTCAGCGGCATGTATGCCATAATCGTTTTCCTCCTTAGAAAAATATGGTTTGTGCACCTTTTGTGATTGTAAACCTTGTAACTGTTCCAATGTCAAGAAGGAAACCTGTTTTTTCTTGGTTTTTTTCATTGTATATTGTATACTGGTTCCAAAATGGGGACCGTTCCCCGAAGGGAGGGCGGAACATGCGATACAAAATAGGGGATGTGGCAAAGATCCTCGGCATTTCCACCGATCTCATACGCTATTATGAGAAAAAGGGCGTCGTCCGTCCCGAAAAGGGCCAGAACAACAATTATCGCTATTACGACGCCTGGGACATCAACTATCTGATCGACTGCCTGTGGTATAAGAACTTCGGCTTTTCCATCGATCAGATCGCCGACATGGGGTCCCACAGCAACTACGCCGCTCTGCAGGAATCCCTGGAGCGCAAGACGGAAGAGATCGGGGAGATGGCCCTCAGATATCAGCTGCTGCATGAGCGGCTGCTTCTTCAACGGCAGGCCATGGAGAAGGTAGAGGAGCTTATGGGGCGATGTGAGATCACCATGGGCCCCGATTTCATCTACTACCTCAACAGGCATAACTTTGAGTATGAAAGCGACTCCACTCTGCAGACGATAAGCCGTCGCTGGCTGAAGTACATGCCCTTCTCCACCCGCTATTTCGAGTGTCCGGTCAATCGGTCCGGCTCCGGGGAGGACCGCTACAGCTGGGGCTTTTCTCTGGACCGTCACTACGTGGATGCTTTCCACGTTTCCTACGCCCCTCCGGTGGCACACGTCGCCTCCTGCCCCTGCATTCACTCCGCGTTCAAAAGCTCGGGGAAGAACGCCTTTTCCCCCCGGCACATGGACTACATGTTCCGTTACGCGCGTCAGAACGGATTCACACCGGTCGGCAACGCCTTCGGCAATCTGGTCTGCAGCGTACTGGACGGCAGCCGCCAGACCGGATTTTTCGAAGCATGGCTTCCCATCGCCCCGCCCGACGGGTCCTCCAGCTGAAAAGAGGCCCGCATACAGAAAAAGCCCCCGCCGACAGGCGGGGGCTTTTCAGCCTTGCTGTTTCGTTGTCCGCTTATTCCTCAGAGGGCTTTTCTTCCTCTTCGCAGCAGCACTCCTTGACTTCTTCCGCGACCTTCTCCGCGGCCTCGCAGCAGCACTCCTTGACTTCTTCCGCGACCTTCTCCGCGGCCTCGCAGCAGCACTCCTTGGCTTCTTCGAGATCCTCCTTGATCTCTTCGCAGCACTCCTCGCAGCATTCCTCGACACCGCGCTTGGACAGGTCAATGATGATGTCGCCGTTGGCTTCGCCGTCTTCCTCTTCGAAATCGGCGTCCGTCCATTCGTACTTGGTGTCTACCACGAATCTGCCGTCGTCCGTCTTGTGGATATGCAGGCCCGTCGCGCCTCCCGTCGTCACCTTCAGGTCACGGGAGTCCTCATCCTTCGCCCACTTGTTCAGTCCGTACGCCACGCCGGCTGCAGCCGCGGCTGCGGCAACGCCCGCCACGCCCAGCGTCGCCTTCAGGATCTTGCCAAAAACGCTTTTTGCCATAACTGTTACCTCCATATGTTCTGAATCTCAGATCGCAAGTATTATACACGATTCATGTTTCTTCTGCAAGGAGTTAACAAATCCTTTAAAAAGCCTCCGCATCGGCCCGCATACAAAAAGACAGGACCCGTGAAGATCCTGTCTTTTCTCGTTATGAAGCGATCTTATTTCTTGATCATCACGGTGATCATCTCGGCGCATTCCACGCCGGTGTTCTTGCAGGCGCGGCCGGTGCCGGGGCCGAAATGGAGGCTGTCGCCGGCGTGAAGGACGTATTCCTTGCCATCGTCCAGCGTAACGGTCATTTCGCCCTTCTGGATATAATAAACCATCTCGAAACGAGCCGGAGCCATGTTGGCGCCTCCGCCGGGGAGGAAGTGGCTCAGCCCCATGACGATGGTGCCGTCGTTGACGTCGTCCGGATTGTGCAGACGGGTGGTCAGGCACTCAAAATGGCCGGGAGCCTCGTACTTGGTGGCCTCGTTCTTCATCGTGATCTTGTAGCTCATGTCGATTACCTCCGAATAATTGATGATTCACAGCGCCTCAGCGCTCTTTGACCATCGCTTATCATACTCCTTCCTCTCGGAAAAGGCAAGAGTACGCCGCAAGATTCTTACTCCTCGGGAAGACGGTCTTCACGGCTGCCGATGTCCCCGCCCAGCAGCCGGCGATAATCCTCCGGGGTGTTCATATTGGCAAACCCCGCCGCGTCCAGGATATCTTCCGTTTCCTCCGGCGTAAGAAAGCGTGTGACGCAGGCGGCCAGAAGGTCTCTCATCCTGTATTTTCCCGCCCGAAGCAGTTCTTCCGCTCTTGGCAGGACAGACGCCCTATAATACCCGAACAGGGGTTCGGGCCTGCCGTCCGGTCCCGTGGGCACGCAGATTTCCGCATCCGCCGGGCATCGTTCGATGATTCGGAGAGCGGCGCCGGGATCGGAAAGCGGCAGATCCGCGGCCGCGACGAAAACGCCGTCGTCCCCGCACCGCTTCAGCCCCGCATGGACGCCTGCCATCGGCCCGCAGCCGGGGTACTCGTCCACGACATGCTCCGCCCGGATCTCCGGATAACTGTCTGCCTTCGCCACGCTGACGCAGACCCTGTCAAACACGGCGGAAAACCGCCGCACCGCCTGGTCCAGCACCGTTCCTTCCCGCTGGGGCAGCAGCAGTTTGTCCGTCCCCATGCGTCTGCTCTTTCCGCCGGCCAGCAGCACCACAGTCGCCATGATCATCCTCCTCTCCCGTCGGTCACCCTGATTATACCATACCTCAGCCGCTTTTCCTATGCCTGTCGCCTTTTCGGTACGCCGTCCCCCCTCCTTTTCGGGGTTGACTTTCATTTTTGCCTGTAATATCATCCAAAAATGTAAGCAGATATTCAGGAATACATCATACATTTACCGTAAGGAGGCAACCTCATGAAAGACATTTATCTCGTCAGCTGCTGCCGTACCGCCATCGGCTCTTTCGGCGGCAGTCTGAAAGACACCCCCGCCGCCAAGCTCGGCGCAGTCGTTGCGAAGGCAGCCATTGAGCGTGCCGGCATCAGCGCCGACAAGATCGATGAAGTGATGTTCGGCTGTGTTCTCACCGCCGCCCAGGGACAGAACGTCGCCCGGCAGGTCTCCATCGGGGCAGGCGTTCCCATTGAGGTACCGGCTTATACCGTCGGCATGGTCTGCGGGTCCGGCATGAAGGCCGTCATTGAAGGTGCCCGCGCCATTCTCTCCGGTGACGCCGAAGTGATCCTGGCCGGCGGCACGGAAAACATGTCCGCCGCTCCTTACGCGATCCCCGCCGCCCGTTGGGGCGCCCGCATGTTCGACGGCAAGATGGTCGACACCATGGTCAACGACGGGCTGTGGGAAGTGTTCAACAATTATCACATGGGCATCACGGCCGAGAACGTCTGCGATCAGTGGGGCATCACCCGCGAGGAGCTCGACGCGTTCGCTCTGTCCAGCCAGACAAAGACGGAAGCCGCTCAGAAAGCCGGCCGCTTCAACGATGAGATCGTTCCCGTTCAGGTCAAGGTCAAAAAGCAGCTGGTCGATTTTGCGGTCGACGAATTCCCCCGTCCCGGCACCACGGCCGAGGGTCTTGCCAAGCTGAAGCCAGCTTTCAAGACGGACGGCACCGGCCGCGTGACCGCCGGCAACTCTTCCGGCGTCAACGACGGCGCGGCCGCCATCATTCTCGCCTCCGGTGACGCTGTCAAAAAGTACGGTCTGAAGCCTCTGGCCCGTCTGGTGAGCTGGGGCCAGGGAGGCGTCGACCCCAAGATCATGGGCGTCGGCCCCGTGGCGGCCACGAAGAACGCCATGGCCAAATGCGGCCTGACGGTCGACGACATGGACCTCATCGAAGCGAACGAGGCCTTTGCCGCCCAGTCCATCGCCGTGGCCCGTGAACTGAAGTTCGACATGAGCAAGGTGAACGTGAACGGCGGCGCCATCTCCCTCGGTCACCCCGTGGGCTGTTCCGGAGCCCGCATCATCGTCACGCTGATCCACGAAATGCTCAAGCGGGAAGACGCGAAGCTCGGCCTTGCCACCCTCTGCATCGGCGGCGGCATGGGCGTCGCCACGATCTGGGAAAAGTGCTGAACGTCCGCGGCTGAAGGTGCCGCAGGATCGTGACATACAACGGCCGCCCGGGAGCACAGTCAGATGTGCTCCCGGGCGGCCGTTTTCTGCGGAGCCGCTTTCGCTTCTCTCCGCGGCCGTCTTTCAAAATTCTTTTTTCGTACTCCGTCGGAACAGCGCGTCGATGGCCTGCCGCACGTCCGCCTTTTCATACAGGCTGGCATAGACCGCCTGACAGATCGGGAGTTCTGTCCCCGCCTGGCGCCCCAGCTCCATGATGGCCTTCGCCGTGTAATAGCCCTCCGCCAGCTCGTTGAAGGGCGTTCCCTTTACGAACGCCTCCCCGAAGCGGCGGTTGTGGCTGTGCGGCGAGAAAACGGTCGCTTCATAGTCCCCCAGGTGGCACAGTCCGTAAGCAGAGATCTCCCTGCCCCCCAGACGACCAATCAGTCCGGCGATCTCATGAGCGCCGCGGGCCATCAGCGCGCCCTTCAGCGACGTCAGGCCGAGCCCGTCCAGGACGCCCGCCGCTATGCCGATCACGTTCTTGGCCGCGGCGCCGATCTCATTGCCGATCATATCCCCGCCCAGATAAAAGCGGATCAGGCCGCCGGACAGCTCTTCCGTCATCGTCCGCTTCGTCGTCTCGTCGTCGCTGTCGATCACCATGCAGTTCGGAATGCCCTGCACGAAATCCTGCACATGCCCCGGCCCCAGCCATACGGCGACGCGGACGGACGGATCCAGTTCCTGCTGCGCCACCTGTGACAGGCGGCAGCCGGTCCCGATCTCCAGTCCCTTCATGCACAGGATCATGGGCCGCTCCTTCAGCCCGAACGACTGCAGCGTCCGGCACAGGCCGCGGAACTGCTGTGCGCCTACGGAGACGAAGACGGCGTCCGCTTCCGTCGCTTCTTCCATGCGTGTTGACAGACGCACGGTTTCCGGCAGCGTCAGGTAATCGTTGGATCTGGTGTCCATCAGCCGTCTCATATGCCAGGAGGCTTCCCTCCCGTACAGGGTCACTTCATGCCCGATGCCGCCGAGATACCAGGCGACAAACGTTCCCCACCGGCCGCAGCCGATGACACTGGTGCGCATCACATATCCTCCCCGTATCTGTTTTTCTCAAAAATACGGGTTTTTCCCCATTTTGTCAACCGACGCCCATCCCGGACGGCTCCTCTTGCGTTTTTCCGTTTCCGCAGTATAATGGGGAAAACGTGCTTCATTATCCGTTCCTGTTTCGGAGGACCCCGTCATGCCGACCTTTTCTGTCATACTCAAATACCTGTCCGTGATCGTCGTCGGGTATCTTCTTGGTTCCGTCCCGATGGCCATCCCCGTCAGCCGTCTTCTGTTCAAGAAAGACGTGCGGGAGGAGGGCAGCCACAACGCCGGCACTACCAACATGGCCCGCGTATACGGCATGGGCGCCGGTGCCTTTACCCTGGTCGGAGACGTTCTGAAAACAGTCCTCGCCATCTGGTTCGGGCGTGTGCTGCTCGGTGAACCGGGGCATTTCTGCGCCGGCGTCGCCGCTCTGTTCGGTCACTGCTGGCCCGTCTTCTACCGCTTCAGGGGCGGAAAAGGCGTGGCCGTGGCCGCCGGTCTTGCGATCATGGCGGACTGGCGGATCGCCTTCATCGCCATCGGCCTTTTCGCGGTGCTTGCTGTGAGCATCCGTTACGTATCCCTCGCCTCTCTGATCGCCACGCTCGCCGGTGCCGTACTGTCTTTCATACTTCCCGGTATCAGCCCCTGGCGCAGCGCCACGCTCGCCGTCATGTGCGTCACCGTATGGTTCATGCACCGCGGCAACATCCGCCGGCTGCTGACGGGAACGGAGAAAAAGTTCACCCCCGGCGGGAAAAAGAAAAGCGGGCAGGAATAGTCCTCGCTGACACAGGCAGACGCTCTGTGGCGTCTGCCTGCTTTTCTGTTTCTCCCGCCCCGCTTCCTTGACATTCCACCGCCTGCGTATATAATGATACCGGTTATCATGATATCCAGCAATCTGGTTTCCGAAAGGAGTTTTTTCAAGTGGAAAGCAGCATTTTTGAACAATATGAATCCAACGTCCGTTCCTACTGCCGCCATTTTCCCGCCGTGTTCGAATATGCCAAAGGCGCGACCATGACGGATGAGGACGGCCGAACCTATATCGACTTTTTCTGTGGAGCCGGCGCTCTGAACTACGGCCACAACAATGACTATATCAAGGAAAAGCTGCTCGCCTATCTGCAGGAGGACCGCATCCTTCACGCCATGGACATGTACTCCCCCGCCAAAAGGGAATTCATCCGGTTCATGGAGGAAAAGGTCCTGCAGCCCAAGGGAATGAACTACAAGATCCAGTTCGTCGCCCCCACCGGCACCAACAGCGTGGAAGCCGCGCTGAAGCTGGCCCGCAAGGTCAAGGGCCGTACCAACGTCTTCGCCCTCATGGGTGCTTTCCACGGCATGACGCTCGGGTCTCTGGCGCTCACGTCCGACGTGTCCGACCGCGCCGGCGCCGGCGTGCCTCTTCACGACGTGACCCACATTCCGGCCCCCTACATGTTCCCGGAGCTGGATACCGTCGAGTACATGGAGCGTCTGATCACCGACGATCACAGCGGTGTTGCCAAACCCGCCGCCATCATCTTCGAGCCCATCCAGTCGGACGGCGGCATCTATCCCCTTCCCGCCGAATGGATCCGCCGCGTGCGCGACCTGTGCGACCGGCACGACATCCTCATGATCTGCGACGACATCCAGGCCGGAAACAACCGCAGCGGACAGTTCTTCAGCTTCGAGCGTGCCGGCGTGATCCCGGACATGGTCACCCTGTCCAAGTCCATCGGCGGTTACGGCATGCCCTGCAGCATTCTTCTGCTGAAGCCGGAGCTGGACATCTGGAAGCCCGGAGAGCACAACGGCACTTTCCGCGGGAATCAGCTTGCCTTCGTATGCGCGAAAGCCGGCCTCGAATTCATGCTGGAAAACGACGTTGCCGGTCAGGTGCGTGCCAAGGAGAGCATCGTACACGATTTTCTCGCTTCTGAGATCGCCCCGCTGGACAGCCGTCTGCAGATCCGCGGTCTCGGTCTGATGTGGGGCATCGATTTCAACGGCATGAACGGTGCCGTCACCGCCCGCGACGTGGGGCACGCCTGCTTCGAACGGGGTCTGATCGCGGAGTGCTGCGGAAGGAACGGCAACGTGCTCAAGCTCATGCCGCCGCTGATCATCGAAGAGGACCTTCTGCGGAAAGGTCTGTCCATCCTGAAGGACGCCATGACCGCCGTGCTGGCCGGAGCCTGAAGCCGTGGGTAAGCTCAGGTATCTTGCCCGCATCGCCTCCGGTCTGCGGATAAAAAAGCTGCGGGACGTGCTGGACCGCACCCATGAAAAATGCGGAAAAAACCGGTTTCTCCTGCTGCTGGACATGCTCTGGTGTGCCGCCCGTTATGGCTGCGGATTCCATGACTATCTCATTTTCGGATGGTACGACATGAACGCCCGCCAGCGGGCCACATACATCACCCGGGTATCCAACAAGCGCATCAACGAACTGTGCAACGACCCCGCCTACTCTCATCTGTTCGACCGGAAATGTGAATTCAACCGGCTGTTCAGGGATTTTCTCGGCCGCGAGACCATCGACCTCGCGGAGACGGATCGGGAGGCTTTCCGTGCCTTCATGGCGGACAAGGACGTGATCTTCTGCAAGCCCAATTCCTCGGAAAGCGGCAAAGGGATCGAACGCCTTGTGAAAAGCAATTTTTCCACCGTGGACGAACTGTACGATTATGTGATGCGGCCGGAAAAGAATTTCGGCGTCGCCGAGCAGGAGATCATCCAGCACCCGGACGCCGCACGCCCCTACCCTCCCGCCGTGAACACCCTGCGCATCAATACCCTGGCCAGGAACGGTGAAGTTCACATTCCCTTCTGCACGTTCAAGATGGGCAATCTGGGCAAGCATGTGGACAACATGGAAAACGACGGGCTTGCCTGTCCCGTAGACATGGAAACGGGAAAGATCTGCGGCGTGGCGCACACATCGAAGCTTGTAAACTACGATGCGCATCCGTATACCGGTGTTCCCCTTCTGGGCTACCAGCTGCCCTTCATACCGGAGGCGCTGGAGCTTGTAAAGAAGGCCGCCCTTGTAGTGCCTCAGATCGGCCACGTGGGCTGGGACGTATGCATCACCCCGAACGGGCCGGCCATCATTGAGGGCAACGATTTTCCCGGGTATGATTTTTCACAGCTTCCGGAGCATACGCCGGATAAGATCGGCAACCTGCCCTTCTATAAAAAATACATTCCCGAACTTTGATATGAAAGCCGGCGGCGCTGCGTGCGCCGCCGGCTTTTTTTCTGCCCAAAGGCGGTCGGAACGCCGTTTCCGGAATTGACACTGTTCCCGCCACCATATATAATGGGGGAGTGCCCGAGCGATTCGGGCGGACAATATGATAACGGATCCCCGCGACTGACGGAAGTGGAGCACCACATGGGAGCGGAGACCGATACAGCCGACCGTCTGGGCACACTGAATGAGATCATTCAGTATGCCCTTTTTCTTTTTCAGATCATATCCGGAGCATCCGGGAAAGGAGCCTGCATCAATGAAAAAAATCGGCATCATCATGGGCAGCGACAGCGATCTGCCCGTCGTGGAAAAAGCGTTCGCCGTACTGAAGGAATTCGGCGTGCCCTTTGAGGCCCACGTCTATTCCGCCCACCGGACCCCCGTCCAGGCGCGGGAGTTTGCGGAGAACGCCCGTGCCAATGGCTTCGGAGCCATTATCGCCGCCGCCGGGATGGCCGCCCATCTGGCCGGCGCGCTGGCGGCCGCCACCACCCTGCCCGTGATCGGCATTCCCATCTCTTCCAAGGCTTTTGGCGGTGCCGACGCTCTTCTGAGCACCGTGCAGATGCCGAAAGGCATCCCCGTGGCCACCGTAGCCGCCGACGGGGCGGCCAACGCCGCGTGGCTGGCCTTGCAGATCCTCGCCGTGTCCGACGGTGAACTGGCCGGGAAACTGGACGCCGCCCGGGCGGAAAATGCCGCCGTCGTTCTGGCCAGGGACGCCGCTCTTCAGGAAAAACTTGCCGCCGACTGACGGCCGCATCGTTAAACAACACGAGTAAAGAAAGGAACCACACATGAAAGAATCCTTCTCCGCCAGCTACGCCGAGGCGGGCGTGGACATCACTGCCGGATACGCCTCCGTAGAACTGATGAAAAAGCACGTCGCGCGAACCATGATCCCCGGAGTCGTCACGGATATCGGTGGCTTTGGAGGTCTGTTCGCACCGGATCTGACCGGTGTTTCCGACCCCGTACTGGTATCCGGCACCGACGGCGTAGGCACAAAACTGAAGATCGCCCTCCTGATGGACAGGCACGACACCATCGGCATCGACTGCGTCGCCATGTGCGTTAACGACATCATCTGCTGCGGCGCAAAACCGCTGTTCTTTCTGGACTATATCGCCTGCGGGAAAAACGTACCGGAAAAGATCGCGTCCATCGTGGCCGGGGTCGCCGAAGGCTGCGTCCAGTCCGGATGCTCCCTGATCGGCGGAGAGACGGCGGAACACCCGGGCATGATGCCGGAGGATGAATACGATCTGGCCGGTTTCGCCGTCGGCATCGTCGACCGCGCCCGCATTCTGGACAAGAATACCGTCGCTCCGGGAGACGCGGTCGTCGCCCTTCCCTCCAGCGGCGTGCACTCCAACGGCTTCTCCCTTGTCCGCAAGGTGTTCGACGTGGGAAACGCCGATCTGGATCTCTACGTCGATGAGCTTGGCGCCACACTGGGAGAAACGCTGCTGACACCCACCCGCCTGTATGTGAAGCCCGTGCTCGCCCTGCTGGACCGCGTGCGCGTCAAGAGCATCTCGCACATCACGGGCGGCGGTTTCTACGAGAACATCCCGCGCAGCCTCCCCGACGGCACGGGCGTACGCATCTCCAAAGCCGGTCTGAAGATCCCGCCGATTTTCGATCTGCTTCAGAAGACGGGGAACATACCCGAACGCGACATGTTCAACACCTTCAACATGGGCGTTGGCATGAGCGTGATCGTCGCCAGCGAAGACGCCGACGCGGCGGTCACCGCCCTGCGTGAAAACGGAGTGGACGCCTACGTCATGGGCGAGGTGACCGGCAGCGAGGGGGTCGACCTGTGCTGAAAGCAAGGATAGCCGTCCTCGTCTCCGGCGGCGGGACCAATCTCCAGGCGCTGCTGAACGCCCGGAATACCGTGCTGCAGAGCGGAGACATCGTGCTGGTAGTATCCAACAATCCGGACGCCTACGCCCTTCAGCGGGCGGCAGCGGCCGGCGTGAAGAGCGCCGTGGTCCGGAAAAAGGACGGAAACTTTGAAGAGCGGCTGGCCGCTGTTCTCGAGGAAAACAAGATCGATCTCATCATCCTTGCCGGTTTCATGACCATCCTGTCCGCCGGCTTCACCGCCCGGTTCCGCGACCGGATCATCAACGTGCACCCGTCTCTGATCCCGTCCTTCTGCGGGCAGGGTTATTACGGACTGAAAGTGCATGAGGAAGCGCTGGCTTACGGCGTAAAGGTGACGGGCGCTACCGTCCACCTGGTGAACGAGATCCCGGACGGAGGACGCATTCTGCTCCAGAAGGCCGTCGACGTGCTCGACGGAGACACGCCGGAGATCCTGCAGAAAAGAGTAATGGAGCAGGCGGAATGGATCCTGCTGCCGCGAGCGGCGGAAATGATGAGCCGCGAGATCATCGGAAAGGAGAACCTATGAAGGAAAGCATATTTGAACTTCTGCGGGGCAAAACCTATCCCGGCAGGGGCATCGTGATCGGGAAAAACGAATTCGGCAACGCCGTCTACGTGGTTTATTTCATCATGGGCCGCAGTACCAACAGCCGCAACCGGATCTTCACCTACACCGGAGACGGCATCCGTACGGAGGCCTACGATCCGGCGCTGATGAAGGATCCCAGTCTGATCATCTATCATCCCGTTCGGATAGTGGGCGATAAGATCGTCGTGACGAACGGCGACCAGACCGACACGATCCGGGATCATCTGGTGAAGGACGGCAATTTCCGCCAGGCTCTGACCACCCGGGAGTTCGAGCCCGATCCCCCCAACTATACGCCCCGCATCTCCGGAATCGTCTACCACGACGGGAGCTACAGTCTGTCCATTCTGAAAAGCTGCGAGGGCGACCCGTCCTGCTGCCTGCGTTTTCTGTTCGACTACTCCGATCCGCTGCCGGCCGAAGGCCGCTTCATCAGCACCTACGAAGACGACGGCGACCCTCTGCCCAGCTTTCGGGGTGAGCCGAGGCGGATCTCCGTTTCCGGTTCGCTGGACGAATTTGCCAACGGCATATGGAACGCGCTGAACGAAGACAATAAGGTATCTCTCTACGGCTGCGAGCTGAATCTGGAGACGGGCAACGTCCAGCAGCTGATCCTCAACAAACACGAATAAGGAGCGAGGGCATGACTGAATTCAAACTGAAATACGGGTGCAATCCCAATCAGAAGCCGGCCAGGCTCACTATGGAGGGCGGCCGGGAACTTCCCTTTACGATCCTGAACGGGCGCCCGGGCTACATCAACTTTCTGGACGCCCTGAACAGCTGGCAGCTGGTAAAGGAGCTGAAACAGGCTCTGGGTCAGCCGGCGGCAGCCAGCTTCAAGCACGTGAGCCCCACGTCCGCCAGCCTCGGCACGCCTCTGTCCGACGAGCTGAAGCGCGCATGCTTCGTGGACGACATCCCCGGTCTGGACGACAGTCCCGTCGCGTGCGCCTACGCCCGCGCCCGGGGCGCCGACCGCATGAGCAGCTTCGGCGACTGGGTCGCTTTGAGTGACGTCTGCGACGCCGTCACTGCCTCCATCATCCGGAGAGAGGTGTCCGACGGCATCATCGCCCCGGGATTCACGCCGGAGGCCCTGGCTCTGCTGAAGGAAAAGAAAAAGGGCGGTTACAACATCGTTCAGATCGATGCCGGCTACGTCCCGGCCGAAGAGGAATCCAAGCAGGTGTTCGGCGTTACCTTCCGCCAGCGGCGCAACGATTTTTCCATCGGACGCCATCTGCTCGAGAACGTCGTCACGTCAAAAAAGGATCTGCCGGAGACGGCCGTCCGCGACCTGATCGTCAGCCTTGTCACTCTGAAATATACTCAGTCCAATTCCGTGTGCTTCTGCTATGACGGGCAGGCGATCGGCGTCGGTGCCGGTCAGCAGAGCCGCATCCACTGCACCCGTCTGGCGGGGAGCAAGGCGGACAACTGGTTCCTGCGCCAGACACCGCGTGTTCTGGAGCTTCCCTTCCTGGAAAACGTCGGCCGCGCCGAGCGCGACAATGCGATCGACCTGTACCTGGGAGAAGACAGCGAGGACCTTCTGGCGGACGGCGTCTGGCAGACGCTGTTCACGGAACGCCCCCTTCCCTTCACCCGTGAGGAGAAGAGAGCCCATCTGGCCGGGATCTCCGGAGCGAGTCTCGGCAGCGACGCGTTCTTCCCCTTCGGGGACAACATCGAGCGCGCCAGCCGCAGCGGCGTCACCTACGTGGCTCAGCCCGGCGGCAGCGTCCGGGACAGCCAGGTGATCGAGACCTGTGACCGGCTCGGCATGGTCATGGCCTTCACCGGCATGCGCCTGTTCCACCACTGACAGACTCTGATTGATCCGGCGGATCCGCCGGCCTGCGGAAGGAGTACGATTCGATGAAAGTTATGGTTATCGGCAGCGGTGGACGGGAGCACACCATCATCAAAGCTCTGAAGAAAAGCCCGGAGATCACCGCGCTGTACGCGCTTCCGGGAAACGGCGGCATCGCCGCCGACGCGGTCTGCGTGAACGTCGGCGCGAAGGATATCGAAGGCGCCGTCCGCTTTGCGCGGGAGGAGAAGATCGACTACGCCGTGGTGGCGCCGGACGATCCGCTGGTCCTCGGCATGGTGGATGCGCTGGAAGCGGCCGGGGTCGCCTGCTTTGGACCCCGGAAAAACGCCGCCATCATTGAGGGAAGCAAGGTCTTCTCCAAGAATCTGATGAAAAAATACGGCATTCCCACGGCCGCCTACGAGACGTTCAGCCGTCTGGAGGACGCGCTGGCCTATCTGGAGACGGCGAAGATTCCCACCGTGGTCAAAGCGGACGGTCTGGCCCTGGGCAAGGGCGTGATCATCGCCGAGACCCGGGAGGAAGCCCGTCAGGCCGTCATCTCCATGATGCAGGACAAGCGCTTCGGCGAGAGCGGGAGCAGTGTGGTCATTGAGGAATTCCTCACCGGCCCCGAGGTATCCGTTCTGGCATTTACCGATGGCAGCTGTGTCCGCCCCATGGTGTCCTCGATGGACCACAAGCGGGCTCTGGACGGCGATCAGGGTCTGAACACCGGGGGGATGGGAACGGTCGCCCCCAACCCTTATTACACGCCTGAGATCGCGGAAACGTGCATGCGCACCATCTTCCTTCCCACCATCGCCGCCATGAACACCGAGGGGCGCACCTTTAAGGGGTGCCTGTACTTCGGGCTCATGATCACTCCTGACGGTCCGAAGGTGATCGAATACAACTGCCGCTTCGGCGATCCGGAGACGCAGGTGGTCCTTCCCCTGCTCAAAAGCGACCTGTTCACCGTCATGCGTGCCGTCACGAACGGAACCCTGGCTGAAACAGACGTGGAGATCGCCGACGGCTGCGCGTGCTGCGTGGTCAAGGCTTCCGACGGTTATCCCCAGAGCTATGAGACCGGGTTTGAGATCACCATCCCCGAGGATCTGGACGCCGAGGTCTTCGTGGCCGGTGCGAAGCTGGACGGCGGAAAGCTTGTCACTTCCGGCGGCC
Organism: Oscillospiraceae bacterium; assembly: GCA_017519975.1. Classification (GTDB taxonomy): domain Bacteria; phylum Bacillota; class Clostridia; order Oscillospirales; family Oscillospiraceae; genus Alloscillospira. The sequence continues at coordinate 21,269 of JAFWRM010000030.1, read as the reverse complement.
GCGTTCTCGGCGTGACAGCCACCGCCCCGACGCTGCGCGAGGCCATCGACAGGGCCTACGCCAACGCCGACCGGGTCACCTTTGCCAATGCCTACTGCCGCAGAGACATCGGGCAGCGGGCGCTTCAGGCCGAGTGATCCCGATCCCTCAGACAAGGAAGTGCTGACCTATGGTATATCGAGTTTATGTAGAAAAGAAAAAGGAACTGGCCAATGAGGCGGCCGCACTGTCCGCGGAGATCCGCGGACAGCTGCAGATCCCCGGAGTGGAGGAAGTACGCATCCTGAACCGGTATGACGTGGAGCATCTGGACAGAGAGGCGTTTGATTACAGCGTGGCCAACGTGTTCTCCGAGCCTCAGCTGGACGTCGTCACCTTCGAACCGGCCTGGGATGGCTACACGGTGTTTGCCGTAGAGCCCCTGCCCGGACAGTTCGATCAGCGGGCGGACTCCGCGGCCCAGTGCATACAGATCCTCACTCAGGGCGAGCGTCCCACCGTAAAGGCCGCTAAGATCTACCTGCTGAAGGGTCAGATCTCGGATGCCGAACTGCAGGCCATCCGGAACCATGTGATCAACCCCGTGGAGAGCTGCGAAGCCTCGCTGGAACTGCCGGAGACGCTGACGGCCGTCTATGAGATCCCCACCTCCGTAACCGTGCTGGACGGCTTCCGCGATCTTGACGGGGAGGGCATGACCCGCTTCCTTGAGGAGTATGGGCTGGCCATGGATCTGGGAGACCTCACCTTCTGCCGGGAGTATTTTCGCAGGGAGGGGCGGGATCCCACGATCACGGAGATCCGCATGATCGACACGTACTGGTCCGATCACTGCCGTCACACGACCTTCAATACCATTCTCGACGACATCCGCTTTGAGGATTCCGAGATCGAAGCGGCCTACCAAAGCTATCTGGACGCCCGCAGAGATCTCGGCCGCACCAAGCCTGTGTGCCTGATGGACATGGGCACGCTGGCCGTCAAGTGCCTGCGGAAGGCCGGCAGGCTGGATCGTCTGGACGAATCGGAAGAGATCAACGCCTGCACCGTAAAAACCACCGTCACCGTGGACGGAGAGGAACAGGAATGGCTGCTTCTGTTCAAGAATGAGACCCACAACCATCCCACGGAGATCGAACCCTTCGGCGGAGCCGCCACCTGCATCGGCGGGGCCATTCGCGATCCGCTCTCCGGGCGCAGCTACGTCTACGGCGCCATGCGCGTGACCGGGGCCGCGGATCCTACCGTGCCCGTTTCCGAGACGATCCCAGGCAAGCTTCCCCAGCGCACCATCGTCACCAAAGCTGCCTCCGGATACAGCAGCTACGGCAACCAGATCGGTCTTGCCACCGGTCAGGTCACAGAGCTGTATCATCCCGGCTACGCCGCCAAGCGGATGGAAGTCGGCGCGGTGATCGCCGCCGCTCCCGCCTCCTGCGTGCGCCGGGAACGTCCGGCTCCCGGCGACGTAGTGATCCTGCTGGGCGGCCGTACCGGCCGCGACGGCTGCGGAGGCGCCACCGGTTCCTCCAAATCCCATACGGTGGAATCTCTCGTCACCTGCGGAGCGGAGGTCCAGAAGGGCAACGCTCCCGAAGAGCGCAAGCTGCAGCGGCTGTTCCGGAATCCGGAAGCTTCCCTGCTCATCAAGCGGTGCAACGATTTCGGTGCCGGCGGCGTGTCCGTCGCCATCGGCGAGCTGGCCGACGGTCTGACCATCGACCTGAACGCCGTACCGAAGAAGTACGACGGTCTGGATGGCACCGAGCTGGCCATCTCTGAATCACAGGAGCGCATGGCCGTAGTCGTCGCGGCCTCCGACGCGCCGCGGTTCATGGACCTGGCGGCGGGCGAGAATCTGGAGGCTACTCTGGTGGCCAGAGTGACAGAGGAGCCCCGCCTGACCATGACCTGGAACGGCGTCACCATCGTGGACATTTCCCGCGAGTTTCTGGACAGCAACGGGGCAGAAAAACACATGACCGCCCTCGTCAAGGCCCCCTCATCCTTTGCAAAGCCTCTGCCGAAGAGCTTTGCGGAGGGAATGAACGCCCTTGTCGCGGATCTGAACGTATGCTCCCAGCGCGGTCTGAGTGAGACTTTTGACTCCACCATCGGCGCCGGTACCGTGGTCATGCCCTTCGGCGGAGCCCGCCAGCTCACCCCCATCCAGGCAATGGTACACAAGATCTCCGTTGAGAAGGGACACACCGACACCTGCTCCGTCATGTCCTTCGGCTTCAATCCATACATCTCCGAAAAAAGCCCCTACCACGGCGCGTACCTCGCGGTGGTGGAATCCGTCGCCCGACTGGTGGCAGCCGGAGCAGAGTTCAACGAGGTCTACCTCAGCTTCCAGGAGTATTTCGGCAAGCTCCGTCGGGAGCCGGATCGCTGGGGACTTCCTGTGAGCGCCCTGCTCGGCGCCTTCCGCGCACAGATGGATCTCGGCGTCGCCGCCATTGGCGGCAAGGACTCCATGAGCGGGACCTTCGAGGATCTGGACGTGCCCCCCACTCTTATTTCCTTTGCCGTGACCACCGGTCGTTCCGACCGGATCGTCACACCGGAATTCAAGGGGGCCGGACATCCCGTCCGTCTCGTCAGCCCCGTCTGCACCGCCTCCGGACTTCCGGAAGCAGAAAGCCTGCGGAAGGTCTTCGATGCGGTCAGCGCTCTGATGCGCAGCGGCCGGGTCCTTGCCGCCTGGACCCCCGGATACGGCGGCACGGCGGAAGCCGTATACAAGATGGGCCTCGGCAACGGCGTCGGCTTCGCTTTTGCCGACGGCACAGACCTGGAGACGGTATTCGGTTACCGCTACGGTTCCTTCCTGCTCGAGCTGGATCAGGATGAGGACGTCGGCGTTCTGCTGGGCACCACCACCGATACGGGCGATCTGGCACTGGGCGGTCAGCGCGTGACCCTGCACGAGCTGGACGAGCGGTATGAGAACCGGCTGGAGGGCGTATACCACGCCGTCACCGACGGACGTACGGACGTCCTGCCCGTGCTGGACAGCCCGGCGCCGGCCGTGCTTACCCACAGCGCCGTAACGAGCGCAAAACCGAAAGTGCTGATCCCCGTGTTCCCCGGCACCAACTGCGAATATGATACGGCGAAGGCCTTTGCCGACGCCGGCGCGGAACCCGAGATCTTCATCGTGCGCAATCTGACCGCCGACGCCATCCGGACTTCCGCCGAACGGTTCGCGGAGAAGGTCGACGAAGCACAGATCATCTTCATCCCCGGCGGCTTTTCCGGCGGCGACGAACCGGACGGTTCCGGCAAGTTCATTACCGCCTTCTTCCGCAGTCCCGGCATCAAAGACGCCGTACACCGTCTGCTCCGGCAGCGGGACGGCCTGATGGGCGGCATCTGCAACGGTTTCCAGGCTCTGATCAAGCTGGGGCTTGTCCCCTACGGAGAGATCCGCGACGCTGATCCCGATGCGCCTACGCTGACCTTCAACACCATCGGCCGGCACCAGTCCCGTCTGGTGCGCACCCGCGTGTGCTCCTCCCGCTCCCCCTGGCTGGCCAGGACGAAGCCCGGCGAGATCTATACCGTTCCCATCTCTCACGGAGAAGGGCGGTTCCTTGCCTCCGAGGAGCAGATCCTGCAGCTGGCCGCCAACGGACAGATCGCGACGCAGTACGTGGACGCGGAGGGCTGTCCCACGACGGACATCCGCTGCAACCCCAACGGATCCGCCTTTGCCGTGGAGGGCATTCTGTCTCCCGACGGCCGCGTGCTCGGCAAAATGGGGCACAGCGAGCGCATCGGCTCCAATCTCTACCGAAACGTTCCCGGGCGGTACGACATGGGTCTGTTCGCCTCCGCCGTCGCCTACTTCAGATAAGCACAGGTTTTTTTCGAAGCTCCGCCGGACGGCCTCCGGCGGAGCTTTTTGCATTATGAAACATGGCTTTCCCCTTGACAGGCCATTTTTTCCGTAGGATAATAAGCGCAGTCTTCGAGCCCCTTCGCCTACAGCATTCTGCCATGGCGTCCGGGCCGGTCGGATTATTCGACCCGGGGTCATAGCCGGAAACGGCATGGCCTTCCTTGTTGAAAAGGAGACGGATACGAGTCATGGGATTGGTCTGTCCTTGTTTTTCTGTCCGTCTGAGAAGACGGACATTTTTTGTTTCAAGGAGGAAAATACCATGAAAAAGACCGTTTCCATCATTCTCATCCTCTGCCTTCTTCTGGGCCTGTGTGCCTGCGGCGGAGGGAAAAATGCTCCGGCGGACACGACGCCCGCGGACGCCGCTCCTGCGGATCCCTCAAAGGATGCCTCCCCGGAAGACACGGCGCCGGCCGAACCTGCTCCTGCAGAGGAGCCTGCGGCGCAGGAGACTACCATCTACATCGACATCGCCGCTTCGTTGGAAGCCGTCTTCGTCGACAGGATCATCCCCGCATTTACCGCGGAATATCCAAATGTGACCGTCCAGTACAATACCGGCTCTTCCGGCAAGCTGCTCACCGGTATTGAAGAAGCCAACGGCATCGGCCACGATCTGTTCTTCTCCGCGGGCAAGAATCAGGTCACTACCCTCAACGAGACTGATGGTCTCGTAAAGGAAGGCTCTGTCGTCAACCTGCTGTCCAATCAGCTGTGTCTCGTCAGGGGAAACGATGTCAAGACAGCCGTGACGGGCTGGGATACCATTACCTCGGCGAAGAGCATGGCTCTGTGCGGGGGTTCCGTGCCCGTGGGCAATTACTCCCGCATTGCCCTCGTCGCCCTTGGGATCCTGCCGGAGGCCGAAAAGCCTGCTGACTACACCACCGAGGAGATTGCGGCCGCGTTCGGCGGTACTGTTGAGATTGACGAAGCTGACGACGTTGAGGTCGCTGCCGCCAAGGCTGTGGAAGGCTCCGTGGAAGTCGCCACCATTTACTATTCCGATTATTACAATCATCAGAACGACCTGACCATCATTGCCCAGGACGACGGGACCCTGACGGGCAAGATCATCTACCCTGTCTGTCTGGTAGAAAACCCGGAAGCGGACGATGCCGAGCAGAACGCCGCGGCCGATCTTCTGGCTTTTCTGCAGACCGACGTGTGTCTGAAGGCATTTGAAGAATACTGCTTCATCGTAAATCCCTGACGGCGACCGCGAAACGGAGCGTCCGGGCCGGTTTTCCGACCCGGACGCGAAGGATGGTGCTTATGAGACAACTCGGACAGATTATTGCAGGTTTCGACTGGAGTCCGTTCTGGATCTCGCTGAAAACCGGCACCGTCGCCACGGTCGTCTGTTTCTTCCTCGGGCTCTGGACAGCCAGAATGGTCCTGAAGGCCGGGCCGAAACTACGAGCCGTAGCAGACAGCATACTGACTCTTCCCATGATCCTGGCTCCCACAGTGGCAGGGTTTTTCCTTCTGCTCCTGTTCTCCCTTCGTCGTCCGGTCGGAGCCTTTCTGTACAGGGAACTGAACGTCAAAGTCGTACAGACATGGCTGGGATGCATCATAGCGGCTTCCGTCATTTCCTTCCCGCTGATGTATCGGAACGCAAGGGCGGCCTTCGAACAGGTGGATCCAAATCTGATCCACGCCGCAAGAACGCTGGGCATGAAGGAGCGCCGCATCTTCTGGCGGGTGGCCCTGCCCTCTGCCGGACCCGGAGTGGCCTCCGGCACGATCCTCACCTTTGCACGGGCACTTGGGGAATTTGGCGCCACCAGCATGCTGGCGGGGAACATTGCCGGAAAGACGGGTACGATCTCGCAAAAGATCGCCAATGTGATCAAGGACGGCGATTACGTTACCGCAGGCATCTGGGTCGGCATTATGCTGGTGATCGCCTTTGTCATTCTGGTCCTGTTCAATCTGGTGTCCGGTGGCAAGGGACACAGACATTCACGGTGGTGACCCATGTCAGTATACGTTGACATCAGGAAAAAGGTCGGTTCCTTTGTTCTTGACGTAAAGCTTGACGCCGGTCGGGAGACGCTCTCCCTGCTGGGTAATTCCGGGTGCGGCAAATCCATGACTCTCCGATGCATCGCGGGGATCGAGCGGCCGGATGAGGGGATCATCCGGATCAACGGCCGTACGGTATTCGATTCAAAAAAGCATATCAATCTGAAGCCCCAGCAGCGCGGCGTTGGCTATCTTTTTCAGAATTACGCGCTGTTTCCGAACATGACGCTCCTTCAGAACGTTATGGTCGGGGCCGAACGCGACAGATCTCTGACGCGTTCCCAACGGCGGGATCTTGCACGGCGTCAGCTTGCCGGACTGAAACTCGACGGGCTGGAGGACAGCTATCCTTCCCAACTCTCCGGAGGACAGCAGCAGCGGGCCGCTCTGGCCAGGATCCTGGTCTCCCAGCCGGAGATCCTGCTGCTTGACGAGCCCTTTTCCGCTTTGGACGCCGCCCTGAGATGGGAGACGGAGCAGCTGGTTCGTGCGGCTATCGCGGACTTCCGCGGAACAGCCGTTCTGGTGACTCACGACCGGGATGAGGTCTACCGGCTGTGCGACCGGCTGGCTGTCTATCGGCACGGCTGCGTCGACACGCTGGGCGAAAAGTGGGAGCTTTTCGTCAATCCCCGTACAGCCAATACCGCCCGTTTGACCGGCTGCAAGAATCTGTCCCATGCGCACTGCGAGGGTGGGCATATCGTGGCGGAGGATTGGGATCTGTCCTTCCCCCTCCTGCGGGAGGGCCCCTGGACCTGGGTGGGCATCCGCGCTCATCGCTTTCTTCCCGGCCGCACGGAGGATGGGTTCAGCTTCCCTTACGTAATAAAAAACAACATTGAAGATACGTTTTCCCGCATCCTGCAAATGCAGAATGCAGACAGCCCGGACAGTGCCCTGATCCGATGGGAGACAGACAAGGATACCGCTGCCGCTCTCCCGGAAACCGGCTGGGTACATTTTCCGGAAAAAGAACTGCTGCTGCTGACCGACTGAGCCTTCTGCCCTGTCATGATGCGGCAAAGGAGCAAAACCATGAAAAAAGACGCTATTTCTTACACGGAAGCCAGAGACCTTCTTCTCTCTCTCCCCATGCGGACCGAAACGGAGACCGTTCCTCTGCCGAAGTGCTGGGGACGGGTGCTGGCACAGCCTCTCTTTGCAGAGGAGAATGTCCCACCCTTCGACCGTTCCGCCTATGACGGCTACGCGGTTCGCGCAGCGGATACGGCAGACGCCTCCGACCGGCATCCGGTAACGCTTCGCATCCTTGAGGAGATCCCCGCCGGCGGTGTTTCCCGCTGTTCTCTGACGGCAGGCACTGCCGCAAAGATTCTCACCGGTGCCCCCATTCCTGAAGGCTGCGACTCCGTTGTTCCTTTTGAGAAAACGACGTTCACCGAGTCTGAGGTCACTCTGACCGTCCCCTGCCGGCCCGGCGCCAACGTCATCCTGGCGGGAGAGGATGTTCAGTCCGGTTCGCTGCTGGCTTCTGCTGGTACGGTGATCGACGCCTCGCTGATGGCTTCCCTCGCCGGCCAGAATGTTTCCCACCCCTGCTGCTTCCGCATCCCGAAGGTGGGAATCATCTCCACCGGCAGTGAGCTTTTGGATGTGGGCGTTCCGCTGGCGCCGGGGCAGATCCGGAATACCAATCGTTACAGCCTGTCCGGCGCTCTGCGCAGTCTGGGAACGGAGCCCGTATTTCTCGGCATCGGCCGGGACAACGCCAGTCAGATTGCCTCTCTCATCCGTCAGGGACTGGACCGATGCGACGCGGTCATCCTCACGGGCGGAGTCTCCGTCGGAGATTATGACCTTACGCCTGAGGCCGTGACGATGGCGGGCGCTGACGTTCTGTTTGAACGCTTGGCGATGAAGCCCGGCAAGGCCTGCTGCTTCGGAACGGCGGAAGGGAAACTCATCGCCGGCCTGTCCGGCCATCCCGCCTCTTCTCTCATCGCTCTTTGTGCGGTCGCGGCACCGTACATCAAAAAACTCTGCGGCAGACGGGACTTCATGAACAGGGAGATCCCCGTAACTCTTGGAGAAACTCTGGAAAAGGCGGCTTCTGTGACCCGCCTGATGTGGGGCACGCTGGATCTGACGGGCGGGACGGCTGTCGTCCATCTGTCGTCCAGGCAGGGAAATGTGATCATCAGTTCCATCATTGGGACGGACGTGTTGGCGGAGATCCCCGCCGGCAGCGGTCCCGTTGAAAAGGGCACGACGGTGAAGGGGTTCCTGATATGAAAAAAATAAGAACGGAAGACGCCGTCGGCATGACGCTGTGTCATGACATCACCGCCATGCGCGACGGGTTCAAGGGGGCCGCGTTCCGGCGCGGCCATGTGATCGTCCCGGAGGACATTCCGGCTCTGCTGGATCTTGGCAAGCGCACTGTTTTCATCTGGGAAGAGAACGCGGGTGAACTTCATGAGGAGGACTGCGCGCTGCGCATGGCTGCCATGGCCCCCGTGGAAGGCGCGCACTATGAGGGGCCGTCGGAAGGCAAGGTCCTTCTGATAGCGGACAGGGAAGGCATGTTCCGCGTGGATACGGATCTGCTGCGGCAGATCAACGGCATCGGAGATATCACGATCTCCACGCTTCCGGATCACTATCCGGTGTGCTCCGGTCAGCGGCTGGCCAGTATGCGCATCGTCCCCCTGGTGACGAAAGAAGAGCAGATCCTCCGCGCGGAGGCTCTCTGTCAGGGAAGAAAACTGCTTGATCTCCTGCCTTATCGGATAAAAAAAGCCGGCGTGATCATTACCGGATCTGAGGTATATTCCGGCCGTATCCGAGATAAGTTTGAACCCGTCGTCCGGGCCAAACTGTCCCTTTATCACGATATCGTGCTCGGCGCGTCGATCTGCGACGACGATCTGACCATGATCGAAGACGCTGCCAGGACCTTTATGGAACAGGGAGCTGATCTTCTGATCTTTACAGGCGGAATGTCCGTGGATCCGGACGATCTGACCCCCAGCGCCATCCGCGGTCTGGGGGCTGAGATCGTGACCCATGGGCTGCCCTCCCAGCCGGGCAACATGACGCTTGTCGCCTATCTCGGAGACGTACCCGTCCTCGGCATCCCCGGGGCCGCCATCAGCCGGCCGACGACGATGTTCGACGTTCTGCTCCCTCAGATCCATGCGGACGTGAGACTGACGAAGGCGGATCTTATCAACCTGGGCGATGGCGGTCTGTGCCAGTCATGTTCCAAATGTCACTTCCCCAACTGCACATTCGGCCGCTACTGACCCATGGAATACCTCACCCTCTGAGGGCCCTCCGCCCCTCCAGCTTTCATTTCATGTATTTCCGAAACTCTTCAAAGGAGGTGCCGGTATGACCGACCGCTTCGGAAGATCCATTACCTACCTGCGCCTTTCGATAACGGAACTGTGCAACATGCGATGCCGTTACTGCATGCCGGAAACAGGCGTGTGCAAGAAGCGTCATGATGAAATGCTCACGGAGGATGAAATGATCCGGGCCATAGAAGCCGCCGCCTCTCTCGGCGTGTTCAAGCTGAGGATCACCGGCGGCGAACCTCTGATCAAGAAAAACGTGCTTTCCATCTGCGAGCGTGCCGCCGCGGTGGAAGGCATCCGCGAAGTATGTCTTACCACCAACGGAGCGCTTCTTCCGGCATTTTCCGCTCCATTGAAAGCCGCCGGCGTAGACCGCATCAACATAAGTCTGGATACGCTGGATCCGGATAAATATGCTCACATCACCCGGGGAGGCGTACTGGCCGACGCCCTTCGCGGACTTGAATCCGCCCTCTCGGAGGGGTTTTCCAAAATCAAGCTGAACGCCGTTCTCATCGGCGGCTTCAACGACGATGAAATTACGGAGCTGGCGGAACTGACCGTCCGCTATCCGGTGGACATGCGTTTCATCGAACTCATGCCGATGACGGCCGGCGCATTCGCCCCTGAGGCGTATCTCCCCTCTTCCGCCGTTCTTGAAGCGCTTCCCTCACTGGAGCCCCAGCCGGAGGACGGCGGCGTTGCCCGGCTGTACCGGCTGCCCGGCGCTCAGGGAAACGTCGGTCTGATATCCCCCGTCCACGCACATTTCTGCGTTTCCTGCAACCGCATGCGGCTTACGGCGGACGGTCGGCTGAAGCCCTGCCTGCATTCCCCTCGGGAGTATCCCATCAAGGGCCTGTCCAAAGAGGACATGATCCTGCGGTTCCGGGAAGCCATACTGGCCAAGCCTGCATGGCATGGCGAGCTCACCGCCCTGCATCCCAGCGGTACCGGACGGAACATGAATCAGATCGGAGGATGACATTCGTGCAGAACGGAAACGATTTTACTCATTTTAACGGACAGGGACGGGCAAGAATGGTGGATGTCCAAGAAAAGCCCGTATCCTGCAGGCGCGCCTCCGCCGCAGCGCGTGTCCTCGTCAGCCGGGAGACCTTCGACAGGATCGCCACCGGAGGCACAAAGAAGGGCGACGTGCTGACCGTGGCGCAGATCGCCGGCGTTATGGGCGCAAAGCACACGCCCGACCTCATTCCCATGTGCCATCCCATCCCGCTGACCGGGATAGACCTGGCGCTGAACCTCAACGAGGAGACCTGCAGCGTGGATATCCGGGCAACGGTGTCCTGCTCCGGAAGGACAGGTGTGGAGATGGAGGCTCTGACGGCGGCAGCGACGGCAGCGCTCACGGTCTACGACATGTGCAAGGCGGTGCAGAAGGATATCGTCATCACAGACATCATGCTGTTGGAAAAATCCGGCGGCGTGCACGGAGATTATATAAGGGAGGAAGAACCATGAGTTATACGGCAGCTGTTCTGACCATCAGCGACAAAGGAGCAAGGGGCGAACGTGTCGATACCAGCGGTCCCGCTGTCTGCGATCTGCTTCGGCAGCAGGGATACCGGATCGAACATACGGCCGTCATCCCCGATGAGAAGGATCGGATCGCGGCGGAACTGATCTCCTGCTGTGACATAAAGAAGATCGGCCTTGTCGTCACTACCGGCGGCACGGGATTCTCTCCGCGGGACGTCACCCCGGAGGCGACTCTCTCCGTCATTGAGCGGGAGACCCCCGGCATCCCGGAAGCCATGCGGGCAGAGAGCCTGAGGATCACCCCCAAAGGCTGCCTTTCCCGTTCCCGTGCCGGCATCCGCGGCGCTTCCCTCATCGTGAATCTTCCCGGCAGCGAAAAGGCCGCACGAGAGAACCTGCTGGCCGTCCTTCCCGCTCTGGAACATGGCATGGAGATGCTGCTGTCTTCCGGATCGGCGGACTGCGCCGCGTCGTCCGGTAAGAAAACGCCCCCCTCTCTGGACGTCTGGCTGAAGGAGGCCAAGTCCTCCCCCGCGGCATCGGACTGCGGCATGTTCCTGACTCATAACGGTACGGTCCGCCGTACGGCAAGAGCGCTGGTACGAAACGGGGACGCTTCCGCTCCCGTCGTTACGGGATTGCTTTTTGACTACGATGAGGCCGGTGTGCAGACCGCCGTGGATGAGGCCATGGCCATGGAGGGGGTGCGGTACGTGCGCGTATGGCTGAACCGGGGCACGCTCGCCGTGGGGGACGACATCATGTTCGTTCTTGTAGGCGGTGATATCCGACCCCACGTCATATCCGCGCTGGATCATCTGGTGGCACGCATCAAGACCGACTGCGTAACGGAAAAGGAACTGTACTGATCCTTCACCTTTTTTCAGTACTTTTCTGCAGACCGGAATGACGGAAATACCATAAAACGACGGGCAGCCACTGCCCGTCGTTTTATGATTCCGAAAGCTGTCCCGTCCGGTCATCGGCAGGCTTTCTCCCCGCCGTACCGTGCTTCCCAGCCCGGTTGCATTTTTCCCTGCGGCAATCTATAATGAATTAGATATGAAAGCAGGTTCTGTACCGTTAGCGGAAAAGGAGGATCTTCATGAACTTTTCTCAGATCAAGTGTTTTCTCGCCGCGTCGGAATGCCTGAACTTTACCAAAGCCGCCGAACGGCTGTATCTGTCGCAGCCCGTCCTGAGCCGGCAGATCGCCGCCATGGAGGATGAGCTTGGCATCGAGCTGTTCATCCGCGAGAAGAAGACGGTCCGTCTGACCGCCGCCGGAGAAGTGATGGCGGAAGGCCTGCGCAAGCTGGCCGACGACTACTCAGACCTTGTGGAAAAGGCTTCCGCCCTGCACAAGGGCTATGCCGGTACCCTGAACATCGGCATGATCGAGGGTCAGCTGATCTGCCCCCCCTACTCGGGTGCTCTGGCTTCCTTCCACGACGAACACCCCAACGTTCGGTGCAACCTGAGCTCTCATTCCATCGGCGGACTGGTCCGCGCCCTTCAGGACGGGACCGTAGACATCGGTTTCTGCGCCTCCTTCAACGTGGAGGGCGTGGACGATCTTGTTTATAAGGAAGTCGGACGGGCGAAGACCTGCCTCGTCATTCCGAAGCGCCATCCCCTGGCGGACAAGGACGGACTGACGCTGGAGGACTTCCGGAACGACCTGTTCCTCACGCTCCCCGCCAACGAAAGTCCGCAGATCTCCCGCAACTCCACCCGTTCCGCGCGTACGCTGGAGGCGCCGGACATCGGCTCTCTGGCCCTGTGGCTGGAAGCCGGCTACGGGATCTTTCCTCTGAACGAGAATCACTCTCTGCGCAACAATCCTAACCTGGTGTTCAAGGATATCCCCGGGCTTCCGGACTCCATCGAGGTGGTGGTCTGGAACAAAAACAGCCGGAATCCCATGATCCCCATGTTCTGCGAGCAGTTCTGATCGTAATGGCATGCCTTTTTTTCATGGAAACATAGGATTTCCGCACTTTACTTTTCCCGGGATTGTCTATATTATGATATAGGGATATCTGTGCCTGACGGCAGGCGCGCAAATATGAAACGTTACGGAGAATGATTATGGAAGAGAAAAAAGAGCTCACCGGCAAGTTTTACGATATTCAGGGCTTTTCCGTCCACGACGGTCCCGGCATCCGCCTGACCCTGTTCCTGAAGGGCTGCCCCCTGCGCTGCCCCTGGTGCCACAGCCCCGAATCTCAGGAGTTCTACACGGAACTGAACTGGATGGCGATCAAATGCGTGGGTACGGAGAAATGCGGCAACTGCCTGAACGTCTGCCCCCACAACGCCATCTCTCTGGGCGAGAAGAAGATGTCCGCCACCGGCGATGAGGAGATCCAGCTGGTCACCGTCGACCGCGATCTGTGCGACAACTGCGGCAAGTGCGCCGAGGCCTGCACGAGCAAGGCCCTGTACATGTGCGGTACCGACTACACCGTGGAAGAGGTCATGGAGCGCGTTCACCGCGACGTTCCGTTCTTCAAGCGGTCCGGCGGCGGCGTGACCATCTCCGGCGGCGAATGCCTGTGCCAGCCCGAATTTCTGCTGGCCATGCTGAAGCGATGCAAGGAGGAGGGCATTCATACGGCCGTGGATACCACGGGCTTCGCCCCCTGGAAGAACATCGAGCCCATCCTGCCCTACACCGATCTGTTCCTGTACGATCTCAAGCAGATGGATTCCGACCTGCACAAGAAGGTGATCGGCGTACCCAACGAGCTGATCCTTGAAAACGCGAAGAAGATCGCCGAGCACGGCGGCAAGTTCCAGATCCGCATCCCCATCATCCCCATGTTCAATGACAGCAAGGCGAGTTTCGACGCCGTAGGCAAGTTCATCTGCGAGCTGGGCGATGCCGTCGAGGTCGTACAGCTGCTGCCCTATCACAAGCTGGGCACCGTCAAGTGGGAGCGCCTGCAGAGAAAGCACATCATTCTGGAGGCCGAGCCCCCGAAGGATGAACTGGTACAGGCCAGAAAAGAGCAGCTCGAGGCCATGGGCCTGAACGTGATGATCCACTGAGTTTTCCGCACGCAGACGGGCCGGACGCATAGGCGTCCGGCCCTGTTTTCTTTTCTGTTTCTGTTGACACACGCTGAAATGATGATAAAATAGCGGGAGTAAACTGCTGTGAAAAAGTCAGCCGTACAGGGTCTTCCCAGCGAAGGCGGGCCGGTGTGAGCCGCCTGAAGCATCCGTACGGCGCGCCGCTTTTGAGCTGTCCGGGAGACCGGAACGGCCCGTCCCCGTTATCGGACGGCCGAGATGCCGTCCTTGTGGCGGTAAGTAGGGTGGTACCGCGAAGCGTCGCTTCGCCCCTATCTGCGGGGCGGGGCGTTTCTTTTTCCACAGATCACATGTAAAGGAGCCTTTCATCATGTCTCATCCGTATTATACCCTTAACGAGCTGCGCGAGATGTTCCTCAGCTTCTTCGAGAGCAAGGGCCATCTCCGTCTGCCCAGCTTCAGCCTCGTCCCCCAGAACGACAAGTCCGTCCTGCTGATCAACGCCGGCATGACGCCCATGAAGCCCTGGTTCACCGGCGAGGAGGAGCCTCCCTGCCGCCGCGTCACCACGTGCCAGAAGTGCATCCGCACCGGCGACATCGAAAACGTGGGAAAAACGGCCCGTCACGGCACCTACTTTGAAATGCTGGGCAACTTCTCCTTCGGAGATTACTTCAAGGAGGACGCCCTGAAGTGGAGCTGGGAGTTTCTGACCGAGGTCGTCGGTCTGGAGCCCGACCGCCTGTATCCCTCCGTCTACGTGGACGACGACGAGGCCTTCCGCATCTGGAACAAGGTCATCGGCGTTCCCGCGGAACGCATCTCCCGCTTCGGCAAGGAGGACAACTTCTGGGAGCATGGGTCCGGCCCCTGCGGTCCCTGCAGTGAGATCTACTATGACCGCGGCGAGGAATACGGCTGCGGGAAGCCCGACTGCAAGGTCGGCTGTGACTGCGACCGCTACATGGAGGTCTGGAACGACGTTTTCTCCCAGTTCAACAACGACGGGAACAACAATTATACGGAACTGAAGCAGAAGAACATCGATACCGGCATGGGCCTGGAGCGTCTGGCCGTCGTCGTCCAGAATGTGGACAGCCTGTTCGATACCGACACGGTGATGCACATCACCCACAGGGTCTCCGAGCTCACCGGCGCCTATTACGGCCAGAGCGAGAAGCGCGACGTTTCGCTGCGCGTGATCACGGACCATATCCGCTCTGCCGTGTTCATGATCTGCGACGGCGTACTGCCCTCGAACGAAGGGCGCGGCTACGTTCTGCGCCGTCTGCTGCGCCGCGCCGCCCGCCATGGTAAGCTGCTGGGCGTCAACGATCCGTTCCTGTACCAGGTGGTGGAAACCGTGGTTCAGGTCAACGAGGGCGAATATCCCGACGTGCGGGAAAAACAGAGCTATATCACCAGAGTAGTGCGCACGGAGGAGGAGAATTTCGCCCGCACCATCGACGGGGGCATGAAGATCTTTTCCGATCTGCTGGACGAACACAAGGCCAAGGGGGAACAGGTGTTTTCCGGCGCCGACGCCTTCCGCCTTTACGACACCTTCGGCTTCCCCATCGATCTGACGGTCGAAATGGCGGCAGACGAGGGGCTGACTGTGGACGAGGAGAGCTTCCGTCAGCTGATGCAGGAACAGAAGGAACGCGCCCGCGAAGCCCGGAAGGCTCTGGGCGATCTCGGCTGGGCCGGCGTGGAGTTCGGCAAGGACGTTCCCGCCACCGAGTTCGTGGGCTATTCCGTCATTCAGGCCGACAGCCGCGTGCTGGCCATCGTAGCCGACGGAGAGCTGCGTGACGCCGTTACCGCCGGTGCGGAAGCCATCGTCGTTCTCGACCAGACTCCGTTTTACGCTGAGATGGGCGGTCAGGTGGCCGACCACGGCACCCTGTCCGGCAGTGACATGCTGTTCGAAGTGACCGACGTTCAGAAGAACAAGGGCGGCAAGTACATGCACTACGGTGTGCTCAGGTCCGGCATGATCCGCGTGGGCGATCATGTGGAGGCCAATGTGGATCCCACCCGTCGGGCGGCGATCCGGCGCGCCCACAGCGCCACTCACCTTCTGCAGGCGGCGCTGGAAAAAGTTCTGGGCGACCACGTGCATCAGGCGGGCTCTCTGGTGGAGCCCGATCATCTCCGCTTTGACTTCACCCACTTCTCCGCCGTCACGCCGGAGGAACTGAAGCAGGTGCGCGATCTGATGGAATCCTCCATTCTGGCGGGCTATCCCATCGAGACCATGGTCCTCCCTCTGGAGGAGGCCAAGAAGCTCGGCGCTACCGCCCTGTTCGGCGAAAAATACGGCGACACCGTACGGGTAGTAAAGATGGGCAAGGTCTCTCTGGAGTTCTGCGGCGGCACCCATCTGAGCAACACGGCGAAGGTGGGCAGCTTCCGCATCGTCAGTGAGACGAGCATTGCGTCCGGCGTCCGCCGCATCGAGATGGTCACCGGCCGGGAGGCTACAAAGCTTCAGGATAGGGATGAGGAAGTTCTGGCCCGTCTGGCGGAGATCCTGAAAGCCGGGCACGGCACTGATCTTGCCAAGCGCGCGCAGCAGGTGATGGACGAACTGAAGGAGAGCGAGCGCGTCATCCGCCAGTACAAGGACAGGGAGAGCGCCGGCGGCGCCGCCGATCTTGTAAAGAACGCGGAGGACGTGTCCGGCGTCCACGTGGTGACTGCCCTGCTGACGGAAGGCGACGTGAACGCCCTGCGGAAGCTGGGTGACGCCCTGCGAGACAAGGACGAGCGCATCGCCGCCGTCATCGCGCTGGTCACGGGCGGCAAGGTGACGCTGCAGGCCGTCTGCGGAAAGCATGCGGTGGCCGACGGCGTCCGCGCCGGCGACATCATCCGGGCCATCGCTCCCATCGTCGGCGGAAAAGGCGGCGGCAAGCCCGACTCCGCCATGGGCGGCGGAAGCGACCCGTCCAGGGCCGCGGAGGCGCTGGCTGCCGTGAAGTCCTTTGTCGCCGGGAAAATGAGCTGAAAGGAGATTCCCCATGGAAAACTGTCTGTTCTGCAAAATAGCCGCCGGAGAGATCCCCAGCAGCAAGGTATATGAGGACGACCGGGTCCTGGCCTTCCGGGACATCGCTCCGCAGGCCCCCGTGCACATCCTGGTCATCCCGAAACGGCACATCCCCTCGGTCGGAGCTGTAACAGAGGAAAACAGCGGTCTGGCCGCCGCGTGTCTGGAAGCCGTCGCGAGGATCGCCGCGCAGGAGCATCTGGACGGCGGATTCCGTCTGATCTCCAACTGCGGGCCGGACGCCGGTCAGACCGTTCCGCATCTGCATTTTCACATTCTCGCCGGCAGGAACATGGGCGAGACTCTGGTTTGACTTTCTCTCCGGCTCGTACTGCATCAGGAAGATGACCTGAACAGGCCGACTTCCAATTGAGAAGCACAGAAAGCGGGACGGCCCGAAGCAGCACCCCGTCTGTCAGACAGTATTGTAAACTGCTGACGGACGGGGTGCTGCGTTCCGGCCGTCCCACTTCCGTCCCTTTCGTTCATTTTTTACCGTCTCTCCGCTGCCGCTTTCTGTATTTTCTGCGCTGATTCGGACCATTCTTCCTTTGCAGGCAGACAAAAATATGATATAGTTATCGTATCTGTATATCCGATTCATTTTCAGGAGGTTTTCACGCATGAAATCCATTCAAGTAGTCAAAGTGGGCAGTCTTCGGGATCCCAATCCCGAGACCAGAGGCCAGGTGAAGGTCGTAGACATTCCCGAGCAGGTGCTGGGGGATGAAGACGTTCGCATCAAGGTTGCCTACTGTGCCATCTGCGGTTCCGATCCCCATCTGGTGGAGAACATCTTCGGCTGGGACCCCCCTTACGGCATGGGACATGAGCTTTCCGGCGTCATTACGGAAGTCGGCCCCAAGGCCACCAAGAAGGGTCTGAAGGTCGGCGATCGGGTCGCCGGCAACTTTCTCCATTTCTGCGGGACGTGCTACTACTGCCAGAACGGGCAGCAGCAGTTCTGCGAACACGCCAACGAATCCAACAACCCCGGGTTCAGCGAGACCATCGTATGGCATGAGAGCCAGGTCTACAAGCTGCCGGACGACGTATCCCTGAAGCAGGGCTGCCTGCTGGAGCCCATTTCCATCGCCGTGCGCCTGATGGACAAGATCGACATGAAGGTCGGCCAGCGCGTAGCCATCTGCGGCGGCGGTCCCATCGGACTGCTGTCCCTGCAGGCCATCCACATGTTCGGCGCCGCCTCCCTCACCCTGATCGAGCCTATCGCGGATCGGCGCGATCTGGCCATCAAGTACGGGGCGGACAACGTGATCGATCCCATCACCGAGGACGTCGTCCAGCGCGGACTGGAGCTCACCGGCGGTCTGGGCTACGACGTGGTGATCGACTGCTCCGGCAACCCGCGCGCCGCCTATCCCCTGCCTCAGATCACGGCCAAGGGCGGCAAGCTCATCTACGCAGCCATGTATCCCAACGACTGGGAGATGCCCCTGAACCTTTACAAATACTGCTATTACAACGAGCTGACCATCACCGGCCTGTACGTGGCGCCCTATGCCTATCCCCGCGCGGCGCAGCTGCTGCACCGGTTCCAGCTGGACGATTTCACCACCAAGGTGTTTGAGCTTGACGACGCCGTAGCGGCGTTCGACGCTCAGGTCACCGGCAAGTATCCGAAGATCCTGATCCGCTGCAACAAGATCGAAGGCGAATAATTACCGGACAAAGGAGTGTACCGCATGAACCGTAAAGTGATCGAACCGATCGACACCGCCACCGTACACCAGCTGGAGGAGACCTGCTATCGGGTCCGGCACAAGCTGCTCACCCTGGTCTACAACATCGGCCTTGGCCATCTGGGCGGCGAGCTGTCCATGGTGGAAGTGGCCGTGGCCATGTACTACCGCTATCTGAATTTCAACGTGCTGGATCCTCACAATCCCGAACGTGACCGCTTCATCCTCAGCAAAGGCCACTGCAGTGAGACTCTGTACTCCATTTTCTCCGATCTTGGCGCCTACAGCCTGGAGTACATGATCGAGAATTTTGAATGCCTGGACAAGTCCAAGTTCGGCATGCATACCAACCGCAAGTACTGCCCGCAGATTGAGGTCTCCGCCGGCTCTCTGGGCCACGGGCTCCCCATTTCCGTAGGCATGGCGCTGGCCGGCCGGAAGCAGAAGGCCGACTGGAGCGTGAACGTGCTGACCGGCGACGGTGAGCTGGAGGAGGGCAGCAACTGGGAGGCCCTCATGTCCGCCGGGCACTATCAGCTGGGCAATCTGCGCCTGTTCGTCGACCGCAACATGCTGCAGATGACGGGCCCCACCGCCACCGTCATGAACATCGACCCTCTGGACAAGAAGCTGGAGGCCTTCGGCTGGGACGTGCGCGTGATCGAGGACGGCAACGACATGATGCAGGTATGCAAGGTGCTGGACGGCATCCCCGCTCCCGACAGTCAGACGCGCCGCAAGCCCATCGCCGTCATCGCCTGCACGGAAAAGGGCCACGACGTGGACTTCATGGCAGGCAACGTGAAATGGCATGGCGGCGGCATCGCCAAGGCCCAGTATGAGGAAGCCATCGCTTCCCTCGAGAAGAACTGGAAGGAGAGACAGAGCAAATGGCAGTAAATACCACTTTCGACTTTGATCAGATGCTGTCCAACGCCAGAGAGGCCTACGGAGAAGAACTCCTGCGCATGGCGGACGACGGTCTGGATTTCGTTTTCACCTATTCGGACAACGTGGCCCCCTCCTCCTCCGCCGGCAAGCTGATCGCCAAGTACCCGGAGCGCTGCTTCAACTTCGGCATCGCCGAGCCCGGCCAGGTGGGCGCCTCCTGCGGACTGGCGCTGGCCGGCGAGGTCGTGTACAGCCAGGTCATGGGTCCTTTCCTGAGCCTGCGCAGCGCTGACCAGATACACACGGACATCGCTTACAATGACGTGAACGTCCGCCTGATCGGCACCCACGCCGGCGTTACGGCCGGCGGCGGTCCCACTCACAACTGCATCGCGGACCTGGCACTGTACCGCGCCATTCCCAATCTGACGGTGGTCGTTCCCGCCGACGCAGCCCAGTGCTGCAAGGCGGTCCGCCAGTCTCTCACCTTCCAGGGTCCCATGGTCATCCGCATCGACCGTGCCGGCTCCCCCGCCGTATACGCGGACAACAACTATGAGTTCGAGTTCGGCAAGGCCATCGAGGTGCTGGACGGCACCGACGTGACCATCATCTCCGCCGGTTCCCCGGTCTACTGGTCCATGATGGGCGCCAAGAAGCTGAAGGAAGAATACGGCATCAGCGCTCAGCTCATCGACATGCACACCATCAAGCCGCTGGATACCGAGATGATCCTGAAGTGTGCCGCGAAGACGGGCAACGTCGTGACGGTGGAAGAGCACAGCATCAACGGCGGTCTGGGAAGCGCAGTGGCTGAGTGCCTGCTGGAAAACGGCTTTGCCGGAAAATTCAAGCGCATCGGTCTGCCGGACGAGTTCGCCGTTCTGGGTGAGACGGACGCCATTTACCGCTATTACGGCATGGACCCCGACGGCATCGCCCGGACCACCGCCGAACTGCTGAAGAAATAAGGAGACCGCGCTCATGGACATGATCGAAAGCATCAGCAGCTTTTCCATGGACCGCTTCAGTCTGAAGGGCAAGGTGGCCATGGTCACCGGCGCCAACCAGAATCTCGGCATGGGCTACGCCGTCGCGTTCGCCAAGGCCGGCGCCGATCTGTTCATCCCTCACTTCACTGAAGACGTTTCCGACGTGAAGCGTCTGGTGGAGGCGGAAGGCCGGAAGGTCGCCTTCATCCGCGGCGACATGACGAAGCACGAGCACATCAAGGAGATCGTAGACGCCTGCATGGCGGAGTACGGCCGCATCGACATTCTGGTCAACAACTCCGGCACCAACTGCTTCCGCGATTTTCCGGAGTTCCCGGACAGTGAGTTCAAGCGCGTGGTGGATCTGAACATGATGGCCGTTTACTATCTGGGCCATGAGGTTGCCAAGGTGATGATCCGGCAGGGCGGCGGAAAGATCATCAACATCGGCTCCGCCCTCTCCTATACCGCGGACGCCATGTGCCCCGCCTACGTGACCGCCAAGCACGGCGTCATCGGCATCACCCGCAGCTTCGCCAACGAGCTGGGCAAGTACAACATCCAGTGCAACGCCATCTGCCCGGGCTTTCTGGCCACGAGTGTGAACAGCGACGTGAGCGACAATCCCGAATACTACAAGAAGATCACCGACCGCATCCCCCAGGGCCGCTGGGGCAATCTGGACGATCTGATGGGGTGCATGGTATTCCTGGCCTCCCCGGCCTCGGATTACCTCAACGGCGCCGACATTAAGATCGACGGTGGGTTTTCCTGCACTCTGTAAACATCTTAAAGGCGCCGGACGGGTTCCGGCGCCTTTTC
>JAFWRM010000029.1 GCA_017519975.1 Oscillospiraceae bacterium | reverse complement strand
GACGCGCCCCTACCGAGAACGGATGGGGCGCTTCTGCGTGCCGTTTCATGCGCCTGGCGCACGGCGGCATCGATTCATCTCAGCAGGTACAGCAGGGCGTTGCAGATGGCGGCGGCCACGTTGCTGCCGCCCTTGCGGCCGCGGGCTACGATGTAGGGCACGCCGGCCGTCATGATCAGCTCCTTGGACGGGACTACGTTGACGAATCCGACGGGTACGCCGACGATGAGCTCCGGACGGAAACTGCCCTGGGTGATCAGCTCGTACAGACGCACCAGCGCGGTGGGGGCGTTGCCCACGGCGATGATCACCGGCTTGCCGAGAGCGGCCGCCTTATCCATAGACGCGACGGCCCTGGTGGTGCCGTTGGCTTTCGCCGCGGCCTTAACGTCCTCGTCGGCGATGAAGCAGTGCGCCTCGCCGCCGTGTTTTGCCAGCTCCGTCTTGTTGATGCCGGAACGGGCCATCGTAGTGTCCGTCACGATGTCGGCGCCGGCGCGGATGGCGGCCAGCGCTTTTTCCACTACGTTTTCGGAAAAGCAGAGATTATCCACATAGTCGAAATCGGCGGACGTGTGGACAACCCTCTTGATGATGGGCGCCAGCGCGGGATCGATGGGGTGGGGAAGTTCGCTTTCGATGATCTCAAAGCTCCTTCTCTCGATATCCGCGGGAAGCACCTGTTCCATTTTGAATTCCATATGCGTGACACCTCACAGTTTATTGTCGAGAATGCGTCGGATCAGTTCCATATCCAGATTCTGACGTACGGCGTCCGCCAGGATATCGAACTGCTGCCGCTTGTATTCACCGTAGTCCAGCACGGTAAGATCCTCAGGAGAGATCCCCTTCCGGCGGCAGATCAGTTCCAGGAACGCGCGGCGCGACGCCACGGTGTCGAAAAAGCCGTGGATGTAGCAGCCGAACACGTTCCCGCTGACACAGCCGTCCCGATCGCCGTTGTCCAGACGGAGCAGGGGAACGGCGCTTGCATCGAGCACGGTGCGCCCCATGTGGATCTCGTATCCGGTGACGGACGTGCCTTCCGGGATCAGCGGGTTGGAAAGCACGGTGCCTTCGACGCGCGTGCGGTGCTTTTCCGGCTCGAATTCCGTCTCGGTGGGAAGAAGACCGAGGCCGTCGATGGCGCCGCCGCCTTCCGCGCCGCAGGTGTCCGTTACCCGGCGGCCGAGCATCTGATACCCGCCGCAGATGCCGACGACGGGCGTGCCGGCGTCGGCCAGATGCAGGACGGCGGCCTCCAGTCCGGACTCCCGCAGCCAGCGGAGGTCGGAGATCGTGTTCTTCGTTCCCGGCAGAACGACGGCGTCGGGTGAGCCGAGCTCGCGCACGTGGGATACGTAGCGTACGGAAACGCCGTCCGTGGCCTCCAGCGCCGTAAAATCCGTAAAGTTGGAGATGCGGGGCAGCTGGACGACGGCCACGTCGAGCATCGACCGCGTCCGCTTACCGAAACGGCTGGTCAGGCTGTCCTCATCCTCAATGTCCACGTGAAGATAGGGAAGAACGCCGGCCACCGGCTTGTGCATGATCTCTTCCAGCTGCTTCAGGCCCGGTCTCAGGATCTCCACGTCTCCGCGGAACTTGTTGATGACGGTGGCTTTCAGAAGCTCGTTCTCTTCGGGGTCCAGCAGCATCTGCGTTCCGGCCAGCTGGGCAAACACGCCTCCGCGGTCGATGTCTCCCACCAGCAGTACGGGAATATGGAACCGTTTGGCAAGCCCCATGTTGACGAAATCATCCTGCTTCAGATTGATCTCCGCCGGGCTCCCGGCCCCCTCCACGACGACGATGTCGTTCTCATCGCAAAGGGTGTTGAACGCCTTCTCCACATCCGGCCACAGCGTGTGCTTCATCTTATAGTAATCGCCGGCCCTGTAGTTGCCGATGACCTCTCCGTTGACGATCACCTGAGAGCCGACGTCGGTGGTCGGCTTGAGCAGGATGGGGTTCATCAGGACGGAGGGCTCCCGGCCGCAGGCCTCGGCCTGCACCACCTGTGCCCGGCCCATTTCCAGACCGTCTCTCGTAATGAACGAATTCAGCGCCATGTTCTGGCTCTTGAAGGGGGCCACGCGGTACCCGTCCTGCCAGAATACGCGGGCAAGGCCCGCCACCAGCAGGCTTTTTCCGGCGTTGGACATCGTCCCCTGTACCATGATCACTTTAGCCATGCAGCACCTCCCTGAGCGCTTCGATCAGCATTACGTTTTTTTCGTGCGTATGCACGCAGACGCGGAAATAGCCCTCCCCGAGCCCCGGATAGTTCGCGCAGGAGCGGATCAGCAGGCCCCTGGCGCGCAGCGGCTGCGCCAGAGGGAAGGGGGAGCGGAAAAAGACGTAGTTTGCTTCCGGCGAATAGACCTTCATCCCCAGATCGGATAGCTGCCGGGACAGCCACCGGGCCTCTTCGTCGATGATCTTCCGCGCCCTCGCCATGTAAGGCTCCGGATCACGCAGCGCGGCGACGCCGCCGGCCTGAGCGGGACCGGAAACATTCCAGCAGGGGCCGCCCTCGCGCAGCCTTTCCAGCAGCGCGTGGTCGCGGCTCATCAGATAGCCCAGACGGAGGCCGGCCATGGCAAAGCGCTTGGTGAAGGCGTCCAGTACCGCCAGACAGCGGAAATCGGGAAGCCAGGCCGTGCAGGAGGGGGCGTCCGTAAAGCACAGGAAGCACTCGTCGACCACCAGCCGGACGCCCAGAGCCTCGCAGCGCTCCGCCGCGCGGCGCAGGACCGGAGGCGACACGGTGCGGCCGGTGGGGTTGTTGGGCGTGCACAGCCAGACAAGATCCACGTCCGGGGTGATATCGTCACAGAAGGCCTCCGTGACGGCGAATCCGTCGGCTTCCCGCAGCGCGTGGTATTTCAGCTCCGCTCCGGCGGCCCGGGCGGCCTTCGCGTATTCCGAAAAGCTCGGAGCCGTCAGCAGTACCTTTTTCGGACGAAGGACCGTGCACAGGCGGTAGATCATATCGTCCGCCCCGTTGCCCGGAAGGATATCCTCCGGATCCAGTCCGTGGTAAGCCGCCACAGCCCGCCGCAGAGCGGTGCACGCGGGATCGGGATAGATCTCAAAACGCGCCGGATCTGCCGTCAGCGCCTGCTTTACGGCGTCCGGCATGCCCAGGGGATTCAGATTGGAAGAAAAATCGACGGTTACCGGAGGACCGGCGTAAACGTTGCCTCCGTGTTCATAGGGCTGCATAAAAACGACCTCCCAGAATGACCGCGCACCGGATGATAAGGATGAGCGCCAGCATGACCGCGGCCGACGCGGCCATCATGCGGTTGGTGCGGCGGATGTCCTCCGTCTCCACCGGCCGGTCGTCGTCGCCGATCGTCTCCTTCTTCAGCCAGACGCCGAAATAGCGGGCGTCCCCCGCCAGGGCCACGTGGAGGGCGCCGGCGACGGCGGACTCCGTCTGCGCGGAGTTGGGGCTGGCGTGCTTCCGCCGGTCACGCCGCCAGATGCGCGCGGCGTTGCGGGCGTCCTGGCCCGTGAGCGCCGCCGCGGCGATCATGAGCAGGGCGGAGAGCCTCGCGGGAACGTAGTTGACCACGTCGTCCGTGAGAGCGGCGGCGCGGCCGTAGTTCAGAAAACGCTCGTTCTTATATCCGACCATCGAGTCCATGGTGTTGATCGCCTTGCACAGCAGCCCGCCCAGCGGCCCGAGGATCAGCAGCCAGAACAGAGGGGCGATGACCCCGTCGGACGTGTTTTCCGCCACGGTCTCCACCGCGGCTTTGGCCACGCCCGGCCCATCCAGCACCTCGGTATCCCGGCCGACGATCATGGAAACGGCCCGTCGGGCGCCGGGCAGGTCGCCCGCTTCCAGCTTCGTCTGCACCAGTGTGCTCTCCTTATGAAGATCACGCATGCACAGAAGCTGCCAGACGGTCAGGGCCTCGACAATGACGCCGGGGACGGGGTGAAGGCGGTAGATCAGCAGCAGGACGGCCGTCGCGGCGCAGGCGGCCAGACACATGAGGACCACAAGACATCGCCCGGCGGCCCGTTCCCCGGCCGGCGTTTTCGGGAAGGCCGAACGCAGAGGCCTTTCCAGAACGGCGATCAGCCGCCCCATTCCGACAATGATGTGAGGGATGCCGCGGGGGTCTCCCAGGATCACATCCAGAACAAAGCCGAGGAGAAGGGCCAGCGTGCTATATACGAGAAGCATAGGCGTGCGCCCTCCTCAGAAATTCCTCGGCAAAGCCGGAAGCCGACGGCAGATACAGATGCGGAAAGCCCGCAAACAGGGTGCTGCCCACATGGCAGCAGGCGTAGCGGAGGTGATTGGAGGCCTTCTCGGCCGTGCAGCCGTCGCCATTGGAGGTGCTGTCGTAATAATGGAACTCATGGGCGCGGATCACGGATCCGGCGGGGCCCATCACGGAATCCCGGTCGGTGGTCAGCGTGACATAGCCGAAGCGCTGCAGACGGTTTTTCTCCGTGCAGGAACCGTGGACGACGCCGCACATGGGAACGCCGGAGATATCGTCGTGAAGGTACATGAAGCCGCCGCATTCGGCGAAGGTCGGCAGACCGCCTTCGATGGCCTCGCGTATGGAACGGCGCATCGAAACGTTGGCGGACAGCTCCTGCAGATGCAGCTCCGGGTAGCCGCCGCACAGATACAGCGCGTGCACGTTTTCCGGCAGCGCGCGATCGGTCATGGGGCTGAAGGGGACAAGCACGGCCCCCATCCTCCGGAGCAGTTCCAGATTATCCGGATAGCGGAAACAGAAGGCCTTGTCGTCCGCCACGGCCACGCGAACGGGAAAACGGGGAAGCGTTTCGCCGGCGTCCGGGACGTCGACCGTCCCGGCGCGCGACGCCAGAGCCAGCAGACCGTCGACGTCCAGATTCTCCTCCACCAGAGCGCCCAGCTGAGCGATCAGGGTGCGGATGTCCTCGATCTCCGCCGAGGTGATGAGCCCCAGATTCCGGCTGCCGACGGAGAGCTCTTCCCTCCTGGGAAGACAGCCGAAGCAGGGAACGCCCTGGTCCTCGGAAACGCGGCTGAGGAGGGGAAGCATGGAGGCGGGCACGCCGTTATAGATCACTCCCTGAATGCAGGACTCCGGCCGAAAATCCCGGAACCCGGCAATGACGGCGCCCGCGGAGGTCGCCATGCCCCTTCCGCTGATCACGAGCACGGCGGGCGTGCCGGTGACGCGGGCGACGTCCCATGTGCTGCACCTGCCCTCGGGGCCAATGCCGTCGTAATAGCCCATCACGCCCTCCATGACGGAAACGTCCCGCCCGGCGTGACGGAGGAAGGAGCGCTTCAGATCTTCTTCGTCACTGAAGAACGGGTCCAGATTGTAAGAGGGGACCCCGAGCGCTTCCCGGTGGAACATGGGGTCGATGTAATCGGGTCCGCATTTGAAGCTGCTGACGGCCAGCCCTCTGGCCTTCAGCGCGGCAAGCAGGCCCATGGTGACCGTGGTCTTGCCGCATCCGCTGCCGGTCCCGGTAATGAGTAGTCTGTTCATGCGTCAGATCCTGTCCGAAATGATGTAAATGGGATTCTGCGCCTCCAGCATATGCAGGGAGGCGACGGGCTTCGTCCGCGTGACCGCGACCTGTACGACGTCCGGTTCACGCCCGATCGCCGCCAGACCGGCCACAGCGTCCGTCAGTGTTTCCAGGCAGATGGCGGTGATGACGAAGTGAACGGACGGATTGCGGGCGTACAGAAGCCGAAGGATCGGACCGATTTTTCCGCTGCTGCCGCCGATGAACGCGACGTCCGGATCGGGAACACCGTTGAGCACTTCCGGCGCCTTGCCGGCTGCGGCGGTAACATTGCCGAGATGGAAGGCTTCGCAGTTCCGCTCGGTCAGTTCAACGGCCTCCTGCTTTTTGTCGAAGGCGTAAACGTGCCCTTCGTAGGCGGCCAGGGCCATCTCGACCGTTACGGAGCCCGTGCCGCATCCGATGTCGTAACAGACGTCCGTCGGGCGGATGGCAAGCTTGCTGAGGCAGACGGCGCGCACCTCGCTTTTCGTCATGGGGACGGAAGAGCGGACGAATTCCCCGTCGGGGATGCCGGACCGTACGCGGCTGTCCGGGGAAGGATTGTCGATGAGAAGTACGGTCAGAGAGGGAAAGGCGTGATCGACCAGGGAACGGACTGTGGTCGTCCATATCCTTTCGTCCTCATAGGAAAGCGACTGCCCTACGGTAACGGAAAGGTCGCCGAATCCGGCCCGGATCAGACGATGGGCCAGCTCCTCCACGTTCCCGCCCGTAAGAGCGAACACCTCACGGTTTCGGCGCACATAGGACACGAGGTCCGTGTCGAGCCCGTGACAGCTCACGAGCGCCGCGTTCTGCCACGGCCGGCGGCATTTCGCGAAGAAATACACGGCGGAGGAAACGCCCGGATATACCGTTACGGAACCGGGCTCGAGCGCGGGGATCAGCCCGGCCGCTCCGCTGTAAAAGCCAACGTCTCCGGAAAACAGCACGGCGATGCGTTCCGCTTCCGTCGACTGGATGATCCGCAGAATGTCCGCGGAAAGGAAAGCGACGGAGGAAGGCTTTTTCAGATCGTCGAATTCCGACAGCATGCGCGGCGCTCCGATGAGAAGCTCCGACCCTTTTACGGCGTCCAGCGCCTGCTGTGTCAGCGTGCTTCGGCTCATGCCTATGCCGATCACGGAAATCTTCTTCACAGCGACACCTCCTTCAGTTTCTGCATGATCTGTTCCATGCTGTATCCTTCCGCATCCTCCGGGCGCTCGATGACCGCGATCTGCATCCCGCAGGTCCGGGCAGCGGCGACCTTTTCGTGAAACCCGCCCTGTTTTCCGGTGTCCTTCGTCAGAAGAACGGAAGCGCCGGTCTGCCGGAAGCAGGCTGCGTTGAATTCCTCGGTAAACGGACCCTGCATTGCGATGATGTGGCCCATGGGGTAACCGAGCCGAAGGCAGGACTCGATCCCGGACGGGTAGGGGAGGATGCGGAGCCAGACGCGCTGCGCGAAGTCACTGATCGCGCACATTTCCGCGCTGGCCTTGGCGCCCAGACTGGAAAAAACGACGCCGGGCACCGTGTTGATCCACGCGATGGCCTCGGCCAGCGTGGCAAAACGGCGGCAGCCGTCCTCCCGTTCCGAATCGCGGTGCACGCGCAGGCAGGCAACGGAGCAGCGGTCACAGGCCTCCCGGATGTTGCGCGTGACAACGTCCGCGTAGGGATGCGTGGCGTCCACAACAAAACGGGGACGCTCCGCCCGGATCAGATCGGCGATCTGATCGGCGTCCAGACGTCCGACGCGGACGCGGACGGGGTCCTGCACGTCCATCACCGTCTCTCCGTATTCCGTGGCCACGCAGATGAGGGAGGAAAGCCGGAGAGAACTCATGTATTCCGCCAGCCGGCGGCCTTCGCTGGTCCCGCCGAAGAGCAGGACTTCACACATCGCGGTAACCCCTGGGGGTGACCATCTTGCCGCCGATCACCTTTGTGCGGGTGCTGCCGATGAACACGGTGGTAAACATGTCCACCTGAGTGTTCCGGAGTTCGGAGAGGGTGAGCACGACCGCCTTTTCTCCCTCTCTGCCGATGTTCTGAACATAGCCGCAGATCAGATCGCCGCTGTGCACGGTCAGCAGGATATCGCAGGCCTTCTGCAGATAATCGTGCCGCTTGTGGCTGGAGGGGTTGTACAGCGCAATGTTGAAATCTCCCATCGCGGCGTATTTCAGCCGCTTTTCGATCAGGTCCCACGGAGTGAGCAGATCGGACAGGCTGATCACGGCAAAATCATGCCCGATCGGCGCGCCGAGGCAGGCGCCGCCGCTGATGGCGGCCGTGATGCCGGGAACGACGACGATCTCTGTTTCCGGCCACGAGGGGCTGAGTTCGTAGATCAGGCCGGCCATGCCGTAGATGCCGGCGTCGCCGCTGCAGACCAGGGACACCGTCTTCCCGGAAGACGCCTGCTCAAAGGCCATGCGGCACCGGTCCGCTTCCTTCCTCATCCCGGTATCCAGATATGCCTTGTCGGAAAAATACGGGCGCACGAGTTCCACGTACTTGCTGTAGCCGATGATGACGTCGCTTGCTTCCATGGCCTGACGGGCTTCCGCCGTCATGGCGCTTTCCTTGCCGGGACCGATCCCGACGACATAGATCATGTTCATGTTCTCACTCCCATGTCAGTTTGACCGGAGAAACGGCGAACGCTACCGTGACCCCGTGATACGCGTGTTTTCTGAAGATGAGGTCTCCTCCGGAGGCGGCGACGGCCGCCCGTTCGCAGACGCTGTCCGTGCCGGTGACGCTGCGGACGAAATCGGAGGAGGTATAGCTGCCCGGCAGGGCGGACAGCGTTTCCGATGAAAAGGTGCGGAAGGGAAGATCCCTGTCCGAACAGAAGCCGAGAAGACCGGGTTCGTCTTTCTTGAGGTCGACGGAAGCGCATCCGGCCACGCATTCCGGCGCGAGCCGCGCTTCCTCCAGCGCCTGCGAAAACGCGGAGGCAATGGAGGCGGCGTCCATCCCTTTCCGGCATCCGATCCCCGCCGTGACGCAGGGAACGACCAGATGGAGGGCGGGCGCGTCGAACCTGTGGATCCCGACCGTCACGTCGGGCGGCCCGTCGTCCGCGGAAACACCCTGCGGCGGCGATCCGGAGATCGGAAATTCCGTGAAGAAACGCACACACTCGCCGCGAAGCAGCTTTCCGGAGACCCGCTTGATGAACGAAGGGTCCGGGATGCGCAGTCCGTGCCGTCTGGCCCAGACGTCCACGGCGAACAGACCGTTCAGATCCGTCGCCGTCGTTACGACGGGAAGCGCGCCGATCAGTGCGGCCGCCGCTTCCGCCAGTTCATTTCCGCCGCCGATGTGGCCGGACAGAACGGGGATCACATAACGGCCCTGTTCATCCACCACGAGCACGCAGGGGTCGGTCGTCTTGGACCGGACAAAGGGGGCGATGGCGCGCACGGCGATGCCGCAGGCGCCCACATAGATCAGTGCGTCCGCTTCGGCAAAGGCCGCCTCCGTCCATGCCTTCAGCATGCCCGGTCCGCAGCGCTCCAGACGGTAGCTGCCGGAGAGCGGGGCGAGCCGCCGCCCCGTCTGATATCCGGCGTCGGTGAAGGCCAGAGCGGCGATCTTCACTTTTTCGCCTCGCGGAATTCGGTGGAGAAATCGTCGGCGTACAGACGGGACAGGGAATAGTCGCTGCCCAGACAGCCGCCCACGATGGTGAGCGCGGTCTTCCGGATGCCGTTGGCTTCCGCCGAACGGGCCAGCGTTGCCACGGTGCACCGGACCACCTTCTGGTCGGGCCAGGTGGCTTTGTAGACGATGGCGGCGGGCGTGTCCGGCTCATAGCCACCGCGGATCAGTTCCGCGGAAAGCTCTTCCAGCAGACCCGTGCTCAGGAATACGACCATGGTGGCGTGGTGCGCGGCGAAGGACGCGATGCTCTCCCGTTCCGGAACGCCGGTCCGGCCCGCCATGCGGGTGAGGATCACGCTCTGAGAAACGTCGGGGAGCGTGTACTCCGCCTTCAGCGCGGCCGCGGCTCCGCAGAAGCTGGAAACGCCGGGACACACGTCGTAATCGACCTTCATTTCGTCCAGCCGATCCATCTGCTCCCGGATGGCCCCATAGATGCTCGGGTCGCCGGTGTGGAGACGGACCGTCGTTTTCCCTTCCGATTCCGCGCGGCGGATCTCTTCCACGACCTCGTCGAGCGTCATCCTGGCGCTGTCGAAAATCTCGCAGCCTTCGCGGGCGTAGCCCAGAAGTTCCGGATTGACCAGGGAACCGGCGTAAATGATCACGTCCGCCTCCTGCAGCAGGCGCATGCCGCGCAGGGTGATCAGATCCGGAGCGCCGCTGCCGGCGCCGACAAAATGTACCATGTGTTTTACCTCCATCTTTTGATGAGCATTTCCGCTCCGTCGCTCTGGAACAGAATGCAGTTTCTGTTTTCTGAATTGCTGAAGCAGACGAATTCCGTACGGACGGAGTCCGGGAGCCTGCGGCCGATATAGAAGGCGATCCTGCCCTTCAGCACGGAAAGCGTCTGCTCCATGAGGCCTTCCTTTTCCAGCAGGTCGAGCGCCGCGTCCGTGGTGACGCAGGCGGAAAGGGCTTGCAGGACGGGGAGAGACGCGCCGGCCTGCAGCGCGCAGGCCGTCAGTGTTTCCAGACGGCCGTCGCCGTTCCGGGAATGGGTGTTGAAAAGGCCGATGCCCATCTTGACGAGCTTGCCGATGTGCCCGATCAGAAGCACGCGCCGGAATCCGTTTTCGGCCGCGCTGTCCAGCGCCGTGCCGATAAAATTGCTGCACGTCACATTGTCGTCCATCGAAAGGCCCATGGGGCCGGAAGCGAAATCATACCCGTAATTCCCCAGTGTGATCAGTATGGCGTCCTTCTGCTTTTCCGCGAGAACGCGTATCTCCACCCGGATCGATTCCGCCAGAGCTTCGTCGCTCATGGGCTCTACGATCCCGGACGTGCCGAGAACGGAGATCCCGCCGACGATGCCGAGGTGGGGGTTGAACGTTTTCTGCGCCAGACGCCGGCCCTCCGATATGTCGATCACGACGGAAAGGCCTCCGGCGTATCCGGTGCTCTCCATCACGGACTCGACGGCTTCCCGGATCATCCGCCGCGGCACAGAGTTGATGGCGGCTTCTCCGGGAGGCTGATCCAGCCCCGGCCGCGTCACACGGCCCACGCCCTCGCCGCCGTCCACGGTGACGCCGGAGGCGATCTTCGTCACCGAAGCGTAGACCAGAACGCCGTTGGTGATGTCCGGATCATCACCGCTGTCCTTCTGTACGGCGCAGCGGCAGCCGTTCTCCGTGAACGAGGGGTCGCGGACATCAAGCGTGAGCAGCGGCCCCTTCGGGGTGCGGATCTCCACCGCAGAGGGGAAGGCGCCGCTGAGCACAGCTGTCGCCGCGGCCTTGGCGGCTGCCGCCGCGCAGCTGCCTGTGGTGTAGCCGCAGCGGAGCATCTTGCCGCCGACAAGTCTCTGACCGGTCATGGACATCCCTCCTGTCTGTGAAATAAAACAAAAGCCATGACCGCTTACGACGGTCATGGGCAAATACCGGGCGCGCAGACCTGGGGAACAGGCTGCCCGCATTATCTACCCATACATCGTGACGTAAGATAACGGACGGCAC
The DNA here is from genome assembly GCA_017519975.1 of Oscillospiraceae bacterium. Taxonomy (GTDB): domain Bacteria; phylum Bacillota; class Clostridia; order Oscillospirales; family Oscillospiraceae; genus Alloscillospira. The sequence continues at coordinate 56,897 of JAFWRM010000029.1, read as the reverse complement.
CGGTTCCTGACTCGGAGAGAACTCCTCACAGTTGCGGGACAGCAACGGAATTTCACCGTTTTCCCGGGCAGACAGAGCTGCGATCACCGCCATGTTTCGAGCCTATCCATATTATCATATGCGGGACGAGTTATCAATTCCCATTTTCTGCGGCCGGCCGATCCGGAAGGCGCATTCGTTGAAAGGGGAAGAAAAGCGCTTGAATATTTCTGACCGCATGTTAGAATAAATCGAAGACCCTTAGGAAAGGTTGAGGTCCATGGTATTTTCCAGCATGCTTTTCGTATTTCTGTTTCTGGCGGCCAATCTGGCCACCCAGTTTCTGATCCGGGACGTTCGAAAAAAGAATATCGCCATGCTGGCGTTTTCCCTCGTGTTTTACGGGTGGGCCGGGCCGCGCTATCTGCTGCTTCTGCTGCTGATGGTGGCGATCTGCTGGATCGGCGCCATTTTGACGGAAAGAGCCGGGGCCGACAGGACGGCCCGGAAGCGGATGATGGTCATCACCGTTGCCGCCTGCCTTGTCATCCTGGGGATCTTCAAATATCTGGGATTTGTGCTCGGAACGGTCAAGGCGATCATCGGCGTTCCGAAGATCATTCCCAGGATCGTTCTTCCCATCGGCATCTCCTTCTATACCTTCCAGCTGATTTCCTATGTCGTGGACGTGTACCGGGGAGAGGTGCCGGCGCAGCGGCGGTACTGGAAGCTGCTGCTGTACGCCAGCCTGTTTCATCAGTGCATCGCCGGCCCCATCGTGCGTTATAAGGACGTGGCGGAGGACATAGAGCGGAGAAAGATGACGCTGAAGGAGATCAGCGCCGGCATAACCAGATTCACCGTCGGGCTTGCCAAAAAGGCGATCCTTGCCAACGGGTGCGCGGCCATTGCGGACTCCTTTCTGACCGGCACAACGGAAACGCTTGCCAAGGTGCCGGCCATGGGAATACTTCTGGGCGTGTTCGTTTTCACGCTTCAGATCTATCTGGACTTTTCCGCGTATTCCGACATGGCCATCGGGATGGGCCTCATGTGCGGACTGCACTATAAGGAAAATTTCGATTATCCCTATACCTCCCGATCGATCTCCGAATTTTGGAGACGGTGGCATATTTCCCTCGGCAGCTTTTTCCGCGATTACGTTTACATTCCCCTGGGCGGCAACCGCCGCGGGGACAGAAGAACTCTGATCAATCTGTTCGTCGTGTGGTTTCTTACGGGTCTGTGGCACGGCGCAAGCTGGAACTTCGTGCTCTGGGGACTGTTTTTCGGGATACTGATCGCGCTGGAGCGCTTCCCGCTGAAGGGAAAGCTTGAACGCATCCCGGATCCGCTGAGGCCGGTCATAGTTTTCCTGCTTGTCATGCTGGGATGGATCCTTTTCAAGTTTACGGATTTTGCTCTGCTCGGAACTGCCCTCAAGGGCCTGTTCGGACTGAACCACAACGGCTTTGCGAACCGCGCCGTGGGTCTTGCCATACGGAACAACTGGTTCTTCCTGATCGTCAGTCTGCTGGCGGTGACGCCCTTCTGGCGTGATCTGCGGCGCATACTGGCGAATCTTTCGAAACGTTCGGCGGTGCTGTACTGGGTCAACGGAGCGTGGGAAGTGGCTCAGCCGGTGCTGCTGCTGGTCGTTTCGGCCATGGCACTGGCGGGGAACAGCTATAATCCGTTCCTGTATTTCCAGTTCTGAGGGGGCATGGAAGATGGATAAGGAAAAGAGAAAAAGGACCAACGGATGGATCCGGGCGGCCAAGATCGGGGCGTTTTTCCTTGCGCTGGCGATCATCGCCTTCATCGGCATTCTGTGGTTTGCCCGACCGAAGACGTCCGAGCTTGAAAAGCGGACGCTGACAAAGTTCCCGAAGCTGACGTTCTCCACCTTCTGGAACGGGGAGTTTTTCAGCGGAGTGGACACATGGTACGCGGACACCTTTCCGACCCGCGAGAGTCTCATTTCCGGCAGCAAATGGATCGAATCCCATTATGGATCGCGCGACGAACAGGTGATCGGAGAAGCGATCATCGCCGATGAAATACCGACGGGGGACGAGACGGAGGATCAGGAGCCGACGGCCATCACTCCGGAGGACGTCGTTCCGGAGCCGGAGCCGGAACCCGAGATCCGTCTCCCGGATACCGAGGGGCTTGAGAACGGCACGGTCTATGCGCTTGGGGAATTCAAGGGCAACATCTATATTACGGATAACTGCGGCTATGAGCTGTACTACTTTACAAAGGCCAGCGCGGACCGGGCGGCGCAGGGGCTGAACGAGATCTACGACGCCATCGGCGATAAGGTGGAAATGTACGTAATGATCGATCCCAACAGCGCCGGCGTCATGCTGGACCAGTCCGTGCTGGATTCCATGGGATGCAGCAACGAGAGAGACGCGATCCATTACGTTTACAGCCAGCTGAACGACGGCATTCACAAGGTCAACGCCGTGGACAACCTGATCCCTCACAATGCGGAGTACATCTATTTTCATACGGACCATCACTGGACGGCCCTCGGCGCCTACTACGCCTATCAGGCGTTCTGCGTGGAAAAGGGCGTGATGTATCATGATTACAAGACGTACGAAACGATGGAGTTTCCCGGATTCATCGGCACGTTCTATTCCTACAGCAATCAGTCGCAGGCGCTGAAATCCAATCCGGATACCGTGGTGGCCTATGTGCCCAAGGGAACGAACACGATGGAACTCACGGAGAGAAACGGCAGCACCTACAGCTGGAACATCATCCAGGACGTATCCGGCTACTCCAGCGGCAACCTTTACCTGACTTTCGTCGGGGGAGACCAGCCGTACGCCTGGGCGCACAATGAGACGATCACGGACGGAAGCTCCGTCATGGTCATCAAGGACTCCTACGGGAACGCTTTCATCCCATGGCTGATCGACCACTACGAATACGTGTACTGGGTGGATTTCCGCTATACCTCGAATACCGTTTCTCAGATGGTGGCGGATCACGGCATTCAGGATGTGATCTTCTCCCTGTCCATATATAACGGAACGACGGACAGCGTGACGTCCTATCTGAAAAGCGTGGGGCAGTAAAAGTGACGACAAAACAGCGAGAGGAGAGCCGACAGGCTCTCCTCTCGCTGTTCATGCGGGGCGTTACTCCGCATCTTCTTCTTCTTTCTTTTCCTTTTTCTTCTGGCTCTTGATGGCGGGAACCTCGTCGCTCCAGTCCTCGGCGCGGAAAACATACCCGCACTCACAGGGAGAATCGGCGGTGATCTTGCCGTTTACAGTGAAAACCTCGACATCCTCTCCGCACTGCGGACATTTTCTTTCCTCCAGCACCGGAGTTTTGAATTTCGCCTCGCATCCTTCCAAAACTGCCATGCGATCGCCCCCTTTGATTATTGCACGGCCGTGCCCCCGCAGGGGATCCGTGCTTGCCTGTATTATAGGACGGCAGACGCAGAAAGTCAATCGCCTCCGCGCCGATCAGAGTCTTGCTTCGAGCCAGGTGAGCAGATCCTGATATACGGAGTCCCTGTCAAGTTCGTTGAGGAGCTCGTGACGGTCGTCGGGGTAGAGCTTCAGGGTCACGTCGGTGATCCCGGCGGTCCGGAAGGCTTCGGCGACGGTCCGGGGACCTTTCCCAAAGTTACCCACGGGATCTTTTTCGCCCGATACGACAAGGATCGGAAGATCCTTCGGGATCCTGGCGAGATTCTTCCTGCGTTCCGAATACCGAATGGCGCGGAAAAGGCTGTTGTAACCGTTTACGGTGAAAACGAACTGATTCAGGGGATTCGCGACGTAGGCGTCGACGATCGCTTCGTCTCTGGTCAGCCAGTCGTTTTTTGTGCGGCCCGGTTCAAAGGCGGCGTTGTACGATCCAAGCGCCATTCCGTTGATCAGCGGGCTTCTGTAATGACCGCCTCTGATCCGCTGCAGGGCGGCGGTGAGCCCGATCGCCAGGTCGAGAGTGGGGGCCGGCTGCCAGGCGGTGCCCATGACGATGGCCCCGGACAGATCTTCCCCGTATTTCTCCATGTACGCCCGGGCGAGAAAAGAGCCCATGCTGTGCCCGAGAAGAAAGCAGGGGAGATCCGGATATTTCCCCCGGGCGTCCGCGCAGAGCTGGCGCATGTCTTCCAGCACGCAGAAGAAGCCGTCCCGTCTGGCAAAATACCCATAGTCGGATTCCTCCGTCACGGACCTTCCGTGCCCAAGATGATCGTTGCCGGTCACATAGAAGCCGTGAGAGGCCATGAAGGAAGCAAAGCCGTCGTACCGCTCGATGAATTCGACCATGCCGTGAGCGATCTGAAGAACGCCGCGCACGCGGCCTTCGGGGATCCATTCCATGGCGTGGATCTGAGTCCGTCCGTCATGGGAAGGGTAGTAGTATTCCTTGCGCATGTCATTTTCCTTTCCCGGGCAGTGATGATCGGCGAACGCCGTGGCGCCGTCAAAAAAGCCGAAAACCCGGAGATGGGTTTTCGGCGGCTCATGGCACCCACGAGGGGATTCGAACCTCCGACCTACCGCTTAGGAGGCGGTCGCTCTATCCTGCTGAGCTACGTGGGCGTATTTATAACAGCCCGTTCATCATAGTATCCGATCGGCGGTTTGTCAAGATTCGGCGACAGCTTTTTCTCCCGCGGAGGATCCGGCCGCGGGGACGCATTTTTCCGCAAATTATGCTTGACCGACGCACCTGGCTGTGGTATACTCCACATTACCTGTCGGCAGACAGGTTTATTTCCGTGCGCATTTTTATCTGAACGGGTGACCTGGTCTGTCAATTCCAAGCAGGGAGGCAAAATATGGAGGTGCCGAAAGATGCGAGTCAAAGTTGTTCTCAGATGTAACGAATGCAAGCAGAGAAACTACAATACCATGAAGAACAAGAAAAATACCCCGGAACGTCTTGAACTGAAGAAGTATTGCCGTTTCTGCCGTAAGCATACGGTGCACACCGAAACGAAGTAACAGAGGGCAGAGGAATGGCAGAAGAGAAGACCAATCAGAAAGCCCCCGCAGCAAAGGAAACAACGAAGAAGAAGAAAAAGGCAAAGGGCAGCGGCAGGATCGGCAAGTGGTTTCGCGAGATGCGCAGCGAACTGAAGAAGATCGTATGGCCGACGAAGAAACAGGTATGGAACAACTGCCTGGTAGCCGTTGTCGTGATCGTGCTGTTCTCCATTGTGATCTGGGGCTTCGATCAGTTCGCCGTGGCGGTCGTGCACATGCTGCAGACGCTGGGAGGCTGACGGCGTTATGTCCGAGAGTGCAAGATGGTATGTCATCCATACCTATTCCGGCTATGAAAACGCTGTAAAGACAACGATCGAAAAGGCAATCGTCAATCGCAAGATGCAGGATCAGATCCTGGAAGTTTCCATTCCGATGGAAACGGTCACCGAGATCGGTGACAACAACCAGACGAAGACCGTGGAACGCAAGGTGTTTCCCGGATACGTTCTGGTCAAGATGATCATGACAGATGAAAGCTGGCTTCTGGTGCGCAACGTGCGAGGCGTTACCGGATTCGTCGGCTCGGCCAACAAGGCGATCCCGCTGACGGAGGAAGAGGTCCTTGCCCTGGGCGTTGAAAAGCGCGAGATCAAGGTCGGCTTCGAAGTCGGTGACCGCGTCAGAGTCACGGAAGGTCCTCTGGAAGGATTCTTCGGAGTGGTGGACGAGATCGAAATGGATCGGGCCAGAGTTCGCGTCATCGTCTCCATGTTCGGCAGAGAAACGCCTGTCGATCTGGAGTTCGATTACGTGGAGACTGTCAAGGAATGATCGATAATTAACGGGAAACCGTGAAAAGCCGTGAAAACGGCAGGTGGGAGGAACTATGTTCCGCCAGGATCCGCGGCGCAGGATCGCGGATAACCACATTTATATCAGGAGGTTCACGAAAGTGGCACAGAAAGTTACAGGAATCATCAAGCTTCAGATCCCTGCCGGCAAAGCTACGCCGGCACCCCCGGTTGGCCCTGCTCTGGGTCAGCACGGCGTGAATATCGCCGCCTTTACCAAGGAATTCAATGAGCGCACCAAGAACGACATGGGGCTGACCATCCCCGTCGTCATTACCGTATACGCGGACCGTACCTTTACCTTCGTCACGAAGAGCGCTCCCGCCGCCGTACTGCTGAAGAAGGCGTGCAACATCGAGAAGGGCTCCGGCGTGCCGCAGAAGGACAAGGTCGCCCGCATCAGCAAGGATGAGGTCCGCAAGATCGCCGAGACCAAGATGAACGATCTTAACGCCGGCAGCATCGAAGCCGCCATGAGCATGATCGCCGGCACCGCCCGCAGCATGGGCATCGTAGTAGAGGAGGGTTAAGAGCATGTTCAGAGGAAAGAACTATAAAGAGAGCGCGAAGATGATCGACCGCGCGAATCTGTACGATCCTCAGGAAGCCTTCGCCCTTGTCTGCAGCGCTTCCAAAGCCAAGTTCGACGAGACCGTCGAGCTTCACGTAAAGCTGGGCGTTGACAGCCGTCACGCCGACCAGCAGGTCCGCGGCGCCATCGTTCTTCCGAACGGCACCGGCAAGACCCGCAAGGTCCTTGTGTTCTGCAAGGATGAGCGTCAGCAGGAAGCTCTGGACGCCGGCGCCGATTATGTCGGCGGCCAGGACATGGTCCAGCGTATCCAGAAGGAGAATTTCTTTGATTACGATGTGGTCGTTGCTACGCCTGACATGATGGGCATCGTCGGCCGTCTCGGTAAGATCCTCGGCCCCAAGGGCCTGATGCCTACGCCGAAGGCGGGCACCGTCACCCCCAACCTGACGCAGGCCATCCAGGAGATCAAGGCCGGTAAGATCGAATACCGTCTGGACAAGACCAACATCATTCACTGCCCCATCGGGCGTGTATCCTTCGGCCCTGAAAAGCTGATGGAGAACTATTCCGCTCTGATGAGCGCCATCATCAAGGCAAAGCCTGCCGCGGCCAAGGGCCAGTACATCCGCAGCTGCGTTACGGCTTCCACGATGGGACCCGGCGTGAAGATCAATGCTCTGAAGCAGATCTGATCATTTCCAGGTACGGCGAGCCGGCCGGACGCATGCGTCCGGCCGGCTTTCTCGTTTGACAAATTCGGTACCCGATGGTAATATGGTCGCGCTGCCGGCGTGGCGGAATTGGCAGACGCCCGGGACTTAAAATCCCGTGAGGGTGACCTCGTACCGGTTCGACCCCGGCCGCCGGCACCAGAACGCCGCAGGCTTTGAAGCCTGCGGCGTTCCTTTTATCTCATGATTCGCCGGATCTGCGGTCAGGCACGCAGTGCTGCAACGTTTTCCGCCGCGTAAGTCGTCATATCATGTTCTCATTTCTGGCGATGATGTCGTTCTGAAGATCGCGTCCCAGTTCGACGAAGTAAGCGGAGTAACCGGCAATGCGGACGACCAGATCGCGGTACTGCGTGGGTTCCAGCTGGGCTGCTTTCAGAGTCGCCGTATCCACAACATTGTACTGCACTTCCATGCCGCCGTTTTCAAAGTACGCCTTTGTCATGTCACGCAGCTTATCCACGCCGCCCTGATTGGAAAGCACGGTAGGATGCATGCGGAGGTTCAGCGCGATGCCGCCCATGTAGTGATGGTGGTCAAAGACCAGCGTGGACTGGAATACGGCGGTGGGACCGTTGGAATCGCGGCTCTGAGACGGCGACATGGCGTCGGCGATGGGTTCGCCGAATCTGCGGCCGTCCAGTGTAGCCCATGTGACCTTTCCCTGCATGATGTGGTCGGAAGCGCCGTAAAGGCCGGATTTGTATACCTTGCTGCGTACGCTGTAGAGCTTCTGGCAGATGTTGTAATACAGCTCTACGCACCATTTGAGTTCCATGTCGGCGTAGGGATCGGCATTACCATAGTGCGGGACCTCGTTGAGGATGCGCTGACGAAGGGGTTCGTAGCCTTCCCAGTTCGCGATCCAGGCGTCGTACAGCTCCCGGGTCGTGATGATCTTCTTGTCAAAGCACATGTACTTGATGGTGGTCAGAGCATCCGCCAGGGTAGCCAGACCGGTCGCCGTGCCGCCGTAGGAATTGTACTTGGCGCCGCCGTTGACGCAGTCCTTTCCGTTTTCCATGCACCCTTCGATGGAGATGGAGAGAGCCGTCTGCGTGGCGGAGTACTGAGCCATGGCCTCAGCGTAATTGTTCATGGTGATGTACATGCGCATGATGTATTCGCCCATGGCGGCGATGGCGTCACGCACCTGCCCGATATCCGTCATCTCGTACAGATAACCGGTCTTCAGCGACACCTCCGCGTTGTTGTAGGGATTGACGCCGTTGTTCAGCGCCATGTTCATCACCGTTCCCCACAGGATGCTGGCGTGAGGCGGATGACAGCCGTTGGGGGCGGGGTAGTCGTTACCGCAGCCCACGATCTCCTGGCAGCCGATGATGCCGTAATCACGGGCGTCGCGAAGCTCGAATCCAAGCTCCTGAACGATGCCGGGGATGATGACCTCGTCGTTCTGATACAGGGGCAGACCGCCCACCAGCTTGCTGGTGGCGATGGCGCAGTCCCACAGCTTGTCCGGACTGTTTTTGTTGAATCGGAGGGAAATGGTGGGATCGTGGAGCTTCAGACGGCCGACGGTCTCCAGGACCATGTAGGTGACCGGGTTCGTGGCGTCCTCGCCGGTATCCGGGTCGACGCCGCCCAGCGTCGTGTGCTGATAGGTGTTGCCGACGCCCGTCGTCGCGACCAGTTTGCCGGGGCCGGCGGCATAATAGCAGTTGGCTTTCAGGAAGAAGCAGTCCACGATCTCCTGGGCGTACTCCATCGTGATGGTGCCTTCCTCCAGCTCCTTTTTCAGATACGGCCACGTATACTGGTCAAAGCGGCCGAGGGCGGGAGAGGGCGTACGGGTGTCAATCGCCAGGAAGACCTGATACAGCATGATGCCCTGTACAGCCTCGTAGAAATTGCGGGCGGGGTATTCCGCGATGTGACGCAGCCCTTCGGCCATCATCGTCAGCTCCGCTTTTCTCGCAGGATCCGTGCAGGCGTCACGCATTTCTTCCGCCTTGTCGGCGTAGCGGTGGCCGAGGATCATGGCGGATTCGCAGATGATGGAGGCAGCTTCGTAGAACAGATCCTTGTTCACGTCCTCGCCCATCAGATTGCCCCGGTGTTCCTTCAGCCAGGTCTGCGCCTGCTCGTAGATGGCGCGGTAACCCACTGTGATGATCTTCTTGTAGCCGGCGATCAGATGACCGGCGGGAAGAGCGATGAGCCCCATGCCGTTCGGACGGTAATCGGTTGCGTAGGAATTCTGCAGTTCCAGAAAGCCGTCCGGCTGCCAGGCGTCCGCGACAGTGCCTACTTTCCGGTTTTTCCAGTATTCGTACACGTCGACCAGCGCGTCATAATCTTCCTGGCTGATGCACTGACGGACCTCCTCGTCGTCAGGATTGTGATACAGTCCGTCCTCCCGCATGGTCCACTCGCCGCTTTTTACCGCGTCAACGATCCAGTCGGAGGTATTCCATTCCGGGGATGCGGGGCTGGAGAAGAAATACGGCCCCTTATTGCCGACAATGATCTCATCGTCCTCAATTCGGATCGTCATGTTTTTGACGAGTTCGCGGGTCAGAAGAGGACGTCGGATGATGGGAACGATATTTTCATATTTTTTCGAAGCTTCCGTGATCAGAATGCCTCTTTCGGAATCCAGACGGAGGACGCGATCGCGGATCTTTTCACGGATGCGCCTGACACGATCCGTCGCGGGACAGAATTCATACATGGAAAAAACCCCTTTCTAAGGCAGCTGCTTCTTTATCTCCTTTTATTATAAGGCAATCTGTACATATAATTCAATTGAAATCGGTTGAACTTTCATATAAAAAATATATAATACGATACGAACAGGATATGAGAGGTGTTTCGATGATTCAGTTCAACATTACGATCGAAGACATCGATTACGATTCCGTTGCGGAATTTCTGGCGCCGGCGTTTGACGACCAGTATCAGAACGGAGATCTTCCCGCATGGGCGCGTCTGCTTCTCGTTGCCGGAGGAAACACGGCGGATACCGTGAAAAAGATCATTGCCAGGATCCCGGAAAACACAAAAGAGGATATGATCGTCCGAATGGTCAATCACTCCACCGACCGGACCGCCGCCAAGCTGGAAGAAATCGCAGCCGGAAAGGGCATCCGCATCCGGATCAGGGACTTACAGGCAAGAAAGCTGACAGGTGAGGAATGACCATGACGTCGAACAAGCCCATTGCCGTTGTCGGTACCTGCTTTACCGACATCAAGGGATACCCGGTCGGGGCATATGACCCCGTGGGGAGAAACATCGGAAAAATTGAGTATTATAGCGGCGGAGTGGCAAGAAATGTTGCTCTTGATTGCTCTAACATGGGAAATGTGGTGAAGTACATAAGCATTGCCGACGCCGGGCCAAGCGGAGACGACATGCTGGGGGAGCTTCACAGAGCCGGGGTCGACGTATCTTCGGTGCGGCGTACGGGGCGGGGCGGCAGCGGTGTCTGGCTGGCGGTATTCAATGAGAACGGGGACGTTGCGGGCAGCGTCTCACAGCCGCCGGATCTGGCGGTGATGGAGGAGCACATACGTTCGCTCGGCAACGGGCTCCTGACGGGCTGCAAGGCCCTCCTGCTGGAGATCGATCTGAACGACTCGATCGCAGAGTACTGCATCACTCAGGCGGAGAAAGCCGGCATTCCCGTCTATGCGATCGTAAGCAATCTTAGCGTAGCGGGAAAACGAAAGGATCTGCTTGCTCGCTGCCAGTGTTTTATCTGCAATGTCGCCGAAGCCGTATCCCTTCTTGAGACGGCTCCCGCCGATACGGCGGAGTCGATGGCGGGATGGGTCGCCGACATGGCCGTAAGGCTCCGGCTCGAGCGGCTGGTGGTGACGATGGGCGCTGACGGAGCGGCCTGGTACGACGGGAGAACGGAACGGTCCGGCTACGTTGCGGCCATGTCGACCCAGGTGGTGGATACGACGGGGGCCGGAGACGCCTTTTTTTCCGCGTGCGTATGCTGTCTGCTGGAAGGCAGGCCTCTGGAGGAAGCCTGCCGCGCCGGGGCTGTACTTGCTTCCCGGGTGATCTCGTCCGAGCAGAATGCGTGCCGACCGTGTCCGGGGTTCATCAGCAGAAAGGAATACATGTAGGTCTGTGGGCGGCTGCGGTCTGCGGCCGCCCACAAACGTGTGAGGAAGCAGATAATGATCTGCCGCGAACATCGGCAATGGGAAAGGAATTGGCTCAATACCGTTTTCAATTGTCGGCGGATATGATAAAATACAGATAAAGTTGTTTTTGCGGAGGAAGGGCATGAAACTGGAGAACAGACCGGATCTTCTATACAGCATCGGGAAGATTATGTTCAGCATTCCCATGACGGCTTTCTGCGCCATGCTTCTGGTCGCCGCTTCTCCCGCTTTTACCGGATGGATGATGCCCGTAACCTGCCTGGCGGCGTTTGTTTTTTCCGGTTACGAGATCGTGATCCGTGCACTTCACGCACTCGTGCGGCGCAGATTTCTTCATCCGGACATCCTGGTGACGGCTGCGTGCGCCGCGACGATGGCGTTGGGACTGTGGCAGGAGGGGGCTTTGGGAATGGCCGTTTACGCCGCCTGCCGGAGCGTCGTCATCACGGAAGCGGAGGATACCCGCAATTCCGTGACCTACGACAGCGATCTTCCCGGATACTCCGCGGAGATCCATGAGAAGCTGCTGACTATGGATCCGACGCCAGCGCCGCTGGAACGCGGCGTGAAAAAGGCCGGCGCGTTATTTTCCGTGCTGGCGTTGATCGTGATCCTTGCCCTTTCGATCCTGGTGCCGCTGCTGTGGAGGCTGACCTATCGAGAATGGCTCAGAAGGGCGTTCATGCTGCTTGCGGGCGCCAGTTCCGGCGCTTTGTCCTTCGCCGCTGCCAACGTATTTTATAAGACCGTCAATCTGGGGGCGGTACATGGCGTGCTGTATCGCTCTCATTCCGTGATCCAGCAGGCGTCCCGTGTGACCAGCGTCGTATTTGGAAAGACAGGAAACGACCGATACGGTCTGACCGTTTCCGGGTGTTTTCCCCGCGGCGTTTCCAGAAGTGAACTGCTCCTGCTGGCGGGATTTGCCTGCGTCGGTTATTCCGAGCACATGCTGGAAGCGATCCGCGCGGCGGGAGTGCTGCCGTCGGAGATGCCCGCTCCGGAGGAAGCAAGCGTACGTCCGGGGGTCGGGACCGTAAAAACGCTTCGCGGAAGGAAGATCGCTGCGGGGACCCGGCGGCTGATGATCGAACATGGTATCCCGGACGTTCCCGAGGAGGACGGACCGGAAGTGCTGCATGTTGCCTGCGCCGGGCACTACGCGGGATACCTTCGCTTTTCCCGTTCCGGAGATCTGGTGGATGAGCGTGCCGTCACCGCCTTTCTGGACGCCGACATCGACAGGATCGTATTGCTCGGTACGGGGGATGCGGCGGAAAGGAGCCGCGACGTGCAGATCGATCCCCGTATTCGAGAAACGTTTTTCGGCCTGACGGAGGAAGAAGCCGTAAGAAAAATGAAGGCGCTTGAGCAGATGCAGCTGAACGGGGAACTGCTCGCCTATGTCAATGACGGCGTCAGCGCTCCTGAACTGATGAACACAGCGGATATCCGCGTTTCCGTGGGTACCGCGCCGGAGATCTCATGCGCGGATATCCTTGTGCCGGGAACGGATACGGCGGCCGCCGCCCAGGGGCTGAAGCTGTGCCGTGACGCCAGAAGAGAGGTCGCCGCGAATCTGACCGTGTCCGGCGCGGCAAAGATCGTCGTTCTGGTCCTTTCACTGGCCGGATGGGGAGGCATCTGGGCCGTGGTATTGACTGATATGATCTCCTCCCTGTTCGTCATTCCGGGCATACGCACCATTTTCAGCAGGAAAAGTCAGAAATAAGAGCGAGGGACGGGATCACGGACTGAGGTTTCCTTCTTGCAAGTGCAGGAGGTTTGTGATATAATCCCATAGACTTTCATTACGATATCTATGTGAGGTGACTGTTTATGTCCGGACATTCCAAGTGGCATAACATACAGAAAACGAAGGGGGCCGCCGACGCGAAGCGTGCGCAGGCGTTTACGAAGATCGCACGCGAGATCATCGTCGCGGTCAAGGAAGGCGGCAGCGGCGATCCCGCAAACAACTCCCGCTTGGCGACCGTCATCGCGAAAGCAAAGGCAGCCAACATGCCGAACGACAACATCAAACGCACCATCGAAAAGGCCCTCGGATCCGGAAACGCGGATAATTTCGAGCGTGTGACCTACGAAGGATACGGGCCCAGCGGAGTGGCCATTATCGTAGACGCCATGACGGACAACCGCAATCGGACGGCATCCGAGGTCCGGCATCATTTTGACAAGTACGGCGGGAACCTCGGCGCGACCGGGTGCGTTTCCTGGTCCTTTGACGAAAAGGGCGTCATAGTCGTGGACAATGAAGACGAAGAGATCGACGAGGATACGATCATGCTCAGCGCGCTGGAAGCCGGTGCGGACGACGTGAAGACCGAGGAAGGCGTGTTCGAGATCTATACCTCTCCGGAGGCGTTCAGCGCCGTTAACGACGCGCTTGCCGCCGAAGGTTATCACTTCCTCAGCGCGCAGATCGAAATGGTGCCTCAGAATTACATCAAGCTGACGGATCCCGAGGACATCAAGAACATGGAAAAGATGATCGAAATGTTTGAGGATAACGACGACGTGCAGAACGTATGGCATAACTGGGACGAAGAATAATGCAGACGGTGAGGCCGGCAACAGGCGTTTTACCTGCTGCCGGCCTTTTTGAATTCTGAATAAGGAGAAGGCAATGATCACAGTCAACAATCTCAGTGTCCAGTTCGGAGGACAGCCGCTGTTTTCCCGTGTGGATCTTCAGTTCACACCGGGCAACTGCTACGGCATTATCGGTGCCAACGGCGCAGGAAAATCCACATTTCTGAAAGTGCTTTCGGGAGAACTGGAATCTACCAGCGGAACGGTGGAGATCAAGCCCGGCGTGCGCATGTCCGTGCTGAAACAGGATCAGAACATGTACGATGAATATTCGGTGATCGACACCGTCATCATGGGAAACAAGCGGCTGTACGATTGCGGGCTGGAGAAAGACGCCCTGTACATGAAGGAAGACTTTACGGATGAGGATGGGCTTCGCGCGGCGGAACTTGAAGAGGAGTACGCAGAACTCGGCGGCTGGGAAGCGGAATCCGACGCATCGCAGCTGCTGCAGGGACTGGGGATCCCCACGGAGCTTCATACCTGCGGCATGACGGAACTTGAACCGCGGCAGAAGGTAAAGGTTCTGCTCGCTCAGGCACTGTTCGGGCATCCGGACATCATCATGCTGGATGAGCCCACCAACAATCTGGACATAAACTCCGTGGTATGGCTGGAAGATTTTCTGATGGATTACGATGGGACGGTCATCGTAGTTTCCCACGACCGGTATTTTCTGAACAACGTGTGTACTCACATCGTGGACATCGATTACGGAAAGATCCGCATGTATGTGGGCAACTATGATTTCTGGTACGACGCTTCTCAGCTGATGCAGAAGCTGATCAAGGAAAAGAACAAAAAGGGAGAGGAGAAGATCCGGGAGCTTGAGGAATTCATCCGCCGGTTTTCCGCAAACAAATCCAAATCACGTCAGGCCACAAGCAGAAGAAAACTGCTGGAAAAAATCAAGCTGGAAGAGATCCCTGCGTCATCCCGCCGATACCCCTGGGTCGGTTTTCAGATGGCGAGAGAGCCCGGAAAGGATCGCCTGTTCGTGACGGACGTTTCCCTGACGGTCGACGGCGTTAAGATCCTGGACAAGATCAGTTTCATCATGGACCGGGGGGATAAGATCGCTTTCATCGGGTCCAATGAAAATACGATCACCGCCATGTTCCAGCTGCTGGCGGGGGAGAGAGAACCGGACGAAGGGACGATCAAATGGGGCGTTTCTACGACCCAGTCCTACTTCCCGAAAGATAACGGACCGTATTTCAACGACTGCGATCTTTCCATCATCGACTGGATGAGGCAGTTTTCCGAGGACAAGCGGGAAAGCTACCTTCGCACCTTTCTCGGACGCATGCTGTTTACCAACGATGACGTCTATAAACCGGTAAAGGTGCTGTCCGGCGGGGAAAAGGTCAGGTGCATGCTGAGCCGGCTGATGCTTTCCGGAGCCAGCGTGCTGCTGCTGGATCAGCCTACCAATCATCTGGATCTGGAAAGCGTAGCGGCGCTGAATAATGGAATGAATGATTTCAAGGGAAACATCATCTTCTCCACCCACGATCATCAGATGACTCAGACCGTAGCAAACCGCATCATCGAATTCAACGACGACGGTTCCATTACGGATCGGCGCGTAACGTACGACGAGTATTTGGAAATGATGAAGGATAAGAGAGAATATTACTGACGACATCAAATAAAATAGCCCGCGGTCGGGAAATTCCCGCCGCGGGCTTCATGCTGCGTGGTCTCGGATCAGTCTTCGTCCAGAAGATCTTCAACGATCTCTATGGCGTCCTCCATCACATGAGGACATACGCTCTGGTGAAGGCCTTTTTCCTCAATGATCGCCATTCCCTCAGGCGTGGAGCAGTCGACACCGAGAATATCCCGGCACAGGCAGCTGCCGTGCTTCTCCTTGAAACGCGACCGGAAAGCCAGCGTTTTTTCACGCATGTTTTCCATATCGGTCTGATTTACCGGAATTTTCGTCCCGTACTTTGCTCCAAGCGCGAGCAGCCCGCCGACAACGGCGCCGCATGTTTCTCCGCTGTGCATCCCGCCGCCGAAAGCCGACGTCAGCAGTTCAGCCTGGTCCTCGGTCACGCCCGTGTCTTCGCAGAAGGAAGAGAAAACGATCTGCGCACAGTTGAGGCTGGAAACGAGCTTCTGTTCAAAAATGTCCCTGTCCATGTTCTGCCTCCGTTGTTACTGATAATTATCGTACAGCCGTCCGAGCACCTCAGCGGCCGTTTCTTCTGTGATCGGGACCGGACAGTAGCTGGCAAGATGATTGACGGAGACGTCTTTCGCGCAGGCGACGACGTCTTCCCGGGAGATGCCCATGGAGTGCAGAGATACGAACTCCATCTTCCTCATCAGCGCGTAGATCCAGTCCGCTACAAGGTCACCGAGCTGTTCGCCGGTCTCTGTCCCGGTCAGCGAAATGCCCATCGCCTCTGCGATGATCGCCATCTTTTCCGGAACGACCGGAGCGACGAGGCGCATCCCCTCAGCCAGACCCAGAGAGCAGCTGTGACCATGCTCCGTGTGGAAGTGGCATCCGAAAGCGTCACCGATGGCGTGTGGGAGATGGCACATGGGACAATCGAAGGCGAGCCCCGCCCAGTTGGCCGCAACGGCCATGTTCGTTCTGGCGTCCGTGTTTTCGGGTTCTGACCAGCTGCGGTACAGATATTCCGCTATCTTCCGGATGGCAGCGACAGCAAACAGGTCGGAATACATATCGGCGCCTTTGCTGGTCAGCGCTTCCGTGGCATGCGCAAGGGCGTCCAGCCCGGTATTTGCCGTTTCCTGACGGGGAAGAGTGACCGTAAACTGAGGATCCACGATGGCAAGCGTCGTGTTTTTGAGGTGTACGCTCCATTTTACGTTGAATTCGGGGCGGGAGATCACCGCAACTCTTGTGACCTCGCTGCCGGTGCCGGTGGTCGTGGGGACCAGAATCACAGGGACTTTCGTCTCCAGCTTCAGCGGTACGGCGAGGACGTAGTCCTTTGTAAGCCCCTCATATCCGCTGAGGCGCACCGTGGCGGCCTTGGCGGTGTCCATGCTGCTGCCGCCGCCGACGCCGATAACGATGTCGCATCCGAAGGCCAGTCCGGCTTCCACGGCCTCGTCCACGATTTCCGCGGAAGGGTCGGGTCGGACGCCGTCGTATACCGTGAATTCCAGACCCGCCTCACGCAGGATGCCGCCGACCTTATCGATGACGCCGGCATCTTTGACGCCGCGGTCGGTGACGACCAGCGGTCTGGAACACGACAGTTCACGGATCTTGTCTCCGAGAACGCTGATGCTGCCCCAGCCTGAAATAATGGGGCAGCTGAACTGATGCTGCTGATACATACACAAAGCTCCTTTTCAGTACAGATTTACCTCATCTATTATACAGTCCTGATCCACTAAAAAGCCATATGTTTTTTCATTATTCCGGTAAAAAATGAGTTGACATGAGAACGCCATCGTGTATAATTATAAAGCCTGTTTCAGCAGGCACGCAGGATAACTGCGTCAATCCTTGCTCCCATCAAGGGGGCCAACAGTCCAGAAGGAGGTGCAAATGATGGCAAAATCCACAGAAAAGTATGAGCTGCTGTACATCATTGACGTTGACAAGACGGAAGAGGAAACAGCTGCGATCGTGGAACGGTTCAAGAGCCTGATCGAGGCGAACGGCGAGATCGTCGAGATGGAAGAGTGGGGCAAGCGCAAGCTGGCCTATCTCATCAACGACAAGCCGGAAGGCTACTATGTGCTGGTTAAGTTCACCTGCGGACCCGAGTTTCCCGCGGAACTGGATCGAATCCTGCACATCACGGACGGCGTGGTACGCAGTCTGATCACGGTTGAAGGCGCGTAAGGAGGTCCGTGTATGAATCACATTGATCTTATGGGCCGACTGACCCGCGATCCGGAGCTCCGTCATACGCAGAGCGGAACTCCCGTCGCTTCCTTTACGCTTGCCGTTGACCGCAGATATGCGCCGAAGGACGGCGGAGAGCGTCCGGTCGATTTCATCGACTGCGTGGCGTGGCGGCAGACCGGAGAATTCATCTCGAAGTATTTCTCCAAAGGTCAGATGCTTGCGGTGTCCGGCAGCCTTCAGATCCGCGAATGGACGGACAGAGAAGGGAACAAGCGACGCTCGGCCGAAGTGGTCTGTGACAACGCGTATTTTACCGAGAGCAGAAAAAGCAGGGAAGCATCCGGCTTTGGCGCCGGTGAACCTTCCAGGACCGATTACAACAACAGCGGGTTCTCCGCCTCTGTTCAGCCTTCGGAATTTGAAGCGCTGGATGAAGACGACGGCGATCTGCCGTTCTGATCCGAAATCATTATCAGGAGGATAATACAGTGGCTAACGAGAGAGATAATTCCCGGGGCCGTAAGCGCCGCAAGGTGTGTCAGTTCTGTGTTGACAAATGCCAGCACATCGACTACAAGGATACGGCAAAGCTCAGACGGTTCATGTCCGAGAGAAGCAAGATCCTGCCCCGCAGAACGACCGGAACCTGTGCCGCGCATCAGCGTGAGCTCATGGTAGCCATCAAGCGCGCACGTCAGGTAGCGCTGCTGCCTTACGTTACCGATTGATTCGAAGAGTAAAAAAAGACCTGCCCTTTTACGGGCAGGTCTTTTTTTACAGCGTCTTTTTCTGAAAACATGAAAAGGAACGGAAAAACCGATCCCAAAGAACAGAAATCAGTTCTGCTCTTCTCTCATCTTAGCGAAGCAATCGCTGCAGTAGACCGGTCTGTCGGTCTTGGGCTCAAAGGGAACCCGAGCTTCGCCGCCGCATCTGGCGCAAACGGTCGTAAAATACTCGCGGGGGCCGCGGGCAGCGTTTTTGCGGGCATCGCGGCAGGATTTGCAGCGCTGGGGCTCATTCTGGAAACCGCGCTGTGCGTAAAACTCCTGTTCACCGACGGTAAATACAAATTCCTGACCGCACTCTTTGCACACCAATGTCTTGTCTTCCATGATCGATCCTCTCTTTGACCTAGATTACCCAAGGGGCTGTATATGCAATTCAGCGTTCGCTGTTATTGCCTTGATGAATGATGGACTGGACTTTTTTCCGGATCCGCTGAATGGAATTATCCACGCTCTTTGTGCTTCGGCCGCTTCGCTGCGCGATCTCACGATAAGACAGCCCTGCCAGATAATCCGAAAGGATTTCCTTTTCCAGAGGGGTGAGGGTTTCCTGAAGCTGCTGAAGAGCGCTGGCAGCCAGTTCGGAACGGATCACCACATCCTCAGGATCGGTTACGCAGAGCTGACCGGAGAGGATTTCATCCTTCAGATCCGCAGAATCTATCGAAAGGGAATGATCCAGAGCGTCTCTTCCGCTTCCGTATGCCTTGACAGCATCTATGATACGGTTTCTGATGCAGACGGCGGCAAAAGATGAAAAACTGGTGCCGCGATCCGGCGAATATGCGTACATGGCGTTCAGAAGCGCCAACATCCCTTCCTGCATCAGATCTTCCATTTCACCGCCGTTCAGAAAAAAAGATCTGCTGCAGGAGCGAACCAGCGGAGCATACATTTTCAGAAGCTGATCCGTACTTGCCGTGTCGCCGGAACGGAATCCGTCCCAGAGCCGTTGTTCAGTATTGTTGGATAAATGATCTGGCATGGCACACAATAATTGCTAAATAGCATAACTTAACGATTATCTAATTATAGCCGAATAATTGGATATGTCAAGAATTATTCTGCTGTCGGCGCCGGCACATGCCGTTCTGAAAAGCGTTTGTTCGAGGGATCTGCCGACGGCGTGACCAATTTACGGCGTCACGGATCCTCAAGAAAATTCAACTGCGCGGAGGACTGTGCGCCGGGGAAGGATAGTCCAAGATGAGCGTACGCCTTTGGAGTCGCGCACCGGCCGCGGGGGGTCCTGGTCAGGTAGCCCTTCTGCATGAGAAACGGTTCGTATACGTCTTCAATGGTTACGGACTCTTCGTTGATGGTGGCAGCCAGAGTGTCCAGACCGACGGGGCCTCCGCCATAGTTGACTATGATCCCTTCCAGCAGACGGCGGTCGACGGAGTCAAGACCTTCGGCGTCGATCTCCAGCCGGTTGAGGGCAAGGTCAGCCGTCGTCTTTGTGATCACGCCGTTTCCTGCGACCTCGGCAAAGTCGCGTACCCGTCGGAGAAGACGGTTGGCGATACGGGGCGTGCCGCGGCTGCGGGAAGCGATCTCCATGACGCCGGCGTGTTCCGTCTGGATCCCAAGGAGAGATGCGGATCTTTCCACGATCATTGCCAGTTCTTCGTCCGTATACAATTCCAGTTTGAGATCAATGCCGAATCTGTCCCTTAGAGGAGAGCTCAGCATGCCGGAACGCGTAGTCGCACCTACAAGAGTAAAATTCTTCAGTTCGAGAGAGATGGCCGTTGCCGCAGGACCCTGACCGATGATGATGTCCAGCTTCTTATCCTCCATCGCCGGATACAGGATTTCCTCGATGGATCGGTTCATCCGATGGATCTCGTCGATGAAAAGAACGTCGTTCTCGTTCAGATTTGTCAGAAGTGCCGCCAGATCCTTGGGCTTTTCTATCGCGGGACCGCTGGTCTTCTTCATCTGTACGCCAAGTTCGTTGGCGATGATCGCCGCGAGCGTCGTTTTGCCAAGTCCGGGAGGCCCGTGAAGGATCACGTGATCCAGCGGCTCTCCGCGGCGTTTTGCCCCCTCAATGAAGACCCTGAGATTGTTTTTCGCCTTTTCCTGACCGATGTATTCAGAAAGATACTGGGGCCGAAGGCTGAACTCACTGGAGTCTTCGGTAAGGTGAGAGGGAACCAGAAGATTTTCCTCCGGAACGCGATCATCACTGTAATCGATACTCATGCTGTGCCTCCTTTAAGCAGAGTGTTTCAGAGCTTCCTTGATGATCTCTTCAAGAGTCAGGCTTTCTGTATCAATGGTGCGGAGCAGGGCGGAAATCTCAGAGGGGGTGAACCCGAGTACGGAGAGCGCTGCAGCAGCGTCGTTATGCTTTGATGACCCGAGAGAGGGGGCGGAAGACACGCCTTTTCCCGAGGCGGAAAGAGTGGCCGCCTCCTTGCTTATCTTGTCCTGCAGCTCCAGAATGATGCGCTGGGCGATCTTTCTGCCAACGCCCTGAGCCGTTGTGATCAGCTTCTCGTCATGATCCAGTACCGCCATGGCCAGCTGTTCCGGAGTAACGGCGGACAGTATGGATACGGCGGCTTTCGGCCCTACGCCGGATACGCCCAGAAGCATTTCAAAACTGCGCTTTTCGCTCAGTTCATAAAAACCAAAGATATCAAAACCGTCTTCCCGGATGTTGCAGTATGTATAAAGCGTCACGTCCTGGCCGAGTTCCAGATGGGAGAGCGTGTTCAGTGAAGCGATGCACTGAAAACCGACTCCGCCGCATTCGACTACAGCCATGTTCTGTTCGATGACGGTGATCTTTCCTTTCAGATAGTAGAACATGAACTCGAACCCCCTCTGTTGAGAAGTGAAGCGGAATATCTTGCGTGGCAGATGGCTACGGCCAGAGCGTCGGCGGCGTCGTCCGGGCGAGGAACGGCCGGAAGATTCAGCAGTCGGCGCACCATTTCCATCATCTGTTTCTTGTCCGCCCGCCCGTAACCGGTGATTGCCTGCTTGATCTGCAGGGGAGTATATTCCGCAAGCGGAACGTTCTGTTCCTCCGCCGCAAGAAGTACGGCGCCGCGTCCGTGAGCGACCGCGATCCCTGTGGTAATGTTTGTATTGAAGAACAGTTCCTCTACGCTGATGACTTCGGGGCGGAACGTTTCGATCAGTTCGGTAACGTCATGAAAAATGCGGCTGAGCCTGCTGGCCAGACGGTCGCCGGCCGGGGTCGTCACAACGCCGTATCGGACGGGGGTGAGCGTACCGCGTTCACAGGAAAGAACGCCGAATCCCACGGTGGCGACTCCGGGGTCGATCCCAAGTATGATCATTCAGCCTGCCTCCCGGATCAAGGTTTGCCGTTATGAGGAGAAGCTGTACGCAGTCATCCCATAACTCATTGATTTTATCATTTTTATGAGAAAAACGCAACTGTGGGAACAAAGGAGATTATTGTCCGGCCGGGAAGAAAACTATTGAAAACCGAAAGCGGTTCCGGTATAATATGACAGAATGATTTTGCGGTTTTACGCAAAGGGAGGTTATTACTTATGGCACAGATCACGAAAGATACGCTGATCTCTGAAGTCCTTGACATCAATCCCGACGCCGCTCCCATCTTCTTTGGGATGGGGATGCACTGCCTTGGCTGCGCCATGGCCAGCGGCGAGACGGTCGGTGAGGCAGCAGACGTTCACGGAGTAGAGCTGGAAGGACTTCTTGCACAGCTGAACACCATGGTCGGCTGATGTCGTGAACAGGCATTAAAGCGGGGAGCGATCCCCGCTTTATGTTTGCATATCTTTCATTGCTTGGAGAGTGAGTCATGAAACTGTCGCCCCGCCTGCAGGCGATCGCCGACTGGATCGAAAAGGGTGCCCGCCTTGCGGATATAGGTACGGATCACGGCATGCTTCCCATATACTGCGTGCTGAACGGCATAACCGACACGGCTGCGGCCTGCGACATCAAGGAGCGTCCGCTCCTGTCCGCCAGAAGGAATGCCCGGGCATACGGCATAGAGGACAGGATAACGTTTCTCCTGGGGCCAGGCCTGGAGCCTGTTGACGAGGGGATGGCCGATACGATCGTTGCCGCCGGGATGGGGGGTGAGACCATCCGGCAGATCCTCTCGGGAGCAGACTGGATCAGAAACAGCAGCATTACGCTTCTTCTGCAGCCGCAGAGCAAAATCATGGAGCTTCGACAATGGCTGGGAAACAACGGCTTTTCGGCCGAGAGAGCCAGGCTTGTACGGGACGGGGGAAGGATCTACCTGATCCTGCGCGTCCACTGGGACGGGATGGGGAGACAGGATGAACCGTATTACCTGCACCTGCTGGATCGGGATGAACTGATCGGAGAGTATGCGTCTCACCTTCTGACCCGTACGGAAAAACAGCTTCTGGCCTTTGACAGACCGTCTGCGGACCCCGATGAGAGGCGACGGCTGATGGAACTGTGCGACAGGCTGAAACAAATATCGGCAGAAGCCCGAGAGGAAAGGACGAAATAATGACGACAGTTGACAGTATTCTGAAATCGCTGGAAACGCTGGCCCCACCTGAACGAAAGATGGATTTTGACAACGTCGGGCTTCTTGTCGGCAGAAGGGGCGCGCCGGTAGGCCGGGTGCTTGCGGCGCTCGACGTTACGGACGACGTGATAACGGAGGCAGAAAGACTCTCAGCCGATCTCATCGTCACACACCATCCGGTGATCTTTCAGCCTGTAAAGACGATCACCGACGGCGATCCCGTGGGAAGGCATCTTCTTCGGCTGATCCGATCAGATATCGCGGTCATCAGCATGCACACGAATCTTGACGCGGCCGATGGAGGAGTGAACGATGCCCTTGCCGAAGCCCTTGGCCTGAAGAACATATCCATGCTGACGGTCGAAGGGACGGATTCCGCAGGTAGAGAGTACTGCTGCGGCAGGATCGGGGAGACGGAACGTCCGATGCCGCTGAATGCGTTTCTTGCCGGCGTTCAGAAAGCGCTGAATGCCGATGGCCTGCGTTACTGTGATGGGACAGGGACCGTAAAACGGGTGGCGGTCGTAGGGGGAAGCGGGGGAAGCTATCTGCGGCATGTGCTGGATGCCGGCTGTGATACGCTGGTTACGGCGGATGTAAAATACGACGTGTTTCTGACAGCGAAGGAATCGGGGGTCAATCTGATAGACGCTGATCATTTCTGCACGGAGAATACGGTGATCCCCGTAGTGGCCGGGTTCCTCAAGAACCATTATCCCTCTGTATCCGTCGAAATTTCAAAAGCAC
The DNA here is from genome assembly GCA_017519975.1 of Oscillospiraceae bacterium. Classification (GTDB taxonomy): domain Bacteria; phylum Bacillota; class Clostridia; order Oscillospirales; family Oscillospiraceae; genus Alloscillospira. Next base: position 33,169 of record JAFWRM010000029.1, on the reverse strand, counting down.
ACGGACAGACGGCAAAAACCTGGACAGGAACCGGATTGATAGAATCTTACGATTTTTATTGAGAATGTTTTCAATCTGTCATTCTCCTTGACTCGAGTCCCATTTTTGTTTAAATTAATTTCCGGGAATTTCAATTCACGGATAACCGGCAATCATTCGGAGGACAGACATGTATACCATTTCTTTCAAGATACCCGGCCAGCGCAATGACGTGAAGGTGCCTGCCAATAAGGGTGAAAACATACTGGACATCGCCAGAAACAACGGGGTCGATATCGACGCCCCCTGCAGCGGCAGCGGCACGTGCGGAAAGTGTGTCGTCCGCCTCATCAGCGGGTCGTGTGAATCCATTAAAAACCCTCATCTGGCGGAAGAGGATTATGAGGACGGGTGGCGCCTCGCCTGCCAGAGCACTGTGAACGGGGACGCCGTCTTTCTGCTTCCCGCCATGGCGGGAACCTACAAGACGGGCATTGATACCGCCGATCTTTCGTCTCCCAAGGAGCTGGAACTGTACGATCGATCCATCGACGCGATCTTCGCTACGGGCCTTGCCCGGGGTGTTAAGGAGAGCGGTTATGGCATCGCCATCGATATCGGCACGACGACCGTGACGGGAGCCCTTCTGGATCTGAGCACGGGAAAGGTGATGGCCAAGGCGAGCCGGGGCAACGGTCAGATCCGCTACGGCGCGGACGTCATCAACAGGATCATTCAGCAGGGAAAGCCCGGAGGCATTGAGAAACTTCGCTCCGCAGTCTGTGAAGAGACGGTGGTGCCCATCATCCGAACGATGATCAACAGTGCCGGGATCGGGGAAAACGACGTGACACGGATGGTAATTGCCGGGAACACGACAATGGAGCATCTGTTTGTTGGCGCTGACGGTTCCAGCATTCGGCTCGAGCCGTACGTCCCGGAATTTCTGGAACTTCATGGCAAGACCGCCGGCGAGCTCAGACTTCCCGTCCTTCCGGACGCGCCCGTCATTTTTGCGCCGAACGTTGGAAGTTACGTCGGAGGGGATATTACGGCGGGCATACTTGATACGCTGCTCTGGACCCGGGACGACATGTCTCTGTTCATCGATCTTGGAACCAACGGTGAGCTGGTGTTCGGCAACGCCGATTACATGCTTACGTGTGCGTGCAGCGCCGGCCCGGCGTTTGAGGGCGGCGATATCTCCTGCGGAATGAGAGCGACCGACGGCGCAGTGGAAGCCGTTTCCATTGACGCTGAGACAATGGAACCAGAGCTTACAGTCATAGGTGAAACCGGCAAGGTCGCGGGCATATGCGGGAGCGGCCTGATTGATACCATTGCCGAACTTTTCCGCTGCGGCATCATCGACGCCAAGGGGAAGTTCATCCGGGAAGGAAAACGCATAAAGCGCGGAGAAGACGTCTCCAGTTATGTGATCGCCTTTGCGGATGAAAGCAAGTACGGACGGGACGTTGAACTTAACGAGAGCGACATCGATAACTTCATACGCGCCAAAGCCGCTATATTTTCCGCCATTCGGTCCATGCTGAACGCTGTGGATATGTCCATTGATGACATCGACAACGTGATGATCGCGGGTGGCATCGGCAGCGGCATCGACATGGAGAACGCCATGCGCATCGGGATGCTCCCCAAACAGCCCATGGAGAAGTACAGATACATCGGCAACAGTTCGCTTACCGGAGCGTGCGCCATGCTGATCAGCGATGAGGCGACGGAAAAGGTCTTTGAACTGGGAAGAAATACCACGTATATGGAGCTTTCCACCGAACCCCGTTATATGGATGAGTTCGTAGCGGCCTGTTTTATTCCGCATACGGACGCGTCCCTGTTTGACTGACAGCGCCCATGGAAATAATCGATCACAAGAACGGAGTGCCAATCGAGCACTATTCCGCGGTATTTGCTTTTTCAGATCCCGAATCGCTGAGTCGATCCTCCGGCGTCCCATATGAAGACGGAGCGTTTCATATGACTCTTCTGGGCCGGGAACTTGAGATCCGCTGGCCGGATATGACCGCCATGTGGAAATCCAACGGAGAAGAGGCGCGGGCAAACGTACGGATCCTCTGCGCCAGGAGGATCCTGGAAGGACGGGCGGTTTCCTTTGGAGGACGCATGCTGTCCTACGTTGAGATGCCGTGGGGGAACGTATATCAGAAGCAGTTTGACGGCCGATGCGTGAAACGTCTGGCGTTTGGTTTCGGCAATTCGCCGGATAAGTTCGCCGACGCCTGCCGCGGTCTGAACGGGATCCCGGCCAACGGCGGAGACGCGGCATTCGATATTCTTTTTCTGGAGGGACTGATCGTGCGGCTGACCATATGGGAGGGCGACGATGAGTTTCCCCCGAGCGCACAGATCCTGTTCAGCGATAATTTTCCCGCAGCCTTCTCCGCTGAAGATATCGCCGTGTGCGGAGATATCCTCATCGATGCAATGAAAGGGCGCTGGTAAAAAACACGGGCTGTGCGGAATGGGTAACGACCCATTCCGCACAGCCCGAACTGTTTGTCTGTCCGTCAGACGTTCATCGCTGCATAGAATGCATCCCGCACGGCTGACGTGATATTGCCGGCTTTAACGGCACAGTCACCGCACCAGAATACATCATGCGCAGTGCCGGCAAACTGATCGGCGACGGCTTTTCTTGGCCGGACTCCCATGGACAGCACGACGGTATCGCAGGGGAGAAATACGTCACTGCCCGTGGAATCCAACGCCGTAAGGCCGGCGTCGGTCACTTCCTTGGCCCGCAGTCCGGTGATGACCCGGACGCCGGCCTGCTGCGCCATTCCCCGCAGATACATGAGGCCGGAACGGCTGCCGATGGCCCTGCGGTCGATCTCTTCCAGACTAAGCATGTCGATCAGCGTGACCTCCTTGCCTTCCTGAGCAAGGGCAACCGCGGTCTCGGTGCCGGTAAGACCGGCGCCGATGAGAACGATCTTCTGTCCGACGCAGGCCTTGCCCATATCCACATCCTGCGCAAGAACGACGTTGTCACGGTCAAATCCGGGTATATCCGGAACGAACGGTTCACTTCCGACGGCAACGATGACGACATCCGGGTTTTCGTCCATAACGTCCTGCCTCGTCGCCTCGCGACCGAGCCGTACGTCGATCCCTGTGTCCTTCAGAACGGTATGAACGGACCAGTCGGCATAGGAACGTACATTTACTTTCAGCCGATTGGCCCCGGCGGGGATCAGCGTACCGCCAAGATGATCTTCCTTTTCAAACAGAACAACGGATGCGCCGCGTTCACGCAGACGGCGGGCAGCTTCGAGACCGGCGGCGCCTCCGCCTACGATCACGGCTTTCAGCCCCGGCCTGCAGGGCGGAATGACGTCAAATCGGGGGTTTCTTCCCATCACGGGGTTGACGGAGCAGCGCAGCGGCTTCGGACAACCGTGAGGGTCGTCCCCCGTGCAGATGCAGCACCGGAGGCAGGGCCGGATCTCGTCACCGCGTCCGTCTCTTGCTTTGTTTACGGCGTCGGGATCAGCGATCAGGTGACGGATCATGGCAACGACGTCCGCTGTGCCGTCTGACAGAGCGGACTCTGCCAGCTCCAGATTGAAACTTCCCACGGCGGTTACGGGGATCGACAGCTCCTCCCTGAAGCGCTTTGCGAATCTGGCGTTCGTGGCCATGGGGAGGTAGGCGTTCTGTATGGTATAGCTCATGCTGGGCAGATAGTACATGTTGCCTGCCGAAACGTGGATCATATCCAGGCGGCTCTCAATCTCCCTGGCAAAGCGGAGCGCGTCCTCAACGCCTACGCCGCCCGGGGTCAGATCGTCACCGCTGATGCGGTAATCGATGGCCACGTTCGGACCGACGGCGGCCCGGACCGAATCCAGCAGTTCCTTGGCAAACCGGCATCTGTTTTCGAAGGTTCCGCATCCATATTCATCGGTGCGCTTGTTCAGCTGAGGGGAATAAAACTGCGCGATGGTATGTCCGTGACCGCCGTGCAGCATGATGAGATCAAAACCGGCTTTGGCGCTGTAGGAAGCGGCGTTGGTAAAATCACGGATGATCTGGTGAATATCCTCGATCGTCATATCCGCGGGAAGAACATGATTTCGCAGATTCAGCTCGATCCCGGCCAGAGCACCATAACGGTGAATGGCATCGGCTACGGAAAACAGCCCGTGGGTGATAAAGGGATCGGACAGATTCACGGTATAGTGATTTTCATCGGCGTATTCCTGATTGATCGGGCTGTCGCCGACATATACGATCCCGGCACCGCCTCTGGCAAACGCCTCGGTATAGGCGATGAATTCCGGCGTTATGGCTCCGTCCTTCGTGCACAGAAAAGGCTCCGCCGGGGAGACTTCGATCCGGTTCTTGGCCATGAGAGGACCGATGCGCAGAGGTTCGAAGATCTTTGTAAATTGCTTCAAGCAGAATCGCCTCCAGAAGAGTATTATTACGTATGTTGTCAGTATACTTCACAAAGGGAAAAATAACAAGATTCTGTCCCAAATGTGCTGTTGACTCAAATGTCAACTTGATTTACAATCATTTTCATAGAAAAACCGATGATTCTGACGGGAGGAATACACATGATCCAGCCGATCAAGGATATGAGTGCGGCATTCAGTCTTGCGGGGAAAAATGCGGTCATCACCGGTGGGAACCGCGGGCTGGGATTCGGCATTGCGTCTGCCATGGCGCAGTCCGGAGCCAATATAGCCATTCTGTGCCGTGATGGAAAGAAAGCGGCGGAAGCGCTGGCAGAGCTTGCTCAGTATGGCGGAAAATACGAGAGTTTTTCCTGCGATGTTACCGACATGTCCAGCGTGCGCCGTGCGGTGGAGGAGGTCTGTGAGAGTTTTGGAAACATCGACATCCTTGTGAACAATGCGGGCGTCAGCTGCGTAAGTGAACTTCTGGACATGGATGAACAGCTCAGCGACTGGTATCATGTTCTGAATACCGATCTGAACGGGACCGTGCACATGACCTATGAAGTAGGCAAGCGCATGCGGGACGCCGGAAAGGGCGGGTGCATACTGAACATTACCAGCAACGCGGCCTTTATCGTAAACAAGACGCAGCCCATGTCTCCTTACAGCGCAAGCAAGGCCGCTGCCAATCACTTTACGAAATGCATGGCGGTAGAGCTGGGGAAGTATGACATACGCTGCAACGCCATCGCTCCGGGATTTACGAATACGGAACTCAGCCGGCATATTCCTCCGGATCAGTTCGATTACATCAACCACCAGATGCCGCTCGGTCGATTCGGTGAACCTATCGAGATTGGGGCCCTCGCCGTGTTCCTTGCTTCCCCGGCGGCGGCACAGATCACGGGAGCGGTACACGTAATCGACGGGGGATACATTCTTTCCTGCTGAAAACATATATTGCATTTCCGGATTTGTTGACTTATGATGGTCACACGGATGAAAATCGGGATCTTCAGAGGGTGACGCAATGAAGTTGTTGGAAGAACGCATCCTGAGGGACGGCATCGTGAAGGACGGAGATGTGCTGAAAGTGGATCGCTTTCTGAACCATCAGATGGATCCGGCGCTGTTCCTTGAGATGGCAAGAGAGTGGAAACGTCTGTATGCAGACTGCGGCGTCAACAAGATCCTGACGATCGAGGCGTCGGGGATCGGGATCGCCTGCATTACGGCTCAGGTGTTTGAATGCCCCGTCGTGTTCGCGAAGAAAACAAAGACGAAGAACATCGCAAGCGACGTTTATACCACGAGCGTACGATCCTTCACTCACGGGACTACGTACGACGTCATCGTATCCAAAGAATACCTTCTGCCCACGGATCGACTGCTGTTGATCGATGATTTCCTTGCCAACGGGGCAGCACTCGATGGGCTCATCGATCTATCGCGCCAGGCCGGGGCGACCGTAGTTGGAGCCGGCATTGCCATCGAAAAGGCGTTTCAGCCCGGCGGCGAACGGATCCGCAGAGAAGGAATCCGAGTCGAATCTCTGGCCCGCATCCGGAGTATGGATAACGGCCGGATCGAATTCGCCTGATTCCTGAAACCGTAATTTCACGGCATTCTGCCGTGATAATAAAATTGTTCAATGGAGGAAAAGAAATGAAGAGAATTATCGCAATTCTTCTTGCCGCGCTGATGGTGGCCTCCCTGTGCGCCTGCGGTTCGAAGGGAACGGATGGAAAGGATGCGTCATCCTTCAAGATCGGCATCATCACGCTGCATGATGAAAACTCAACTTACGACAAGAACTTTCTGGATGCGGTTCAGAGGGCCAAGAAGAATCTGAACCTGACTGACGAGCAGGTCATCATCAAGACCAATGTGGATGAGTCCTCTGCCTGCTATGAGGCTGCGGTAGACATGGCGGACCGCGGCTGTTCCGTTGTTTTTGCGGATTCTTTCGGACATGAATCCTACATGGCCCAGGCGGCTGAAAAGTATCCCGACGTACAGTTCTGCCATGCGACGGGAACGACCGCACATACTGCGAATCTCAAGAACCTGCACAACGCTTTTGCCTCCATTTATGAAGGACGCTTCATGGCCGGTGTTGCCGCCGGAATGAAACTCAACGAGATGATCGACGCCGGTACCATCACTGCGGAACAGGCTGTGATCGGATATGTTGGTGCTTATACCTATGCGGAAGTTATCTCAGGCTACACTTCCTTCTTCCTCGGCGCCAGATCCATCTGCCCCTCCGCCACCATGAAGGTCCAGTTTACGGGCAGCTGGTATGATGAAACTGCCGAGAAGGAAGCCGCCACGACTCTGATGAATCAGGGCTGCGTTCTGATCAGTCAGCATGCTGACTCCATGGGAGCGCCTACGGCATGCGAGGCCGCCGGAGTCCCCAATATCTCCTACAACGGCAGCACGGTGGACGCCTGCCCGAATACGTTCATCGTATCCACGTATATCGACTGGACGCCCTACTTTGAGTACATCATCAAGTGCGCCATGGAGGGGAATGCCATCGATACCGACTGGGTCGGGACGATCGACACCGGATCCGTCTGCATGACCGATGTCAACGAAAAGGCCGCGGCGCCGGGTACGGTTGAAAAGCTGAAGGAGATCAAGGACGGACTCATGAAGGGCAGCATCAATGTGTTCGATACGGCTGCGTTTACCGTGGGCGGAGAGAAGCTCACGTCCTATCTTGCCGACGTGGATACCGACCCTGACTATACGCCGGACACGGAAGTGATCATAGACGGTATTTTCAAAGAGTCCGAAAAGCGTTCCGCCCCGTATTTCGATCTTCGCATCGACGGGATCGAATGCCTGAACGAGGAGTATTGATCGAAATCCGTTCGGAGTACTGAATAAACGGGAGGGCACACAGCTGTGTGCCCTCCTTTTATGTGCTTCCGAGGAAATTCGTACTTTCAATAACTCTTTATCTGGGGTATAATACCCATAATACTCTGGAAGGAGTGACAGCATGGCGGATACACCTGCAATCGAGCTGCAGCATATCACAAAATCCTTCGGTTCCACACGCGCCAATCACGATATCTCACTGTCTGTTTACCACGGAGAGATACTTTCCATCCTCGGAGAAAACGGGAGCGGAAAGACCACTCTGATGAATATGATCGCGGGGATCTATTTTCCCGATCATGGCAGGATCCTGATCGACGGAGAAGAGGCAATCATCCGTTCGCCCAGGGACGCCTACCGTTACAGGATTGGGATGGTGCATCAGCATTTCAAGCTTGTCGACGTATTTACTGCCGTTGAGAACATCATTCTCGGAGACAATGAAGAATCTCCCAGGTTCAATCTGAAAACAGCAGCGGCAAAAGTCAGGGAGATCTCCGACCAGTACGGCTTTGAACTGGACCCGTTCAAAAAAATATACGATATGTCCGTATCTGAAAAGCAGACGGTAGAGATCATCAAGACCCTGTTCCGTGGGGCGGATATCCTGATCCTGGACGAGCCGACGGCTGTCCTTACGCCTCAGGAAGCGGAAAAGCTTTTTGCCGTTCTCAGAAGAATGAGGGACGCAGGAAAGTCGGTCGTTATCATTACCCACAAGCTTCACGAGGTGCTGAGCCTGTCCGACCGGGTCAGCGTACTGAGGAAAGGAGAGTACATCGGCACCGTAAAGACGTCGGAAGCCGATGAGTCTCTGCTGACTGAAATGATGGTGGGCAAGAAGGTCACGCTGAACATCACCAGAACGGAGCCCAAGGATCCCAGAGAACGGTTGAAGGTGCAGAATCTGAACTGTTACGCCATCGACGGAGTACAGGTGCTGAAGAACGTGTCCTTTACTGCAATGAGCGGAGAGATTCTGGGTATCGCAGGGATCGCCGGAAGCGGACAGCGTGAGCTGCTGGAAGCCATCGCAGGCCTGCAGAGGGTGAAGGACGGCGAGATATACTACATACATCCGAATTCGGGAAAAATCGAGGATCTGACGGAGAAAACGACGCTGCAGATCCGCGAAATGGGCGTCCGGCTCTCGTTTGTTCCTGAGGATCGCATCGGGATGGGCCTCGTCGGGAATATGAGCATTACCGACAACATGCTGCTGCGCAGCTATCGTTCCGGCAGAGGGTTCTTCCTGAGAAGGAAGCAGCCCCAGCAGCTGGCGGACGATATCGTAGAGCAGCTGGAAGTCGTGACTCCGGATACCCGGACGCCGGTCAGGAGACTGTCCGGCGGAAATGTACAGAAAATTCTGGTTGGACGCGAGATCGCCTCATCGCCTACGGTGCTGATGGCAGCTTATCCCGTGCGTGGACTGGACATCAACTCCTCCTATCTCATTTATGATCTGCTCAATGAACAGAAGGAGAACGGAGTTGCCGTCATATTTGTTGGAGAGGATCTGGACGTTCTCCTTGAACTCTGTGATCGCATCCTTGTGATCAGCTCCGGAGAGATCACCGGATGCGTGGACGCAAGGGGTGCAACGAAGGAGGAGATCGGGATGATGATGACCCAGGGAGGCGGTGAAAAACGTGCATAAGTCTCATGTGCGGGAACCCAGAGTCCACCTTGTAAAACGGGATGGGCTGCCGTGGTGGAAAGCCTGGCTGATCCGTATTGTGGCCGTAGTTCTTGCTCTGATCGTATGCGGCATCATTACGCTCCTGGTTACCGGGAAGAATCCAATCAGTGTTTACGCCACGATGGTTGACGGATGCTTTGGAACGGCGCGTCGTACGTGGAACCTGTTTCAGAATCTGGCGATCCTTCTGTGCATCTCGCTCGCCGTTACGCCTGCGTTCCGGATGAGGTTCTGGAATACCGGCGCAGAAGGACAGGTGCTGATGGGCTGCCTCGCTACCGCAGCCTGCATGATCCTGCTCGGCGGAAGGCTTTCGCAGGGAGCGCTGTTCGCAGTGATGATCGTAACCAGTATCGTAACAAGCGCGATTTGGGCTGTCATCCCGGCGATTTTCCGTGCGAAATGGAATACCAATGAAACCCTTTTTACTCTGATGATGAACTACATCGCGATACAGATCGTATCCTACTTTACTTATGTCTGGTCCGTTCCCAAGGGAAGCGGTCAGATCGGACTGATCAACAGTGCGACTCAGGCCGGGTGGATGCCGAGCATCGGCGGCCACGACTATCTGATCAATATCATCATCGTCGCTGTACTGACGGTCGTCATATACATTTATCTGAGGAACACAAAGCACGGTTATGAGATCTCCGTCGTCGGGGAAAGCCAGAGCACAGCGAGGTACATTGGAATCAGCGTTCCCAAGGTGATCATCCGCACGCTCCTGCTTTCTGGAGCGATCTGCGGCATTGCCGGACTCCTGATCGTCAGCGGCACCGATCATACGCTCACCAGGTCCATGGTAGGAGGGCGTGGCTTTACCGCTATCATGGTTTCCTGGATGGCAAAATTCAATCCGATGTCGATGGTGCTGACTTCTTTCATTATTGTTTTCCTGCAGAAAGGAGCCTCGGAGATATCCACGATCTACGGATTAAACAGCAGTTTTTCGGATATCCTCACCGGCATTATCATCTTCTTCATCATCGGGTGTGAATTTTTCATCAATTACCGTATCCGGATCAACGCGAAAGGGGAGAAGGAGTAATGTGGATCGCGTTTCTTCAACGTGCTGTCATGCAGGGCATTCCGCTCCTCTATGGGTCGACAGGCGAAATAATCACGGAGAGGTCGGGTAATCTTAATCTGGGCATTCCGGGAATCATGTACGTGGGAGGAATCTGTGGGGTGATCGGCGCGTTCTTCTATGAAAGCAGCGCAGCGGTCATTCGCCCGCTTCCAGCGATCCTGATTCCGCTGCTTTGCTCACTGGTGGGATCACTGCTCATGGGACTGATCTACTCCTTCCTTACAGTGACTCTCCGCGCCAATCAGAACGTGACCGGTCTCGCGCTGACTACATTCGGAACGGGCATCGGCAATTTCTTCGGAGGTTCCCTCATCAAAATCGCAAAGAGCGACATGCCGAGCATTACGATGACGACCACCAGCAATTATTTCCGTACAGCGCTTCCCTTTGCCGGAAAACTGGGATGGTTCGGCCAGCTGTTTTTATCTTACAGTTTTCTGGCCTATGCAGCTGTGATCATTGCGATCATCGTCAGTTATTTTTTCAGGCACACATGGACGGGGCTCCATCTCAGAGCGGTAGGGGAAAACCCGGCCACCGCGGACGCTGCGGGCATCAATGTGAACCGTTACAAGTATCGCGCTACCTGCATCGGCAGCATGATCGCCGGGCTTGGGGGTTTGTACTACGTTATGGATTACGCCAACGGCGTATGGTCGAACGATGGTTTCGGCGACCGCGGATGGCTTGCCATCGCTCTCGTCATTTTCGCTCTGTGGCGCCCCAATTTCAGCATATTCGGTTCCATCATCTTCGGCGGGCTGTTCATTGCCTACAATTATGTTTCCAATATCGGGATGAGTACTCAGGAGCTTTTCAAGATGGCTCCTTATGTCGTTACCGTTCTGGTGCTGATCTTTGTGAGCGTCAGAAACAAAAAGGACAGTTTAGGTCCTGCCGCGCTGGGACAGAGTTACTTCCGGGAAGAGCGATAGGTGTGAAGAATGAAAAAAGACCCGTACGGTTATCCCGTACGGGTCTTTTTCATTCTTCCGGCTCCTGCCAGGAGGATGATTCCGCGTCTGTCAGCTTCTGCTGAGCGCGACGGCACCACCGATAGAAAACGGCGTATTTTCTGAATCTTTGCTGCAGAAGGATGAGACTGAGCGGGGACGGAGGAAAACGATGCGTCTGGCGCCACCAGAGAAGCCGGAATCGAATGTAGCGCAGAGGCCGTTCGTAATTCTGCTCAAAAGCATCGGCATATTCCTTTTTCCACAGCTTCTGATACTTGATTTTTCTGCTTTCTGAAAACAGCTGGACCGCATCCAGAATGAGATATATGAAGTAAAAGGCAAGGGGTATCCAGAACACAAGGGCAATGAGCCATGTTTTGATGACGCCGAATACCCGAAGGCCGAAGACTGCCGACAGGATGCACAGGAGAGTCATGACGGTAAGTACCGCTGGATGATAAAAGACTCCAAACGCACCTGTGTCTTTTTTATGCGCATCCTGGAAAAAGATAAGGATCGGAACGAGAAGAAATACCAGCAGAAGGTAGAGAAACAGACGGGCGTTCGTCAGACCGCTGACCGCGACTTCTGACTCCGGCAGCCAGGGGAGAAAGAAAGCTCCGTACAGCATCATGGAAAGCAGCAGTACGATCACGGCAATGATTTCTATGACGAGTTTGCGGAATTTCAGCAGGTTCTCTCGGGCAAATCGGTAAGCCCTTTCTATCGGAGTATAGTACATGTCAAGAAGCGGGATGCCTGCGCCGGAACGAAGCTGTTCGGATAGTTGTGAGAAGTAAGAAAAACCATATCGCTTTTCCATTCCCAGCCGGTTCCTGACCGTAAAACACTCGTAGGATTCATCCGGCAGTTCACCGATCGTACCTGCCTGGACATGCTTCTCCAAAGCAAATTCGCCGGCTTCCCATATCTCGCGTATATATCTTCTGCAGTGTGACGGCGAAGCGTGATATCCTCCGTACTGCAGATGGCCGGTCACATATCCGTTCAGATGTTCGTTCAGGGCCTGCTGATAATCTTCTTTCATTGTCGGGTCGACAAATATATCCCCGGCAAACTGACCGGATTCATCAAATTCCGGAAAAAGAACGGCGTTTTTCTCCGAAGGCAATACGATTCACCTCCATGCCCGAGTATTGCATACCATTGAACGATAACATAAAAAGCTTATTTTGGCAACCCCGCCGCAGGTTTTATGGAAAGGCCGCTCTTGTTTTCACCTGTCAAATCAGTTACAATTACAAAGAAAAAAACGAGAATTCAGTTAGGATCGGAGAGACCCTGTGGACATGGATATGCATCAGATCTTGATGAGCGTACAGAAACCGGCGCGATACACCGGCGGAGAATATAACCAGGTCGTTAAAGATCTCAATAATGTGGAACAGCGCATCGCTCTGTGTTTTCCGGATACGTATGAGATCGGGATGTCAAATCTTGGCATGCGTATCCTGTACGGAGTGTTCAACGAACGTCCGGACATCTGGTGTGAAAGGGTCTTCGCCCCGTGGAGGGACATGGAACAGCAGATGCGGGAACATGGTCTGCCGCTGTTTGCGCTGGAGAGTGGAGATCCGATCCGGGAGTTCGATGTGATCGCCTTTTCCCTTGGTTATGAGATGGCGTATACTACCGTACTGGACATGATCGATCTTGCCGGACTGCCGGTACGAGTGGGCGACAGAACAGACGAAATGCCTCTGATATGCGCTGGAGGCACCGTATGTTATAATCCTGAGCCGATGACAGACTTCATTGACCTTTTCTTCATCGGAGAGGGAGAGGAAGTTGATCTTGAGGTTTTCGATCTCTACAGGAAATGCCGACGCGCCGGAATGACGAAAGCGGCATTTCTGAAGCTTGCAGCCGGCATTCCCGGCGTCTATGTACCCTCTCTGTATCATGTTTCGTATGATGCGGCCGGAGCCATATCCGCAATATCCGAGGAGGACGGTGCTCCGGCCGTCGTCAGGAAGAGAATCGTCCGGGACTTTGACCGCTCCTATTTTCCCGTTCGAACGATCGTTCCATCGACGGAGATCGTACATGACCGGGTGGTTCTGGAATTGTTTCGCGGGTGCATTCGCGGATGTCGTTTCTGCCAGGCGGGATATGTTTACCGACCGGTCCGCGCAAAGAAGCCGGAAACGCTGACCAGGCAGGGGATCGCCGCGCTGGAGGGAAGCGGGTATGAAGAAATCACCCTTTCTTCCCTGAGCACAAGCGATTATAAGGGGCTGTTTCCTTTATGTGACGGACTTCTCGACTGGTGCGAACCGAACCATGTGAGTCTTTCTCTTCCCAGCCTGAGAGCCGATAATTTTTCCGTCGATCTTATGAAGAGAGTGCAGAAAGTAAGAAAGAGCGGCCTGACGTTTGCGCCGGAGGCAGGAACACAGCGACTGCGGGATGTGATCAACAAGAACGTGAAGGAGGAAGATCTGCTCAATTCGTGCAGGATCGCCTTTGAGGGCGGATGGAACACTCTGAAACTCTATTTCATGCTTGGGCTGCCCACGGAAACCGATGAGGACGTAATCGCGATTGCGGAACTTGCGGAAAAGGTTCTGAGCACTTGGAAACAGTGCGCCGCTCAGAAAAACAGAGGCTTGCGTCTTACGGTCAGCACGTCGCTGTTTGTTCCCAAACCGCACACACCGTTCCAATGGGAAGGGCAGATCACATCGGAGGAGTACCTTCGGCGTGTTTCTCTTTTGAAATCATCTCTTCGTTCCAGAGCGATCGTCTACAACTGGCATGAAGCGGAAACCAGTCTCATCGAAGCGGTTCTTGCCCGAGGAGACCGGCGGGTCGGACGGGTCATCGAAAGCGCGTGGAGGGCTGGCGGCGGCCTTGATTCATGGAGCGAGTATTTCTCCCTTGATCGCTGGCTTTCCGCGATGGAGGAAGAAGGACTGGATCCGCGGTTCTATGCGAATCGCGAGATCCCGGAAGGTCAGATCCTCCCCTGGAATATGATCACGGCAGGGGTTACGGCTGATTATCTTCTGAAAGAACGTCATGCCGCACACGAAGGCGTCGTTACTCCTGACTGCAGAAAAAAGTGCACCGACTGCGGTATCAGGCATAGTTACCGGGAGGTCAGATGCGATGAATGAAGCCGTCAGGGTCCTGTTTGAAAAGACGGGACTGTCCAGATACATTTCTCATCTGGATCTCCAGCATACGTTACAGAGAGCTTTTTCGCGCGCCGCGATTTCCGTACGGCATTCAAACGGGTTCAATCCGCATCCGCTGATGACGATCGCACTTCCGTTGCCGCTGGGATATGAGAGCGTATGCGAGATCATGGATTTTGTTCCGGAAAACGGAGCGGTTTCCGATGAATTCATCAACGTGATGAACGGAGCGCTTCCGGCTGGCATACGTTTCCTGGAGGCTTACGCGCCGTCACGCAAGGTATCGGAGATCCGGTGGATACGTACCGAGGGATTCTGGAGATATGAAACGGAACCTTGCATTGAAGAACTGGAAGAGCTTTTCCGCCGAACGGCCATTCCCGTTGACAAGAAGACGAAGCGGGGGATTTCACAGATCGATCTTGCCATCGACTCCCAGGAAGTAAGGTTCCGGAAGTGTGAAGCCGGTATCCGTGTGACCGCACTTCTCTCAGCACAGTCGCCAACGGTCAACCCCGACCTGATTCTTAAGGCAGCTGAGAGGTATGTTCCGGATTTTCCCGTTCCGAAATCAGCACTGTACAGACGGATGGAATTGTTCGACAAAGACAACAGGATATTTCGATGACACACGGGATGGCCTGGCCGGATATAACTGAATTACATGATGAGAAAGGGAGTACATGATGCACAATTCACGCAGAGAGGATCCTGTGCCTGAATTATATCAGGCGCTCATGACCCTGAAGACGGAAGAAGAATTCAGCCTTTTTTTCAACGATCTGTGTACGAAAAAGGAGATTCACGCTCTTGAACAGCGTTTTCAGGTCGCCCGTATGCTGCACGACGGACACATATACAATGAAATATTGGAAGAGACAGGGGCTTCAAGCGCAATCGTCAGCAGAGTCAACCGAAATCTGCAGAACGGCTCTGCCGGATATGAGATTGCGTTTTCGCGTCTGGACGATCCGGAAAATGAGATGGAATGATGCTGCCTTACTTTGCGCTGGCCGGGTATTATGACGAACTGACGGAGGACGTCAGCTATTCGTCTTTTGCGGATTTTTACGAGAGGATCTTTTCTCTTTACGGGTGCCGGCCGATATCGGTGATTGACCTCGCCTGCGGTACCGGCAGCATGACGGCGGAGCTTTCACGCAGAGGATACGATCTCATTGCCGTTGACCGTTCGCCGGAGATGCTGATGCAGGCAAGGGAAAAGCTTTCCGCTTGTACGCCGCAGCCATTGCTGATATGTCAGGATCTGGAAGAACTGGATCTTTACGGGACGTCTGACGCTGCCGTATGCACGCTGGACGGGATGAATTACATACCCCGGGAGAAGCTGGCACGCGTATTTGACAGGATCCGGCTGTTCTTGAATCCGGGTGGACTTCTGGTGTTTGACTGTCTTGCGGAGCATGCTCTGCGGGAACTGGATGGGCAGATCTTTCTGGATGAGAGAGCCGATGTGTTCTGTGTCTGGCGAACAGATTTTGACGAAGACAGCAGGTCCTGTGTTTACTGCATGGATCTCTTTGAAAAACAGGGAAGACTCTGGCGTCGGGATACGGAAGAGCATGTGGAATATGCGCATACGACGAATGAACTTGAAGATGTGCTGCGTAGATCCGGGTTTACCGACGTTCGTTTTTTTGCGGACAGGAAAACGGAAGGCCCCAGCCCACAGGAACGCCGGTTCTTCTGCGCGGCACGGAAAATGCTATAATTGGGAGAAGCTTGAAAATGGATGAGATCATCAGAGCGATTGCTGCGAACGGAATGATTCGAATGACTGCCATCGATTCCAGAAACATGGTCGAACGTATGAGGGAAATCCACGGTATGAGCCGCGTCGTCACCGCCGCGGCGGGACGCACGATCACCGCCGCCTCCATCATCGGCAGTTCGCTGAAGGGGAAAAACGATTCCGTAACCGTTCGAATCAACGGAGGTGGTCCCGCAGGTACCATCCTGTGTGTTTCCGACAGCGAAGGAAACGCAAGAGGATACGCTGCCAACAGCCGTGTGGAACTGCCTCTGAAGCCAAATGGCAAACTTGACGTGTCGGGAGCGGTGGGGACACACGGCATGCTTACGGTGATCAAGGATCTCAATCTGAAAGAACCTTATGTTGGAAGCGTGGAACTTGTGAGCGGCGAAATCGCCGAAGACTTTACCGCATATTTTACTTCAAGCGAACAGATCCCGTCCGCATGCGCGCTCGGCGTGCTGATCGGGCATGACGGATCCGTATGTGCCGCCGGGGGATATGTGGTCCAGCTCCTTCCCGGAGCGGACGAGGAGCTGGCGGCTTCCCTGGAGCAGAGCGTTCTGCAGATTGGTGCGGTAACTTCTGTCCTTAACGGAGGATCTGTTGAAGATCTGGTACAGATGGTACTTCTTGGATTTGACCCGGTGCTGCTCGATCGTCGATCCGTATCCTATCGGTGCTACTGTTCCAAGGAGAAAGTGCTGGCTGCCATCTCCGGCATCGACAGAAAGGAACTGGATGAAATGCGCAGGGAAGCTGAACCCATAGAAGTGACCTGCCAGTTCTGCGATAAGGTATATACGTTTGATCCGGAGGAACTGGCCTGATTTCTGGTGGGCTCCTTTTTCAAACAGAAAAAATATCTGTTGACATTCCATTCTTCATTGGATATAATAAGCAAGCGCTGTTGAGAACGGCTGCGTCGGGAGCATAGCTCAGCTGGGAGAGCACTTGCCTTACAAGCAAGGGGTCACAGGTTCGAGCCCTGTTGTTCCCACCATATGGCCCAGTAGTTCAGTTGGTTAGAACGCCAGCCTGTCACGCTGGAGGTCGACGGTTCGAGCCCGTTCTGGGTCGCCAAACAGGGCGGTTTCTTCCGCCCTCATATTTGCCCAGATAGCTCTGTTGGTAGAGCAGGGGACTGAAAATCCCCGTGTCGCTGGTTCGATTCCGGCTCTGGGCACCATTCTGCGGGCGTAGCTCATCTGGTAGAGCGCCACCTTGCCAAGGTGGAGGTAGCGAGTTCGAGCCTCGTCGCCCGCTCCAGACGGCGACATAGCCAAGTGGTAAGGCAGAGGTCTGCAAAACCTCGACTCCCCAGTTCAAATCTGGGTGTCGCCTCCACAACGAAGAAATCCCTTTTGCCTGAGATGGCAAAAGGGATTTCTTTATGCTTGAAAGATCACTGCAGAAGACTCTGTATGAACGAGTTATATGCGTTCTCGGCGTGCCGACGGAAGCCCGAAAGAAGCATATCTGCCTGCTTTTTATCATCTGCGTAAAGAACTGTTTCCATGACCTGGACCACTCCGTCGGAAAGGGCCAGATGGAGGGAATATCCACCGTCGGGCAGCGGTGTGGCTTCCGTAACGATCTTCGATTTCCTGGCTTCCGAAGAGTTGAAGAGTACCGTCTGCTGCGTAGCCTTTTTTCTTACGGAGAACGGCACGCTGCTTTCCGTAATAAGACTGTTGCTGCGGCCTTTTTCGGTTATCACGTATCTGCCGTCCGTCAAATCGATATGACCGGAGCTGATCAGTTCATCCAGGCATTCCGCGTAATCAAAATAACTGATCCCGTCGTCGCAGAAGACCATCTCACTGAGCTGATCGCTGTCTGCCGGAAAACGGCATCGTGACAGAATGTACAGGATCAGGATCTTGATATCTATCTTCTCGCGTATGAATCCAAATCTGTTTTCCATATGCTCGTCGCCTGCCTTTGTTTAGATTATACTATCGATTTGAGTCTCTCTCAAGTGTTTCTTCTCTGTTTGACACATATAGAGGAATAGCGTACAATAGTATCATCCTGAGATGGGAGGATGAGACCAATGGCAAAACGACTGATCTGTATTCTTATGGCATTGATCATGGTTCTTTCTCTGTGTGCCTGCAGCAAATCGGAAGACGCTGTCCCTGAGGAGACACCCATACCGGAGGCAGAGACGGATAAGGAGGAACCGGAGGTACCGGAGCCTGAACCGGAGCCTGAACCGGAGCCGGAGCCTGAACCGGAACCGGAACCAGAGGAGACCGGGCCGCTGTACGTCAATCCGCTTACCGGAGAAGAAACGGAGGAGGACATCTCTGCCAGCCGGCCATTCGGCGTAATGATCAACAATATCCGCATCGCGCAGCCCCAGCTTGGTACGCGAGAAGTCGACATACTGTATGAGCTGCTTGTTGAGTCGGGCATCACCCGCATGTTCGCGCTGTTCCAGAAACCCGAGGCTGGGAATACGATAGGAAGTATCCGCAGTTCAAGGCATTATTATCTTGAGCTGGTCAGAGCTTATGATGCCATCTACGTTCATGCCGGAGCCAGTCCGCAGGCGAGGAATGCGTTCGAGTCCGGCGCATATGACCGGATCGATGGGTGCGGCGTCGACTACGGAATCTTTTTCCGTGATCAATGGCGTCGTTCAAACCTTGGATACGAACACAGCCTCTGTTTTACAAGCGATTCACTGCTCGAATGCCTTCCAAGGACAGGCTTCCGCCTGGAACATAAGGACGATTACAAGGTACACATGACGTTCGATGACAAAGCCGTACCTGAGGGTGATCCGGCAAAGAAGCTGACGGTAACGTTCAGTTCACTCGGCAAACAGACTTCTTTTGGATATGAAGAAGAAGAACACATGTATTATCCCAGCCAATTCGGTTCACGATATGTGGATGGGGACACCGGTGACCAGGTGCCGTTCCGGAATATTATCGTCCTTCAGACCAGTTTCTGGAATATCCCGAACGATAATAAGGGACGTATCGATATGACCCTGACAGGTTCAGGCAAGGCCTGGTTCATCAGAGACGGCGTATGCGTTCCCGTTACATGGAACCGAGCGGACAGCAACAGCCAGTTCGTGTATACTCTTGAAGACGGTTCGGAGATCAGCTACGGTATTGGCAAGACATACGTCTGCATCATCGGTGATTCCGGCAGTTTTACTTTTGAATGATGGAATAATGAAGCAGAAATCACTGTATTACTGTACGGAATGCGGCAATGAAACTCCAAAGTGGGAGGGAAGATGTCGAAGCTGCGGTGCCTGGAACTCCATTGTAGAACAGCCCAGAACGCCGTCACCACGACCGGCAGCAGCGACCGCAGCACGTTCGCGTGTCCCCGTGAGACTCATCGAACTGGACAGTGGAGAGGAGATACGCTTTTCTACGGGCATGCCGGAACTGGACAGAGTTCTGGGAGGCGGCGCTGTAAGAGGGTCTCTCGTTCTGTTCGGTGGTGCACCGGGCATAGGAAAATCCACTCTGCTCCTGCAGATCTGCCAGCAGTTATGTCAGACAGACAGTGTTCTGTATGTGACCGGTGAAGAATCAGAAAAGCAGATTCGGATGCGCGCAGATCGGCTGGGCATAACGGCGGAGCGTCTGTATGTTCTTGCCGAAACGTCTGCAGACGACATCCTTCTGGCTGCTGAAGTATCGAAGCCTGATATACTTATTGTAGATTCGATACAGACAATGTATTCCGACGATGCAGCTTCGGCGGCCGGAAGCGTGGCGCAGGTAAAGGCGTGCACCATGAAGTTCATGCGCTATGGCAAGGAAACAGGATGCACGGTTTTTCTTATCGGTCACGTGAATAAGGACGGTGTCATTGCAGGACCAAAGGTGCTGGAACACATGGTCGATTGTGTGCTGTACTTTGAAGGCGAAAAAACGATGTATTACCGGATCCTTCGAGCCGCAAAGAACAGATTTGGATCTACTAACGAGATCGGCGTATTCGAGATGCTGGAAGATGGACTTCACGGGATATCAAATCCTTCCGCACTGCTGCTTGCGGAACGTCCTGTCAACGCGCCTGGAACCTGTGTGACATGTGTCATGGAAGGTTCCAGACCGATCCTGGCTGAGGTCCAGGGGCTGGCGGCTTCCGCTTCGGGTAATCCAAGACGAACCGTGAACGGATTTGATTATGCGCGGGCCAATATGATGATCGCGATCCTAGATAAGCGAACGGCATATAAAGTAAGTGCAAACGACGTTTTTATCAATGTGATCGGAGGTCTGACGATCGAAGACCCTGGAGCAGATTTGGCTATGATACTGTGCGTTGCGTCCGGAATGAACGGAAAGCCAATACCGGCTGATCTGCTGGCCATTGGAGAAGTTGGACTCACTGGAGAGATACGAAGCGCATCTCATCTGGACCAGCGTCTGAAAGAAGCGGAGAAACTTGGCTTCAAGCGGTGCATCGTACCAAGAGCCAATATGAAAAAGCTTCGAACAGATGGAAAAATCGAACTGATTCCCGCGTCGAACCTGTTTGATGCTTTAAAGTGTGTTTTTTCTTAATAGCAATGAAGGCCGGATCTATGTGCAAGAACCGGCCTTCATTTACTCCCCTATATTGAACAAAATTTTTATTTTGTGTAATAAGTAATTCAACATTTCAGAGCTCGTCGGCGCATGTCACGGTCACCACCCCATCACTGATGAAAAAACCGATGTCATACTCAGAGAATCTCATATGATATATTCTTGCATCATCTGTGTGATACGATGGTCGTGGGTCGTCCTGAAGACATTGAATGAGCCCCTGCATTTTATCCGGGCGGATCTTTTCCTGTATGCCATCGGCAAAGCGAACGGCCAGTCTGTCCTTGCTGTGTCTCGCTGCAAAACCGCTTACGGCTTCCGGATGTGAGTCGGCGTATGTGATATATGGCTTGATGTCGTATATGGGAGTCGCTGATACCATATCTACGCCGGAGACGATCAGAATGGGGCCATTCGCATCTGAAGGTCGGATTTCCTCGAGTTTTACACAGGACAGTCCCAGCGGGTTTGGCCGGAACGGTGAGCGAGATGCAAACACGCCGGTCCTCTCATTCCCTCCCAGTTTCGGAGGTCTTACTGTTGGATGCCAGCCCTTAAGAAAATGTTGCGAAAACCCAAACAAAAGCCAGATGTGAGAGAATTCATCAAGACCGCGCAGCGCTTCCTGCGCTCTGTATTCCGGACGGAATACTATGGTTCCCAAAAGAGCTGAAGCACGGCCGCTCTGACGCGGAAGTCCGAATTTATCCGGAAAATCGGTAAAAATGTCGGCAATTGGTGAAACCTGCAGAATGTCATCCATACAATACTCCAAAACGATACCGCAAATAACAAGGAAAGCCTCGAAACAGTTACGTTTCAAGGCTTTTTCCCTTGGTCCGAGTGACTGGAGTCGAACCAGCGGCCTCTTGAACCCCATTCAAGCGCGCTACCAATCTGCGCTACACCCGGATGCTTAACAGCTTATTGATAATACCACACCGATATGCAGAATGCAAGTGTTTTTGAGAAGAAAAATTCGTGAATCATGTATTACGTGAGCGGCATTTGAACCGTTCGCAGTTTGCCGGGCAGGCATACGGCGTTTCCCGAGGAAAGATCGGTCACTTTCCGCTCAAACGCCCCTGCCGACTCCTCTGGAATAAGAACAGACAACAGGACGCTGGAAGAGTACTCCGAAGATACGATGCGTCCTGAAAATGATTCTACAGCGCCGCGCAGGCGTTCAAAAAGACTGTATGTACATTCCACGAGGAATTCCCGGCAGGTCTGATACCGACTGATCCCGGCTTTGGACGCCGCGAGATCAGCAGCGCCCGTATATGCGCGGACAAGGCCACCGGTCCCGAGCAGGATCCCTCCGAAATAACGGGTCACCGTACAGCAGTAGTTTTCAATTCCCTTGTTCCGGAAATATTCGAGCATGGGCTGCCCGGCGGTGCCCTGCGGTTCTCCATCGTCGGAATATCTTTCGACGGAGGTCTCATGAAGCTGATAGCACCAGCATGTGTGTCTGGCATCGTGGAATTCTTTTGCCGTATCCTGTATGTGCTGTCTGGCTTCCTCCTCAGAATGGATCGGCCAGACGCGTCCGATGAAACGGGAACGTTTTTCTACGAGTTCTTCCTCGGCGTAAGACCGGATCGTGATGTACTCTATCATGTCTTCCCCTGTTCAAAGATGTACGGTTTGAGTGCAGCGTAATTCTTGCTCGGGACGGTGATATCCATAACGGAAAACTCCGCTTCATAATCTACGGAATGAACCTCGCAGAAGCGGTGGATCAGTTCCAGCATCTCTCCTTTGTCATAAGGAAGATGGAGTGTCACCCGTTTCTTTCCGGTGTCCAGAGTCTTTTCGATCAGTTCAAGGAGGTCTGCGGTCCCCTCCCCTGTTCTGGCGGAAATACGTACGGACAGTTCCTCGTGGGGAATGAATTCCAAAGGAACGAGATCACATTTGTTATAAACGCGGATACAGGGCGTCTGAGCGGCTCCCAGCTGACCGATCAGCCGGTCGACAACTTCGGCCTGCTGGCGCCACATGGGGTTTGAAACGTCGATGACGTGGAGAAGAATATCGGCAAAGGTCAGCTCCTCCAGCGTAGCCTTAAACGCCTCAACGAGATGGTGAGGCAGTTTGTTGATGAATCCGACGGTATCGGAGATGAGGATCTGCTTTCCTGACAGAAGAGGCAGTTTTCGCGTCGTCGTGTCCAGTGTGTCGAAGAGGCGGTCCGCCGCCTGTATGCCGGCGTCGGTGAGACAGTTCAGAAGCGTGGATTTTCCCGCGTTCGTATAACCGACGAGCGCAGCCACGGGGACTCCGTTTTTCTGGCGTTGCCGGCGCTGAACAGAACGGTTTTTCCGGACTTCCTCCAGTTCAGCGGACAGTTTGTCAATTTTCCTCCGGATGTGCCGGCGGTCGGTTTCCAACTGTGTTTCACCGGGGCCTCTGGTACCGATCGGACTGGCAGATGAGGTCTGTCTGACAAGATGAGTCCACATGCCTGTCAGTCTTGGCAGAAGATACTGATATTGAGCCAGTTCCACCTGCAGCCGGCCTTCCCTTGTTTTCGCGCGCTGGGCGAAAATGTCCAGAATCAGCGTGGATCGGTCGATGACACGAACACCGAGTTCATCCTCAAGCGCTCTGTTCTGTGACGGAGACAGTTCATTGTCAAATACGGCAAGCGTGCAGTCGTTGGCATCGATCAGTTCTTTCAGTTCCTTTACTTTTCCTGCGCCGATAAAGGAGTGCGGATCAGGCGCTGGCCTGGTCTGGAGCACGCGGCCAACGCATTCGCCGCCGGCGGTCTCGACCAGTGCTTCCAGTTCATCCAGACTGTCCTCCGTAGACTTCTCGTTGAAATCCATGATATCCGCGCTCAGTCCGGCCAATATGGTGCGTTCCCGTTCTTCTGTCATATCTTTCCTCTTGTCGCTCATATAACGATCACGACCCGCACCGGAACTCGATGCGGGTCGCTGCTGATTATTTCAGGCCAAACTTCTTGTTGAACTTGTCAACACGGCCGCTGGTATCGACCAGCTTCTGCTTGCCTGTATAGAAGGGGTGACACTTGGAGCAGATCTCAACCTTGATGTCCTTCTTTGTGCTGCCCGTTTCAATAACCTCGCCGCAAGCACACCGAATGGTGGTCTGCTCGTAGTTAGGATGGATTCCTTCCTTCATTCCGCTCACCTCTTTACTGTTTAGTTCTAAAGCGAAAGTTATTTTATCACAGAGATAAACAATTTGCAACTATTATTTTATTATTATTTTTGAATGACGGAGACCTCTCTGCCAATGGAGAAGAAGTACAGCGAGGCATGCGTTACGGGCAAGCCTGTGATACGTTCCAGGGCATAGGCATACAGTTCGACCTGACGGAGGTAGCGCTCGGTCACCTCTTTGAGAGTGGCGTTCGTTATATGGTCCGTCTTAAAATCTATCACAGTGATTTCACCGTCATGCTCCCACCAGCAGTCGACAGCCCCCTGAAACAGAACCTGCTCAGAGGAGTCGCCGCCCAGAAGAAAATGCGCTGGAGTAAGAAGTGAGAACTTGAATTCTCTGTTGACAGGATGGGCCGCGATAATTCTTTTTCCGAGCGTACCGGAAAACAGCCGTACGATAGCCGTCCGGTCGAGCATCTGAGCCTGCGCCTGAGAAAGAAAGCCGCCTTGTACAAGACGTTCGATCTCTTCATCCAGCGATTCAGCACAGCTGCAGCGTGAAAAGTCAAGGAACTGCATGGCACAGTGCATGGCCGTTCCCTTCTCCCTCCCGTCAGGGACATGCTTTTTCCCGTCCAGATCAGGCCTGCGAAGACTCGGCCTGTGCCGGAGTGTTGCTGATGCATTCTCCATGCATTCGGCGGAAACTGGCGTCCCTTTCAGTTCGGTAGCTGTGATTTTTGCGGGGATGCCGAAGTCCGAGCTGTACGGATACTGGAAACTCATGACCTTGCGGAGGTCTGCGATCGTGTGCAGATTCCCTTGGGCGGCAGACGCCCGGACACCATCCGCACAGACTGTCCCTGTTCCGTCCGGTACAGGGACATGCCTTACGGACCATGGATAGGTTCCTGAGAGTGAAGATTCAGGATCTTCTACAGCGCCGAGGACCTGTGGATCCTGCAGGACAGCTGACAGCAGCCATTCCTGAAAACTCTTTCTGGACGAGAGCAGCGGCGCTTCAAGAAGAAATCCGCCGAGAAGGCCGGCGTTCCGGATCAGAGTCTGAGATTTGCTGAGGCAGACCGGGACGATCAGACGGTCCTTTGCCCGTGTCAGGGCAACATAGAGAATGCGCATCTCTTCAGACATCATTTCCCTGTTCAGACGCTGCTTGATGGCAGTGCGTGCTGCTGAGGGATATCTGATCCTGCGTTTTTCGTCCAGAACATACATCCCCGCACCGAGTTCCCTGTGAAACAGGATGGGCTCCTGTTCGTCCTTCTGGTTAAAGGAGTGCAGAGCGTCACCGATATATACGACCGGGTATTCCAGCCCCTTGGAGCGATGGATCGTCATCAGTGAGACGCCGCCTCCTCCTGAAGGGCCCCCACTGTCCGGTACTCTTCCGGATTCCCGCAGATATCGGATGCGCAGATCGAATCGGTAAAGCCCCTGATAGCTGTGAGACTCGAAGTTCTCTGTGAATCTCAGCAGATGTTCTATATTCTCGCTTGCGGCGGTTCCCTCCTCCTGCCCCAGAAGGATCGCGGCATCTGTCTTTTTCAGAACGAGACGCAGGAGGCTGTCAGTGGTCATATACCTGGAGGCCTGTCGGAATTCCTCGAGCTGTTCAAGGAAGTATCGGCAGGCCTCGGATGTGCTGCTGCAGGCCCGTACAGCGGAGTACAGATCATTGACAGAGTCCGAGATGCGGATATCTGTGAGAAGATCGAAGGAAAAACAGTACAGCGGTGAAGTCAATACATGCATGAGAGGAATGTCCTGGTGCGGATTGCTGATGACCGTCAGATAATCGAGCAGAAGCGCGACCTCATCAGAATCGAACCAGGGATCCTGCCGTACACTGTTATACGGGATATCGAACCTTTCAAAAGCCTCCTTGTAGTATGTTTCCGATTGAGCGGCAGACCTGAAGAGGACGGCGAAATCATCATACCTCAGTGCACGAAGCCTTTCCTCCCCGTTGTCGTCGGTCAGACTTCCGTCACGGATCATCTCACCGCCGGTGACCATACGCCGGATTTCGGCAGCCACACAGAGCGCTTCGATTCTTCGGTATTCATCGGTGCTGCAGTTATTCGGAGCATCAGGAATGAGCAGGTCGCAGCATACTTCGCGGCCTTCAGGACTTTTTCTTCCCAGACGGAGCCGTTCAGACTCACCGTAGGAGATGTCCCCCAGTTCCTCGGACATGATGGCGGAAAAGACGGAGTTGATGCCGTCGACCACCCCGCGCGAGGAACGGAAATTCTGTGAAAGGAGGATCCTGACAGGGGTTATCCCCTGCTGACCGCCGTAATCGGGGAACTCATCGTATTTTCTCTTGAAGATGCTCACGTCGCTCTGCCGAAAACGGTAGATGGACTGTTTCATGTCGCCGACACAGAACAGATGATCACCGCTGCATGAAACGGCCTGTACGATCATTTCCTGTACAGGATTGATGTCCTGATACTCGTCGACCAGAACTTCACGGAAGCGGCGGGAAACGGAGCGTGCAACGTCTGAGAACGTGCCGTCTTCTCCGGAACAGAACAGCCGCAGGGCAAGATGCTCAAGATCGGAATATGTCATTCGTCCGGTCTGCAGTTTCTCTTCCGAGTATCTGCGCTGGAAATCGGTAATAAGACGGTACAGGCACTGGATCGCCGGCGCTGATGTCAGAAGATCGCGGACGGCATCCTCATCGTGCTGGGGGACGATCGAGGCTGCCTGTCTGAAGATCGCCTTCACGGAGTCAATCAGAGCCTTTTGGTACGGGTAGTCGTGATCGGCTCCACGGGGCGCTCTTGGAAACTGTACGGAAACAGCGGCCGCATTGTCCAGCCCCTGCACGCAGGCGGCTGCGAAGGATTCAATCTGAACGGCACATGCGTTCAGGGCCTCGAGCCATTTGACCGGAGGATCCGGTTCGGACGAAAGCGTCCGGCAGACGGAATGCAGTATCGCAGCGCTCCAGAGGGCGGCGTTTCTGCTGCTGTTTAGAAGACTCCTCCCCCATCCAGTCGCGCTGAAGCCAGAGGTCTCCACAGAAATTAAGGCATCCTGCTGTCGTTGAATCCAGCGTTCGGGAAAAGGAATGCTCTGAAGGTTTTCATGGATATCCAGAACGGTCTTCTTCAGCCTGCGGTCTGAAGTGCTGTTCGTAAGCTGCCTTGTCAGATCCAGAAACCCGGGATCGTCATCCGAGCCTGCATAGCTGTCCTCCAGTACCCTGTCAAGAATGCTTTCCTTCAGCTCGGTATCCTCTGTGGACTCGATGAGACGAAAATCCCGGCGGATCCCGAGAAGATCTGAGTGTTCCCTTATGATACCGGAACAGAATCCGTGGATCGTGCTTATATGGGCTTTCGGCATGAGCAGCGTCTGCCGTTTCAGATGGCGCAGCCGCCCGGTATCCCGGATCGAAGTATCGGAAATAGCGCTGTAAAGAGCATCCTGGATCTTGGCTTTCAGCTCTGATGCTGCTGCTCTGGTATATGTGATGATCAGATAATCCGTAATGTCCGCAGGAGCATCGGGATTGCAGATCCGTTCCATCAGACGCTGCACGAGAACGAATGTTTTCCCCGAACCTGCCGCGGCAGAAATGAGCAGAGGCCGACCGGAGACAAGGACGGCCTTACGCTGCTCCGGAGTCAGTTGTATGGGTTTCAGCGTGCGTCGCCTCCCTCAATCAGTATCCAGCTTTCCTCGTCGCTCAGTGCCGGCTGCACAGACAGCGGCTGCCTGTCCGGACTGCATATGGAACGGTATTCGCACCACTGGCAGCGCCCTTTTCCCTGAGGCTCTCTGCGGAGCGCACGTATGTTGCCTGAGAGTATCCCGCTGCAGCAGTCGGCGATGCGTCGGTCGACGTATCGGTTCAGAAGCTCTTCCCGACGCTCTGTATAAGTTGATTTTTCGTCCAGAGAACCGTCCTTTCGGACAGTCACGGGAAGATAGACGGGAGGATCGTTCGTGTCCATCGCACGGCATACGTCGAGGTCTGCAAGGACCAGACCGGTGTGCCGCCGTTTTGCCAGCAGTTTTTTCTCCCGTTCTTCATCAGAGATGTCAGGAAAGGCGTCGATAAAGGCATCCTGGGAACAGTCATAGAGGATTCCGGCGGTAACGACCGGTTTCCCATATACTGATGAGCCGTACTTTTTCAGTGCAAACAGATAGATCAGCATCTGCATGTTTCGGCCGTATACGACATCGCTCAGCCGGAACGCTGTGCTCCCTGTCTTGTAATCGACGATTCGGAGAAACAGCTTCCCGTCTTTTTCCCAGCTGTCGACACGGTCGATCTTTCCCTGTACGGAGATACGGCCGGATCCGGAAATAATATCATAGGGAGGAAACGTCCCCTGGGGAGAGAATTCCATTTCAAATGCGAGAGGAACGAAACGGCTTGACCGCATCTCTTCGGAAAGTTCCTGGACGGAAGAAAGAATATCTTCGGACGTTCTGCCCAGCAGGAAGTGAAGGCGTGCATTGTCATCTGCCAGAGTATTGACGGATGACAGACAGTCTCTGATGTGCTTCTCCGCGATCCGCAGACAGTCCTCCGGGGAAACGCTCCGGAACCCGCCTGCTTTCAGTATTTCCGATGTGGTGTTCTCCATTACCCTGTGATACAGCGAGCCGAAAAGCATGGGTGAAAGGTCCGCCTGCTTCCGCTGGACCAGTTTCATGCCGTATCTGAGGAAATAGGAAAAGGGACAGTCGGCATACTGCTCCAGCCTTGTCGCGGAAAGGACGGCTTCGTTCCCGTAAAGCCTGTGCGCGGACGCTGCACTGAGGCTCCTTTCCCGGAGACGGCCGGCCCCGGCGATCGCAGCGTGCATCCGGTCATATTCCTCTGTCCCCTGCCAGTACTGCCTGGCAGCAACTGCGAAGGGATCGACCGTCGGACCTGTGAGAGCGAGTGAAAGAGAAGGCCCCGGCGCCGACAGCCTGCAGCGACTGCGTTCGGGTGTCTGCAGGGGTACTGAGAACATATCGCTGAGGACGGAAAAATATCTTGAGAGAACATTTCCGCTCTCCTCGGAAAACGACAGCGTCAGACTGTCGGATGACTGTGTGAGAAGATCGTAGGCGTCGGCCTGACCGACGGAGAGCCTTTCGTCGATGGGAGGAGAAAAAACAGAGTCAATCCTGGAAAGCACTTCCCTTTCCTCGTCTGAAAAGATGCCCCGCTCCGCCGGGAACGAAGGCAGCACGTCGTCGGACGCACCAAGTACGAACAGATGCCGGATGCCCCTTCTCCGGAGGCGGGAAATATCTCCCGCGCATACGCGATCCGTGGTATCGGGGATAAACCCGAAATCATACTGTTCCAGAAGAGCGGTCCAAAGCTGAGCGAATTCCTGCAGCTCGCAGCTGGAATCCCCGGCGGCGAGGAGGAACTGTTCCGCAGCCACCGTGAGGATCTCGCACGCGGCCAGGAACTCTTCAGCGGAGTGCTCCTCCCCTTTCTTGCGTAGATAGTCGGCAAGTTCCTCTGTCTTCCTGTACAGGCCGATCTCATCGGAGAAACGGAAAAGTGCGCGTATCCTCTCCGCACCGCTCTGAGAGGAACGCATGTCCCGCTCAAGGCGCATCAAAGGAGAACAGGCCCGGCGGCGGATATCGTTGAGCAACCGGAGGGCCTTTCCGTCAGAGGAACCGGCAAAACCGTCCGGAGGCATATCCCAGGCTTTGTCCGAGGTCCATTTCCTGCCGCTGATCCCCCATGTGAACGCATAATTCTCGAGAATGTCGCATTCGTCTGCCGAGATATCCGCATAGCCGCTCTTCAGGTAGGCAAAGACGGCTTCGGACTCCCAGCAGCGCAGAAGAACGTTCAGAGAAGCCAGCAGGACTGCCGTGGGAGGATATTTCATGATATCCTTCTTCGAATTTATGTAAACCGGTATGCCATATTCTTCCATGACCGAGCGGAACAGAGGTTCTTTGTCCCCCAGATTTCCGACAGCCACCGCGATATCGCGGAATCTGGCGCCGGAACGGACATGTTGTAGAATGAAGGAGGCACAGGCCTCAAATTGGTCGCGATCCCGGTGGAATCTCCAGAGACGGATCCTGTCCGTCGCACCGTATACTTCCGGTCGGTCGGTAAAGCAGTGCCTTTCCAGATGCTGCATCTCCGGGGACCTTGGATTCTCTTCGCGCTGACACACGATATGATCGACGGAGGCCCCCGATTTCGCGGCGATCTCAGTGAGATGTTCTTTTGTTGAAGCTGACGTGTGGAAGACCAGCGTGTCATCCGCTTCCACATCCAGCGTCAATGAGACAGTGAAGGATCGGGCAATAGCGAGCAGCTGCTCCAGAACAGCATACTGCTGGACAGAGAAATCACGAAACCCATCGACCCAGATGCGAGAAGCGGCGATCCTCTCCGAATGCGGGATCAGTTCGCACAATCTGTCAAGGATCTCGTCGGGATCGTGAAGATCCTGCCGGATAAGACCGTTGTAGATCTCCAGAACGGAGGCAAGATAACGGAGCTTGCCGTTCAGCGTTCCCTCGGTGCGGTCGGAAAGCGCATACAGACGCTCGGGACGGATCCGCGAGCTCGTGCAGTCTGTGGCTGTATCAAGGAGAGACAGAAGGTGATCCGTTTGCCGTGAATGAGCGGAGACGTTCCCGTTCATGGAATCCGCCAGAGCGGCGGCCCGTCTCATGACAAGGAGCTTTCCCGCCCTGTCGATGTATTCACGTGCGGCACCGCCGAGCTCCGAGACAAGACGGAAATACAACCGGGGAAAGCTGAGAACTTCCGCACATAGAGACGCACGGTCACCGCAGGATTCGCACAGCAGTCTTTCTGCTTCATGTGAAAACTGATCGGGAACAAGAAGGATCAGTCCGGTCTCGCCCGCATCCACACGCTTTTTCATTTCATTGAATATAAATGATGTTTTTCCCGATCCGCTGCGACCGGTGACAATTCTCAGTTCGCTCATATATACCCTCGTCAGTTTCTGATGACAGAATAAGCTGTGGAACAGAAGCCGCTTATACGAAAGAAGATACCGGGCGCACGGATCGGCAGAAGGGCCATTTTTCGGATAGCTTTCTGGCTGCGTCGTCCGTGGAATCACCGTCCGGGAATATACCGAACACAGCGGACCCTGTCCCTGTCATCGCCGCACCGATGGCGCCTGCGTCGAAAAGCGCGGTTTTGATGTCGTCAACTGTTTCCTTCTCTCTTCCAAGAACTTCTTCAAATACGTTAAACAGACGTCTGCCTGTTTCCGGAATGCTTCCCAGCCGGATCGCGCGGACCAGACCTTCCGTATCCGGATGAAGCATAATACGAATGTTGTCCAATTTATGAAACAGTTCGGGCGTGGATACGGAGAACGAAGGTTTGACTACCGCAAAACCGCATTGGGTCAGCGGAGGCAACGAGGTCAGTATTTCGCCCTTGCCATGTGCGAGAGCGGTGCCGCCCAACAGGCAGAATGGGATATCCGCCCCGATGGAAGCAGCAGTGCTCAGCAGGGAATCAAAGGTAAGCGGATCGCCAAAATATCGGTTCAGGGCACGAAGGACGGCCGCGCCGTCTGCACTTCCGCCTCCCATTCCGCTGCCGACAGGAATATTTTTGTTCAGAAGGATTTTGACCTCCCATCCATGAAGGCCAGAATCCGCGAAGAATCTCTCCGCGCAGCGATAGGCTATGTTGTCCGGTCCGTCTGAAAGGTATTTCATCGTAGAGCGAACGCGGATCCCCTCACCCTTCTGTATCTGGATCGTAATGTCGTCTTTCAGTGATATCAGCTGAAAAACCATTTCCATGTCATGAAACCCGTCTTCTCGTTTTCCTGTGACGTCCAGAGACAGATTCAGTTTGGCATATGCATTCTCTCTGATCGTATTCACGCTGTGACCCTCCTGCTGCCGTCATATGATCCGGGAAGAAACTGACATAAATGAAAAGGAGAGGCCGTCTGCAGCGGCTTCTCCTTCCTGTTGAGATGATTCAAAGGGAATCAAGGTACACCTGTCGGCGATGAAACGACCGGTAACTGATAAGAAACGCCGTTCCTGCGAGCAGAGCGGGAATAACGCCGATCGTTATGACCTGCCGATAAGAAGCGTATTCCTTGATAACTCCGCCCAGAATGGGACCAAGAAAATAACCGAGATCGATGCCGATATACAGCGTATTGCTGGCGATCGAACGTCTTGCGGGTGTTTCACACTGGATGCACATGCTCTGTACCGCAGGATTGGCCGATCCGTAGCCAAGAGCGGCGACGACGGCGCCAAGAAATACAACAAACTTTGTCGCTGCGCTTCCCACGATAATGAAGGAAGCGGCAAAAATCAGGATCGCAGGAAGAAGAACTCTGCGAAGCCCCAGCCGATCCGTAAGAGGTCCGCTCAGAGGTCTCGACAGAAGCATGCAGATGGAAAGGACGGTAAAGAACGCTCCGATCTCAGGAATCCCAGCCTCCGCCCCGAAGGGAACCATATAACTGGAGTAGAGAGAATATGCGGTGATCAGCAGAAAAATAACTATGGTCGGAGCGATCGCATGTTTCGTGGCGATCTGTGTATACCATTTGCCCATTGCCGCCTTGTCACGTTCAATGGGATCCTTTTTGACCAGGAGAGCCGACGGGATGACGGCGAGAAGAAGGATCAACGCGCCAAGAAGAAAAACAAGGGTATAGCCGAAGTGGTCGCCTTTGACGCTCGCACCGTAATCGCGAAGCCAGATGCCGATAGAAGGCGCAATGGCCGAAGTAATGGCTCCTCCTGCTCCAAAAATGCCAAGCCCTGAAGCCATCTTCTCCTTGGGAAGACTGTCGCCGGCAATGGTAAAACAGAGTGAACCGATCAGTGAATACTGGATCCCATGAAAAACACGGAAGATGATAAAGGGAACAAAACTGTGAAACAGAGCATATCCGATATTGACGAAGCAGCCGAGATAGAACACAAAGATCATAAGACGACGATGATTGATTCTTGTGGTAATCGGCCCGGCAAAGGGACGCATGGCAAGTGCAACACCGAAAAACATGCCGGTCAGTATTCCCATAACGGTCGGAGCCGCACCAAGCAGCGTGGCATATGAGGATACCAATGGATTCACGGCGTTATGAGACATTGCGAGTCCGGCATTTGCAAGCAGTACACATATGAAATTGCGGTTCCAGATCGATGCTTTTTTCCCGGCGAGTGCTTCCGAATCAGCCATATAATCACCCAATCATAATCATTGTGGGGATTATAACATCATTACTGCCCTCCGTCAAATGAAGCCGGTGCATAAAGAAACAGATCCGTGTAGGTTTGTCAAACATCATTTACAGTTAGGAAAAGAAAAAAGGACGTCTTTGGGAGAGCGCCAATTCAAAGGCCTCATTGGGAACTTGTTGTACTTGTATTGCCAGTCAAGGAGCTGCTTCTTGTAGTCATTAAACG
>JAFWRM010000028.1 GCA_017519975.1 Oscillospiraceae bacterium | reverse complement strand
TCGTTTAATGACTACAAGAAGCAGCTCCTTGACTGGCAATACAAGTACAACAAGTTCCCAATGAGGCCTTTGAATTGGCGCTCTCCCAAAGACGTCCTTTTTTCTTTTCCTAACTGTAAATGATGTTTGACAAACCTACAGCGCCGTCCCCGTATCGCCGGAGGTATTCCTTGCTTTTCCCCTCGGGCGGTGCTACAATTGTCCGCATCCGGGAGACCCCGCGCCGGAAGTATCCTGACGGAGGAACGCCATGATCTCTGAGAAAATGATCCGGCTGGCCGGCAACAGCAGCGCGATCCGCGCCATGTTCGAGGAAGGCAACCGCCTGGCCGCCCTGTACGGAAGAGAGAACGTATATGATTTCAGCCTGGGGAATCCCAATTTTCCCGCGCCGCCTTCCGTGAAGCAGGCTGCGCTGGACATTCTTCAGAATACCGACCCCGTCTACCTGCACGGCTATATGAGCAACGCCGGGTACCCGGAGGCGAGAGAAGCCATCGCGGCTTCTCTCAACCGCCGTTTCGGCACCTCCTTCTCGGCGGCGAATGTGATCATGACGGTCGGCGCCGCCGGCAGTCTGAACATCGTGCTCAAAACGCTTCTGAACCCCGGGGACGAGGTCATTGCCATAGCCCCCTATTTTGTGGAGTACGGCAATTACGTGAACAATTACGACGGCGTGCTGAAAGTGGTGCGCGCCCGGGAGGATTTTCAGATCGATCCTGAGGCCGTTGCCGCTGCGGTGACGGAAAAGACCAAGGCCGTCATCATCAACACGCCGAACAATCCCACGGGCGTTATCTATTCGGCGGAGACCCTGCGGGCGCTGGGCGAAGCTCTGGAGAGAAAGCAGGAGGAGTTCGGCACGTCCATCTGGGTGATCTCCGACGAGCCCTACCGGGAACTGGCCTACGACGGGGCGGAGGTGCCCTGGGTCACGGGAATCATCCGCAACAGCATCGTCTGCTACAGCTGGTCCAAGAGCCTGTCTCTGCCCGGGGAGAGGATCGGCTATGCCGTCGTGCCGGCCGAGTGCGATGAATCCGAGCTGATCCTGACGGCTCTGGCCATCGCCAACCGGGTATCCGGCTGCGTGAACGCGCCTTCGCTGTTCCAGCTGGTGGCCGCCCGGTGCGCGGACGAGACGACGGACCTGTCGGGGTACGACACCAACCGCCGCCTTCTGTACGACGGGCTGACGGACGCGGGCTTTGAATGCGTGTTTCCGCAGGGGGCGTTTTACATCTGGATGAAGACGCCGGAGGAGGATGACCGCGCGTTTGCCGAGCGGGCAAAGAAATACAACATTCTCGTGGTGCCCGGGGCGAGCTTCGCCTGGCCGGGGTATGTGCGCCTGGCCTACTGCGTGGCCAGACAGACCATTGAGCGGTCCATGCCGGGGTTCCGGAAGCTGGCGCAGGAGTACGGACGAAATGGGAAATAAAGGAGACGGGACAATGGAACAGGAAAGACGACCGGTCATTTTTTCCGGAATACAGCCCAGCGGGGAGCTGACCCTCGGTTCCTATATCGGGGCCATCAAAAACTGGGTGGAGCTGGCCAACGATTACGACTGTTATTACTGCATCGTGGACATGCACGCCATCACGGTCCGCCAGGTGCCGGCGGATCTCCGGCGGCGTACGGTGGAGCAGCTGGCCCAGTACATCGCCTGCGGGCTGGATCCGCAGAAGAATACCATCTTCATCCAGAGCCACGTGCCCGCCCACGCGGAGCTGGCCTGGATCCTGAACTGCTACACCATGTTCGGAGAGCTTGGCCGCATGACCCAGTTCAAGGATAAGTCTGCGAAAAACGCGGAGAACATCAACGCCGGCCTGTTTGACTATCCTGTACTGATGGCGGCGGATATCCTGCTGTATCAGGCGGATCTGGTGCCTGTCGGGGACGATCAGCGGCAGCACGTGGAGCTGACGAGGGACATCGCGGAGCGCTTCAACGGGGTGTACGGGGATGTGTTCCGGATCCCGCAGACCTTCAATCCCAAGGTCGGCGCGAGGATCATGAGCCTCACCTCCCCGGAGAACAAGATGTCCAAATCGGACAAGGATCCGGGCGGATGCATCTACATCATGCAGAAGCCGGAGGATATCATGCGCAGCTTCAAGCGCGCGGTCACGGACAGCGAGACCTGCGTGCGTTACGATCCCGTGAACAAGAAAGGCATCTCCAATCTGATGCAGATCTATTCCGTGGCCACGGGCAAGAGCTTCGAGACCATCGAATCGGAGTTCACCGGCAGGGGCTACGGCGAGTTCAAGCCCGCGGTCGGGGAGGCCGTGGTGGAGATGCTGCGGCCCATCCGTGAGGAGGCGACCCGCCTGATGGCGGACAAGGCCTACCTCGAAAGCGTGTACCGAGAGGGTGCGGAACGCGCGGCGCATACCGCCGCCCGGACCCTGCGCAAGGTCCAGAAAAAAGTGGGTTTCATTCCGAGGTGAAAAAAGAAGACCCGCCTGCCGTGTTCCGCGGCAGGCGGGTCATGCTTTTTAATTACAGAGTAAAATCCTCTTCCGAATACTCCTTCGGAACATAGCGTGCCGGGGGAGGATCCGGCTGTCTTCGGATGGGGTCATACACAAAGCGGCGGCAGCTGTCGTCCGCGTCGGACACTCCGTGGGCGAGACAGATCGTGGTGCCTCTGGCGTCCAGCCGGGTACCGTGCAGGCAGTATTCACAGCGGGGGGGACGGCGTTTGTCGAAAAGCATCGGTCTCATCTCCTGCAGTCATTATAATACGGCTGTGCCCACGCCGCAAGGCCGGCGCTTCACTCCGCGGTGGGCTGCTCCATCTCATCCAGCAGGGTGCCGAACAGGTCCAGCGCCTTCTGTATGGGTTCGGGGGATGACATGTCCACCCCGGCGATCTTCAGCAGATCGATGGGGGTGGCGCTGCAGCCGCCGGAGAGGAACCGGAGATAATCGGCAACGGCGGGCTCCCCCTGCTCCAGAATGCGGCGGGACAGGGCAATGGCGGCTGAAAAGCCCGTCGCGTACTGGAACACGTAGTAATCGTAGTAGAAATGCGGGATGCGCATCCATTCGCAGTCGATCTCCGGATCCAGCACGATGTCGGGGCCGAAGTATAGGCGATTGAGCTTCCGGTACTCCTCGTTCAGCACCTGCCGCGTGAGGGTCACGCCCTCCTGTTCCAGCCGGCCGATGATCATCTCGAATTCGGCGAACATGGTCTGACGGTACAGGGTGGAACGGTACTGTTCGAGAAAATGGTTGATCAGGGCGGCCCTCTGCTTCTTATCCTGCGTTTTGCCGAGCAGATACTGCATCAGCAGCGCTTCGTTGCAGGTGGAGGCGACCTCCGCTACGAAAATCACGTAGTCGTGGTCGATGACGGGCTGGTGCCTGTTGGACAGGTAGCTGTGGATGGCGTGCCCCATCTCGTGGGCCAGAGTGAACTGGCTGTCCAGCGTGCCGCTGTAGTTCAGAAGGACATAGGGGTGCACCATGGCGCCGGCGGAATAGGCGCCGCTGCGCTTGCCGGCGTTTTCATACACGTCGATCCACCGGTTGTCGAAGCCTTCCTTCAGAATGGCGCGGTATTCCTCGCCCATGCAGGCCAGCGCGTCGTACACGGTCTGCTTGGCCTGGTCGAAGGGGATGTGCTCCGAAGTGCCGGGGATCAGCGGGGTATAAAGATCGTACATGTGGAGCTCGTCCACGCCCAGAAGCCTTTTCCGCAGGGCAACATACCGCTCCATCTTGTCCATGTTGGCGTGAACGGTGTCGATCAGATTGGTGTATACGCTGACGGGCACCTCCGTGCGGAACAGAGAAGCCTCCAGGGAGGAGCCGAAATGGCGCGCCTGGGCGAAAAAGCGGCGCTGCTTGACCTCCGCCTGCTGGACGGCGGCCACCGTATTCCCGAAAGCGTCGTACGTGTGGTACAGGGTCTCGAACGCGGATTTCCGCAGAGCCCGGTCGGGGTTCTCCATCAGCGAGATGTAGGTGCCGTGGGTCAGAGAATGGTGCTCTCCGCTGCCGTCCACGGCGTCGGGGAACCGCAGGTCGGCGTTGTTGAACAGGCCGTAGATGTCCCCGGGGGCGTTCGCCATTTCACCGGCGGAAGCCAGAAGCGCCTCCTGTTCCCGGCTGAGAGTGTGGGGACGCATGCGAAGGACCGAGTTCAGATACCGCCGGTATTTCTCCAGCCGCGGCTCACTTTCGAAAAAGGCGCGCAGGGTCTCCTCGTCCAGCGCCAGCAGTTCCGGCGTTTCGAAAGAGGTGGCGGCGCGGGCCGCGACCAGCGTCGAGGCGATCTGCCCCATTCTGGCCTGGTTTTCGGGAACGCGGGTGTCCGTGTCCGACAGACGCTGGGCGTAATTGTAGAGGTTCTCGGCCAGGAGCGTGATCTGTTCCGTCAGTTCGCCGAAGGCCAGAAGGGTATCGGCGGACTCGCCCAGCCGGCCTTCGAAGGCGGCGGCTTCTCGGATCTTTTCCTTCAGCAGCTCGTGATCGGCGTCCCAGGCTTCCGCCGTGGGATACAGGTCCTCGATGGCCCAGGTGTCCTTTTCCGGGATCTCCGCGCGTTCGCGGATGCGTTTTTCAGTCGACATGTAAGTTCTCCTTGCAATGTTATCTGCCGGCCCATGCTTCGCTGTGAGCAGGGGGCGGCGCAGTTACTTTTTTACGTTTTTCCGGTAGATCATGCCCAGGCCCCGCAGGAGCAGGTATTTGTCAAAGGTGATCTTGTGGCGGCAGTAGGGAACGATCTTGCCGGCGATGCCTCCGGTCGCCACCAGGCTGCAGGATTCCCCCAGTTCCTCCTCAAAGCGGTCGATCATTCCGTCAATCATGGAGGCGGCCCCGAAGACGGCGCCGCTCTGCATGCTTTCCAGCGTCATGGTGTTGATGACCTTTTTCGGTGCCTCCAGAGGCACCTGCTGCAGCAGGCTGGTCCCGCTGGCAAGGGCGTTGAGCGACAGGCCGACGCCCGGTACGATGGCGCCGCCGATGTAATTTCCCCGGCGGTCCACCACGGTGATCGTGGTCGCGGTGCCCATGTCCAGAACGATCACAGGCAGAGGATAGTCGGCCATGGCGGCTACGCTGTCCGCTACCAGATCGCTGCCCAGAGAGGCGGGGTTCTCGATCATGATGTTCAGACCCGTCTTAACGCCGCTGCCCACGATGAGGGGACGCAGGCCGAACACCTTTTCCACGGCGATGCGGAAAAGGTTGGTCAGCGGGGGAACGACGGAGGAGATGACGGCGCCTTCGAAGGAATGCAGGTCGATGTGGCTGTATTCAAGAATGGTCTTCATGTCCGCCCCGTATTCGTACTCCGTCTTCTTCAGGTCGGAGGTGATGCGGAACGTCTCCACAGGAGCGAGGCTGTCGTCCAGACAGCCGATCACCACGTTGGAATTGCCGATGTCGATGGCGAGAAGCATGGTCGTATCCTCCCGGTGCAGCGGTTTTCGGCAGAACGGGCCGCTCTGCCGGACGGGCCTATTATAGCAGAAATCGATCAGGAATCAAGCGCCGGCGGGCTCGCACGTCAGCAGCAGGAAGGAAAAGGTGACGTCCAGCCTTTCCAGCTTCTCCAGCCGTTCCAGTCCCTGCCGCGGCGTCCGCCGGGCGTAGGGGGTCATGGCGAAAAGATCGCGGATGCGATCGGGCGAATCCAGCGTGAACGGGTATTCCACGCGGACGCGGTCCCGTTCGGCAAATCCGGGGAGGCGGTGCTTTTCCTCGCGGTTGCGATACGGCTCGTCGTAGACGGCCTGCTTCAGCTCCCACAGGTGGTCGGCTCCGGGAACGGCCCGGATCACCAGCCCGCCGGGCGCGAGGATACGGAGAAACTCCTCCGCAGGCGCCGGAGCAAACAGAGAGAGGATCAGATCCACGGCGCCGTCCGCCACGGGAAGATGATAGCTGTTGGCGGTCACATACCGGACGGCGCGATCGCGGCCTGCCGCGTACCGGGTGGCGGACTTGGAGATGTCCGTTCCCACGGCCTGAAGAAGCCGTCCCGCTCCCGCGAGAGCGGCCGCTGCGGCCCGGGTATAGTAACCCTCGCCGCAGCCTGCGTCCAGCAGGGAAAGTCCGGCTCTCCCTTCCGTCATGGCCAGCAGCCGCGCGCACAGGGCGTCCCGCAGGGGCGCGTAGGCGCCGCTTTCCAGAAAGCGGCGGCGGGCGGCGACCATCTCCCGGTCGTCCCCGATGAACTTTCCGTTTCGGCTGCCCGTCAGCAGATTGCAGTAGCCGCTGGCGGCCAGATCGAAGCTGTGCCCGTCCGGGCATTTCAGAGCGCCGCCGGCCTCTGCCAGAGGGGCGGAGCAAACGGGACAGATCAGCATGTCCGGCATACCTCCGAAAAAGGCGCGGCCGTTTCTGCGGCCGCGCCGGTTATGTATGGCGTCGGATTCAGGCGCCGGCTTCGCCGTCCTGAACGAGCCAGCCCTCCAGGCAGACGCCGGCGGCGGGATCGATCTTCCGGGCGAAAGCCTCGGGGTAATCCCGCTTCCAGCCCTCCATCTCCTCGTCGGTCACCTTTTCCACCTGGACAAGGAAGCCGGATACGGCCATGCCGGTGGCGTTCTTGGACAGGTTGCCCGTGGGCGTGATGGTGTTGATGGCGCCGCCGCGGTCCAGCCATCCGGGGATGATGGGATCCAGCCGGCTCCCGTGGTCTACGTAGCAGGTGTTGGGGATCAGACGCTCCGTGACATAGGCGCCGCACAGGACGATCCCCTTCTCGTTGAAGACCTTGACGATGTCCCCGTGCCGGATCCCGCGTTTTTCCGCCTCACTGGTGTGCATCCAGCAGGGCTCGTACTGATAGCCGTCCTTCCCGCGGATCTTCATGGTCTCCACTTCGCGGTTCCAGATGATGTCGTCGCACTGGCAGTGCATGCGCCACCGGCCGTGGTTGGACATGCACAGCAGAGGATACTCCGCGGCACGCTCGGAGGACAGACGCTCGTCGTGGGTCTCCCCCTTTTCGATCCAGTGGGGAACGGGAGGCCGCTCCGGGTCGTCCGGAAGGTGCCTGGCCAGATCCGTGGAGTAGTATTCCAGCTTCCCCGTGGGCGTGGTCAGGGGATTCGCCGCAGGATCCTTATAGAAGTCGTAAAGACCGGCGGGAAGCTTCTCCACTTCCTCCTTGGGCTTGCAGGGAACGACGAAGATCTTCTGCTTCCGGAAATCCTCCCAGGAAAGATAGTCCTCGCATCCGGTGGCCTTGTAGAAGAAGCGTACGCGCTCCTCCTCCGTCAGATCGCCGGTATACGCCTTGACGTACTCCGGCCCCAGCTTTTCCGCCACCTTGACGCACACGTCGAAGTCGGAGACCGACTCGCCGATGGGCGCGCAGCAGGGGTCCGTCTTGTATACGGAAACGAAGTTGCCGCTGGACAGGTCGTTGCCCAGCTCGTTCATCTCATGCTTGGTCGCGACGGGGACGATGATGTCCGCGAAGTAACAGTCGTTCTCCATCCAGGGGTGCTGGGCGACGATGCATTCGATGGACTCGTGCTGGTAGGCTTTGGCGGACAGATTGCCGTGGTTCCAGCACGTCACCTGGCAGGGGGCGTCCGTCCAGATCATGTGAACGCGGCTCAGACCGGGCCGGGGATACTGCATCTCCTGGAACTGATACTGCTGGGTCGGGAAGCGGTAGTTGCCGGCCGTAGCCTGCTGGCTGGAGGAGAAGCACTGCAGCCCGCGCCATTCGGCGTGGCCCTCCAGGATCGCACGGTGCACCATGGTGCGCGGAATGAACTGCTGGGGGGCGGGCAACTCCTTGAACAGGTCTACCAGCTCCGGCGCCCGCTTGGCCTGTATGGGGTTCACGACGAACCGCTTCATGTTGATGTGGGGGGCCACGTCGCCGTCCACCGGACGCAGCGCGTCGCAGATGTGCGGCATCATGGGAGTGAACTTTCCCTGATAAGGCACGGGGTAATCCCGGTTCCACAGGCTCCACTCCAGCATCTTGGCCTGATGTACGCCCGGCCGGCCCAGGCCCTGCATGCCCAGCAGCATGACCTCCAGACGGGCCGGCTCGCTGGAATACGGGCCGCGGATGTAGCAGCCGCCGTTGCCGTGGATGATGCTGGTCGTATCCTTCGCCCATTTGCGGGCGAGGGCCTTGATGGTATAGACGGGAATGCCGCATTTTTCACTGGCCCACTCCGGCGTCTTGGGCACGCCGTCCTCGTCGCCCATGACGTACTCCACGAATTTATCGAAGCCGTAGGCATGGGTGGCGATGTAATCCTTGTCATAGGTGCCCTCCTTCAGCCAGACGTAGGCGATGGCCAGCTGCAGGGCGGCGTCGGTGTTGGGGAAGATCGGGATCCACTTGTCCGCGTGTACGGCGGCGCCGTAGTTCAGGTCGGGGCAGACGTAAACGCTCTTCAGGCCGATCTCCGTCAGCCAGTAGCACAGACGGCTGGGCATGTGGCTCACGACTCCCAGAGGCGTGGTTTCCGGATCGCAGCCCCAGAACAGCAGCATGTCGGCGTTCTGCGCGATGTCGGGATACAGATTCGTCTGCGGGGCCATCTCGCCGACGGGCTCGCAGCCCCATACGTACTTGGCGCCCCAGAACCAGCCTTCCCAGCTGTCGGCGTTGCGCATCTGCAGCGTATAGCCGCCCATCAGGCTCAGCAGCCGGTTGGGGCAGCCGTGACTGGGGGATACGTTCTTGCCCTCGCCGTGCATGTCCGCCTGGCAGAGGACGGCTTCAGGCCCGTACTTTTCCTTGACGCGCTTCAGTTCGTCGGCTACCAGCTGGGCGGCCTCGTCCCACGAGATGCGCACGTATTTGCTCTTGCCCCGGTTTTGGGGATTGCGTTCCCCGTTGGGATCCCAGTCCACCCGCTTGAGAGGCCAGGAGACCCGGTTGGGAGAGTAGACCCTGGATTTGTAGGTGAGCCCCAGAGGGGAGATGGTGACACGGTCGGGAGCGGAGAACGTGCTGCCCCTGGCTTCGATGCTCCAGGGGTTGCAGGCGGCGTCCGTATGCTGCTTGTCGTAGAAATAGGGGCGGATCCTGGTGATGCGCCCGTCGGTGGAGTCCACCTCGCAGGGGGCCCCGGATTCCGGGCCCATCAGGCTGAAGCTGACGATGTTCTTTGCGTCCGGTGTGAATTTGTTTTTCAATGCGCGGACCTCCTCTTATTGCAGGACGCTTCCGGTCCTTCCCCGCTCCGGGGCTGGCGCCGCAGGCGTCACGTTGTTCCACATCTGTTATTATAGTGGTTCCGCCGGGGAAGGGAAAGAGCCAAACACCCCGGCGGTG
Organism: Oscillospiraceae bacterium; assembly: GCA_017519975.1. Lineage (GTDB taxonomy): Bacteria > Bacillota > Clostridia > Oscillospirales > Oscillospiraceae > Alloscillospira. Next base: position 38,600 of record JAFWRM010000028.1, on the reverse strand, counting down.
ACAACCGTCAGGTTGTTTAAAAGCGGAAGCGGCGCCGGCGGAGGGGATGAAAAAAACAGGAGGGGAAAGGGTTGACATTGGTATCGTTCCAAGGTTTATAATTTTTCCGTATGAAAAGCCGGCCGAAGCGGCCGGAAAAATGCAGAAGATCCGGCGTCGCCGGACGACATTACAGGAGGACAGTATGAAAGACGTTGTAATCGTGGAAGCGTGCCGTACCGCGGTGGGCAAGATGGGCGGCTCTCTGAAGCCGCTGAGCGCGTATGATCTGGCCTGCGCCGTGCTGAAGGGCGTGCTGGACAGAAGCGGTATCGATCCGAAGCAGATCGACGAGGTCGTGATGGGTCACTGCCGTCAGACGTCGGACGATCCGAACATCGCCCGCGTGGCGGCTCTCGAGGTCGGCATCCCTGAGACGACGCCCGCCTATACGGTCATGAGGCAGTGCCCCTCCGGCATGACGGCCGTTGCCAACGCCGCCATGAGCATCATGTGCGGACAGAACGACGTCTGCATCGCCGGCGGCACCGAGAGCATGAGCAACGCCGTGTTTTATATCCGCAACGCCCGGTGGGGCGTGGGCACCGGCAACACCGAGCTGGTGGACGCCCTGACGGAGGGCCAGTTCCGCAGCCAGCCCATGGAGAAGTACGGCAAGTACAACATGGGCGTTACGGCGGAGAACATCGCCCGGACCCTCGGCATCACCCGGCAGGAGCAGGACGAGTTTTCCTATATGAGCCAGCATCGCGCCGCGGACGCCATCGCCGCCGGCCGGTTCAAGGATGAGATCGTTCCCGTGACGGTTCCCCAGGGCAGAAAGAAGCCCCCCATCGTTTTCGATACCGACGAGTTCCCCAGAGAGACCACCATGGAGGGCCTGGCGAAGCTGAAGCCCTGCTTCAACATGCAGCTGGACGAAGAGGGCCGCCTGTTCAATTCCTCCGAGCTTACGGGCACGGTGACGGCCGCTTCCTCCTCCGGACGTAACGACGGAGCGTCCGCCATGCTGCTGATGAGCGCGGAGAAGGCCCAGGAACTGGGGATGAAGCCCATGGCTGTGATCCGCGGCATCGGTACGGCGGGCTGCGATCCCCGCCTGATGGGCCTCGGCCCGGTCGGAGCCGTTCCCAAGGCGCTGGCAAACGCGGGGCTGACGGATGACGACATCGGCCTGATCGAACTCAACGAAGCGTTCGCCGCCCAGGCGCTGGGCTGCATCAAGCAGCTGGGCTGGGAGGACAAGATGGACATCATCAACGTCAACGGCGGCGCCATCGCTCTTGGCCACCCCGTAGGTTCTTCCGGCTGCCGCATCATCGTTTCCCTCGTGCACGAGATGAAGCGCCGCGGCGTGCGCTACGGTCTGGCGACGCTCTGCATCGCCGGCGGCATGGGCCAGGCGGTCGTCGTGGAGCTGTGCCAGTAAGATTTCCGTAAGATAGAGAGCCGTAACGGCGCTCGCTTAAATAATCATACATTTCAAGAAAGGGAGTTATTGTTATGGATTTTGCTACTCTGTTTGATCTGACCGGTAAGAACGCCATGATCGTCGGCGGCGCCGGCGGACTGGGCAAGCTGGTGGCCGAGGCCTTTGCCGTGGCCGGCGCCGGCGTGTGCATCGCCTCCCGCACCGAGGCCAAGCTGCAGGCCGCCTGCGAAGAGCTGGCCGCAAAGACCGGCAAGGAGTTCAAGTATTATGTGATGGACGCCGGCAAGGAGGACCAGGTCGCTGCCGTCGCCGAGCAGGCCAACAAGGATTTCGGTCATATCGACATTCTGGTCAACAGCCAGGGCGTGAACAAGAAGCACCCCGCTCTCGAGTTCCCCATGGATGAGTTCGACATGGTCATGCACGACGACGTCGCTTCCATCCTGATGACCTGCAAGCACTTCGGCAAGTACATGAAGGAGAACGGCTACGGCAAGATCGTCAACGTCACCTCCGTTCGCGGCAAGATCGCCACGAAGGGCCCCGGCAACGCCGCTTACTGCGCGGCCAAGGGCGCCGTGGACATGCTGACCAAGCAGCTGGCTTCCGAGTTCGGCCCCTTCGGCATCACGGTCAACGCCTTCGGCCCCAACATCATGAAGACCCCGATGATGACCAAGGTCTTTGAGATGCGTGCCAAGGAGAACAACTGCACCGTGGAAGAGTATCTGAAGATGCAGAGCGCCAGCCTGCCGATGCGCCGCATGTCCGATCCCGAGGACTGCGTGGGCACGGCTCTGTTCCTGGCGGCTCCCGCTTCCGACTTCCTCACCGGCAACATCCTGTATCCCGACGGTGGCCTCACCGCCATCGGCTGAGCATTTGGCATAAATAATCAGACACCCGGGGCACCATCCTTGCGGACGGTGCCCCGACGTTGCTTATGTATTCGTGTGTTGATCTTAATTTGGCTTTGGTACCGGCGGGATCGTAAGGATTACGCCGGTATTTCTTTTGCCCTGCGCCTGTTTCAGCAAGGCGTTTCCGGAATATTATCTATACAGAAAAACAAGGTGTCGCTTGCAGGCGACACCATCCTTGCGCTGTCGAAAAATTTCTTGAGGAGAGAAGGAGCGTCCGGTATAATGAAATCGCAAGGAACATAGAAGTCATAAGGATCGGGTGATCCCGATGAAAAGTACTCCCTGAACGATGCAAGCCGCAAGACCTACGGAGTTTGAAAGGAGTACGTCATTACGTATTGTTGCAAAATCTGTGGGAACGGCTGCCATCAGTTTTTTGCTTGTTCAGTAATCGCTTCAGGTGCGGGTAAAGTAGTATCTAACAATATAAAAAACAAGGGATCCGAGATGCTATTGCAAGCACAATATCAAGCAAAGAGACTGAGTGCTAAATACTGGAGAATATGGGGGACACCGATGTGACGGAGAATAATAACTCAAAAGGAAACCAGGATCAGTTGTATTCATTTGAAAAGGCAATGATTGAGGAATACAGGACTGTGATTAATCCATATTCACAGCTGTTCGATGAACTTGGATATGAATTGAAAATAGAATTAGGATGGATAAACTCACTGAAAAAGGAATGGTCTAAACAGCCGCTCCCCATTAAGAATGGTTATGAATGCTATGTTTATTGCATAGTAGAAAAAAAAGGTAGAATTGTTCAAATCAAAAGTAATGATGGTGAAGCAGATTATTATTCTTTAATTGCGTCATGGATGATATCTTCTGTTGTCCGACATTTTCAAAAGCTTGTTGTCAAGACTTATCCACGAGTGGATGATGATGTGGCCGATAACCTCAATGGTTTTTTGTTACAACTAAGGAACAAGCATGATGCAGACTAATTAGGCTTATTCTGGTATTGGCTTTCTCAGACAAAAGGATGTGCTTTTATTTTGCGAGAGGATTACAGATTAAAACGAAAATAACAGTTAAAAGGAATGAGTCCATTCCGGAAGTCGGGGGTTACTTACAGTTACGATGTCTGCGGCAATCTTCTAGGCGCGACAGGAAGCAGTGACGCCAACTCTTGGAGTCTTGAATCCGCTCAGATACCGGGGATACGTTTACGATACCTAGACCGGACTCTATTATGTATCCAGCCGTTATTATGATCCCGAGATCTGTCGGTTCATCATTGCGGATGGATACGCCAGTACCGGGCAGGGGCTGCTGGGCGGTAATGCTTTTGCGTATTGCCTGAATAATCCGGTCAAGTTCTATGACAACAGCGGCACGCTTGCAAATTGGTTTGTTGGCGCAATAGTCGGTGGAATTATAGGAGGCATTTCTTCTGCTATAAAAGGCGAAAGCTTTTTGGCAGGTGCTCTTCAAGGTGCAGTTTCTGGAGCAATTGCAGGAGCGGCGGTAGATTTAGCAGTTGCATGTGTTACAACGTTTGGGGTTGCAGGTGTGGTAGCAGGAGGAGCAATTGCCTTTGTTGGGGGATTTGCAGGAAACATAGCCGGAGAAGAAACGTATTCTCTGGTGACAACTAGAGAGTTTACTGCTGTTGATTCTGGGATGATAAAGCGGTCCCTTGTTTCAGGAGCAATCAACACAGTATCCTTTGGATTATCTGCTACAGCCAAGTGTGCTGATGAAGGAATAAAACTGGGTAGAGCGTCATCTGCTAGTACCTCAACTGCGATAAAACAAACTGTAAAGACGGCAATTAAGGAAACATTTAAACCCAGATATATGGATGTGTTCTCTACCTTTTCAACAGTTCACTTTGCTGTTCATGCTACGTTGATCAATAGGGTGATATAAAAATGAAGAATAAGAAAAGCTACAGTATATCCCCGTTCCATATCATCGTTTATACACTAACGATAGTGTTTTTATTAGTTCCCTTTGGCTTGCTTATCATTCTATCATGGAACTCTATTAATAACCTTGGTTTGTGCATTGGAATCTTAGTCTTTTTGTTATGTACAATTGTCGGGATGTTATATTTGCTTGTTTTTGACTACCCCTGTGGATCTTTTTCCTTTGACAATAATGGCTTCAGAATGCGTATCGGACTGAAAAACTATTATCACAAGTGGTCGGATATACAGGAAACCGGTATTATCAAAACAAGGATAGGGAATACCCGTTATTTCTACATATGCTATTTTGCAGTTCCGATATTGACGATAGAAGACAAAAATCAGTTTTATCACAGAACCAGAAAAAAATGGCCAAACATTGGTTTCTTTCAGTATAATCATCAAAGAGTGATTGAGATAGCAAACTATCTCCCTGAACACCTGAAGATGGAACTGGTTTTTGATGAAAGAGTATTAGGATTAGTTTGAAACTTTGTTTAGTGTAGTGAGAATGAAACTGTCAATTAAAACAATAGTATTGTGCAAATTAATACATTTCTTTCAGTCGGTAACCAACTGAAAAGCCCATGCCCGGAGGGGACAAACTCTCCGGGTATGTGTGATAGTCCAATCGAGACGGGGTTGTACTACCTGCAGAGCCGGTACTATGATCCCGAGATCTGCAGGTTTATAAATGCAGACGGATATGCCAGTACCGGGCAGGGACTATTGGGTGGAAACGCGTTTGCTTACTGTGAAAATGACCCAGTGAAAAAGATGGATAAGGAAGGAACTTTTGGGTGTGCTGTTATTGGTGCAATTGTTGGTGGTCTAATTGGAGGTATATCATCTGCAGCAAATGGAGGGAGCTTTTGGGCTGGGGCTGCACAAGGGGCAGTTTCTGGCGCTATTGCGGGAGCAGTAGTTGATACCGTGCTTTTGACAGGAGGAATTGCCGCAGTTGTACTTACTGCAGTGGGTATTGGGGGTGCAATGGGGTTGATTGCAGGGGATGCAGTTTATGCCGGAATGACAAAAACTAAAATGGATTGGAAGAAAACAGGTGCTAAAGCGGCGGTAGCAGCAGTGCTTAACATAGTATCATTCGGGTTTTCTAAAGCCCTATTTGATGCCAGCTCCACGTTTCTGAACTACATGTTTACACCGACAATTACTGATATTCCTAGTACCATAATAGCGAGCAACACTGGTGCGGTTGGAGCAATGACAAATGCAATAATTGATGGATCGAGCTCTCAATCAAGGTGTCAGCCAGCTTCCTCTGCCTCCTCATACACTGGAAGGTTTTTCTTGAAAATGAGGGGTGGAAAGGGTTTGGTGATGATGCGTGCATAAATATATCGCATCTAAACCGCAAACGGTATATCACCTGTTCCTTTTATGTCTCCCACTGGGTTTACAAATATTACTTGTTTGCTGTGTTATTCATGTTGTCCAAGACAATCAAGATGACGTCTTATTCTATTGTAATATGGGTCTGTTATTCTCATTATCTATTTTTGGATTTCTGGGATATCTGTGGAGATTCATAGATGATCCAATTCTTGGCAGGTTTTCATTCGATACAGAAGGTATTACATTTTATACACTGCGACGAAAGATAACATTTCTGTATGATGAATGTGTTGAGATAGGGTTTACCCGTTGGATAGGAGGGGGACTAACAAAACATAGGTACATATATTATATCTACTTTTCAAAGAGAATTCTTACGGATGAACAGCGCACATTTTTGTTTTGGGAGCGTTCCAAAAAGAAACGCGGCAAACGGCAAATGCCTCTCTATCAATCAGAGTATGTGCTGTTTCAGTACCGATCTTCTATTTTTTCGAAGTTTATTAAATGCATTCCAGAATGCTATAAAAAAGAACTCGTTATAACAGAAAAGCAGTTGGATTTGAACACATATGAAAAATTGTTACATCGTTAATTGGAGCGGTATGGAAAAGTATTAGTGGGTAACAGTGCCTGTAACTGCAGTCAAGTCCCAATTTGTGTGTACATTCCTTTAGGCATATTATGCAGGAGGCTACTTACGCATTATATGGGCGAAGTAAAGGTCAAATGCAGGAGAACGTTAAAAACATGAATGCTTATATTGAAGAACAGATAGTGATAAAATTTATGAAAAAGCAGCATCAAGATAGGGCTCTCTATATGCTAAATTCAAAAAAGAAGAGAGATAGATTTCTGCTAGGACTTACAAAAGACTTCTTTGTTGACAGATATATACACGTTATACCTAAAAAGAATAATACAGTTAGCCAATTGATAATGACGTTAAATAATCTGTCAAAGCGAGACGAATACTATTTAATGATGCCGGGTATGCTTGACGGGGACAATGCTACTCTGGAAGCAACGTTATCCACTCTATTTGGATTTGGTCCTTTCCTTTTGTATTTTATGAATTGTAGTTTTTGTTATTTCGAAGAAGAACAAGCATATGGAGCTCCTGGACGATATTTGTTGTGGAGAGAGGAAGAAAAACCATTATAGGGCAACACCGCACAAATGGATAAGGTAGAATAAATTGCGCAAATTAGAAGAGAGATAAAAAGAGGACAAGGTTTGCAGCCTTTGGTAGAATGGAGTTACCACACAAATTGGGACTTGACTGATGGTGATGATATGAGAAAGATATTCATATTAATCAATACTGCATTCTTATTATAGCTCCGCTTATGGGTATACACTGACTTTGGCTGGTTATGGTGCCAAACAGCCATAAAAAAAGGGATTAACGCTGATGCTGTCAAAATAAGGGGCAGGTGGCATGGCAATCAATAATAACGACGATAAGAAGAAAAAGCAGGAAGACTGCCGCTGGACAGGAGCGGGGGAGATGTCGGTGAAAAGGACTATTATCCTTTGTCTTGTAGTGATAATAATGATTACGCTTTTGGCCGCATGCGGAAAGAAACAAAACGGGCCTTCGGGCAACGTCTCTTTGCCTTTGGAAATAGATAGAGTGACCATTTCCTGGAACGCAAGTCCTCGAACCACATTCTCATATACGGATCCGGCCAAGATAAAGAGTATCGCAGAGTATCTTTCTTCACTGGTATTGGATGCAACAGAGAAAGACCCCACGGTGTATGATGGGGGCGGATGGGTGATTACCGTGCACTCCGGCGCTGAAACATTTGAGATGAATCATTATGGGAACGCCTTTTTCAAAACAACCGATGGGATTTGGTGGGAACTCTCTTATAATCAAGCGGCAGAGTTTGACGATTTGTTGAAGCATACATTGCCTGATGATATGCCTGAGTTTATTCCCAAGAACAATCCTGTTTTTGATGAATGGAAAGGCATGAAATAATAATTATCAGGTAAAACCTGTACCTGAAGACTTAAGGAAGGACAAATGGATGCTTCTCTCGTTTTGCCGAACTTAGACGCAGTTGTTTCTGGGCAACATCCTGCATCCCGACGGAGGCTTCACCGCCATCGGCTGATCCCTCGACAGAAAAAAGAAACCGGACCCGATCGGGTCCGGTTTTTCCATGCGAAGGATCTACTTGAGAACGAAATTGACGAACAGGATCACCACGGCCAGAACGATCAGGATGGCGCCGGTGATGCGGTTGAGCGTGATGGGCTTTGCCCTGTTGGCGATGCGCGCGCCGATCTGCGCCCAGAGCAGCGTAAAGGCGATGCACAGCACCAGCGGAAGGATCTCCGGCATGCCCCCGATCACGATATGGCTGACGGAGCCGGTCAGGGCGGTGAACGCCATGATGAAAACGCTGGTCCCCACCGCCGTCTTCAGATCGTAATGCAGGATGGTGGTCAGGACGAGAAGCATCATCATGCCGCCGCCGGCGCCGATGAAGCCGCAGATGAAGCCCACCACGGCGCCGCTGGCCAGGGACTGCAGCGTCCGGGTCCGCGGGTCCGCCTGTGCGATGGCGTCTCTGGTCGTCATGACCGGGCGTACGATGAATTTGATGCCCAGAAACAGAGTGAAGAACATGGAAGTGTTTCCCATGGTAGTGCTGGGCATCAGGCTGGATACCCAGCTGCCTACGACCGTGAGGGCAAGCACCGCGGCCATCATGATCAGACCGTTGCGGATGTCCAGGTTCTTGTTTCTGCCGTACTCCGCCGCACTGGCGGCGCTGGCAAGAACGTCGCTGGCCAGAGCGATGCCGACGGCCTGATACGCGTCCATATTCAGGAAAGTGATCAGCATCGGGCTGATGACGGCCGCGGCGCTCATGCCGGCGAAGCCGGTCCCGAGCCCGGCGCCGACGCCCGCGAGGAAGCAGACGATCAGCTGCGTGACGACGTTGGGCATAACACACCTCATGCAACGGAGATGGGGGGTCAACCATTTTATTCTAACAGATGGATGAAAAGCCGTCAAATGCGGAAAAAACCGGCGCGCTGCAGAGCGCGCCGGAACGACCGGTCAGGAATGTAGGGCCCACAGGGCCGGGCCTGCGGATCGGATACGGGAGGAACGACGCCGGGGTCACGCTTCCTCCGCAGGCGCATCCGCGGAGGAGGCCTCCGCGCGGCACAGGGGGAGCAGGATCCGGAATTCCGTGCCCTGCCCCAGCTGGGAAGAGACGTCGACGTTTCCGCCGAGGATCCGGACCATGTCGCTTACGATGGAAAGGCCGAGGCCGGTCCCTCCCGCTTCCCGCGATCTGGCCTTGTCCACCCGGTAGAACCGTTCGAAGATATGGGGCAGATCCTCCTCCGGGATGCCGATGCCGGTATCCGCCACCGTCAGCAGCACGTTCGGCTCCTGCCGGAACACGGAAACGGTCACGGTGCCGCCGTCGACGTTGTATTTGACGGCGTTTTCCGTCAGGTTCTGCACGATCTGTTCCAGTTCGTTTCTCGCGGACAGGACGAAACAGGGCTCCGGGGCATGCAAGGTCAGGGAGATGCCGCGGGCCTCCGCCAGAGGGACGAGCGTGCGGACCGTCTGCCGCGCGGTCTCCGCCAGATCGTGAGGGCTGCGGCTGATGGCGGTGGGATTGTCCAGATTCGTGAGCGTGAGCAGATGCTGAGTGATATTGGCCAGGCGATCCGCTTCCACGGCGATGTCCCCTACGAAATCCCGGGTCGTCTCCTCATCGATGGCGTCGGTCTGCAGGATGCTGTCACTGAGCAGCCGGATGGAGGCGATGGGCGTTTTCAGTTCATGGGATGCGTCCGCGACGAAGCGGCGGCGGATGTCTTCGTTGATCTCCAGCCGGTCGGCCAGCCGGTCGAAGGCGCCTCCGAGCTCGGAAAACTCGTCGCGGCCCTTCATGGCGATGCGGTGGGAGTAGTTCCCTTCTCCCAGCGGCGTGATGCCCCGGCGGATGGTGCGGAGGCGCGCGGAGATGACGTAGATCAGCACCGCGGCGATCGCGACGAAGACTACGGTGACGACGATCGATACCAGGCGGACGCTGTTCTGCAGATTCAGAAGAAGCGACCCCTGTTCGCTGTCCGCCTCATACAGCACCAGCACCCCCGCGATCCGGTTGGACAGAACCAGCGGCATGTAATAATAGCATTTGAACACACCGCCGTTGAAGTGCCCGTAAAAGCCGGTGCTCCCATTCAGGGCCGTCAGCATGCGCACGTCGTGGGTGGCGGCGGCTCCGACGGACGGGGTAACCGTATCATAATAGACGTTTCCGTCCACGCCCCGCACGGAAATGCCGGTGAGCTCGGTCACGTCGAGAAGCTCCATGACCTGAGAGACGTGCTCCACGTCCAGCTCGTTCATGGCCGACAGCGAGGAGGCGATGACGGAAGCCTGGTTCTGCAGCATGCTGCGCTTGGAGGTGAAGATCATGTTTCTCGCCGCGGTGAGGAACAGCGTGTTCATCAGAAGAAGAAGCACGGCCACCGTGATGGCGATCAGCACGACAAAGCGGAACATGACGCTGGAGAAGAAACGCTTCAGCGCACGGTTAACCTTTGAAATAGTAGCCAACTCCCCACTTGGTCATGACGTATTCCGGGGAGGCGGGAACGTCCTCCAGCTTTTCCCGGATACGGCGCACATGAACGTCCACGGTGCGCTCGTCGCCCTGATAATCGTAGTTCCAGATCGTGCTGAGAAGCATCTCCCTGCTGTAGACCTTGTTCGGATTGCGCATGAGCAGTTCGAGAATGTCGAATTCCCTGGCGGTGAGCTCCACGGCCCGTCCGCCCTTTTTTACCTGGCGGCGTTCCGGATCCAGCGTCACGTCTCCAATGGTCAGAACGCCGGAGGAAGCCGCCGGCGCGGCGGGAGCGGAACGCCGGAGCAGTGCCCGGACCCGGGCCTTCAGTTCCAGAATGTTGAAGGGTTTGGTCATGTAATCGTCGACCCCGTACTCGAAGCCGAGAAGCTTGTCCGTATCCTCACTGCGGGCGGTGAGCATGATGATGGGAACGGAGGAGAATTCACGGATGTGAGCGCATGCCTCAAGTCCGTCCATTTTCGGCATCATCACGTCGAGGATGATCAGGTCGTACTGCTGCGTGCGGGCAAGTTCAATGGCAGCCGCGCCGTCTCCGGCGGTGTCCACCTCATAGCCTTCGCGCTCAAGATTGAATTTAATGCCTTTGACAAGGACTTTTTCGTCGTCAACTACCAGGATCTTCACGGCAAGCGGCCTCCTTTGCAGATCATGGATGATCCGTCTGCCCGGGGGAGACGGATGCGCCTGCTGTCACCAGCGGAAGCAGGGCGCGGTAAACAGTTTCGCCGATGCCCCGGATGTTCATCAGCTCGGAAACGGCTCGAAAGCCGCCGTGCTCTGTCCGGTAGGCGACGATGGCGGAAGCCAGCTCCGGGCCGACGCCGGGCAGCGTCATCAGCGTCGTCTCATCCGCGGCGTTCAGATCGATGGGGTCGGACGCGGCGGATGCATCCGGGAGCGCCGAACGCTCCGCGGGAGCCGCAGAGGAGGCGGTCACGTAAACGCGGGTACGGGCGGTGAGCCGTCCCGTGAGGAATCCCACCGTGAACAGCACCGCGGCAGCGGCAAACAGTAACAGCAAAAGCTCAAATCGTTTCAATTTCATGGGAAACTGTCCTAAAATGCGGAAATACGGTTGCTACCTTATGGATAATCTGTTAAAATAACAACTTAGCCACGGGTGCTGACCCGTAGACAAGTACATTTTATTATACCATACGGGACCGGAGAATAATATGATTCGGATGAAAATAATCAAAAATTGTCTGCCGGTGCTGCTTGCGCTCGTGCTGCTTTGCGGACTGCTGGTCCCCTGTGTCGGGGCGGCGGACGCCGTGGAGCTGGTCTCGCCTTCCGTCATCGTCACGGAACTGACGTCGGATACCACGCTTCTGTCCTCCGCGCCGGCAAGAAGGCTGAACCCCGGCAGCATCGTGAAGGTCATCTCCCTGTACATGCTGTGCTGCGCCTGCTTTGAGGGCAGCGCCGAACTGAGGGACAAGGTGACCATTACGGAGAGTGTGCTACATGAGGACAGCGGCTTTCTCGGTCTGAAGGCGGAGGAAGTGCTGAAGTATGAGGATCTGCTCTATCTGATGTTCATGGACTACAGCGAAACGGCCGCCTATGCGGCCGCGGTCCATGCCGTGGGATCCGCCGAGGCGCTGGTGGACCGGATGAACGCCTTTGCCGGGGAATGCGGATGTGAGAACACGGTGTTCACCAACATCACCGGCGCGTACGACGAGGCGCAGCACACGACGGGTGAGGATCTGGTACGGATGATTCGCGTGGCCGCCCAGAATTCCCTGTTCATGCAGGTGTTTTCCGCGAGAACCTATACGGTGGGCGATACCAACATGGCCATATCCCGCGTTCTGGTTACTTCCAACCAGCTGCAGCGAAGCGGGAGCCAGTACTTCTGTCCGGAATGCACCGGGGGGAGGTTCGGCGGAATATCCGACGGATATACCACCATCTCCCTGTCGCAGAGCGAGGAATCGGACATGACGCTGATCGTGCTGGTGTCCGGCGCGCTTACCATGGACGAGAGCTATGCGGACGCGAGCGCGCTGATCCGGTGGACCTTCGACGGGTTTTCCTGGCAGACCATCGTGGAGGCTGGAGAGAACATCACGCAGGTGTCCGTGGACCTCGGCCGGGATACGGACCACGTGGTGGCGGTCCCGGCACACGCGGTGTCCGTAATGCTGGATAACGACATTCATCCCGAAGATTTCCAGCGGGAGATCGTGATCTACGCCGCGGACCGGCCGATCCAGGCCCCCGTCGACAAGGGGCAGCTGCTTGGAGAGATGCATCTGATGTATCGCGGCACGGAATACGCCAGCGTGGATCTGGTGGCGGCCAAGCCGGTGGAACTGATGCGCATGGAATACCTCAAGCGGCTGATCGCCGATACGGCGAAGAGCAAGGGCGTGATCACGCTCCTGACGGTCCTCGTGGTCCTGCTGGCGGCCTATCTGGTTTACGCGCTGACGTACCGCGCCTACCGGATCGGGAAAAAGGGCCGCAACGCGGTGATCAAGAAGCGCCTGAGAGAGAGGCGGCGCCTGGACGGAGGGATCTCCGCGGTAGAAGAACCGACGGCCGATGAGGCGCAGATCATAGATATTGCCGACCACATGGAGGCGGACGACGGGACGGGCGAAGAGGATCCTACGATCCTGGACGACCTTCTGCAGGAGCCGGAGAAAGAGGGAAAGGAGGACCCGGAGCGTGAAGAATGACGATGAAGTCATGGATCTGGATGAAGAGATCGAAACGATCGAGCTGGAAGACGAAGACGGAACAAAGACGCAGTTTGAACTGCTGGATATCATCGAATACCGCGGGAAGGACTACATTGCCGTCCTTCCTCCGGATGACGACAGCACTGTGATCATCATGGAGATGGAACAGGGGGACGGTGAGGAGCAGCGCTTTCTCCCCGTGGAGAACGAGGCCCTGGTACAGAAGATCTACGAGCTGTTCAAGGACAGGAACCGGGATCTGTTCGAATTCGAATGAGGCGTACCTGACATCACAGGACGGCCGCCGGATACGCGGCGGCCGCCTTTTTTACGGAGGCAGTCATGGAGGAAGAAAAGAGAAGGCGTGTCCGGCATCCGGTCCTGCTGGCGGTCGTCCTGACGGCGCTGGTGACAGCCGTTCTTTCGGCCGCCGTCACAGCGGCGTCCGTCAGAGCGCGGCTGGAAGACGCCGCGGCGTTTGCGCGGGAATATCCGAAGCTGCTGGAGCTGTCGGGCGTGATCGACGAGCGCTTCGTCGGGGAGAAGGATCCCGCCGCCGTGGAGGAGGCCTGCGCAGCCGCCATGGTGGAAGGGCTGGGCGACCGTTGGAGCTACTACATCTCCGCGGAGGAACTGAAGGAATACGACGTCACGATGGCCAATAACTACGTGGGGGTCGGCGTGACGGTACGCAAACCGGAGGAGGACGACCCGCTGGAGGTCATCAAAGTGCAGGAGGGCGGAGGCGCGGCAGAAGCCGGCGTGCTTCCGGGGGACCTCATCACAGCGGCGGACGGGGTGTCCCTGAAGGGGATGACGCTGGAAGAGGCAAGCGCCCTGGTCCGCGGGGAAGAGGGAACGGAAGTGGTCCTGGAGATCCTGCGGGGGGAGCAGACGCTCACCCTGAGCATGGTGAGAAAGGCACTGCCCCTGGAGGCCATCAGCGGAGAGATGCTGGACGGGATCGGGTACATCCGCATCGAAAACTTCTATACCGGAACCGGAGACTCGTTCGTCCGGACGGCGGAAGATCTGCTGGATCAGGGGGCGGAGGCGCTGGTGATGGATGTGCGTTTCAACGGCGGCGGCTACGTATCGGAACTGACGCGGATGCTCGATTATCTGCTGCCGGAGGGCCTGATCTTTCACATGGAGTATACCGACGGAACGGAGAGCAGGACCAGCTCGGACGCCAGCCGGGTGGAGTGTCCGCTGGCGGTGCTGGTGAACGACAGCTCCTACAGCGCGGCGGAATATTTCGCCGAGGCCATACGCGAGTTCGACTGCGGCATCGTCGGGGGACAGGCGACCACGGGGAAGGGATATTCCCAGGTGATGATCCGTCTGTCGGACGGGAGCGGCGTGAATCTTTCCACCGCCCGGTACTTTACGCCGAACGGATCCAGCCTGGCCGGCGTCGGCATCCAGCCGGATATCCCCGTTGAAGTGGATGAAGAGGAGTACTACGCCGTGTATTACGGCGTATTGCCGCGGGAAGAGGATCATCAGCTGCAGGCCGTTCTTGAGGCGCTGCGGGAGGCAGAGTGATCTCCGCACCAGGATCTGCGATAAAAAAAGGACTTCCGAAGTCCCGCCGAACGGCGGCTTCGGAAGTCCTTTTTTACAGGAAGGGAGGATCAGATGCCGCTGAAGAAGATCTTCAGCCCGATGGCTATGAGAATGACCCCGCCGACGACGCCGGCCTTTCCGGCCAGCTTCTTCCCGACCGCCTTTCCGATGGCCAGACCCGCCAGACACACGGCAAACGTGACGGCGCCGATGATCACCGCGCTCAGAAGCGCGTAGGGAAAGGAGTAGTCGGCGATGGTGAAGCCGACGGACAGGGCGTCAATGGAGGTGGCGATCCCCTGCAGGAGCAGGGTGCCGACCCCGACGGCTGCGGCAGACGGCGCTTCGTCCTCCAGGCTGCGGAAACTCTCCCACAGCATCTTGCCGCCGATGAAAAGCAGAAGAAGCAGCGCGATCCACGGAATGAACCGCCGGAACGTCCGGAAGTGCTCCACGAAAGCGTGTACGCAGGCCCACCCGATCAGAGGCATGACGATCTGAAACAGGGCGTACGTCCCCGCGACGGCGGCCATGCGTCTCCTGCGCATGCCGGTCTCCGTCAGAGAGTTCGTAACGGAAACGGAGAAGGCGTCCATGGCAAGGCCGAAGCCGAGCAGAACGTTGGTGAGAAGAAAGGTGAGGGAAACAGTCAAGGTGTTCACATCCGATGAAAACAGGATTATCGAAGCACGACGCTGTCGTCTCCGAGGATCTCCCGAAGCTCCTTCAGCAGAGCCTCGTGGATCAGGCATCGGGAGCCCCGCCTGACGCCGGTATCTGAAAAGTATACTACCACGGGAGTAGTGCCTGGGAACATGGAAAGGACCCGGCGAACGCGTGCGCAGTCCGGATGATCCTCACCCGGAAGACGGAGCCAGAGCTTTTTCGGCGGGGCGGACGGCGAAGCCTCGGCGCGGACCGGCCGATCCGGGCCGTCCTCCAGCGGCCGCACGGACTCCGCCACGAGCTGGGGATCCTTGTCGTCGCGCAGGGACAGGCGGCCCTTTACAAGGACCACGGCGCCTTCCCCCAGGTACCCGCCGCTCTGATCCAGCACCCGCTGGAAGCAGAGCAGTTCCATGACGCCGGTGCCGTCGTCCAGCGTCACGTAGGCCATCAGACTGTTGTTCTTCGTCGGCTTGGTCTTGACGGCGTCCACGATCCCGGCCAGCAGAACGGTCTGGTCGTCCCGGAAACGGGAGGGGCCCTTTTCGGAAGCGAGGTCTGCCAGAATGCCGCCGATGGCTATGGCTCCGGCGGCTCGGGCGGAGGCACGGCGGTCGTCCATGGGGTGGCCGGAAAGATACAGGCCGGTGACCTCGTGCTCCATGGCCGCCAGTTCCTGACGGCTGAATTCCTCCACCCGCGGCAGGGGGATGTCCACGCCCTCCTGCTGATCGGAGCCCCCGAAAAGATCCATCTGTCCAGCCACGTTCTTCCTGCGAAGATCGGCCAGACTGTCCAGCACCGGCTGGCAGATCTGGATCAGCTGACGGCGGTTCGCGCCGAGGCTGTCGAAGCAGCCGCACTTGATCAGGCTCTCCGCCGCGCGGCGGTTCAGGTCGCCGCCGTCCATGCGGCGGCAGAAATCCGTAAAGCTTGTAAAAGGCCCGTGGGTGGCCCTTTCGCTCATGACCCCGCGGATCAGGCCGCGGCCGATGCCCTTCACGGCCACCAGCCCGTAGCGGATGTGATCCCCGGCCACCGTGAACATGTCTTCGGATTCGTTGATATCCGGCGGAAGCAGACGGATCCCCATGTCACGGCATTCGGCGGTGTATTCCGCCACCTTGTCCGGAGAATCCAGAACGCTGCTCATCAGGGCAGCCATGAACTGGCGCGGCCAGTGGCATTTCAGGTAGGCCGTCTGATAGCAGACCACCGCGTAGGAAACGGCGTGAGCCTTGTTGAAGGCATAGTTGGCAAAGTCGAGGATCTCGTCGTAGATGGCGGCGGCCACGTCCGCGGGCACGCCGTTGGCCACGGCGCCGCAGATGCGGCGCTGCGCGTCGCCGTGGATGAAGGTCTCCCGCTCCTTCACGATCTCCGCCTGCTTTTTCTTGCTCATGGCCCGGCGGATCATGTCCGCCTGACCCAGGGAGAAGCCGCCCAGCCGGCGCAGGATGTCCAGCACCTGCTCCTGGTACACGATGCACCCGTAGGTAACCCGCAGGATCGGCTCCAGCAGGGGGTGCTTATAGGAGATCTTTTCCGGATGGCGGTTGTTCTCCAGAAAGCGGGGGATGCTGTCCATGGGGCCGGGGCGGTACAGGGCGATGATGGCGGTGATGTCTTCGATGCTCTTCGGCTGCAGGCCGGTGCACACGCCGGTGATGCCGTCGGATTCCAGCTGGAACACGCCCATGGTCTTTCCGGCCGACAGCATGGCGTAGGTGGCCGGATCGTCGTCGGGGACCGCGCGGATGTCGAAATCGGGTTCCGTGCGGCGGATCGCCTTCACCGCGTCGTCAATGACGGTCAGGGTACGCAGGCCGAGAAAGTCCATCTTGAGCAGCCCCAGCTCCTCCAGCGTCGTCATCACATACTGGGTGGCGATGGAGTCGTCCTTCTTGGACAGGGTCAGGGGGACGTAATCGCTCACCGGCCGCTTGGTGATGACCACGCCGGCGGCGTGGGTGCCGGAGTCCTTCGGCATGTCCTCCAGCGCCATGGCTGTCTGGATGACCCGGCGGATGCGTTCGTCCTTCTCCATCATCTCCCGCAGGGAGCGGCTGGTCTCCACCGCCTGACTCAGGCGGATGTTCAGAACGTTGGGGATCTCCCGGGCCAGCGCGTTTTCCTCAGCGAAGGAGAGGGCCATGGCCTTGGCCACGTTGCGTACGGCGTTCTTGGCCTTCAGCGTGTTGAAGGTAACGATCTGGGCTACGTGATCCTCGCCGTATTTTCTCTTGACGTAGTCGATCACTTCGCCGCGGCGGCGCTCGCAGAAATCCATGTCGATATCCGGCATGCTCACGCGCTCCGGGTTCAGGAAGCGCTCGAAGTACAGGCTGTATTTGACGGGATCGATGTCCGTGATGCCCAGGCAGTAGGATACCATGCTGCCCGCGGCGCTGCCGCGTCCGGGCCCTACGGGGATGCCGCTGTTCTTGGCGAACATCACGAAATCCTGCACGATCAGGAAATAGTCGGTAAAGCCCATGCGGCCGATCATGTCCAGTTCATAGTCCAGCTGCTGCCTGAGCTCCGGCGTGCCCTCTCCGTAGCGCACGGCAAAGCCTTCCAGGCAGCGTTCGCGCAGATACGCCGCGCTGCTCACGCCCTCCGGCAGGGAGAATTCGGGCAGGTGATAGTGACCGAACTCGAAATCTACCCGGCAGCGGTCGGCGATGCGCACGGTGTTGTCCGCCGCTTCCGGAACTTCGGGGAACAGTGCCCGCATCTCGTCCTCGCTTTTCAGATAGAATTCCGAGGTCTCAAAGCGCATGCGGTCGGCGTCGTCCACCGTCTTCCCCGTCTGGATGCACAGAAGCACGTCCTGGGCGTAGGAATCCTCCCGCGTCAGGTAATGGCAGTCGTTGGTCAGGACCAGGGGAATGCCGGTGTCCCGGTGCAGCCGGATGAGATCCGGCGCGATGCGGCGCTGCTCTTCCAGCCCGTGATCCTGCAGCCCCAGGAAGAAATTTCCCTCGCCGAAAATGTCCAGCATTTCCAGTGCCGCGTTTTTGGCCTGGCTGTAGCTTCCGGAGGTCAGCGCCCGGGGGATCTCTCCGGCAAGGCAGGCGGACAGAGCGATCAGCCCTTCGCTGTATTCCCTCAGCAGCTGTCGGTCCACCCGGGGCTTGGTGTAAAAGCCCTCGGTAAAGCTCCGGCTCACCAGCTTGCACAGGTTGCGGTAGCCGGTCATGTTCTCGCACAGCAGCACCAGATGGTACCGGGCGGAGTCGTATTCCCGCTCCTTGTCGAAGCGCGTCCGGGGAGCCACGTAGACCTCGCACCCGATGATGGGCCGGATCCCGGCGGCCTGGCAGGCCTTGTAGAAGGCGACGGCCCCGTACATGACCCCGTGGTCGGTGATCGCGCAGGCGGTCTGCCCCAGCGCCGCCGCCCGGGCGGGCAGATCCCGGATGCGGCAGGCACCGTCCAGCAGGCTGTATTCACTGTGAACGTGCAGGTGTACGAAAGCCATGGGTGGACGCTCCTTTCCTTAAAGTGCGGGGAAGAAAAAGGGCTGTGAACACAGCCCTTTGGTTCGGTGTCGTTTCTGGGTCAGCCGATGCGGTCCGTAACGGCCTTGGCCAGCGCGGCGTAGGCGTCCGCCTGGGCCTTGTCTCCGTCCTGGGCGAAGGCGGCGCTGGCGTTGCGGCACAGGATCGCGTAGTCCTTGCTCTCGCCGAAGATCTGCTTCGTCTTCTCCGCGGCCGCTACGAACAGCTTCGCGGCTTCCTCGAAGCGCCCGGACTGGTAGGCCACGGCTGCCTTGGTGTTCAGAGCGCCGGCGTAATGGGGGTTCATGCCCCCGTCCAGCGTTTCGAAGATGGCCAGAGCCTTGTCCAGGCACCGTTCGGCTTCTTCCTTTTTTCCGAGCCTGTAGTATGTGACGGCCAGATTGGAGTGGTTGGTGGCGATCTCCGCGTCGTTGTCCGGCACCTTCACGAGGTAGGTGAGGGCCTTTTCAAAATTCTCCGCCGCCAGATCCAGCTTCTCCATGTCCTGATACACAAGACCCGTGTTGTTGTACAGGCCGGCCAGCTCATAGTCGTCGGTGTTGGGGCTGGCGAGCAGCACGGCCTCCGCCTTTTTAAACGTATCCAGCGCTTCGTCCAGCCGTCCCATCAGCCGCAGAGCGCCGGCCATGTTCAGCTCGACGACGGCGTAGGAGCTGTTGTTCTCCATGCCGCGGGCCTGCAGCTCCTCCTCCACGGCGCGGAAGCATTCCAGGCACCGGTCGAATTCGCTGATGCCGCGGTAGAAGCAGGCCATCTCGTTCAGAACGGCCACCCGGGCGTCGCTGCACTCCAGGATCCACTGGCGCTCCTCGTCGCTCATGGCCTCCACCTGTTCTTCGGCGGTGTGATCCATGTGGTCGTCACAGCGGCAGCAGTGGCTGGGAACGATCATGAAGGACTCCGCTTCGGCCAGGCTGTCCTTCAGGAACTGCTCGGTGGCGGCGTTGTCGTAACCCGCGTAGTATTCATCCAGTCTGTCGTAAAAACCCCTGATGTCAAAAGCCATTTCCGTATCCTCCCGTACAACATATGATAATAACTGTCCGTCCGGGCTCCCTCACGGCGGCGCCGCGCAGAACATAATAATAAGGTAGGCCGGACGTTTCCCTTCCCTGCCATTTTACCTGCCGCGGGGCCGTTCGTCAACCGCGGCGGCGATGCGGATTCCGCATGGGGTCACACGCGCCCGTCATGGGTCGCAGAGCGGTGCCAGGGGAGGAGACGCGGGCCGTCCTCCGGACAGCCGCCGTCAAAAACCCCATATCCGAATGAAAACTTGCGAAAAATCACTTGATATTCACAGCAGTAAAGTGATAAAATAATCCACACGTTCCGCAGGGCATTCAAAATCCCCAGGGCCGACCACGGTCCATGCACCGCGAAACGCCGCTTTTCCCGACGGAAGAGCAGAAAAATGGTTCAATTTTTTTTAGGAGGAAAAGAAATGAGCAAGAAACTGATCAAGATCCTGTCTCTCGTGCTGGTTCTTGTCATGCTTCTGTCCGTTGCCGCCTGCGGTTCCAAGCAGGAAGAGCCTGCTCCGGCAGACACGACTCCGGCGGACACCACGCCTGACACGACCCCAGCTGATGAGCAGCCGGAAGAGCCTGAGCAGCCTGAGGAGGCCGCTTACGTTCCCACGGGCGCACAGTCTATTGCCGGTCTGACCTACGGCGAGGATGGGGATTATATCTCGCTGTATGAAAAGTACGGCAAGGGCGTGTCCATCGCGGACGTGACGGAAGATCCTGAGACCGGTCTGGCCTACGCCACCTTCGACGGCACCGAGTACGAGCTGGGCCTCGACTTCCTGACCATGGCCATGGTGTACAACACCTCCACCGAGGGCACCAGCTATGAGACCGAAGACGATGTCTACGCCGAGTGGTGGAAGTACTACATCACCCGCTGGAACTATCTGCTTCCTGAGATCCCGCTGTACTCCAACGAGTACTATGACGTTTACAACTCCGCCATCAAGGGCGTGGAAGAGCATCCCACGAACCCCTTCTGGAGCCCCGCCGCTGCGCTGATCGACTGGACCAGCGAGAAGGCTGACGGAAGCTTCATCCTGGGCAACAGCACCGACCTGAGCGGCAAGTTCCGTTATGCCACGTTCGGCGCCAGCAACCCCGGCGCATCCGACAACGATGTCTCCAACCTTATCAACGGCCTTGAGACGGTCTCCACCACCAAGGAAGGCGGCTTCGTCGTCAACCCCACGGTCGTGAAGAACCTGACCGAAGTCGAGAACGAGGACGGCAGCAAGACCTACGATATCGAGATCTACGACGATCTGAAGTTCTCCGACGGCTCCCCCGTGACCGCGAAGAACTACCTGTACTTCCCCATGGCTTTCTCCACGCCCGTAGCCACTGAGGCTGCCGGCAAGGATCACATGATCCTTATGCAGGCTGTCGGCTACAAAGAGTATGCGGCCTACGACGGGACCAACGACGGTGACGGCGCGAGCAAGATCATGACCGGCCTGCGTCTGCTGGGCGACTATGAGTTCTCCATCACCATTTCTCCCGACTACCTGCCCTACTTCTATTCCATCATCTACGCGGGCTTCACTCCGTATCATCAGAACGTATGGAACCCCGGCTGCGATCTGCAGGATGACGGCGAAGGCGTTTACTGGACC
This sequence comes from Oscillospiraceae bacterium, assembly GCA_017519975.1. Lineage (GTDB taxonomy): Bacteria > Bacillota > Clostridia > Oscillospirales > Oscillospiraceae > Alloscillospira. Next base: position 17,225 of record JAFWRM010000028.1, on the reverse strand, counting down.
GACGAGTTCTACGCCAAGGACGGCGACAGCTACAAGATGGCCGCTGTCATGACGGCCAACGCCTGGAACACCGACGAGAGCCTGCCCTGCTCCGGCCCCTACTTCGTCAGCAGCTTTGACGCTTCCGACAAGTCTGCCATTCTGAAGGTCAACCCCGAGTTCAAGGGCAACTACGAAGGCACCAAGCCCCAGATCGAGACGGTCATCTACAAGAAGATCATCTCCGAGACCCAGCTGGAGGACCTGAAGTCCGGCGGCGTTGACGTTCTGGCTGCCATCACCGGCGGCGACGAGACCAACGAAGCCATCAAGCTGGCGGATGAATCCAACGGCGGCTTCGTTTACACCCACTACAGCCGCGCCGGCTACGGCAAGCTGGGCTTCCGTGCCGACTACGGCCCGGTCCAGTTCACCGAAGTGCGTCAGGCCATCGCCTACTGCATGGACCGCGCGACCTTCGCCAAGGACTTCACCGGCGGCTACGGCGGTGTTGTGGACGGCCCTTACTACACCGGCGCCTGGATGTACAAGGAGGCCATGGCCAACGGCATGCTGCTGAACGCCTACGATACCTCCGTTGACTCCGCCATCGCTGTCCTCGAAGAGGGCGGCTGGGTGTACAACGCCGAGGGCGGCGAGTACACCGAGGGCGTGCGCTACAAGAAGATCCCCGCTGAGTTCGCTACCGAGAACGACATCAACTACCACAGCGTTGACAACGCGTACAAGACCGAGAAGGTCGGCGACGATTACTACATGCCGCTGGTCCTGAACTGGTACGGTACCGTTGATAACGTCTTCTCCGATCTGCTCGTCACCGGCCTGCAGGAGGCTGACAACATCAAGGCTGCCGGCTTCAATGTGCAGTCCACCTTCGGTGATTTCGCTCCCATGCTGGACGAGCTGTATCAGATGGCTGTCTACGGTTACTACAGCGGAAGCCCCCTGTACTGCGTGTTCAACTTTGCTACCGGCTTCAACTCCGCTCAGTACGACTATTCTTACAACATGACCATCGATCCTTCCATGTATGACGATTACAGCGCCTACTACATCAAGGATGCGGCGGACATCTATTTCCTGAACGCTGAGTAATCACCCGGAAACAGAGCGGCCGTAAAGGCCCGCTGAAGCAAACACAGGATAGGACGAGCGCCCTATCCTGTGTTTGCCGTCCACGGGCAACCTGCCTGTGGATGCAAAGACGGAAAAAAGAGCGGAGAGACTGTGTTTTTTCGCTGCCTGACGGCTTTCAGTCTCCCGGCAGGGACTGAAATGATGGAAACGGGACGGAGCTTACGGAGTTCCGCCGCGGCCAAATCTACGTCGCCTTTCAGACAGATCGGAGATGACCTTATGGTCAAATATGTTTTCAAGAGGATCGGGTACATGTTCGTCGTACTGATCATCCTCTCGATACTCATGTATTGCATTTACAGCCTGATCCCGTCCAACCGCGCCTACAGTGACGCGCGCACGGACGTTCAGGGCATGAAACAGCAGCTGCGCAACGCGACGGAAGCGGAAAAGGAAGCCATCTTCCAGGAACGCTACCTCATGTATCAGCGCCGCTACGGAACGGATACCAACAACATCCTTCTGCGCTATCTGCGCTGGGTGGGGGTCGCTCCCAATTACTATGGGCAGCACAATGGCATCCTTCAGGGGAATTTCGGATGGTCGCAGGAGTATAAGGATACCGTCCTGAACGTCATCCGCGAGCCGATGAAGAACACCATTTTTATCAATATATTCTCAGTTATCCTCGCGCTGGCGATCACGATCCCGCTGGGCATCGTATGCGCCGTGCACAAGGGAAGCAAGGGAGACCAGGCGGTACAGGTGGGGACCATCATCGGATACAGCCTGCCCTCCTTCATCATATGCATCGTGTTCATCTGGATCTTCTGCTCGCTGCTGGGCTGGTTTCCGCCCAGCGGCATGAAGACGCCCGGCAGCAACTTCACACCCTGGAGCTGGAAGTGGTTTGCCGACCGCATGAAATACCTGGCGCTGCCTCTGATCACCATGACCTTCGTGTCTCTGGGCGGCATGACCAGATACGTGCGCGCCTCCATGATCGATTCGCTGAGCATGGACTGCATCCGCACGGCCCGGGCCAAGGGCGTGCGGGAGAAGACCGTCATCTATTCCCACGCCTGGCGCAACGCGCTGATCCCGGTGGTAACGCTGGTGGTGGGCTGGTTCATTGGCATTTTCGGCGGATCGCTGATCTTTGAGAACATTTTCGGCCTGAACGGCATGGGCAAGATCATGATCCAGGCCCTGCGCACCGCCGACGTGGACATGATCGTCCTTCTGCAGGTGTTTTACGTGGCCGTGTCTCTGCTGGGCAACCTGATCATCGACATCGTCTACGGCTTCGTGGATCCGCGGATCCGTGTCAGCGCGTAAGGAGGCGGGAAAATGAAGAAAAACGGTTTTTCCGCCGGTGACGGCTGGTTTGCAAGATTCTTCCGCGGCGGCAGCAGGAAGCTCGCCGACGACGTGGAGAAGAAGCGGGAAGAGGGGGTCGACGTAGAGGAGATCGTCAGCCCGCTGAAAATGATCGTGCGCGGGTTCTTCGAGAGGAAGCTCGCGGTGATCGCCCTGTGCGTTCTGATCGCCATGTTCCTTGTGGTATTCATCGGGCCGCACTTCATGCCGAAGTACTACGACTCCTACAACGAGGTCACGCAGAACAACGTTCCGCCCACCATGTCCATGCTGTCGGTCCCGGCTGAACTGAAGATCGACATCAAGATGATCGACAGCTACGGCAGCTTCAGCGTCGGCGTATCCAACGCCGGCAAGGTGTACGTGTGGGGCGCCACGCAGCTCGGCACCACCGGCGTCGACGTGAAGGACATCCCGGAAGAGGTCCGGAATGCGAAGATCGAGCTGGTGGCGGCCGGCATCGACCACATCATCGCCATCGATGAAAACGGTCGGGTATACGGCTGGGGGCACAACGGCCTCGGCCAGTTCGGCTATTTCGATCCGGAAAAGTATCCCAACATCCTCAGCATGCCCGACGAACTCGTCAACGGGACCATCGACGTAAAGAACGTCAAGAAGCTGACCTGCGGATACCAGTGCAGCGCCATTCTGATGAACGACGGTTCCTTCTATCTCTGGGGGAACAAGAACACCTATCAGAACATCGAAAAATTCGCGGCGCTGGTTCAGCTGGAGGACATCGACTTCACGCTGAACTACATCGTGGGTCTTACCGAAGCCCGCAACGCCATTTTCACCGGTACCCGAGGCCTGTACGACCAGTACCGCTCGAATCTGAACACGGCGGCCCAGCCGTCCAAGACGTACCTGGACGGCCGGAAGATCATGGCCATCAGCGCGGCGGCGAACAACGTGTGCGCCGAGCTGGACGACGGCACGCTGTGCTTCGCCGGAGACTTCGCCTCCAACAGCAAGCCCATGCCCGCGCTGCACGACGGCGAAAAGGTCACCCAGATCAGCGCCGGCAACTACCACTATACGGCGCTGACCACGGAAGGCCGCGTTCTCAGCTGGGGCAGCAATACGCTCGATCAGTGTGAAGTGCCCGCCGGCATGACGAACGTGAAGAAGATCTACACCGGAGCCTTCCAGAGCTACGCGGTGAACAGCAACGGCGATCTGGCCGGGAAGTGGGGCCTGAAGGGCTATCTGTTCGGCACGGACAACCGCGGAGCGAACGTGTTCCAGCGCATCATTCAGGGCGGACGGATGACCATGACCATCGGCGCCGTGGCCGTCATCATCTCCACCATCATCGGCATCATCATGGGCTGCATCTCCGGCTATTTCGGAGGGAAGGTGGACCTGATCCTCATGCGTGTGACGGAGGTCTTCGCCGCCATACCCTTCCTGCCGTTCGCGCTGATCCTGTCCTCCATCATGGCGCAGATGAACATCTCTGAGAACAATAAGATCTTCCTGCTGATGGTCATCCTGGGCCTGCTGAGCTGGACGGGGCTGGCCCGCATGGTGCGCGGCCAGGTGCTGTCCGCCAGAGAGAACGAATACGTGACGGCCGCCAAGGCCATGGGCGTAAAGGAATTCGTCATCGCCTTCAAGCACATCCTGCCCAATATCGTATCCATCATTTTCGTGACGCTGACGCTGGACTTCGCCACCTGCATGCTGACGGAATCCTCCCTGAGCTATCTGGGCTTCGGCGTAACGTATCCGCGTCCCACCTGGGGCAACATGCTCAACGGGGCCAACAACGCCACCGTCATCAAGAACTTCTGGTGGCAGTGGGTGTTCACGTCGCTGTTCCTGGGCATCACCTGCATCTGCATCAACATCGTCGGTGATACCCTGCGCGACGTCATGGATCCCAAGTCCGACCGGGATAAGTAAGGGGGCGAGGAGATGGCATTACTTGAGATGAAGCATCTGCATACCTTCTTCCGCACGAAGAAAGGTATTGTGAAAGCCGTTAACGACGTTTCCTATTCCGTCGAGGCGGGACGTACGCTGGGTCTGGTCGGAGAATCCGGATCCGGAAAATCCGTTTCCGCCATGAGCATACTGAAGCTGCTGGACGGCAACGGCTACATCGACTCCGGCGAGATCCTTTTTGAAGGAAAGGATCTGGTGCACGCCAGCGCGGAAGAGATGTATGAGATCCGCGGCAACGATATCTCCGTCATATTCCAGGAGCCCATGACCTCCCTGAACCCTGTGTTCAACGTGACCAAGCAGGTATCCGAGCCCTTCATCATCCATCAGAACATGTCGAAGAAGGAAGCGGCCAAAAAAGTGCTGGAGATGCTGGCCGACGTCAAGATCCCCAACCCGGAGGTCGTGGCCAAACAGTATCCCCACCAGCTGTCCGGCGGCATGCGGCAGCGCGTCATGATCGCCATGGCGCTGGCCTGCAAGCCCAAGCTGCTGATCGCGGATGAGCCGACTACCGCTCTGGACGTGACCATCCAGGCGCAGATCCTGCGCCTGATGAACGAACTGAAGGAAGAGACGGGCACCTCCATCCTGTTCATCACCCACGACCTGGGCGTCATCAATCAGATGGCGGACGACGTGGCCGTGATGTACTGCGGGCAGATCGTGGAGATGAGTCCGGTCCGGAAGCTGTTCGGCGGTTCCGAATTCATGCATCCGTACACGGAAGGTCTGCTGCGGTCCATCCCCAGGCTGGACGCCGGCAACGAGAGGCTGGAGTCCATCCCCGGCGCCGTGCCGCATCCGCTGGCGCTGCCCAAGGGCTGCAAGTTCGCGCCGCGGTGCAAGTACGCTACGGAGAAGTGCATGAACGAAGAGCCGGACCTCCTGCCTGTCAACGATGAGCAGCAGATCCGCTGCCACTATCCGAACGGGAGGGATCGTCATGCAAACTGAGAAAAAAGTCCTTCTTCGCATTACGGATCTGAAGCAGTGGTTTCCGCTGAAGAAGCGGGGCCTGTACGTCAAGGCCAACGACGGCATCAGCCTGGACATCTATGAGGGCGAGGTATTCGGCCTGGTGGGAGAGTCGGGCTGCGGAAAATCCACTCTGGGCCGCACGCTGCTGCAGCTGTACCGCCAGACCGACGGCCGCACCATGTATTACGGCCGCACGCTGGACGACATCACGCCGCAGTATGTGCTGGACACCGTGCGCCAGCTGGATAAGCTGAAGGCAAAGATCGTGAGCACGGAGGAAAAGCAGCAGCATCTGCAGAAGCAGTACGACGCGCTCAGTGAAAAAGAACAGTACGCCAGGCACGCGGACCTGATGGCCGCGAAGAAAGAGGCAAAGGACGCCCTGCTGAACGTGACGAACATCGTCGGCGGTCTGCTGGTGGCGGACGACCTGAAGCCGGTATCCCGTGCCTATGAGAATTACTATGGCCTTGCCCAGAAGAGGCGGGGCATCCGCGAAAAAAGGCAGGTCGTTCAGGCAAAGAGGGACGACCGCGCGTTTGAAGGGAAAGACTGCGCGGCGCTGGACGGCCGGCTGAAAAAGATGGACGGCGAGATCGCCGCCATCGAGAGCCAGATGAACGCCGCCGCCGCGGAGATCGAAAAACTCCGGACCGGTCTGCGCGGCACGCCGGAGTTCGAAAAGTACGAGGCGCTGAAAGACGAGGGCATCGATCTGGCGCGGCTCACCTATAATGAGATCCGCCTGCTGCGGCAGGATCTGCAGATCGTATTCCAGGACCCCTACTCCTCCCTGAATCCCCGCATGACGATCGGCCAGATCATCGGCGAGGGACTGCGCGCCCACAACATTTTCCTGAAGAACAACGAGCGCATGAAGGAGCACATCGTCAAGGTGATGGAGGACTGCGGACTGCAGGCCTACTTCCTGCACCGGTTCCCTCACCAGTTCTCCGGCGGCCAGCGCCAGAGGATCAGCATCGCCCGCGCGCTCGCGGTGGAACCGAAGTTCGTGGTCTGCGACGAGGCGGTATCCGCGCTCGACGTTTCCATCCAGTCGCAGATCATCAATCTGCTGCAGGATCTGAAGGAAAAGCAGGATCTGACCTATATGTTCATCACCCACGATCTGAGCGTGGTCAAGTACATCTCCGACAGGATCGGCGTCATGTATCTTGGCAACATGGTGGAACTGGCGACCTCCGACGATATCTTCGCCCAGCCGCTGCACCCCTACACGCAGGCGCTGATCCTGGCCATCCCGACGACGGATCCCGACGCGTCCCGCGAGCTGCAGATCCTGGAAGGGGATATCCCGAGCCCGGTGAATCCGCCCAAGGGATGCAAGTTCCACACCCGGTGCCGCTACTGCACGGAGATCTGCACCCAGGTGGTCCCGGAATGGCGGGAGCTGGCTCCCAATCACTTCGTTGCGTGCCACCACCCCGTGGGCGGCGCGGAGCAGGAAGCCGTACCGCCGGCGCAGGAGTGACCCGCCATGCTGTTTCACAGCAAGTTTGAAAGGGCAAGACGTCGGCAGCGGGAGATGCTCGGCCTCGACGATCCCGACAGGCAGACGCAGGAGGAGCGGAAACCCGCCCGCCTGGAGAAAGGCGACCGGTTCGCCATGATCATGTCCGCCTTCCTGACGCTGTTTCTGCCCTCCGTACTGATCCTTCTGTTTCTGGGAGGGATATTTCTCCTGCTGATCCGGCTGCTGTGACCGGCCGCCGGTCCGCCGGAACGCAAAAAACCGCCGCCGGCTTCCCTGGGAAGCCGGCGGCTTTTTCTTTTGGGCGGGGAGGGAAGATGTTGTGCCCCGGAACCTATATAATATATATATGTAGTGCGCGGAGAAAACCGCCTCCGCGGACCCTGCCGGACAGGGGGAAAGACGACAGAAAACCCCTTTCGTTTTCTGCGTTTTTCGGTGAAATTTCTGCTTGACAAGGCAGGATCCGTATGATATTTTATTCGGGCACGCTGTGAGAGTGTGTGCCTTTCGGCGTGCAGAATTGCGTTGATCCTGGAGATTGCAGGCTCTGACCTGGTCACTTCAGGGGAGTATGTCCGGTATCGGCCCCGTGCCGATACGCAATCGGGCGGCTGAGAAACATCTGTATATGAGCGTATATCGCCTGTGCAGGGAACCGGCCGGAAGATCCTTTCTGCCGGTGTTTTTCTTGAGCGGGAGTGATACGCACGGTAGCGTGTACAGAATTTTCTCATCCGTACGCAATGGGATCACGGTCCCCAATGCCGTGAAACAAAACGTACGTGTTAGGAGGAACACAACAAATGGCATCCAAGAAAATGATCCGCATCAGACTCAAGGCATACGATCATCAGCTGATCGACCAGGCCGCCGCCCGCATCGTGGAGATCGCGAAGCGCACGGAAGCCAAGGTCTCCGGTCCGATCCCCCTTCCGACCCAGAAGGAAGTCGTGACCATCCTGCGCGCCGTCCATAAATATAAGGACAGCCGTGAGCAGTTCGAGCGCAGGACCCACAAGCGGCTGATCGACATCATGAGCCCCACCCAGAAGACGGTGGAAGCGCTGACCGCGCTGGAGCTCCCTGCCGGCGTCGAGATCGAGATCAAGCTGTAACAGGCAAAAAGAAATGAACCCGAAGCCTGTCTGCTTGCGGGACGGGCGGGGTCAAGTTAGCAGCCTCTCGCCGGAACGGTGACGCGAGCTAACCAATAACCTTAAGGAGGAAAACATATGTTGAAACAGGCAATCATCGGCAAAAAGGTCGGCATGACGCAGATCTTCGGTGAAAAGGGCGAGGTCATCCCCGTAACCGTCATCGAGGCCGGCCCCTGCTACGTGGTCCAGAAGAAGACCGTGGAGAACGACGGATACGCCGCTGTCCAGCTGGGCTTTGAGACCGTGAAGGAAAAGAAACTGAGCAAGCCGGAGATCGGCCACCTGAAAAAGGCCGGCGTAGGCATGCTGAAAGTGCTCAAGGAGTTCCGGTATGACGACGACTCCGCCATGAACGTCGGCGACGCCGTCACGGCGAGCGTCTTCAAGGCCGGCGACCGGATCGACGTGACCGGCATCTCCAAGGGCAAGGGATACGCGGGCGTCATCAAGCGCTACGGCGCGCAGCGCACGCCTACCACCCACGGCGGCGGCCCCGTTCATCGGCACGCCGGCTCCATGGGCGCGTGCTCCAGCCCCTCCCGCATCTTCAAGGGAAAGATCGGCGCCGGCCACATGGGCGCCGAGCAGGTCACCGTCATGAACCTGAACGTCGTGAAGGTCGATCCTGAGCTGAACATGATCGCCGTGCGCGGCGCGATCCCCGGCCCCAAGGGCGGGATCGTGTACGTGAAGAACACGGTCAAGACCATCCGTGAGAAGAACACGGTCGTGACCGTGAGCACCAACCCGCAGAAGAAATCTGCGAGAGGCTGAGAAAGGAGAGAGTTGAATGCCTACAGTCAAGGTTTATAACATGGCCGGCGAAGCTGTCGGTGAGGTGGAACTCTCCGAAGCCGTTTTCGGCATCGAGCCCAACGAGCAGGCTCTTCACGCAGTAGTCAAGAATTATCTCGCCAACCAGAGACAGGGCACCCAGTCCGCGCTGACCAGAGCGGAAGTTTCCGGCGGCGGCAAGAAGCCCTACCGTCAGAAGGGGACCGGCCGCGCCCGTCAGGGCAGCACCCGCGCGCCCCAGTTCACTCACGGCGGCATCGCCTTTGCGCCCAAGCCCCGCAGCTACGCCTACACGCTGAACAAGAAGCTCAAGAGGCTGGCTCTGAAGTCCGCGCTGTCTGCCAAGGCCGCTGAGGACGCCGTCGTCGTCGTGGACGAGCTGAAGATGGACGAGGTCAAGACGTCCGCGTTCAGCCGCTTCCTGAAGGCGGTCGGAGCCGACAAGGCCCTGGTCGTGACCCCGGAGGTCAACAAGAACGTCATTCTCAGCGCCCGGAACATCCCCGGCGTCGAGACCACCATCGCCACCATTCTGAATCCCTACATGATCCTGACCGGCGGAAAGGTCGTTGTGGATAAGGCGGCTCTGGCGAAGATTGAGGAGGTATATGCATAATGAAATCCATGTACGATGTCATTATTCGCCCCATCATCACTGAGCAGTCCATGGAACATACCGATATCAAGAAGTACGTTTTCGAAGTGGCGCCCGACGCCACCAAGGCTGAGATCAGGGACGCCGTCGAGGGCATCTTCAACGTCAAGGTCGACAAGGTCAACACCCTCAATGTGCTGGGCAAGAAGAAGCGCAACGGCCAGTATCCGGCCGGCTACCGGAAGAACTGGAAGAAAGCGGTCGTCAAGCTGACCGAAGACTCCAAGACCATCGAGTTCTTCGAAGGAATGGTATAAGGGGGAGCTGAAACATGTCTGTAAAATCTTATAAACCTACCACTCCGGCAAGAAGAAACATGTCCGTTTCCGGCTTTGACGGAGTCGATAAGAAAGCCAGGCCCGAGCGCAGCCTCGTGGAAGTGCTGAAGAAGCACTCCGGCCGCAACAGCTACGGGCGCATCACCGTCCGCCACAAGGGCGGCGGAAACCGCAGAAAATACCGCGTGATCGATTTCAAGCGGGATAAGATGGATGTCGAGGGCACCGTTCTCCGCCTGGAGTACGACCCCAACCGCAGCGCCTTCATCGCGCTGGTGGAGTACGCGGACGGCGAGCGCCGCTACATTCTGGCTCCCGTAGGCCTGGCGGCCGGTGACAAGATCGTCTCCTCCGCCACCGCGGACATCAAGCCCGGCAACGCGCTGCCCATCTCCGCGATCCCCGTGGGTACCGTCATCCACAACATCGAGATCTATCCCGGCAAGGGCGCCCAGCTGGTGCGCAGCGCCGGCGTAGCGGCTCAGCTGATGGCCAAGGAAGGCCGCATGGCTCAGGTCCGCCTGCCCTCCGGCGAGTACCGCCTGATCCGCATGGACTGCAAGGCCACCATCGGCCAGGTCGGAAACATCGACCACGCCAACATCTCCATCGGCAAGGCCGGCCGCAAGCGTCACATGGGTATCCGTCCCACCGTCCGCGGTTCCGTCATGAACCCGGTGGATCATCCTCACGGAGGAGGCGAGGGCAAGGCCCCCGTCGGACGTCCCGGCCCGGTCACCCCGTGGGGCAAGCCGGCCATGGGCTACAAGACCCGCAAGACGAAGAACCGCACCAACAAGTTCATCGTCAAGCGCCGCAACGCGAAGTAATCAAAGGAGGTCAGTAATATGAGCAGAAGCATTAAGAAAGGCCCCTTTGCCGCTCCCGAGCTTTTGAAGAGGGTCGACGAGCTGAACGCAGCCGGTGAAAAGAAGGTCCTGAAGACCTGGTCCCGTTCTTCCACCATTTTCCCGTCCTTCGTAGGACATACGATCGCCGTGCACGACGGCCGCCGTCACGTTCCCGTGTACATCACGGAAGACATGGTCGGCCACAAGCTGGGCGAGTTCGCTCCTACACGGACCTTCCGCGGCCATGCCGGAAGCAAGACCGGCAAATAAGGAGGCAGACTGAAAAATGGAAGCAAAAGCACATATCAAATTTGCCAGAATCTCCCCCCGCAAGGTCCAGATCGTCTGTGATCTGATCCGCGGCAAGGACGTAAAGACCGCTCAGGGCATCCTGATGGCCACTCCGAAGGCAGCCAGCGAGCTCATGCTCAAGCTGCTCAAGAGCGCGGTCAGCAACGCGGAGAACAACTTCGCCATGGATCCCGAGAAGCTCTACGTATCTGCCACCTACGCCAACCCCGGCCCCATCCTGAAGCGCTTCATGCCCAGGGCGCAGGGAAGAGCGTACCGCATCAACAAGAGAACTTCTCACATCACCATCGCGGTTGCTGAGAAAGACTGAGGGAGGAGGCAGAATATGGGTCAGAAAGTTAATCCGCACGGCCTGCGCGTAGGCGTCATCAAGGACTGGGATTCCCGTTGGTATGCCCGCGCCGACAAGGTCGGAGATCTTATCGTTGAAGATCACGAAATCCGCAAATATCTGAAGGCTCGTCTGTATGAGGCGGGCGTGCCCAAGATCGAGATCGAGCGCGACAGCGCGAAGGTTCGCATCTACATCCACTGCTCCCGTCCCGGCGTCGTCATCGGCAAGGGCGGAGCGGAGATCGAAAAGCTGAGAGCCGACGTGGCCAAGCGCATCGGCAAGCCCGTGGACATCAGCATCGTCGAAGTGAAGAGCCCCGATACCAACGCCCAGCTCGTGGCCGAGAGCATCGCCGTCAAGCTGGAGAAGCGCATCGGCTTCCGCCGCGCCATGAAGAACGCCATCGGACGCGCCATGCGTCTGGGCGTACGCGGCGTCAAGGTGACCGTGTCCGGACGTCTGGGCGGCGCTGAGATCGCGCGCTCCGAGTCCTACCACGAGGGTACCATTCCTCTGCAGACGCTGCGCGCCGACATCGAGTACGGCTTCGCTGAGGCCGCCACGACCTACGGCCGCATCGGCATCAAGGTCTGGATCTACAAAGGCGAGATCCTCAGCCAGACGCTGCGCACCACCCCCCGCACCATGGACCTGAACCGTCCTCCCAGAGAGAGACGTCAGGGCGACCGCAGGGGCCGTGACAACCGCGGCGGCAGAGACAATCGCGGCAGCTTCAACCGTGGTGACCGCGGCGGCTATCGCGGAGACCGCACCGGCGGCGGCCGTCCTGAAGGCGGCTATCGCGGCGGTCAGACTCCCAGAGAAGGAGGCAATCGCTGATGCTTTTACCGAAAAGAGTGAAATACCGCAGGGTGCAGCGCGGCCGCATGAAGGGCAAGGCCACCCGCGGAAATACCGTTACCTACGGTGAATGGGGCCTGGCGGCGACCGAGCCCAGCTGGATCACCTCCAACCAGATCGAGGCCGCCCGTGTGGCCATGACGCGTTACACGAAGCGCGGCGGCAAGGTCTGGATCAAGATCTTCCCCGACAAGCCGGTCACGCAGAAGCCTGCCGAGACCCGTATGGGTTCCGGTAAGGGTTCCCCGGAGTACTGGGTCGCCGTTGTGAAGCCCGGCCGCGTCATGTTTGAGATCGCCGGCGTTTCCGAAACCGTAGCGCGCGAGGCTCTGCGTCTTGCCAGCCACAAGCTGCCCTGCAAGACCAAGATCGTAAAGCGCGAGTCCGAGACAGGTGGTGAATAAGATGAAGGCAAGTGAGGTAAGAAAGCTGAGCACCTCCGAGCTGGAGGCCAAGCTCGTCGAGCTGAAAAAGGATCTGTTCTTTCTGAGAATGCAGCACGCCACCAATCAGCTGGATAACCCTGTACAGATATCCCTGGTCAAGAAGGATATTGCCCGAGTCGAGACCATTATCCGCGAAAAGCAGCTCGAAGCAGGTAGGAGGTAAGTTGAGATGAGTGAAAACAGAACGGCTTCCAGAAAGACGAGAGTTGGCAGAGTGGTCTCTGATAAGATGGACAAGACCATCGTCGTCGCGGTCGAGGACCGCGTGGCCCATCCTCTGTATAAGAAGATCGTCAAGAGGACCTATAAGCTCAAGGCACATGATGAGAACAACGAGTGCGGCGTAGGCGACCGCGTAAGAGTGATGGAGACCAGACCTCTTTCCAAGGACAAGAGATGGAGACTCGTTGAAATCGTAGAGAAAGCAAAGTAAGGAGGCGCCAAGATGATTCAGCAGGAAACTTTTCTGAAGGTTGCCGACAATACCGGCGCTAAGGAAATCAAGTGCATCCGCGTTCTGGGCGGCTCCAAGAGAAAGTACGGCAACATCGGCGACGTGATCGTCGCCTCCGTCCGCAAGGCTGCTCCCGGCGGCACCGTGAAAAAGGGTGAAGTCGTCCGCGCGGTCATCGTGCGTACGGTGAAGGGTGTCCGCCGCGCCGATGGAACCTACGTCCGCTTTGACGAGAACGCGGCCGTCCTCATCCGTGAGGACAAAAACCCCAGAGGGACCCGTATCTTCGGGCCTGTCGCCCGTGAGCTGCGTGACAAGGATTTCATGAAGATCCTGTCTCTGGCTCCCGAAGTAATTTGAGAAGGGGGCTTTACCAATGAACATTATCAAGAATGATACCGTCATCGTCCTGTCCGGCCGTGACAAGGGCACGAAGGGCAAGGTCCTCTCCGCCGATCCCCGCAACGGGAAACTGATCGTGGAAGGCGTGAGCGTCGCCAGCGTGCACCAGAAGGCCCGCCGCCAGGAGGAGCAGAGCGCCATCATCAAGAAGGAAACTCCCATCTACGCCTGCAAGGTCATGGTCGTTTGCCCCAAGTGCGGCAAGCCCACCCGGGTCGGCCATAAGATCACTGACGGCAAGAAAGCCCGCGTCTGCAAGAAGTGCGGCGCCGAGCTGTAAGAGGGAGGTAAGACAATATGCCCAGACTGAAAACCCGGTATCAGGAGGAGATCGCTCCCGCTCTGATGAACAAGTTCGGTTACAAGAGCGTCATGCAGATCCCCCGCCTGGAGAAGATCGTTGTGAACGTGGGCTGCGGCGACTGCAAGGACAACGCCAAGGCCATCGACGCCGTCGTCAGAGACATCACCGCCATCACCGGTCAGAAGGCCGTCGTTACGAAGGCCAGAAAGTCCGTCGCGAACTTCAAGCTTCGTGAAGGCATGGCCGTCGGCGTGAAGGTCACCCTGCGTCAGGACAAGATGTGGGAGTTCCTGGACCGACTGTTCAACGTGGCTCTGCCCCGCGTGCGTGACTTCCGCGGCATCAGCGCCAATTCCTTCGACGGCCGCGGCAACTACGCCCTCGGCGTGAAGGAGCAGCTGATCTTCCCGGAGATCGACTACGACAAGATTGAGAAGATCCGCGGTATGGACATCGTCGTCTGCACCACCGCGAAGACCGACGAAGAGGCCAGAGAGCTGCTCAGGCTCCTGGGCGCCCCCTTCGTTCAGGCTTAAGGAGGATGAACCATGGCTAAGAAATCTATGATCCTCAAGCAGCAGAGAGAGCCCAAATTTTCCAGCCGGCGTTACAACCGCTGCAAGATCTGCGGCAGACCTCACGCCTATCTGCGCAACTACGGCATCTGCCGTATCTGCTTCCGGGAGCTGGCCTACAAGGGCGAGATCCCCGGTGTGAAAAAGGCTTCCTGGTAAGGAGAGGGGGCAGCCGGAAGGCCCGCCCCGATCCGCGCCTGAAAGGGATGGCGAAAGGTCAGTTCCAATCGGCCGCCGGCTTATTGGTTCCGATACCTCGCCACGAAAACAGGCCGTGCGCCTGTAACTCTAATTAGGAGGATAATCCAACATGCAAATCACTGATCCCATCGCCGACATGCTGACCCGCATCCGGAACGCCGGTATCGCCAAGCATGCCACCGTCGATGTGCCCGCTTCCAACATGAAGAAGGCCATCGCCGAGATCCTTCTGGAAGAAGGCTACATCAAGAACTTCCAGATCATCAACGACAATCAGCAGGGCGTCATCCGCATCACGCTGAAGTACAACGGAACGGAGAAGGCCATCGCCGGCCTGCGCCGCGTATCCAAGCCCGGTCTGCGGGTCTACGCCGGCGCCGATGAACTGCCCCGCGTACTGCGCGGTCTGGGCATCGCCATCATCTCCACGTCCAAGGGCGTCATGACCGACAAGAAAGCCAGAGAGGCTCACGTCGGCGGCGAAGTCCTGGCGTTCGTATGGTAAGGGGGAACGGAAATGTCTAGAATCGGCAGAGCACCCATTACCATTCCCGCGGGAGTGGACGTCACTCTGGATGGGAACACCATCACGGTCAAGGGCCCCAAGGGCACCGCGACCCGCACCGTCAACCCTGAGCTGACGGTGGCCGTCGAGAACGGCGTTATCACCATCAGCCGTTCCAACGATGAGAAATACACGCGCAGCATCCACGGCCTGAACCGCACGCTAGTAGCCAACATGGTCCACGGCGTGACCGAGGGCTACTCCAAGACCCTGGAGGTCAACGGCGTAGGCTACAGAGCGGCGAAGGAAGGCAACAAGCTCGTGATGAACCTGGGCTTCTCGCATCAGGTGTTCGTCCCCGAGATCGAGGGCATCACGATCGAAGTGCCGAACCCCAACACCGTGGTGATCCATGGCACGGACAAGCAGAAGGTCGGCCAGTTTGCGGCTGAGGTCCGCGGCAAGAGACCGCCCGAGCCCTACAAGGGCAAGGGCATCAAGTATGCCGATGAAGTGATCCGCCGCAAGGAAGGCAAGACAGGTAAGTAAAGGGAGGTGTGCCTGAATGATCAAAAGACCTGATACGAAAGCTCAGCGCGCAAAGCGCCATAAGAGAGTAAGGAGCAAGGTTTCCGGCACGCCCGAGCGTCCCAGACTTTGCGTATTCCGCAGTGAGAATCACATTTACGCCCAGATCATCGACGATGTGAACGGCGTTACGCTGGCTGCTGCCAGCTCCGTGGAAAAAGGCTTCGAGGGCAACGGCGGCAACAAGGAGGCGGCCCGCAAGGTCGGCCAGACCGTCGCCGAGCGCGCGAAGGCCAAGGGGATCGAATCGGTCGTGTTCGACCGCGGCGGTTACGTTTACCACGGCCGTGTGCAGGAACTGGCAGAGGGCGCCCGCGAAGGCGGCCTGGACTTTTAACGGAAGGAGGAAACAGAAATGGCTTACAATAATGACAGAAGAGACAACAGAAGAGATAACAGAAGGCAGCAGGAAGAAGCCGCTCCTGAGTTTATCGAGAAAGTCGTTCATCTGAACCGTGTTTCCAAAACCGTTAAGGGCGGCCGCGTCATGAAGTTTTCCGCTCTGTGCGTCGTCGGCGACGGCAAGGGCAGAGTCGGCTACGGCCTGGGCAAGGCCGGCGAGGTTTCCGAAGCAATCCGCAAGGGCCTGGAGGACGCCAAGAAGAACATCGTGAACGTTACGCTCGAGGGCACCACGATCCCGCATGAGGTGATCGGGGAATTCGGCGCCGGCAGAGTTCTGCTGAAGCCCGCCCCCGCCGGTACCGGCGTCATCGCCGGCGGTGCCGTCCGTGCCGTTATGGAAGCGGCCGGCATCTCCGACATCAGGACGAAGTGCCTGCGCAGCAATAATCCTCAGAACGTGGTCGCCGCCACGATGCAGGGCCTGCTGACCCTCCGCAACGCCGAGGCGGTCGCGAAGGTCCGCGGCAAGACCGCCGCCGAGATCGTTTGATGGGAGGTCTGACGAATGGCTAATTTAAGGATCAAGCTCGTCAAGAGCCTGAACGGCAGACTGGACAAGCATATCGCCACGGCCAAGAGCCTCGGCCTGAACAAGATCGGCGCGGAGACCGTGCAGCCTGACAACCCCCAGACGAGAGGCAAGATCGCGAAGATCGCGTATCTGATCTCCGTAACAGAAGAGTAAGGAGGAAGGGAAATGTATATTCATGAACTGACTCCCGCTGAAGGCTCCACTCACGTTGCCAAGCGCAAGGGCCGCGGTCACGGCACCGGCAACGGCAAGACGGCCGGCCGCGGGCACAAGGGCCAGAAGGCCAGATCCGGCGGCGGCGTCAGGGTCGGCTTCGAAGGCGGCCAGATGCCTCTGGCCCGCCGTATCCCCAAGAGAGGCTTCAACAACATCTTCGCCCGTCCTCTGGACGCGGTGAACGTGTCCGTCCTGAACGACCGGTTCGAGGACGGCGCCGAAGTCGGCGTGGAAGAGCTCCTGAAGGCCGGCGTACTGTCCAGCTGCAAATACGGAGTCAAGATCCTCGGCAACGGAGAGATCACCAAAAAACTGACTGTAAAGGCCGCTGCCTTCTCCGGGTCTGCCAAAGAAAAGATCGAAGCGGCAGGCGGAAAGGCAGAGGTGGTGTAAGGTGTTTCAAACTATACGCAATGCGTGGAAGGTAGAGGACATCCGAAGAAAAATGCTCTTCACCCTCTTTATTAT
>JAFWRM010000027.1 GCA_017519975.1 Oscillospiraceae bacterium | reverse complement strand
GGGTTTGAGTTAGAGTATTCATAGCGAATGGGATGCCTGCCTTTCGGTTTAGTGTCAGCAACTCAACCTTAACATGGCACACTTCCATTCGCTATTCTTTTTTCTCGAGTTAACTGTTAACTATGATTGTAGAACCTACAATCGGGATTATGTGCGGCGCGCATAATTGGGGCATGCGGCTTGCAAAAGGACGGAAGTATGGTAAAATATGATCAAATACAATTACAGGAGGTAATCACCCATGCAGGAAGTATACGATTTTCTGAAAAAGGCCGGGACGTACTATCTGGCCACCGTCGAAGGAGATCAGCCCCGTGTGCGCCCGTTCGGCACCGTCAACATCTTTGAAGGCAAGCTGTACATCCAGACCGGCAAGGTAAAGCCCTGCTCCAAGCAGATGCTGGCCAACCCCAAGATCGAGATCTGCGCTTTCACCGGCGGCGAGTGGCTCCGCATCGCGGCCAAGGCTGTCGAGGACGACCGCGTGGAAGCCAAGGAATCCATGCTGGAAGCCTATCCCAATCTGAAGGCCATGTATTCCGCCACGGACGACAACACTCAGGTGCTGTATCTGAAGGACGCCGTCGCGACGTTCTCATCCTTCACTGCGCCCTCCCGTGAGGTGCGGTTCTGAGTTTCGGAAATCCTTGAAACGGCGCGGTCCCCGCTTGCGGGGGCCGCGTTTTCTGTCTCCTTCGGAGGGCCGCGGTTTTTCCGGTGATTTTTGAGGGAACCATCTTTTTTTTCAGAGGCAATCTGTTATAATGAAAACACAGAACAACAAGGCTTTCGGAAAGGAAGAGCTGCCCATGAACGAGATCAAGATTTTCGCCGGCAACGCCAATCTCCCGCTGGCAAGGAACATCTGTGAGAAGCTGGACGTACCCATGGGGAATTCCGTCGTGACGGAGTTTGCCGATGGAGAAGTTTCGGTATCCATTTATGAAACGGTGCGCGGAAAGGATGTTTTCATCGTACAGTCCACCTGCAAGCCGGTGAACGACCATCTGATGGAACTGCTGGTGATGATCGACGCCATGAAGCGGGCCTCCGCGGGTCGGATCACCGCGGTGATCCCGTATTTCGGATATGCCAGACAGGACAGAAAGGCCAAATCCAGAGATCCCATCTCCGCAAAGCTGGTGGCAAATCTGATCACCGCCGCCGGAGCGGACAGGGTGCTGACCATGGATCTGCATGCCAACCAGATCCAGGGGTTCTTCGATATCCCTGTGGACAATCTGCTGGGCAGCCCCCTGTTCGTAGAAGAATACCGGCAGCTCATCGCAGGCCATGAGGATGAATTCATGGTGGCGTCCCCCGACGTGGGCTCCATCGCCCGAGCGAGGAAATTTGCCATGAAGCTGGGACTGAGTCTCGCAGTCGTGGACAAGCGGCGAGAAAAGGCCAATCAGAGCGAGGTCATGAACATTATCGGCAATGTGTCCGGGAAAAAACTGATCCTGCTGGACGACATGGCGGACACTGCCGGCAGCCTGTGCGGGGCCGCCAAGGCGCTGGTCGAAGTCGGCGGCGCGAAGGACGTTTACGCCTGTGCCAGCCACGGCGTTCTGTCCGGCCCGGCCATCGACCGGATCAACGACAGCTATTTTGACGAACTGCTGCTGATCGATACGATCCCCTTCCCGGAGGGAAAGGAATGCTCAAAGATCCGCTACGTCTCCGCGGCCGGCATGTTTGCCGACGCCATCCGGAGAGTGCATGAGGAGCAGTCCATGGCGTCTCTGTTCGACTGATGGGCCTGTTTTCTCGGTCCGGAGGAG
This sequence comes from Oscillospiraceae bacterium, assembly GCA_017519975.1. Taxonomy (GTDB): domain Bacteria; phylum Bacillota; class Clostridia; order Oscillospirales; family Oscillospiraceae; genus Alloscillospira. Next base: position 9,216 of record JAFWRM010000027.1, on the reverse strand, counting down.
CCTCGTGGATCATTGTATTCCTCGGCAACCCCGGACGAAGATACGAAGACTCCCGGCATAACGTCGGGTTCAGGACCGGCGACGCGCTGGCGGAGAAGCTGGGCGTGAAGATCGACCGCAGCCGTTTCCGGGCGCTGACGGCGCAGGGCAGGATCGCCGGGCAGACGGTCCTGCTGATGAAGCCGCAGACGTACATGAATCTCAGCGGGGACGCCGTGCGGGAGGCCGTGCAGTTTTACAAGGTGCCGCTGGATCACGTGGTGACGGTCTCGGACGACGTGTCCCTGCCTCTGGGAAAGCTGAGAGTGCGGCGCGGCGGATCGGCAGGCGGCCACAATGGGCTGAAGGATATCATCGCCAAGTGCGGGGGCGACGGATTCCCCCGGGTGAAGATCGGCGTTGGGGAAAAGCCCCATCCGGACTACGACATGGCGGACTGGGTGCTGTCCTCCTTTTCCGGGAAGGACAGGGAGACGATAGCGCAGGCCGAGAAAAAGGCGGCCGACGCGATCGTGTGCCTGATCGAGCACGGTGCGGATGAGACGATGAACCGGTATAACGGATGAACCGGGCGCATTTCTTGCGTTCGTGAAAATGCACAAATCGCGGACGGGGTTTTCTACGCCCGCGTGAATTGCCGTGAGGCAGGGAAAGCGGTATAATTTTGAAAAGCCGCCAAAAGGCGCAAAGAGAAAAGATAAAGAATGAATAAGGGGGTCGACAGACTTGCTGACAGCAAAAGAAAACATGCGGGAATGCATCAAAGGCGGAAATCCCGACCGCTTCGTTAACCAGTTTGAGGGGATATCTCTCCTTTTCCATCCGTTCCTTCTGGTGAATCCGACGGCGAAAAAGGGCGAGATGGACGTGGAGAACCTGTGGGGCGTTTATTATTCCTATCCGGAGAACGTGCCCGCCGGATTCCCGGTCCATACGCCGGATAAGATCTGCGTCAAGGACATTGAGCATTGGCGCGACTATGTGAAGATCCCGTCGCTGGAGTTCCCGGACGAACTGTGGGGAGTATGCAAGCAGATGTATGACGATGTGGACGGGACGAAGGCCTACAAGGCGTCCTTCATCGCGCCAGGTCTGTTTGAGCAGTGCCATCATCTGTGTGAGATCTCCAACGCGCTGGAGTATCTGATGATCTACGAGGATGAGATGCACGATCTCATCAAGACGTTGACGGAATGGGAACTGAAGCTGGCCGAGGGAATCTGCAGCCATCTGCATCCGGACGCCATCTTCCACCATGACGACTGGGGCAGTGAGACCAACAGCTTCATGCGTCCCAGCATGTTCGAGGATTATTTCCTTGATGCCTACAAGCAGATCTATGGCTATTATCACGACCACGGCGTGGAACTGGTCTTCCATCATTCCGACAGCTACTGTGCCAATCTGGTGCCCGACATGATCGAGATGGGCATCGATGTATGGCAGGGCTGCATGAGGACCAACCACACGGCGGATCTGGTCAAGCAGTACGGCGGTCAGATCTCCTTCATGGGCGATATCGACAACAAGCTCGTGGATTTCACGGGATGGACTCAGGCGGACTGCGACAAGGCGGCCAGAGATTCCATGGAAGCCTGCGGCATGAAGTATTTCATCCCCTGCATCACGCAGGGCGGCCCGGGCAGCCTGTATCCGGGATCCTACAAAGGACTGTGGGACGCCATTGACAACTACAACAAGGAGAAGTTCGGCATCGAAGATCCCGATTCCGCCCGCCTCCCCATCTCCATCATGTTCTGATCGACAGACAAGCAAGCCCCGGAGCACGTTCCGCATGGAACGCCTCCGGGGCGTTATTGTTTTTCCGGTTTATGGGCGGAAGGGACCGCCGGCGGGGCAGGATATCATCAGCTTTCCGATACCGCCAGCCACTGCTCCGTGGTAAACTTTTTCAGGACCCAGTCGCCGTTGAAGCGGCCGACGCCGCTCTGCTTCTCACCGCCGAACATCACGTGCGCCTCATCGCCGATGGACTGATCGTTGATGTGAACCATGCCGCTGCGCAGGCTGCGGGCGACCTGCATGGCGCGGTATACGTCCCGCCCGAAAACGCTGTTGGACAGCCCGTACTCCGTAGCGTTCGCCAGAGCGATCTGGTCATCGATATCCTCTGCGCGGAGGATGCTGACGATGGGGCCGAACATTTCGCTGTTTGCGGCCGGCATGGACATCGTGACGTCCGTGAGCACCCAGGGCCGTACCACATTGCCGTCGGTACTACCCTCTACCAGAGGCGAGGCACCGGCTTTCAGCGTGTCAGCCAGCAGCGCGTCAAAGCGTTTCACCTGCCCGGCGTTGATCATGGGGCCGACGAAGACCTCCGGGTCCGCCGGGTCTCCCGCTTTCAGAGCACGGACCTTTTCCGCGAACAAAGCACAGAATCTGTCGTGGTTTTCCGGCAGAGTGAGGATCCGGTTGAGACCCATGCAGATCTGGCCCTGATGGAAAAAGGCACCGAAAACGGCCTTTTCCGCCGCCTTTTCCAGATCCGCGTCCGGAAGAAGAATCATGGAATTGTTGCCCCCCAGTTCCAGGGAAACGTCACAGATCCGGCCGCCGGTCAGGCTTCCTATGCGGCGGCCTACCTCCGTAGAGCCGGTGAAGGAGACCATGTCGCTTTCCGGATGGAGCACGAGCGCGTCGCCGATTTCGGAACCTGCACCGGCTACGGCGTTCAGGAGCCCGGCGGGCATTCCGGCCTGCTCGAAGAGCTCACCCAGGATGAAGGCGGTAGCCGGCGTATCGGAGGCGGGCTTCAGTACAACGGCATTTCCCGCGGCAACGGCAGGCAGAACGCTGCGAAGGGCCAGAATGAAGGGAACGTTCCACGGAGCGATGACAGTGACGACGCCCCGGGGCTGACGGAAGATGTAATTCGTCTGTCCCGGATTATCCGACTCCTGGATCTTCCCATCCAGAAGATAGGGGAACGACATGTAGTAGCGGGCCAGATTCACGCTCTCTCCCACTTCGTAGCCGCGCTTGGGGGCGGTACATCCCGCCTCCCGCAGCAGGCATTCGTCCAGAACGGATCGGTTCGCGTCCATGACCCTCCAGAGCCTTTCCAGTGCCTCTACCCGCCTGGCAGGCGCCAGGGCGTACCACTCCCGCTGTGCGCGGCGGGCTGCGGCGTAGGCGTCGTCCACATCTTCGGGACCCGCGGAGCGATAACGGCAGAGAAGTTCTCCGGTATAAGGATCGCGATCCTCCAGCATCCTTTCTCCGCGGCCTTCTCTCCAGACGCCGCCAATGAACTGCTTGTCGTAGACCTTCATATGAACCCTCCTGTTTCTGAGATGTGTGTTTTGGACGATGAGCGGCAAGGGATCGGTATCAGCCCTGTGTCAGCCGCTGACAAGCTGTTCCCCCAGCACATAGCCGAAGGTGAGGGCCGTGCCGTGGCTGTTTCCTGGGATCAGCATGGGATAATCCACACCATAGCGTCCGCCGGCGGCGTTGCCTACGGCGTACAGACCGGCTACGGCATTGCCGTTCTCGTCACGCACGCCCATGTCGGTGCCGACCTTGAGCCCGCCCACGACGGCAAGCACGGCCGGGCCGAACTTCAGAGCGTAGAACGGGGGTTTTTCCAGCGGGAAGAGAAGTTCTCTGCGTTTGCCGAACTGCGTATCCTTTCCGGCGTGCGCGTCGGCGTTGTACCGCGCCAGCGTCGACGCGAAGGCATCGGAAGGCACGCCCATGGCCTCTGCCAGCTTCTGCGGCGTATCAGCGGTGACGACCTTTCCGGATCGCAGACCGCTTTCCAGCATTTTTTCTCCGACCTCGGGGGTGAACCCCGGCTCATCCGGGGCGTGATCCAGATCCCAGAAGATGCCTCCGCCGTAGCGGATGGAGACCGGGATGGTCTCCCGCCAGCTGCCGTCGATGATGGACCAGGCACAGGTCATGTGTCTGCGGAGCATGGCGATGCTCTTGCCCTGGATGTAATTGTCCTCGTTCATGAACCTCTTTCCGTTTCCGTCCACGAAGAGGAAGCAGTAGTTGGCAAAAAAGTGGGCCTGCGGGTGCAGGATCATGGGGAAGGGACCGTCTTCCAGGGCGCCGCCGGCCCAAAGGCCGAGACGATGGCCGTCACCGGTATTGCAGCCCTTCGGCGTATATAGGTTCACGCCGCAGCGGACGGCGAGAGGAGCAAGATCCGCACACATCTCCGGAGACCCGCCGATGTCTCCCGTAGCGAGCACGACGCCTTTGGAGGCAAGTACGCGCACATAGCCGTCTTCGGACCGGGCGACAGCCCCTGTGACGCGGCCGCCGTCACGCACGAGCTCCACAGCCGGGGAGCGGTAAAGGAACCGGACGCCAAGCTTTTCGGCCTCTGTGACCATGGCGTATACGGCGTCTGCGGCTCCGGGGCGCATGCCTTTTTTCGCCATGGGGCCGTCAAAAAAGCGGTGGGAACCGAATACCTCGTAGTAGGTATCTCCGGCGTAAAGGCAGGCCTGAAGCTCCGGCCTGGCGCCGTATTCCGGACGTGTGACGATGTCAATCAGCCAGTCCATGGCGTCCCGGCTTCGGTCCAGATACAGCCAGACCAGCTCCTCGTCACAGCGGTTCCCGCATCGGGCGATCCACTCCCGCGCGATCTTCTCCGGATCGTTCCGGTATCCGCGGGCGTCCATGTAGGAGGAACCGACGACGCCGATGTTGCCGCCCCGGGCGGACCAGATGGCGGCCTTTTCCAGTACTGTCACGGAAAGACCGCCCTGCGCGGCTCTCAGCGCACAGGCGGCACCGGAGATGCCGGCCCCGAGGACGGCAACGTCACACCGGATCTCTTTCACAATCTGATCCTGAGGGATGGGGTCCGGCCGCTTTGCCCAGGAGCCCCAGCGGGGGTCGATGTTTGACATGAAGATCGCCTCCTGTGTTCGCTATATCATTATAATGATTATAGCACAGGGATGGATGGCGGGGAACAGAAAAAGCCCCGGGAGAGTTCCCGGGGCACAGACTTTCTGCCTGCGTATGCGGCGCGGAGCGCAGGCCGGATTCAGTTCAGAGCAAACGAGGATCCATCTCCCCGGTAATCGGAGCAGAAATACGCCGTCATGGCCTTCACCATGTGTTCGGCGTCCCTGACGCCCGCCGTCTCCCAGCAGGAGTGCATGGCCAGCTGGGGGAGGCCGACGTCGACGGTGGGTACGGAGACGTGTCCGGCGGAGATATTGCCGAGGGTGGATCCTCCGGGGGTATCCGCCCGATTGGCGAAGGTCTGGCAGGGAACGCCGGCCCTTTCGCATACGGTCCGGAAAACGGCGGCGGAGTACGCGTCGGTGGCGTACTTCTGATTGGCAGCGAATTTGATGACGATGCCCCCGTTCATGCGGCAGGCATTGTCCGGATCGTATTTCTCCGGATGGTTGGGGTGGATCGCGTGTGCGTTGTCGGCGGAGACCATGAAGCTGGCGCTGAGAGCGCGGGACAGAGCGTCGGCGTCTGGATGGACGTCTGCTGCGACGCGGGCCAGAACGTCATGAAGGAAGCTGGAATCCGCTCCCTGACGGGTGGTGCTGCCCACCTCCTCGTTGTCCAGGATGCAGCACACGGGGAGCATGGTCCTGTTCCCGGAGGCCAGCAGGCCCCGGAGCGTGGTGTAGGCGCACACCAGATCGTCCAGACGCGGCGCGCATACATATTCACCGTCCAGACCGAGCACGGAGCCGGGCTGACGCAGGTACAGATACAGATCGGATGAGAGAATGTCCTCCGGCCGGACCTTCAGCGTTTCGGCGATGAGCGCGCGCAGCTTTCCCTTTGCCAGCTCCGATCCCATCAGCGGCTGCATGTCCGTCTGGGGGTTGTAGGAAGCGCCGTCGTTGGCCGTTCGGTTGGCGTGGATGGCCAGGCTGGGGATCACCATCAGATCCCGGTCGATGTTCACCAGCGCGGCCTTCGCACCGGATCCGCTCCGCACCATGACCCGGCCTGCAACGGACAGGGGACGGTCGAACCAGGGGGCCAGGAGCATGCCGCCGTACTTTTCCACGTTGGCGCAGACATACGCGCCAAGCTTCTCCGTTTCCGGGTTTTCCTTGAGACGGAAAACGGGGCTGTCGCTGTGGGAGGCGGACATGAGAAAGCCGCGCCAGGGCCCGGCGGGCATCCGGAAAGCGATCACGGACGTTCCGTTCCGCGTAACGTAGTAGCTCTCCCCCGGGGTCAGAGTCCAGGGATCCGCCTCGGAAAGGGGATGAAAGCCGTGGGCGTTCAGCAGCTCCGTCACCGACTGAATCACGTGGAAGGGGCTGACGCATCCGGAAATGAACCGCAGCAATTCTTCAGCTATCATGGAAACTCACTTCTTATCCTGAAAGATGTCCGTCACCCGCGCAGGGCGTGACGATGGAACGATTATACTCCAGAAATCGGCGGCCGTCCATCGTCAATACCGACAGGAGAGACGGTTTTCAGGAGCCGGGAACGGGTGTATAATGGCTTCTGTCAGAGATCGATACCGGGAGGCGTGCCGACAGGCCGTGCCTGGAAAGAAAAGAGGAGGAGAGAACATGGCGCAGATCACCGCAAGAGAGAACTATCTGAGACTGCTCCGGGGGGAGATCCCAGAGTATCTGCCCACGATGGCGGAGCCCTGTACGGAGGGGGCGCGGGATCATCTGCTCACGCCGATCGCGGCTCCCGACGGACCCGTTTACAGCCCGTGGGGCGTGCGGTTCGTGGGGAGTCCGGAGAACAATTTCGGTGCCATGCCGGAGCCGGGCTTCATCATTTTGGACGACATCACCCGATGGCGGGACGTAATCCGGAACCCGGACATGACGGGCTTTGACTGGGAAGCGCTCTACCGTGATCCCAAGGTGTTCGGAGAGAAGGACCGGGTCAACAAGGTGATCATGACGGGAGGCGGGGACTATTTTCAGACGCTGGTGAGCTTCATGGGTTTCGAAAACGCCCTGCTGGCCATGTATGAGGAACCGGAGGAGGTCACGGCGCTGTTCGATTATCTGTCGGAGTATTTTCTTCTGGTCGTGAAAAACGCCATCCACTATACAAAACCGGACGTGTACATGCTGGCGGACGACACCGCCGCTCAGCAGGCGCCTTTTTTCTCGCCCGCCATGTACCGGGAACTGCTGGAGCCCTTCTACCGGCGCCACACGGAACTGGCCCTCGACGCCGGACTGCTGATCGATCATCACAACTGCGGACGGTGTGAGGACTTCATCGACGAGTGGATGGACATGGGGATCTGCAGCTGGAACCCGGCCCAGACCTGCAACGATCTGAAAGCCATCAAAGCGAAATACGGAGACAGGCTCACCATGCAGGGCTGCTGGGACAATACGGGGTATATCAGCAGCCTGGAATGCCCCGACGAGGAACTGACGGAAGCGCTGTATGCATATGTGGACACGTTCGCGCCGGGCGGACACTTTGTTTTCATGGCCGGTCTGCACGGAGACCGCAGCGACGAAAGGTTCGTTCGCAAGCAGAAGCTGATCGACGATTTCTACCGGAATTATGCGCGGAACTGGTATAAGAACCATTGAGGAAACGGACGGAAAAAGGCCCTCTGCGCCATAGGCGCAGAGGGCCTTTCTGTCTGATAAGCGTACTCAGGCGACCAGACTTTTTCTTCTTTTCCACCGTCCGGAAAGATAATACGCACCGCCTACAAGGATGAACACGTTGCCCGCCAGGGCGTTGCCCAGCCACAGGCCGAACAGGCCCATGCCAAGAACGTTCTGCAGCAGCAGAGCAAAGCCGATGCGGCAGATGATGCCGTCGGTGATGCCTCCGATGAAAGACAGGGTGGAAAACCCGATGCCGTTGATGAAGGCAAAGGCGACGGCCCGGGTCGCGAACCCGAATGCGTCGATGCAGGCGACGGGCACGTACATGTGGCACATCTTCAGGACCTCGGGGTCGGAGTTGAACAGACCGAAGATCTGTTCCGGAAAGGCGACGACCAGCAGAGAGATCAGGGCGGAAAACGCGCACCCGATCACAAGGATGCACCCCAGGGTGACGGTCACGCGCCGGTGCTTGCCCGCGGCAAAGTTCTGCCCGACCATAGTGGAGCCGGCGGCGTTCAGCGCATGGCCGCCGATGCCGGCCACCATGCTGATCTTGCTGCCCACGGCGCCGACGGCGGAAGCGGTGAGGCCGTACATGTTGACCCACGAGTGAATGATCATCATGGAAACGGTGACGGCAACGCTCTGGATCATGATGGGAACGCCGAGCTTGAACAGAAGCTTCGTTTCCTTCCCATCGGGACGGAAGCTGGAAAGTTTCCAGTCAAAGCCGACGGCGTCACGGCGCCAGTACATGAAGATCAGGGAGAACAGGCAGGAGATGAACTGACTGATGACGGTGGCGAGGGCGGCGCCGAAGCAGCCCATGCCCATGGGACCGACGAAAAGGATGTCCAGGATCACATTCAGGATCGAGGAGATCATGATGAAGATCATGGGGTGGCGGCTGTCTCCCATGCCGCGCAGCGTGGAGCTGACGGCGTTGTAGACGCACATGATGAGGTTCCCGACGGAACAGACCCGAACATAGTCCATCGCACCGTCGAAGGCTTCGGCGGGGATGTGCATGGCGGTAAGGAGCTGGCGCGCGAAGACGAAAGGGATGATCATGAACACGACGCCCATGAGGAAGGAGAAGGTCATCATGGTGCCGATGGTCGCACTCAGACGGTCACGGTTCCCCGCGCCGATGTGCTGGGAGATGATGATCTGCCCGGCGGAACAGAAACCGATGCACGTCAGCAGGAAGATCATGATGATGTTGCTGGCGTTGGAGGCGGCTGTCAGACCGGGGCTCCCAAGATAGCGGCCGACGATGATCGTATCCGCCAGAGAGTAGGCCTGCTGCAGCACGTTGGAGGCAATGAAGGGAAGCGAGAAGATAATCAGCTGCTTCATCGGATTGCCGACGGTATAATCTTTGATTATGGATCGTTCACTCAACGGAAAAGCCCTCTTTATCTTTATTCCTGCTCATTTTACTCCCATTTTGCGGCGCAGGCAACAGAAAGAAGTGAGCGGGGCGGCAGTCCGGTGTAGGTTCTACAATCATAGTTAACAGTTAACTCGAGAAAAAAGAATAGCGAATGGAAGTGTGCCATGTTAAGGTTGAGTTGCTGACACTAAACCGAAAGGCAGGCATCCCATTCGCTATGAATACTCTAACTCAAACCCT
>JAFWRM010000026.1 GCA_017519975.1 Oscillospiraceae bacterium | reverse complement strand
TCGTTTAATGACTACAAGAAGCAGCTCCTTGACTGGCAATACAAGTACAACAAGTTCCCAATGAGGCCTTTGAATTGGCGCTCTCCCAAAGACGTCCTTTTTTCTTTTCCTAACTGTAAATGATGTTTGACAAACCTACAAGAAAGTATTCGTGCGCGGCGGGAGACGGAATAAGGTGGCAAGGCCACGAATTTACAATATTTTTAAGAAAGGGAGGGAGCGCAGGGAGTATACTGAACCGAAAACAGCGAAAAGGCATGGGGGCGGAACAATGTCGTTCATCCGATTTGAACATGTAAGTAAAACCTACCGGTCCGGACAGGTGGAGGTCCGGGCACTCAGGGACGTATCCTTTGAGGTGGAATCCGGAGAGATCTGTGTGATCGTCGGGCAGTCCGGCGCCGGGAAGACCACACTGCTCAACATCCTCGGAGGCATGGATACGCTGACGGAAGGCACGGTCGTCATGAACGGGAAGGACGTATCCGCTTTGACAAACCGGCAGCGGGCCGGTTACCGCAGGACGGAGATCGGTTTTGTTTTTCAGTTCTACAATCTGATTCCGAACCTGACCGCCCTGGAGAATGTAGAGATCGCCGCACAGCTGGTGAAGGAGGCGCTGCCCGCCCGGCAGGTGCTGGAACAGGTGGGACTGGGGGATCGCACGGGCAATTTCCCGGCGCAGCTGTCCGGCGGAGAACAGCAGAGGGTGGCCATCGCCCGTGCGCTGGCCAAGAATCCAAGGCTGCTGCTCTGCGATGAGCCGACGGGGGCGCTGGACTATGAAACAGGAAAGCAGATACTGACGCTTCTGCAGGAGCAGAGCAGAAAACACGGGATGACGGTGATCATTATAACGCACAACTCCGCCCTGACTGCCATGGCGGATCGGGTCATTCACATGCAGAGCGGTACGGTGAAGTCCGTTACAAAAAATGAGATCCCCGTTCCGGTCGAGGAGATCGAGTGGTGATGAAAACGTCGGCCTTTGCAAAAAACAGCTGGCGGGAGATCCGACGGACGCTGGGAAGATATGTCGCCATTCTGGCCATCATAGCGCTGGGCGTCGGGTTCTTTTCCGGCCTGCGGGTCATGCGGCAGGCTATGGTCAGGACCGGAGACGAGTATCTCAGACGGCAGAAATTCTATGATTTCCGGCTGCTGTCGACCATGGGATTCACGCAGAAGGACGTGGATGCCATCGCGGCAGAGCAGGGCGTCGCGGCCGCCGGAGGTTCGATCAGCGGAGATTTTCTGATCGAAAACGAGGATGGGACGGAGACCGCCTGGAAAGCGCTGATGATCTCAGAGATCAATGCACCCGCATTGAAAGCGGGACGGATGCCTGAACGGGCGGATGAGGTGCTGGCGGATCATCTGGCCTTTACGGAACAGGACATAGGGAGAACGGTAACCGTGCGTGAAAAGCAGGAAGACACTGTCCTCCTGTACGGAGAATATACGATCACCGGACTTTGCAGCAGTCCGCTGTACCTGAGCATTGAGAGAGGAACGACCTCGCTGGGAAACGGGAAGCTGGCGGGCTTTTTCTGTTTTCTGCCGGAGGGAATGGATACGGAAGTTTTTACCGAGCTTTACGTTGCCCTTGAAGAGCCGGCGGAGATATTCTCCGAAGATTATGAGCGTCAGCGCGAAGAGGAAAGACCGATACTGGAGGCGGCTCTGGAACGTCAGGCGGAAGTGCGGTTCCGGGACGTTCTGGCGGAGGCAGAGAGGGAATATGCCGATGCGGAAGAGGAGTTCCTGGAGGGAAAACGCACATATGAGAAAGAGCGGCAGGAAGCCGAGACGGAGCTGAACGAGGCGCTGACCACGCTGGAAGATTCGAAACGCGCTCTGGACGACGCCAAGGAGGAACTGGACAGGACGGCTGTCCGCCTGGCTGACGCCGAGGAGGAGATCCGTCGGGGCGAAAACGCATATTACGACGGGTGTGCGGCACTGCAGATCGCCAGAGACGATTACGAAACGGGAAAAAGAAGGACGGAGGAAGAGTTTGCCGAAAAACGGCAGGCCCTGGCAGAGGCAGAGCAGCAGGCGGAAACCGCCGTTCAGGCATTGGAAGCCGCCGGCGCCGAAGAGGTCGTCCGGCAGTACCGGGAACTGAAGGAGACGGAGGCCGTTCTCGAGGGGCAGGCCCGGCAGCCGGACCTGGATGAAGAGAGCCGGGCGTCCATCGAAGGACAGCTTGCGCAGATCCGGGATGCGATTGCGCAGATAGAAGCATCGGGCGTTCCCGACGCCTGGCAGACGGCACAGGAGGCGCTGAGGCAGACCGAAGCGGCGCAGGCCGCTCTGGATGAGGCGGAAGCCGCGGCTCAGAACGCCTTTGAAGAAGCGGAAAAGCAGCTGAAGGCAACGGAAGAGCAGCTCTATGCCGGATGGCTGAAGGTGAGTGCCGCAAAAAAGGAACTGGAGACCGGACAGAGGGCCTTCTCTCAGGGACTCATGGAGTATCAGGACGGAATGGAGGCCTATGAGGACGGACAAAAGGAGTATGAACAGGCCCGGAAGGACGCGGAGGAACGGTTTTACGAAGCGGAACAGGAGCTGAACGATGCCGAACGGGAACTGGCGGAGGCAAGGGAGGAGATCGACGGCCTTCAGCCGCCGGAGACCTGGCTGCTGAACAGAGACAGCAACGCCGGCTACCTTGCCTATGACAACGACAGTCAGATCGTACAGGGCGTTTCGCGTGTTTTTCCGCTGTTTTTCTTCCTGGTGGCAGCGCTGGTGTGTGTCACGACCATGACCAGGATGGTGGACGATCAGCGCACGCAGATCGGCACGCTGAAGGCACTGGGCTACAGCAACGCCCGCATCACGTGGAAATACGTTTTCTACTCCGGCTCCGCGGCGCTGATCGGAGCGGTCCTGGGCTTTCTGGCGGGGTCGGCGCTGTTTCCTGTCTGTATATGGAAGGGCTATTCTCTGCTGTACGGATTCGGCAGGATCAGGATCGTATACGACTGGCTGCTGGGAGCGGTGTCGCTGTGCGTTGCGCTTCTGTGTTCCGCCGGGGCGACATATGCGGCCTGCCGGAAGGAGCTGCACAGCGTTCCGGCGGAACTGATGAGACCCAAGACCCCGCCCGCAGGCAAGCGTGTATGGCTCGAACGCATCGGGTTTCTCTGGCGGAGGTTCTCCTTCCTGCACAAGGTGACGGCACGCAATATTTTCCGTTACAGGAAGCGCCTGATCATGATGGTGCTTGGGATCGGAGGCTGTACGGCGCTGGTCATTACCGGTTTGGGACTGCGGGACAGCATCTGTGATATAGCGGAAGACCAGTTCGGCAGGATCATGACCTATGATTATGCCGTCACCTTCCGGGAGGACGCCTCTGAGGAGGAACGCGAAGCGTTTGTGGAAGCGGCGGGAGACAGGCTCTCCGTTTGCGTGCCGATCTGTGCGGATACGACGGAAGCGGAGGGACCCGGAGGGGCAAAGCAGGTGAACGTGCTCGCTTGTTCGGATCCGGCGATCTCCGCACTGATCCACCTGACGGAAAAAGGCATGGAGATGCCGTGGCCGGAGGATGGAGGCGTGGCCATCAGCGACAATCTGGCCGAAGCGCTGGGCGTTTCAGAAGGGGATAGGATCCGGCTGAAGACGGACGACGTCCACACGACGGAAGTTCCCGTTCTGGCCGTATTCCGCAATTATGTTTATTACTATGCGGTCATGACGGACGCGACCTATGAGGAACTGATGGGTCGACCGGTGAAGATCAACGCCGCCTACGCTGACGCGGGGGAGGGAGACGTCCACTCGATCGCGGCCTCACTGTCCGGAGAGAAGAGCGTCGCGTCCATTTCCGTCATGGCGGATCTGAGGACCATGGTGGGCAACATGCTCAGGAGCATGAACTACATCGTTGCGCTGGTGATCGGCTGCGCGGCCGCCCTCGCCTTTGTGGTCCTGTTCAATCTGAGCAACATCAACATCAGCGAGCGCGTACGAGAGATCGCGACCATCGAGGTGCTGGGGTTCTCGGAAAAGGAAACTGCTGCGTACGTTTTCCGTGAGAATCTCGTCCTGACGCTGATGGGAGCCCTGCTCGGACTCCCCCTGGGAAAGCTGCTGCACGCTTTCGTCATGAGTCAGATCCGGCTGGACATGGTGTGCTTTGAAACGAAGGTGACCGTACTGAGCTATGTGCTCGCGATGATACTGACTTTTGCGTTCACCGTGACGGTGGACCTTATCATGAGAAGGAAGCTGAAGCGCATCGACATGGCCGAGGCTCTGAAAAGCGTGGAATGAAGACAAGAGGCTCCGGACGATCTGTCCGGAGCCTCTTGGGCTGATTGGATTCAGAACTTCAGCGGCCCGCCCGTGAGCATCTCATACGCCTGAAGATACTTGGCCATGGTCTTTTTCACAATGTCATCGGGCAGCGTCCAGTCATGGTCGTGGGTGTTCAGCCAGTCGCGGGCAAACTGCTTGTCAAAGCTCGGCTGACTGTGACCGGGCTCGTACGCGTCGGCGGGCCAGAAGCGGCTGGAATCCGGGGTAAGCATCTCATCGCCCAGGATAAATTGCCCTTCATCGTCCAGACCGAACTCGAATTTGGTATCGGCGATGATGATGCCCCGCTCCAGAGCGTAGGCGGCACATTTTTCATACAGGGCGAGGGACGTGTCTCTCAGCTTCTCCGCATACGCCATGCCCTTTCTCGGAAAGCGCTTTTCCAGATAGAGGACGCTCTGCTCAAAGCTGATGTTTTCGTCGTGATCACCGATCTCAGCTTTTGTGCTGGGAGTGTAGATGGGGGAGGGAAGCTTCTCGCTTTCCCGAAGATCTGAAGGGATGCGGATGCCGCCGACTTCTCCCGTCTCACGGTAGGAGGTCCACCCGCTGCCGGAAAGATAGCCCCGCACGATGCACTCTACCGGCAGCATGGTCAGTTTCCGGCATTTCATGCATTTGCCGGCAAAGGCAGGCTGGCGGAAGAACTCCGGCATATCCATGGGATCGACGGAGAGCATGTGGTTCGGGACGATGTCCTTCGTGAGATCGAACCAGAAGCGGCTCATCTGTGTGAGTACAGCCCCCTTGTTCTTTACCGTATTGTGCAGAACGACGTCAAAGCAGCTGATGCGGTCCGTGGCTACCATGATGAGGCTGTCGCCGATATCATAGATCTCGCGGACCTTGCCTTCCTTTACCGGGGCAAATGTGTTCATTGGAAGAATCGCTCCTTTTTTAAAATGTAAATGAAAACTGGCGCCGTCCGCCGCGTTCACACCGGAGCCCGAAGACGGTCGGGCAGGGTCAGGTGTAGCCGTAGATCCCGCGGACGGAGACCTCGCCGGAGCTTACGGAGCATATGGACCCGTCGTTGTACTGTACCTGGAGGGAGAAATCATCGTTTACACCGAGGCATCTGGCCGGCCGGCTCTCCGTTCCGGAGATTATCCTTATGTCCCGACCCGGGTTCAGGCAGCGGCTGCGGTACAGTTCCAGCGCGCGGGCGTGACCGGCGGGAAACTCCGCTGCCAGAGGATCGAGGCAGCGGAGGACGGTCTCCAGCATGGTGCTCTCACGGGGAAGGATCCTCGGGGAGAGCGACGCCAGAGAGACAGCGACCCTGGACAGCTCCGGCCCGAAATCCTCGTCCGTCTGATACAGATTGATGCCGATGCCGACGATGATGCAGACAGAACCGTCGGAAGGGTCCGGCATGGCTTCGGTCAGGATGCCGCAGAGCTTTCTGCCGTCGCAGACGATGTCATTGGGCCACTTTATGGCAGGCCGGATGTCCGTGCACCATTCCACAGCTTCGCATACGGCGACCGCCGTGCGGGGCGTGATCGCGCTCAGTTCCTCCGGCCGGCAACGCGGGCGAAGGAGCAGGGAAAAGTACAGGCCCTTGCCCTTCAGAGACTGGAATCGCCGGCCCTTGCGGCCGCGGCCGGCCGTCTGGGTAAACGCAGCCACAACTGTGCCGCCTGGCGCGCCTTCCATCATCTTGTCCCGGAGAACGTCACTGGTGGACGTTACGGAATCGTATACGTAAAGTTCGCGGCCGGCGACCTGTCCGGCCAGCCGGATCCGGATCCTGTCCAGTTCTTCAGCCGTTATCATTGGGGAGCCTCCTGAGGGAGAAGTCACCGGAAGGCTTCTGCCTTCCGGTGACGGACGGGTTATCGTTCTGCGGGTCAGGCAAGGGTGATCAGAAGCTGCCCGCCCTTGACAGCGGAGCCTTCGTCTACGTGGATCTCCTTGATGACCCCGTCTTCGGGAGAGGTGACGGCAGTTTCCATCTTCATGGCTTCCACGGTGATCAGGGTCTGGCCCTTGGTCACCTTATCTCCTTTTTTAACGGAGATCTTGCTGACCGCACCTGGGATGGAGGCGCCGATCTGCTTCGGGTCGTCTTCGTCGGCCATCGGGACCTTGACGATGGTTTTCTGAGCCTCTTCGTCGGGAACGGTCACATCGCGGCGAACGCCGTTGAGCTCGAAGCTGACGGTGCGCATGCCGTCCTTGTCCACATCGCCCAGACCGAGGTATTTGATGACCAGCGTCTTTCCGTCGGCGATCTCAACGATGTTGGTCTCGCCGACGGCAAGCCCGTGGAAGAAGACATGGCTGCCCAGCAGCATGATGTAGCCGTATTCCTTCTGCTGCTTCATGTAGTCCTTCACGACCTGCGGATACATGACGTAGCCCAGAATGTCACGCCAGGAGGGATCTTCCGTAAACTCCTTCATCTCCTCCCGGATGGCGTCGAAGTCGACGGGCGGAAGCAGAGAGCCGGGCCGTACGCTGATCGCTTCGTCGTACTTATCCTTCAGGACGACCTTCTTGAGATCTTCGGGGAAGCCCCAGGCAGGCTGTCCCATCATGCCGGAGAAAAAGCTGATGGACGAATCCGGGAAGCTCAGCGAGGCGCCCTTTTCCACGATGTTTTCCGGGGTCAGGCCGTTCTGCGTCATGAAGATGGCCAGATCTCCCACCATTTTGGAGGACGGAGTGACTTTGACGATGTCACCCAGCATTTCGTTGACCTTGCGATAGTTCTCCTTGACCTCAGCAAAGCGGGTACCCAGGCCCAGAGACTCGACCTGAGGCTTCAGGTTCGTATACTGACCGCCGGGGATCTCATATCGGTAAATGTCGGTAGTGGAATATTTCAGACCGTTGTCGAAGCTGTCGTACCGTTTGCGGATATCCTCCCAGTAATCGGTCAGGAACTGCAGCTTTTCCGGATCCAGCCCCGTGTCGCGTTCCGTGCCCTGCAGCGCCGAGACGATGGCGTTCAGCGACGGCTGACTGGTCAGGCCGGCCATGGAAGAGATGGCGCAGTCTACGATGTCCACACCGGCCTCAGCTGCCAGCAGCAGCGCGGCTACCTGGTTGCCGGTGGTGTCGTGCGTGTGCAGATGGACCGGGATGCCGATCTCCTGCTTCAGTGCGGAGACCAGCTTCTTGGCGGCGTAGGGCTTCAGCAGGCCGGACATGTCTTTGATGGCCAGCATGTGCGCACCGCGCTTTTCCAGCTCCTTCGCCATGTTGACGTAATACTCCAGCGTGTATTTGTCACGCTTCGGATCCAGAATGTCGCCGGTATAGCAGATGGAGGCCTCACAGATCTTGCCCTGCTTCAGGACCTCGTCCATGGCGATTTCCATGCCGGGGATCCAGTTCAGAGAGTCAAAGATGCGGAAAACGTCAATGCCGGATTTTGCGGATTCTTTAACAAATTCCCGGATAACGTTGTCCGGATAGTTGGTATAACCGACGGCGTTGGCGCCGCGCAGCAGCATCTGCAGCAGTACGTTGGGTGCCTTCTGGCGGATCAGGTCCAGCCGTTCCCAGGGAGACTCCCGCAGGAACCGGTAAGCAACGTCGAAAGTAGCGCCGCCCCAGCACTCGAATGAGAAAGCGTCACCCAGGATCTCGCTGATGCCGTCCATGCCTTTGATGATGTCGCGCGTACGCAGACGGGTGGAGAGCAGGGACTGATGGGCGTCGCGGGTGGTGGTATCGGTGATCAGAAGCTTCTTCTGATCCAGGACCCACCGGGAGACCGCTTCGGGACCTTCCCGGTCCAGCATCGGCTTCAGACCTTCCGGCCGCTGTCCCGTGACGGGCGGGAAACGGGGTTTTTCGTAGAATTTGTGACCTTCGCGCTCCCTGACGACGATGTTGGCGATGTATTTCAGCACCTTGGTCGCCCGGTCCAGACCATAGTTGATGTCAAACAGCTCGGGAGTTTCATCGATGAACTTGGTATGGCACCGGCCCTCGCGGAATACGGGGTTGTTCAGAATGTTTGTAACGAAGGATATGTTGGTCTTCACGCCGCGTACGTGTACTTCATTCAGAGCACGGGCGGCCTTGTCGCACGTGGAATTGAAGTTGCGGCCGGAGGCAGTGATCTTCACGAGCAGAGAGTCATAATAGGGGGAAATGACCGCGCCGGTATAGGCGTTGCCGCCGTCCAGACGGATGCCGAATCCGCCGGAGGATCGCCAGGCGGTGATCTTGCCGGTGTCGGGGGCGAAGTTGTTGGTTGGATCTTCCGTGGTCACGCGGCACTGGATCGCGTAGCCGTTGACCCGGATCTCATCCTGGTTGTCGATGCCGATCTGAGGATCGCTGAGAGGATATCCCTCGGCGATCAGGATCTGTGCCTGGACCAGGTCGATGCCCGTCACCTGCTCGGTCACGGTGTGCTCCACCTGGATGCGAGGGTTCATTTCGATGAAATAATGTCCGCCGTTCCCGTCCACCAGGAATTCCAGCGTGCCGGCATTGATGTATCCGACGTGCTTTGCGATCTTCACGGCGTCCGCATGAAGCGCGGCGCGGACGGATTCCGGCACCGACCAGGCGGGTGCAAATTCCACGACCTTCTGGTAGCGGCGCTGCAGAGAACAGTCACGCTCATACAGATGCACCAGGTTGCCGTGCTCATCGCCCAGGACCTGGACCTCGATATGCTTGGGTTCCACCAGGAACTTTTCCATGAAGATATCGTCATTGCCGAAGGACTTTTTGGCTTCGGCCTTGACAAGGTCATAATTGATGCCGACTTCTTCCACCGTGTCACAGCGGCGCATGCCTCTGCCTCCGCCGCCGGCCGCGGCCTTCAGGATAACGGGAAACCCGAACTCAAAGGCCAGACGCTGAGCCTGTTCCTTGCTCTGAAGGGGCTCGGTGGTGCCGGGGATCGTCGGCACGCCGCATTCCTTCGCCAGCTGCTTGGCGGAGAGCTTGTCGCCCATCATGTCGAGAACGGAGGAGGTGGGGCCGATGAACTTGATGCCGGCAGCTTCGCAGGCACGGGCGAAATCCCCGTTCTCACTCAGGAAACCGTATCCGGGATGAATGGCGTCCACGTTGTGCTGTCTGGCGATCTGCATGATGCGGGGAATGTTCAGATAGGCGCCGAGCGGCGTCTCATTCTCTCCGATCAGGTAGGATTCGTCAGCGGCGGTACGGAAACTGCTGTACAGATCTTCCTTGGAGTATATGGCCACGGTCTTGATCTTCAGATCGTGGCAGGCGCGGAAGATACGCATGGCGATCTCACCGCGATTGGCGATCAGTACCTTCTTGAACTGCGGCATGGGTGTTCCTCCTCTTGATCAATTGTGCATTGCGGCCGGGCCGGATCTGCCCAGCCGCAGACAAAAACACATTTTAATATACAACAGAAAGCGGATGCTTGGCAACTATAAAATATCGTTCTGCGTCTTCGGATTTCCTTTCCGGGAAGAGGGAAACCGTCTTGCATTTTGGCGAAGGGTATGATAAAGTCAAAAAGCGGATAGGGATCGGCTGTCCGCGCTTTTTTTGTTTTCGGGGGGAGAGAGATGTTTAAGATCGGCTTTGACAATGAAAAATACCTGAACATGCAGTCGGAGCATATCGCAGAGCGGATCCGACAGTTCGGAGGCAAGCTGTATCTGGAGTTCGGGGGGAAGCTTTTCGACGACTATCACGCGTCCCGCGTTCTTCCCGGTTTTGCGCCGGACAGCAAGATCCGCATGCTTTCCCGCCTGAAGGATCAGGCAGAGATTGTGATCGCCATCAATGCCTCCGACATAGAGAAAAACAAGGTCCGCGGGGATATCGGCATTACCTACGATCTGGACGTGCTGCGGCTCATCGACGCGTTCCGCGGATTCGGGCTGTATGTCGGGAGCGTGGTTCTGACCTGCTATACGGGTCAGGCCGGTGCCGAGGCGTTTGCCAGGAAGCTGGACGCCCTTGGAGTGAAAGTCTATCGCCACTACCCCATCGCCGGATATCCGTACAATCTGAAACTGGTGGTCTCCGACGAAGGATACGGGAAAAACGACTACATTGAGACCACACGGGAGCTGGTCGTAGTGACGGCGCCCGGCCCGGGCAGCGGAAAGATGGCCACGTGCCTGAGTCAGCTTTACCATGAGCAGAAGCGCGGTGTCCGTGCCGGATACGCAAAGTTCGAAACATTTCCCATCTGGAACCTGCCGCTGAAAGATCCCGTGAACGTTGCCTATGAGGCGGCGACAGCAGACCTTAACGACGTGAACATGATCGATCCGTTTCATCTGGAAGCATACGGAGTGACCACGGTCAACTACAATCGTGATGTGGAGGTCTTCCCGGTCGTCCGGACCTGTCTGGAACGGATGCTGGGAGAATGCCCCTACAAGTCTCCGACAGATATGGGAGTAAATATGGCGGGCAACTGCATCATCGACTGGGACGCCGTACATGAAGCGTCCCGCAACGAGATCATCCGCAGGTATTACGAGGCACGCTGCAAGGTCGCACGGGGAGAGGGCGTCCCGGAAGAAGCACAGAAGATCGAACTGTTGATGGAACAGGCGGAGATCGAGCTGACCGATCGGCCGGTCATCGCCGCTGCCAACGGAAAGGCGGTCGAGACAGGAGGGCCTGCCACCGCACTGGAACTTCCCGACGGGAGGATCGTTACCGGAAAGACCAGTTCACTGCTGGGGGCAAGTTCGGCCATGCTTCTCAATGCGCTGAAGGCTCTGGCCGGTTTGGACAAAGCCGTCCAGCTGCTGCCGGCGGAGGTGATCGAACCGGTCATGGAGCTGAAGACCGGTCGCCTGGGGAACCACAATCCCCGACTTCACACGGATGAGATCCTGATAGCGCTGTGCATTTCCGCCGTTACCGATGAGAACGCAAAGAAAGCCATGGATCGTCTGGGAGAACTGCACAACTGTGAGGCCCATGCTTCCGTGATGCTCAGCAGCGTGGACATCAATGTGTTCAAGAAGCTCGGCGTGAACATGACCTGTGAGCCGGTTTATCAGACGAAGAAGCTCTACCATAAATAAAGGATAAAGCACGCCGAAGAACAAAAAAGACCCGTCCGGGATCCCCGGGCGGGTCTTTTTTGTGTACGATCAGCCGATGCCGTGCTTTACGCGGTCAGCTTCCTCCGCACGCTTGCCG
This sequence comes from Oscillospiraceae bacterium, assembly GCA_017519975.1. Taxonomy (GTDB): domain Bacteria; phylum Bacillota; class Clostridia; order Oscillospirales; family Oscillospiraceae; genus Alloscillospira. Next base: position 8,547 of record JAFWRM010000026.1, on the reverse strand, counting down.
TTGTTGAAACGGTCCAGCGTACCCACAAGATATCCGGTGATGCGGCGGATGCGTTCGAACGGGACAGTCTCCCAGTGGTAGGTGATGTCCGCATACTCACCGTCAAGCGAGATGTCCATGGAAGAGATGCGCTTATCGGGATACTGTTCTCTTGCACGACGGATATAAGCTTCCTTCTCGGCGTCCGTCATGACGCCGCCCTTCACATTGACCTGGATCATGATGATGAATGCCTCCTGTAAAAACACAATATATTGAGTCACTGTATGTGATCGCTCTCTAAATGTACTATATCACTGCAGTCAAGAGGCGTCCAGTTCAGTTTTTGCATGAGATGATGAAAAAGCTGGACGTGACCACAGGATACGGTCACGTCCAGCTTTCCGTGCTGTCAGTTTTTCTCTTCCGATGGGGCATCTGCTCCATCGTTCCCGTCGGGGCGGGCGTCAACGTCCGGATCGTCAGGGACTTCACCGGTTTCTCCGCTGAGAGGAAGGCTCTCCTCGCCTGCGTCAGGAGCGTCGGCGGGCTGACCTCCTTCCGGCGCAGCGGGAACGGACGCGTCCGGCGTTGTTTCCGTTTCCGGAGGCAGCTGGCCGCCATGGCTGCACACATAGGCAAAGGTCTCGCCGCTCATCGTCTCGTTGGCCAGCAGATATTCAGCCACGGTTACCAGAAGATCCCGGTGTTCCGTGAGGATCTCCTCACATCTGGCCACGGCCTGATCAAAGATGGCGTGGACTTCCTCATCGATCATGGCGGCCGTTTCCTCGGAGTAGGATTTGGTGTGGCCGAAATCCCTGCCTATGAAAACGCTCTGGCTGCTGTCGTCATAGGAAATGGGCCCCAGACGTTCGCTCATGCCATATCGGGTCACCATGCTGCGGGCGATGGCCGTCGCCTGCTGGATGTCGTTGGAGGCACCGGTGGAAATGTCGTCCAGGAACAGTTTTTCAGCTATCCGGCCGCCCAGACTGGTCACGATACGGTCAAACATCTGTCCGCGGCTGTTGAAGGACTGATCCTCCGTGGGACGGTAGATGGTCATGCCGCCCGTCTGCCCGCGGGGAATGATGGTGATCTGATGTACGGGAGCCTCATGGTCCAGATGGAAAGAGGCGACGGCGTGCCCCGCCTCATGGTAGGCGGTGAGCTTCCGTTCCTTTTCGCTTACGACGCGGGATTTTTTCTCCGGTCCGGCGATCACCTTCAGAGCAGCTTCGTCCATTTCCGCCATGGTGATGAATCTCTTGTTCCGGCGGGCGGCCAGCAGCGCGGCCTCATTCAGCAGGTTTTCCAGATCGGCGCCGGTGAATCCGGGCGTTCCCCGGGCGATGCTCTTCAGATCCACGTCCTGGCCGAGCATCTTGTTTCGTGCGTGCACTTTCAGAATGGCCTCACGACCCTTGATGTCCGGGACGCCGACGTAGATGGTGCGGTCAAAACGACCGGGACGCAGCAGCGCGTTATCCAGAATGTCCGCCCGGTTGGTAGCGGCCATGACGATGACGCCCTCGTTGTTGCTGAATCCGTCCATTTCCACCAGCAGCTGGTTCAGGGTCTGTTCCCGTTCATCGTGTCCGCCGCCGAGGCCGGCGCCACGCTGACGGCCGACGGCGTCGATCTCATCAATGAAGATGATGGCGGGGGCGAGCTTCTTGGCCTGGTCAAACAGATCGCGCACACGGGAGGCACCGACGCCCACGTACAGTTCCACGAAATCGGAACCGGAGATGGAGAGGAACTGAGTGTTGGCTTCGCCGGCTACGGCCTTGGCGATCAGCGTCTTGCCGGTGCCCGGAGGGCCTACAAGAAGGACGCCCTTGGGGATGCGAGCCCCAAGCGCGGTGTATTTCTGGGGATCCCGGAGAAAATCCACGATCTCGGCGAGTTCTTCCTTTTCCTCGTCGGCTCCCGCCACGTCGTCAAAAGTAACCTTGTGTTTCTCTTCACTGCCCAGCCGGGTGCGCGCCCTTCCAAAACGGGCTACGCCCTTGTCCCCGCCCATTCCGGCACGATTGGCCATGACGATCCAAAGGACCAGAAAAGCACCCATGACAAGGATATAGGGGAGCATGCTCACCCACCAGGGAATCTCCGCAGAGGGGATGTAATTATAGCTGAAGTCTTCCTTTGTCGTCATCAGCTCGTCGATTTTCTCGGCCATGTCATTGTAGAAGATGGAAACGCTGTACAGGTCGTGAGTGACGATATCCGTTTCGGTATCCCCATAGGTGTGGGCCAGTTTCATGGTCAACGTGTTGTCCTCTATGGTGAACCGTGTGACCTCGCCGGTATCGAACAGACGGCGGACCTCGGAATAATCCTCGATCTTTGTGCTCGTTTTGGGCGAGGGAGAGGTCAGCATGACGATGACGGCAACGACGATGACCAGGATCAGGACGTAATAGCCGATGTCACGGGGTGAGAACTTGCGTTTTTTCATGTAAGGAGATTCCTTCCTTCCGGTTGATGTGAAAGGCAGCGAAAGCTGCAGGAGTCACTCGTAGATCTCAGGTTTGAGTACGCCGATATAGGGAAGATTGCGGTATTTTTCGGCGTAGTCCAGACCGTACCCGACAACGAAGCTGTCCGGGCACACGAATCCGACAAAGTCGGCGGCGATATCCGCACGTCTGCGGGCGGGTTTATCCAGCAGCGTGCAGATCTTTATGGAGGCCGGCCGGCGGTTGTTCAGATAGCTTTTCAGATAAGAGAGAGTGACGCCGCTGTCCAGAATGTCTTCGACGATCAGAACATCCCGCCCCTCAATATCCCGGGACAGGTCCTTGGTGATGGAAACGGCGCCGGTAGTGCTGGTACCGCTGCCATAACTGGAAACGGCCATGAAATCGATGTCACACGGAAGATCGATGCAGCGGCACAGATCGGCCATGAAAACAAAGCAGCCCTTCAGGACTCCGATGAGGAACGGCGTTCTTCCGCTGTATTCCTCAGTGATCCGCGCGCCAAGCTCCTTCACTTTGTTTTGAAGAGTTTCCTGACTGTAAAGGACATGGGCGATATCATCTTTCATCATTGTTCAAGCTCCCTGATGAGTATTCTGAATACGGTGTCCCCAGGTGTCGGCTGCCCGCGGAGGCAGGGACCGAAGGGATACACGGCAAGGATCCCGGCTTCATCCGAAAAGACAGGAACGGCGTCACGCCGCCATGGAGGGACGGCGGCCTCGTTCAGCAGTTTTTTCAGTGATTTGGTACAGCGCCGGGTCCGAAGAGTGTAACGGTCTCCGGGACGGCGCGATCCGACGGTGATTCTACCACACACGGCATCCGTTTTGAATAGATATTCAGTAAACGATTTGTTAACACTGCCGTCCCAGACACCGCTGGTCAGGAGGATCTGCAGTCCGGCCTCCGGAAGCGAGATCGTCTGTCCCGGCAGAAGCTCCTTTTCCGATAGAACGGGGGACTGCGCCTCTCTGAACACGAGATCCGAGCATTCTATGTGCACCTGGCCTCCGGGGAGAGACAGTTTTCCCGAACCGGAACGGCAGAGCCGGAGGACCGACTCGGCATGTTCGCAGGACAGAGGCTGACCGTACATTTTTCGAATGACGCGCAGAGCAACGGCTTCGGGGAGAGAGAGCACCTCCGCGAGGGGGATCCTTTCGGCATCGGCGTGTGGCGCGACAGCCCTTTCGGCCAGAGAGGAAAGGGCCTGTTCATCCCGGGAGGCCAGCCGGGCCAGCCTGCGGCAGGCCTCGGAGAACTCCGGGTTGATCTCCCGCAGGATGGGGAGCACCTGATGGCGAAGCCGGTTGCGGGTGAGGGCGTCGTCCCCGTTGGAACTGTCCTCGACCCAGGCAATACCCCGGGCAACGTTGTGTTCTTCTATTTCAGAGCGGGATGCGAAAAGAAGCGGGCGGATCACATGGCCCAGTCGCGGCTGTATGCCGCACAGACCGGCGGTCCCCGCCCCGCGGACCAGATGCATCAGGATCGTTTCGGCGTTGTCGTCGGCGTTATGCGCCGTAGCGATGAAAACGGCGCCTGTCTGCGCTCTGACCGTTTCGAGGAACCGGTATCGGAGTTCACGGGCGGCCGCTTCCACCCCCATGTGATGGTCGAAAGCCCAGCGGGAAACATCTCCCCTGTCGGAATAGAAGGGAATGCCGGAGGTCAGGCAGAAGCTTCTGACGAAAGCCTCATCCCGGTCAGCTTCCTCTCCGCGCAGCCCGTGGTTGAAATGGGCGGCGCAGATCGTCCAGCCGCATTCCAGGGCGATCTCATGAAGCACATCCAGCAGGCACATGCTGTCCGCTCCGCCGGAAACGGCCGCCAGCGCCGTGGATCCGGCGGAAGGAAGAAGGCCCTGCTGCCGCAGGAAGGAAATCACGCCCTTTTTCATCACACCGTGCCGTCTTCCTGATGGTGGTGGTCGATGGAGGAGAAGGTCGTGTATTCGGGCACCCACCCCAGTTCGACCGTCCCGGTCTCTCCTCTGCGGTTTTTCAGAACGATACATTCAGCCAGATTTCCGACTTCGGAATTCTTGTTGTAATAGTCTTCCCTGTACAGCGCCAGCACGATGTCCGCGTCCTGTTCAATGGCGCCGGATTCTCTCAGGTCGCTGAGCATGGGCCGCTTGTTCTGCCGCGCCTCATTTGCTCGGGACAGCTGGGAAAGGCAGACGACCGGCACGTTCAGCTCCTTGGCCATGATTTTCAGCATGCGGCTGATGTCGGATACGACCTGCGTCCTGCTTTCGGAGGCATATCGGCTGCTGCCGGTAGCGCTCTGCATCAGCTGCAGGTAATCGATGACGACCAGTCCCAGATCGCTCACTCTCCGGCATTGGGCGTTCATGTCGGCGACCGTCAGCGTCGGATTGTCATTGATGAAAAGCTTCAGACCGCTGATCGATGCCGCCGCACGGGCAAGTTTCTTCCATTCTTCCGCATTCAGCATGCCGGACTGGAGCTTTTTGTTGTGAATGAAGGATTCGGAGCTGAGCAGCCGCAGAGCCAGCTGCTCGCGCGACATTTCCAGGGAGAACATGGCTACGGATTTCCCGGAGGTCTTGGCCACGGCAAGTGCGATGTTCAGAGCCATGCTCGTTTTTCCCATGCCCGGTCGTGAGGCGATCAGGATAAGATCGGAATTGTTCAATCCCATGATCGCGTTGTCCAGATCCTGCAGTCCGGTGGTGAGACCGGGGATGCTGCTGCCGCTCTTGGAAGCCGCGGTGAGCTGCTCGTATACGCTGACAAGAACCTGAGATACGGGAAGAAGCCCCGTGGTGTTGCGGCCCTGACGAAGCGCATAGATTTTCTGCTCCGACGAGTCCAGAATGTCGCCCGCCGAGCCGAACCCTTCCATGGCCATGGTGTTGATCTCACTGCCGGCGGTGGCGATGCCGCGGAGCAGCGCCTTGTCGCGGACGATGGCGGCGTATTCCATGACGTTGGTAGAGGTGGGCGTCAGGTTCATCAGCTCGATCAGATATTCGCCCAGTCTGTCGTCCGCTGTTCCGCTTTCACGCATCCGGGCAAGAACGGTAACCAGGTCTATGGTCTGGGAATAGCTGAACATGGAGTAAATGGTCTCAAATACGGCGCGGTTCACGTCCGAAAAGAAATCGTCAGCCTTGACCGCCCCGCATACGTCTCCGATGCAGCGGGGGTCGATCAGCATGCTGCCGATCACGGCCTGCTCCGCCTCCAGATCATGAGGCATCTGACGGCCCAGCAATTCGTCTGCTGCCATGGGAATGTGCTCCTTTCCTGCCCCTGGGGCTCATTGAACCGAGAGTGTCCGTGGGAGCGTCAAGCCTCTGAGACGACTACGGTGATGGTGGCGCTGACTTCATAGCCTAGCCTGACCTTCACAGGGAAGGATCCGAAGGTCTTGATGGGCTCGTTCTGAACGATCTTGTTCTTTTCCACGGTGACGCCGCACTGCTGCGCAAGAGCGTCGGCGATCTCCTTGCTCGTCACGGCACCGAAAAGCTTTCCCGCGCCTCCGGATTTAGCGGAGATGCGGACCGTTGTTCCCTCCAGTTGCCGGCCGAGGTCGCGGGCCTGATCTTTTTCACGCTCGATCTGCGCCAGACGCGCTTTTTCCTTGATGCTGTAGGCGTTCAGATTGTCCGGAGTGGCCTCCAGAGCAAGCTTTCTGGGGAGAAGAAAATTGCGTGCGTACCCGTCGGAGACCTCGATGGTCTGCCCCTTCTTTCCCTTTCCTTTCACATCCTGCTGAAGAATGACTTTCATGAGAATTCCTCCTGAAGATACATGTTGTTTTCAATGATTTGCCGGACGGCTCAGGGGGTCCGGGCGATGCTGTTGCGGGCCAGGTAGGCGTCGACAGCTTCGGTGAGGCGGCTGCACGCTTCTTCCGGGGTCGTGCCTGAGAGCTGAACGCCGGCGGTAGAGCGGTTCCCGCCTCCTCCGAGAGCTTCCAGGATCTGCTGCACGTCCACGTCTCCGATGCCGCGTCCTGAGATCGCTACGCCCCCGTCGACGGGGGAGAGAACGAAGCTCGTTGTGATGCCGGAAATGTTGAGAAGTTCATCCGCCGCTTTGGCGATCACAACGCGGTCGGCGGGGATATCCGACACCGCGAGAGCGATGCCGCTGCCGTAATCCCTTGCCCCGCTGATGATGGAGTACCGCAGCTTCGCGTCGTCCATGTCCGACTGGAGCAGCCGTTTGACGGAGGCGGTGTTTGCGCCGCACCGTTCCAGGAATGCGGCGGCGTCGAACGTCCGGCTGCGGGTCCGGATGGTAAAGCTCTTCGTATCCAGTACGATGCCGGAGAGCATGGCGTCGGCTTCCGCGGGAAGGATGTCGGCCGGTTCCGCGGTGTACTGCAGCAGCTGGCACAGCAGCTCGCAGGCAGAACTGGCGCCGGGCTCGTGGAAGCTGAAGTCTGGCTTTTCGATATAGTCCGCGGCTCTTCGGTGATGATCGATCACGGCGACGCGATTGCAGGATATGAGCAGGGACTCGCTTTCCACCTGAGACGGGCGGTTGGTATCCACCACCGTCAGCAGCGTTCCGCTGTCTGCCATCAGTATGGCCTGCTGGGCGGAGATGAAAACGCCCTCGTATTCCGGCAGAGTTTCCAGCTTTTCCAGCAGCTGGGAAGCGAGCGTCGCCTCCCTGTTTACTACAATGTGACAGGGGACGTTCTGCTTGCGGGCAACGCAGCACACGCCGGCCGCGGCGCCGACGGCATCCAGATCCGCCAGCTTATGACCCATGACGAGGACCATGCTGGAGTCCTTGACAAGTTCCGCGAAAGCACCGGACATGACTCGAGAGCGGACGGTGGAGGCGCTGTCCTGTTCTTCGGAATGACTGTCGTAGAACGTAAAGTTCAGCGCATCCTTCATTACGACCTGGTCGCCGCCACGGCTGAGAGCCATTTCCAGACTCAGCGAGGCAAAACGGAAGATCTCATCAAAGCTATCGCCGCCCTTGCCCAGCCCTATGCTCAGGGTGGCGCGGACGCCGCCGGAGCCTGTCAGCTCGCGGACGGAATCCAGAACGGAGAATCTGGCTTCCTCAAAGCCGGGCAGAAAGCGGTCTTCAAAAATGAACAGATACCGGTCGCGGTCCGATTTCGTAAGGAACCCGCCGCAGCCGGAAGCCCAGGCGGTGATCCTGTCGTCGATGGCGGACAGCAGAGAGGACTTGTCCTTTTCCGGAAGGCCTTTCAGCAGTTCATCGTAATTGTCCAGAAGGATCTGCGCGGCCACCGGGCGCGAGTTTGTGTATTCTTCGTAGGTGTCGGCAAATTCCGTAACGTCGACCCAGTAGGTCACGGCCAGAAAATCTCTGTCCGCATTGGTGCGTTCGCTGCGTATGATGCTCCCGAAAACCTTGTATTTCCGGTCTCCGTGAGTTGTCAGCCGGGGACTCTCGCGGTTTCCCTCGCTCAGCCAGGTCCCGTCATAGTCGGGGATCACGTCGGAAAGGTTGATCTCAAACAGGTGTTCGCGTTCACCGGAAAGATCCGAGAACCGGGAATTGGACCAGAGGATGCGGTCCGTGGAGATGTTGTAGATCACTGTCGGAACGGGGAAATTCACCATGTTGTCCCGCGCGGCGGTCCCGACGCTGTCGGTGATGTTTTCAATGTAGCTGACCAGTTCACGCTTGCGCTTGCGGTCGGAGATGACGGTGAAAATGAGAAGCAGTATGATGATGCTGGCTTCGCAGATCACCATCAGGATCCAGTGCCCGCGGAAAATGAAAGCAAAGGTGGCAAACAGGATCAGCACAAAGAAATAAAGACGCATGCTGGGCTGCAGAGCCTTCGGCAGGGTTCTCTTATGCAAGAAGATCACTCCCCCTTGAAAAGCGTACACAATGACACTTTATTATAGCAGACAACATCTGGCGATTCAACCGTCAAAGCATTGCACAGCGGAGACGCGGTGTAGGTTCTACAATCATAGTTAACAGTTAACTCGAAAAAAAAGAATAGCGAATGGAAGTGTGCCATGTTAAGGTTGAGTTGCTGACACTAAACCGAAAGGCAGGCATCCCATTCGCTATGAATACTCTAACTCAAACCC
>JAFWRM010000025.1 GCA_017519975.1 Oscillospiraceae bacterium | reverse complement strand
TCGTTTAATGACTACAAGAAGCAGCTCCTTGACTGGCAATACAAGTACAACAAGTTCCCAATGAGGCCTTTGAATTGGCGCTCTCCCAAAGACGTCCTTTTTTCTTTTCCTAACTGTAAATGATGTTTGACAAACCTACAGTCTTGAGCGGGACAAGCGAACAGTTTTGTTGAATACCAAAATAGATGATGGTATAATATAGAACAAACTGATATAAGTCTTTATAAACTGTTTGAGGGAGTCTTGTTATGGCACTCATTTCTTGTCCAGAATGTGGGAAACAAGTATCAACAATGGCAGAAGCATGCCCTAATTGCGGCTATCCTATTATTAAAATGACAAGGGAGAATCAGGATTTAGGTAAAAGTAATGAAGCAATAAAAAAAGAGACAACGGACACGGATGATATTTCAATGATCATAGAAGGAGATGTATCTGGAGCCATTAACCCCATGAATAAAAAGAAAAAGTTGGTAGCGTTGTTAGCAACTGTTCTAGTTGTTCTTGCGGCTTTAGTAGTTGTTCTCGTAATGGTTTTAAACAATAGGCTGACTCCTGAGGAACAAAAACAGGTTTCTAGTGTAACTGCTAAAATAGAAAAAATAGGGTCAGTAACTGTTTCAGATGAGAGGCTTATACGTGAAGCCCAGCAAGCATATGACCAGTTAGATGATCTCTGTAAAAGAAAAGTAAGCAATTATAAAGTACTTGAAGACGATATCATAGAACTTAATCGCTTAAAAGCTGAAACAGTGTCGAAAACTATAGAAGGAATTGGTAAAGTTGATGCTTTTTCAGAGAAGGCTATAACTACAGCTAGAAAGAACTATGAGTCTTTGAACGAAGATCAGAAGACATTAATTACTAATTATGATGTATTAATTGCAGCAGAAGAATCATTTAAACGATTAGCTGTTGATGAATGCATTGCCGCAATAGATGACATAGGAACTGTTACTATAGAATCCATTAGCCAGATTAGTAATGCTACACGCATATACAATGAGTTGTCAGAAGAACAGAAAGCAATGGTAACAAACAGTTCCATTCTTGCAGATGCGGATAAAAGGTTTACGGAAATATCAGTAAATAATGCAATTACATCAATCAATAAGATTGGTTCAGTGACGTTAGAAAGTGAAGCTGTAATTGCAGAAGCAGAAGATGCATATAAACATGTACTTAATAAAGATAAGGAATTAGTAAAAAATTATGAAACACTTGAAAAAGCAAAAAAAGAATTGGCTTCATTAAAGAAAGAAGAAGCTGAGAAAGCAATGACGCTTTTATCTGGTGATGTGATTGCAAATAATACATGGGAAGCTACTTATAAAGGCGTAGAGTTAACGAGTAAACTATTGCCGGACAATATTGCGGGAGGGTATGTTTATTATCATTGTGATGACAACCAAGTATATGTGGATATTCTTTTCACATTGAAGAATAATAGTTCTTATAGTGCGAACCTACAAAATGTGGTAAACAAAGTTCAAGTAATCTATAACAAAACATATAACTATACTAAATACGATTTGTTTTACTCAAAAGGCAGAGATATTAGCCAAGTATATGATTGGGATGAATTGGTTGCTCTAGACTATGCTACATTCCATGTTGCAGTACCCATTCCAGCAGAGGCACAATCAAATGAAGCACCGATTAAAGTGACTATTACAATGTTGGGACAAGAAAAGATTGTTGTTGTCAGATAATGAACAAGTGATAAGCTATACTCTGTCCGTCCTATGCTTTGGCAAGTACCCTCTATAATAGAGTCATAGAACTTGGCCAACTTTCTAAATAGATTAAATCGGGTAAGGAGCAGAGATGAGGCCCATGGTCAATAAAATACTGGCGGCAGCCCTTGCCGTTGTGCTGGTATTGGCCCTCTGCGGCTGCGGAGCGGGCCGGCAGCCGGAGCCGCCGCAGCCCGCGGAGGAGGCCGCAGCGCCCGAGGAAACGCCGGACAGCCCGGCCGACGCCGGGGAAGCGCCGGCGGAGACCGGTACGGACGTGCTCGTCGTCGTTTTCTCCGCTACGGGGAACACGAAAGGCGTGGCGGAGAAGATCGCCGCGCTCACCGGCGCGGACCTGCGTCAGATCGTTCCGGCGCAGCCGTACACGACCGCGGATCTGCAGTACAGCGATAAGGAGAGCCGCACGACGAAGGAGCAGAACGATCCGGACGCGCGTCCGGAGATCGCGGAGGACATCTCACTGGACGGATACGCCGTCGTCTACCTGGGCTATTCCATCTGGTGGGCGCAGGCCCCGCGCATCCTGAGCACTTTCGTGGAGAGCCACGATTTCGCGGGGATCACGGTCATCCCGTTCTGCACGTCCGGGTCCAGCGACATAGGCGAGAGCGACGACACGCTGGCCGCACAGGCCGGGTCAGGAAACTGGCTGGAGGGGAGACGATTCCCCGGGGACGTGACGGAGGACGAGCTTTCAGCCTGGATCGACGAAGTGTTCGAAGCGGCAGTCTGTTTTTTAATGAATATTGAAAAAAGAATAATGAATGACGGGATAATGAGAGAACGGATACCCTGCCTCAGTCGGAGTTCTCCGGAGAGTCCTGTTTTTCTCCTCCCTCCTCCGGATCGCGGGGGTTCACATGCACCATGCAGTGCTTTACCGTGCCGAAATTGGCCTCGATGGCGTCGTGCACGTTTTCGGCGATGCGGTGCGCGCTGGTCAGCGACTGGGAGCCGTCCGCGCTGATCTCCACGTCCACGAACATGCGGTTGCCGAACAGCCGGGTGTTCAGCAGGTCCACGCCCATCACGCCGGGCTGGGCGAGGATCACCTCGCGCATCCGGGTCTGGGTGGGCTCGTCGCAGGCAGTGTCCAGCACGCCGGTGATGGATTCGCGGAATATGTCCACGGACACCTTCACGATGAACAGGCAGATGATCAGGCTGGCGGCGGCGTCGGCCCAGGGCAGGCCGAGACGCGCGCCGAGGATGCCGGCGAAGCTGCCCACGGAGGACAGCGCGTCGCTCCGGTGGTGCCAGGCCTCCGCCTTCAGAGCGGTGGACCGGATCCTTTTCGCGGCGCCGGCGGTGTAATGATACATCAGTTCCTTGACGACGATGGACACGACCGCGGCGATGAGGGCCGCCAGACCGGGGGCCTCGGCGGAGCCGCCGGCCCGGATGGTTTCGATGGCCCGGTACCCGATCAGCAGACCCGTGATCAGCAGAATGACGGAAAGAATGACGCCGCATACGCACTCCAGCCGCTCGTGGCCGTAGGGATGCTCCCGGTCCGCCTTCTTTCCGGCCAGCCGGACGCTGAAGATGACGATGACGGCGGCCAGCACGTCGGAGAGGGAGTGGACGGCATCGGAGACGAGGGCGCCGGAATGGGCCAGCAGACCGACGATCAGCTTGCCGGCGGAAAGGCCGAGGTTCCCGAACAGCGTGTTGCGGGAAACGCGGACGGCTACGGCGGTATCCGTTTTGTTCATGGGGCAGGACCTCCTGAAGAGTAAAAAGCACCTGCGGAACAGAACCCTGTCCCGCAGGTGCATGAACCTGCTGCCATAAGGCCCGGCCACGCGGGGCGCGCCCCGCCGCCTGCTCAGCTTGTACTGTAGTTTCCGTGCAGTGCAATGAGTATGGCCCATTTAATCATGGGGAAAAACGGTTGGTCAAGCCTAATTTTCAGCCGTTCCCGTTCACGCCTTCGCCATGCGCAGCACGGGCTTGATCGTCTTGCCGCTCTTGGAATCCTCGAACGCCTGGTTGATCTGCTCGAAGGGATATTCGACGATGAGCTTGTCGAAGGGGAAGCGGCCCTGCTTGTACAGGCTGACCAGCGTGGGGATGAAGGTCTTCGGATCGGCGTCGCCTTCGATGCAGCCCTTCAGGGTGCGGCCCTTGCCCATGATCATGTCCTGCATCACCACGGGAACGACCTTGTCGCCGCTGGTGCCCACCACGACCGCGGTGCCGTAGACGCGCAGACAGTTGATGGCGGCCGTCATCAGCGGGATGGCGGCGGAGGTATCCAGGCTGTAGTCCGCACCGCCGCCGGTGATCTCTCTGATCCTGCCGGCGATATCCTCGACCTCTTTGCCGTTGATCACATGGGTGCAGCCCAGCTCCTTTGCCATCTCCAGACGGCTGGGCACGGCGTCCACGCCGATGATGGTGCTGCAGCCGACGACCTTTGCCATCATCACGGCGGCAAGGCCGACGCCGCCGCAGCCGAACACGACGATGGAACTGCCCACGGTGGGCTTCATGCAGTTGGCCACCGCGCCGGCACCGGTCATGAGGCCGCAGCCGAGGGGGCCGAGCAGACCGATGTCCACGTCCTCGTCTTTGATGACGACGCAGGCGTTCTCATCCACCACGGCGTACTCCGCGAAGGAGCTCTGGGCGAAGAAGGAGGAGATCTCCTGTCCGTCCACGCTGTGGCGGTGCGTAAAGTCACTGTGTCTGCCGCTGAAGTTCACGGGCCCGTAATTATCGCATCCGGTGGGCCGGCCGGAACGGCAGGTGGGGCAGTGCCCGCAGGTGTAGAAGGTGAGGACCACGCGGTCGCCGACCTTCACGTCCCGGACGGCGTCGCCGACCTTTTCCACGATGCCGGCGCCCTCGTGTCCGAAGATGCCGGGCAGCTGGATGGGGATGGTCTGGTCGCGCGCGGTGGCGTCCGTGTGGCACACGCCGGCGCCTACGACGCGGACAAGCACCTCCGTGGCCTTCGGATCGGCCAGCTCCACGTCCTGCAGCTTGAAATCGCCGTCCTTTTCCCAGACGACTGCGGCTTTCATTTTCATAATCGTTTACCTCCGAAGCCCGCACGGCGGGCGTATTGTGATGCCGGGATCTTATTTGAACTGCGCCGGGATCTTATCGATGATCTCCAGGAACTTCTGCATGATGGCGGGCGTATCGATGCCCTGGGGGCAGGCGCTGTAGCAGGCGCCGCAGCCCACGCACTCGGCCGGGTCGTACTCGCTGCCGCCGGCCAGAAGCTTCCGGACGGAGGAACCCTGCATGAAGGCGTTGTCCGTCAGGCACACGTCGTTATACGCCGAGAGGATGGCCGGGATCTCCAGCCCCTTGGGGCAGCCGCTGCAGTAGCGGCACCCGGTGCAGGGCACGGTGAACTTGCTGCGGAAGGCGTCGATGGCCTTGTTCAGGGCGGCCGTCTCCTCCTCGGACAGCGGCTGGGGCGTTTCAAAGGAGGCCACGTTGTCCACCACCTGATCCATCTCCGTCATGCCGGACAGCACCACCTGCACGTTGGGCAGGCCCTGCAGCCAGCGGAAGCACCAGCTGGCGGAACTGCGGTCGGGCGCCGCGGCCTTCAGGAAGGCCAGGCTCTCGTCGCACAGGGTGACCAGACGGCCGCCGCGGCAGGGCTCCATCACCACCACGGGGATGCCGTGCTCGGTGAGGATCTCATACTGGCGCCTGGCGTTCTGATAGTCCCAGTCGAAGTAGTTCAGCTGGATCTGGGCGATGTCCCAGTCGTACAGGTCGCAGAATTCGGACAGCTTCTCCGGCGAGCAGTGGGAGGAAAAGCCCAGCTTGCGGATCTTGCCTTCCTTCTTCATCTGATCCAGGAAGGCGATGCAGCCCAGTTCCTTCGAGGCGAAGTCGGCAAAGTTCAGATCCATGACGCCGTGGCACAGGTAGAAGTCGAAATACTCCACGCCGCATTTTTCCAGCTGCTCGTTGAAGATGCGGGGGAGGTCCTCCTTCGTCTTGACTGCCTGGATGGGCATCTTGGTCACGAGGTTCCAGGTGTCTCTGGGATACTTGGCCAGCGCCTGGCCGATGAAGCGCTCGGAATCGCCGTTGTGATAGACGTAGGCGGTGTCGAAGTAGTTCACGCCGTGCTCGTAGGCGTAATCAATGAGAGCGCCCGCCTTCTCATAGTCGATGGGGTCGCCGGGGTTGCCGGTGGTAGTGGGGAGACGCATGCAGCCGAAGCCAAGCTGCGAAAGCTGCTTGTCGGTGCCCTTGTAGGGTTTGCAGATCATAACGTAACCTCCTGATTTTTATTTTCCTCTGGCTGCTATTTTATTATAAACGGGGTGTCCGGTCAAGAACAGGCGGGGCAATTTGGCCCTGCCGGCAAAGCGGGCACCGGAGAGAAAAAACGATTGACACGCGGCGTTTTTCCATTGTATAATACACTCCCTATGTGTTTGGGAGACTACTACTTCAATGGCGGGCAGCCTCACCATTGATGCTGAGTAATAACGCCAAGAATCTGAGGAGGTGCCACTAATGAAAAGGACTTATCAGCCGAAGAAGCGTCATCGTGCCAAGGAGCACGGTTTCCGTAAAAGAATGTCCACTGCCAACGGCCGCAAGGTGCTCGCGCGCCGCCGCGCCAAGGGCAGAGACAAGCTGTCCGCGTGAGGCGGGCGCTTCACTCATAACGTTCATCAGGGCGGGGAGTACCCGCCCTACCTGTGTTTATCCGGAAGTTCGGACCGTGGAGGCGAGGGCGTGAAGGCCACTGTTACCATCAAGAAAAACAGCGAATTCCGCCGCATCTACAACAAGGGCGCGAACGCCGCCACCTCGCTGCTGGTGCTGTACGCCAGAAAGGGCAGGCCGGGCCAGACCGGCCGGCTGGGCATCACCGTCGGCACGAAGGTCGGAAAGGCCGTGGTGCGGAACACCGTCCGCCGCCGCCTCAGGGAGATCTACCGGCTGAACAGACACCGGCTGCGTCCGGGATACGACGTGATCATCGTCGCGAGAGTACGAAGCAGAACCGTTGGATACGGCGACCTGGAGCGGGATTTTCTAAGGCTCGCGGACAGGCTCGGCCTTCTTGTCAAAGATGAAAAAGATACTGATATTTCTGGTCAGGGCGTATCGTAAGTACGTCTCACCGGCCCGGCAGCCCTGCTGCCGTTTCACTCCCACCTGTTCTGCCTACGCACTGGAGGCGCTGGAAAAGTACGGCGCCGCCAAGGGGAGCTGGCTGGCACTGAAAAGGCTGTGCAAGTGTCATCCGTTCCACAAAGGGGGATACGACCCCGTTCCGTAAACGTAAGGAGAAGGATACATGTTATCTGCAATCGCAAAACCGTTCGGCATGCTCATGCTCTGGCTGTATGAGTTTGTCGGGAACTACGGCGTTGCCGTCATCCTTTTCGCCCTGATCGTCAAGCTGATCCTGCTGCCCTTCCAGATGAAGTCCAAGCGCGGCATGATCCAGCAGACCCGCCTGCAGGGGCGGCTCAAGGAGATCGAAAAGAGACACGGCGCCAACAAACAGAAATACAACGAAGAGGTCCAGAAGCTGTACCGCGAGGAGGGCGTCAACCCCATGTCCGGCTGCATCTGGTCTCTGATCCCGTTCCCCATTCTGATCGCGCTGTATCAGGCCATCCGTTACCCCCTCACCATCATGATGGGCGTGGGGCAGGATCTGCTGGCGGAGGGCGGTTCCATCGCCACGAAGCTCGCCGAGCTGGGATATGAGACGACGACGAACGCCGCCTACGCCCAGATCGAGCAGAGCCAGTTCATCACCGCCAACTGGAGCGCCTTTTCCGGCCTTTCGGACAAGCTGCGTCAGATCGATTACAACTTCCTGGGGCTGGATCTGGGCAAGACGCCCCAGTTCAAGATCCTGTTCAGCGCCGATACGTGGAGCGACAAGGCTTCCGTAAAGATCGCCCTGCTGGTCATCATCCCCATCGTCGCGGCCCTGCTGACCTGGCTGCAGTCCTGGCTCAGCCAGAAGACCATGCCCAAGGCTCCGGACGCGACGGAGGATCCCACCCAGAAGACCATGAGCATGATGAACGTGTTCATGCCGCTCATGACCCTGTGGTTCGCTTTCCTGATGCCGGCCGCCCTGGGCCTGTACTGGATCGCCAGCAGCCTTTTCGCGATGATCCAGGAGGTCATCCTGAACAAGTACTACGGCAAGAAGATCGCCATCGAGGACGCCGAGCGCATCGCGCTGAGAGCTCAGAAGGAGAAGGAACTGGAGGAAAAGCGCCAGGAGACCGAGCGCCTGAAGGCGGAGAACGCCACCGAGCGCAACGCCAACACGTCCAAGAAAAAGCAGCGCATCAGCGACCGTGAGGACCGGCGCGAGAAGACCGCCGAATGGGAGAGGAAGAAGGGCATCAAACCCGAGGACGATTCCACCGGCCGGGTGGACGACAGAAAGTATGCCCGCGGCCGCGCCTACGATCCCGACCGTTACGCCGTGAAGGCGGAGCCGGAGGACGACGCCGGGGACGAGCCGGAGGTTTCCGTATCGGAGACCATCGAGCCGATCGCCGATGAGACGGCAGCCGCTCTGCCCGTGACGGAAGAGCCGGAAGCGGCGGAGGAAGAGATCCCCGAGGAAGCGGATGAAGGAGCCGGCGAAGAGGAAACGCCGGAGGAAGAGGAGACAGAGTCTGATGACTAAATACATAGAAGTGGCCGGCAAGACCGAGGATGAGGCCGTCCGCAAGGGCCTGGAGGAGCTGGGCCTGGAGCGAGACGACGTCACCGTAGAGGTCCTGGAACGCGCCAAAAGCGGATTTCTGGGCATCGGTGCCGTGGACGCCAGAGTCCGCCTCACCTACGAGGTGGAAGAGACCAAGGCAGAGATGACCGAGCGGTTCCTGAAGGGGCTGTTCGAGCACATGGGCGTGGAAGCGGATACGGAGATCACCGAAGACGACGGCGCCATCAGCGTGACCATCGTCGGAGAGAATCCCGGCGCTCTGATCGGACGCCGGGGAGAGACGCTGGACGCGATCCAGCATCTGGCCAACTATTCCGTGAACCGCAGCGGCAGCCGGGTGCGCATCAGCATCGACGCGGAAAACTACCGGGAGCGCCGCAACGAAACGCTGGAGAAGCTGGCCCGCAAGACCGCGGACAAGGTGCTGAAGTACCGCCGCAACATCACGCTGGAAGCCATGAACAGCTATGAGCGCCACGTGATCCACACCGCCCTGCAGGATTGCGAGGGGGTCACGACGTTTTCCACCGGAACGGAGCCCAACCGCCGCGTCGTAGTAGCCTACGACCGCAGCACGGCCCCCACCCCGAAGCCCACCTATCGGGAGTGGAAATAACATAACACCCATATCGACCGAAAACCCCGGGAACGGCAGCCGCCGTTCCCGGGGTTTTTCTGTCCGCGGAACGCGTCCGCCCTCAGTTTTTTCCGCGTCTTAATGCTGTCTTAATTCCGTAAAGGAGGTCTTAACGCCATCTTTGTGACGCCGTCCGTATGATACTACCATACCGAAGGAGAGGAGGATGAGCATGGGCCAACGGCGTTTCTGGAAAAAGATGAGCTCTTTCCAGTTCATCATCGCGGGTTTTCTGGCCGTCATCCTGGCCGGCACGCTGCTGCTCAGTCTGCCGATCGCGGGAAAGACGGGCCGATGGACGCCTCTGGAAGACGCGCTGTTCACGGCAGCGTCAGCCGTCTGCGTCACCGGTCTTGTCGTCAGAGACACGGCGTCCGCCTGGTCCGGGTTCGGTCAGGCGGTGATCCTGCTGCTGATACAGATCGGCGGCCTCGGCATCGTATCCGTGACCGCTCTGTTCGCGACCCTGTCGGGGAAAAGGATATCCCTGCGGCAGCGCAGCATGCTGCAGGAGAGCATTTCGGCCCATCAGCTGGGCGGAGTCGTCCGGATGACCGGCTTCCTTTTCCGGGTCGCTTTCCTGACGGAAGCGGCCGGCGCGGTGATCATGGCGCCCACGTTCTGCGCGAGATTCGGCCCGCGGGGGATCTGGATGGCCGTCTTCCACTCCGTTTCCGCGTTCTGCAACGCGGGCTTTGACATCATGGGGACCAGCACGGGAGCGTTCTCCTCGCTCACGGGGGTCGGAACCAGTCTGGGGATCGTGATCCCCGTCTGCCTTCTGATCGTCGTCGGAGGCATCGGGTTCCTCACCTGGGACGACGTCGCGGAGCACCGCTTCCATCTCCGAAGGTATCGGATGCAGAGCAAGGCGATCCTCACCGTTACGGCCGTGCTGATCCTGGTACCGGCCGCGGCGTTCTTCTTCAGCGACTTTTCCGCGCACGGCATGAAGGAAAGGCTCTGCCTTTCCCTGTTCCAGGCGATCACGCCGAGAACGGCGGGGTTCAATACGGCGGATCTGGCGTCCATGTCCAGCGCGGGCCGCGCGCTTACGATCGTTCTGATGCTGATCGGCGGGTCCCCCGGCTCGACGGCGGGCGGTATGAAAACGACGACGGTCGCCGTACTGCTGGCGACGGCGGCGGCCGTTTTCCGCCGGCGGAAGAACCCGCAGCTATTCGGCCGTAGGATCGAGGATCAGACGGTCAGAAGCGCGTCTGCGCTGCTGATCATGTATCTCTCCCTCGCGCTTGCCGGGGCTTTCGCCATCAGCGTCGCGGAGGGGCTGCCGTTCAGCGTCTGCGTTTTTGAGACGGCTTCCGCCATCGGCACCGTGGGGCTTTCTCACGGCATCACGCCTTCCGTCGGCACGCTGTCGCATCTGATACTGATCGTTCTGATGTTTCTGGGGAGAGCGGGAGGGCTGACGGTGATGTTCGCCGCCGTCCGAAGCAACGGCAGCGAGGTGGCCCAGCGGCCCGTGGAAAAAATCAACGTCGGATAAGGGAGGAAGAATCCATGAAATCCATACTGCTGATCGGAGTGAACCGCTTCGGCTCGCTGCTTGCCAGGCAGTTTCACGAACAGGGGCACGAGGTAATGGCCGTCGATAAGGATGAGGAACGGATCAACAGCATCCTTCCGTACGTGACGGACGCGCAGATCGGCGACAGCACGAACGAAGCGTTCCTCAGAACGCTGGGGGTCAACAACTACGACGTGTGCATCGTGACCATCGGGGGCGATTTTCAAAGCTCGCTGGAAACGACGTCTTTGCTGAAGGAACTCGGAGGCCGGCTCGTGGTCTCCCGCGCGGATCGGGACGTTCAGACGAAGTTTCTGCTGAGGAACGGTGCCGACGAGGTGATCAATCCCGAAAAGCAGATCGCGGAATGGGCGGCCATACGGTACGCTTCGGATCACGTTCTGGATTACGTCAGGCTGGATGAGGATCACGCCATCTTTGAAGTGCCCATCCCCCGGGAATGGGCGGGAAAAAGCGTCGGAGAGATCGACATTCGAAAACGGTATGGGATCAACATCATGGCCGTGAGGGAAAACGGGAAAATGAATCTTTCCGTTACGCCTGAGACCATTCTGAACGCAAGCAAGACAATGCTCGTGCTTGGGGAAAAGAGAACCATCCAGAAGTGTTTCCGCATGTAAGCGGCAGAAAACAGGACGACGTTGGCGGAAGGAGGCGAAGAAGAATGGAAGACGTGATCCTGATCTCCATCGTCGCGGCATTCTTCGCCCTCTGTTACGCAGCGCTGACCCGATTCGGACGGTTCATGGAGAAAGTGAGAAGAGATACGCGGAAACACCTGAGCGGCGAGATGGAGGAAGAACGGAAAAGAGACGGGCGTTCTCAGAACGCGGGCGCCTCCCGTCTTCAGAAAACGGGCCGGAAGGGACGACAGTAGCGCGGACACGTTGATTGCGATATAATAAACGCGACGCAAACGCACGGACAGGAGGTGATCGGCATGAGCAGGAATTCCGAGAGGGGCGAGCACATACTCGTCTGCCTCTCTCCTTCGCCGTCCAATCCGAAGGTCATCGAAGCCGCCGCGAAAATGGCCGACGCCTTTCACGCCACACTGACGGCGATCTACGTCCGACCGACGAATTACGACGCGATCCCCGCGGAGGATAAAGCCCGGCTGCAGAACAACATCCGCTTCGCCGAGAACTGCGGCGCCGCCATCACGACGGTCATCGGCGACGACGTCCCGGCGCAGGTGGCGGAGTACGCGCATATCTCCGACGCGACGAAGATCGTGGTCGGGCGGAGCGGGATCGGAAGACGGCACATCTGGAGCCGGCCGCAGCTGACGGAGCAGATCATCCTGAGCGCTCCGGACGTGGACGTTTACATCATCCCGGACTCCGTCGCGGATATCAAGCAGCAGAGGAAAGGCCTTTACGACGCCGGCCTGATCCGTCCGACGGGCAGAGATCTGATCGTCACCCTGCTGATCCTTGCCGTGTGTACGGGCATAGGGCTGCTGTTCACACGTTTCGGTTTTTCCGAATCAAACATCATCACCGTGTTCATTCTCGGCGTTCTGGTGATCTCGGTGCTGACCGTCAGCCCGCTTTACGGAGCGCTGGGGTCCCTGGCCAGTGTTCTGCTGTTCAACTGGTTCTTCATCGATCCCCGGTTCAGCTTTCATACCTATGAGGCGGAATATCCGGTAACGTTCGCCATCATGCTGATCTCTTCGCTGATCACCGGGACGCTGGCCAACCGGATCAAGAGGAACGCAAGCCAGTCGGCCCGGGAGGCGTTCCGGACCAAGACCCTGCTGGATACGAATCAGCTTCTGCAGAAAGCGGAAAAGGCGGATGAGGTCATGCGGATCACCGCACGCCAGATCATCATGCTGCTGAACCGGAACGTGGTCATTTTCCCGCGGGAAAGCGACGGAAAACTGGGAGGCGGTTCGGCGTTCGGCCCGGAGCAGTCCGACGGGGAAGCATCGGACGCGGACGAGAACGAGATGGAGATCGCGCAGTGGGTGTTTCGCAGTCAGCAGGCCGCGGGGTTCCGCATGGAACGGTACGGGAAGGCGAAGGGCCAGTACCGCGCGATCTGCCTGAACGACTACTGCTACGGGGTGATCGCCGTCCGGCTGAACAGGCAGCCCCTGGAACCCTTTGAAAACAGCATCGTGACGTCCATTCTGGGGGAGTGCGCCCTCGCCCTCGAAAATCTGAGGAACGCGGAGGAAAAGGAACAGGCTTCCGTCATCGCCCGCAACGAACAGCTGCGGTCGAATATCCTGCGGTCCATTTCACACGACATCCGCACCCCGCTGACGTCGATCTCCGGGAACGCGGACAATCTGCTGTCCCATTACCGGCAGATGGACGACGAAACGCTGAAACAGATCTTTGCGGACATCTACGATGATTCGGAATGGCTCATCGACCTGGTGGAAAACCTGCTTTCCATTTCCCGCATCGAAAACGGACAGATGCAGCTCAATCTTTCCCTGGAAGTCGTGGGAGACGTCATTGAGGAGGCGCTGAAGCACGTCGACAGAAACGCGGCTCAGCATCATCTGACGGTACAGGAGAGCGAAGACCTCCTGCTCGTGAACATGGACGCCCGACTGATCATGCTGGTGATGATCAATCTTATCAACAACGCCGTCAAGAATACGCCCGCCGGTTCGGATATCCGCGTCGAGAGCCGCCAGTCCGGAGAGAAAGCGGTCATCGTCGTGCGGGACAACGGACCGGGCATCCCCGACGACGTGAAACCGCACGTGTTCGAAATGTTTTATACCGGCAGGAACAAGGTGTCCGACGGACGCCGCGGGCTCGGGCTCGGACTCACGCTGTGCAGAGCCATCATCGAAGCGCATCGCGGCACGATCACGCTTACGGACAACGAGCCGAGCGGCTGCTGCTTTACCGTTTCACTGCCGATGAAGGAGGTAGCGTTCAATGAATAACCACGTCATTCTGGTGACGGAAGACGATGCACCGGTCCGCAATCTGATCGTCACGACACTGAAGACCCACGAGTACCGGTATCTCACGGCGAAAAACGGGGCTGAGGCGATCCTGGCGGCGTCTTCCCATAATCCGGACGTCGTTTTTCTCGATCTGGGACTGCCGGATATGGATGGCGTCGAGGTGATCCGCCAGATCCGCAGCTGGTCGAACGTGCCGATCATCGTGATCAGCGCCAGAAGCGACGACGCGGACAAGATCGAGGCGCTCGACGCGGGGGCGGATGATTATCTGACCAAGCCCTTCTCCGTGGAGGAGCTTCTGGCGCGCCTCCGTGTCACGATCCGCCGGCTGACGCTGATGAACGCCGATAACGGAGGCGAGCGTTCCGTCTATGCGAACGGAAAGCTGACGATCGACTATTCCGCCGGCGTCGCCTTCCTGGATGGAGAGGAGCTGAAGCTGACATCCATGGAGTACAAGCTGCTGTGCCTGCTGGCAAGAAACACCGGAAAGGTACTGACCCATACGTACATCACGCAGAACATCTGGGGACGGACCTGGGAGAACGATGTGGCGTCCCTGCGCGTCTTCATGACGACCCTGCGGAAGAAGATCGAATCCGGTCCGGACCAGCCGAAATACATTCAGACGCACGTAGGCATCGGCTACCGCATGCTGAAGGTCGACTGACCCCGCGGCGCGGTCGGGAAACAGAAAGAGTTAACAGGGAAGCCCGGGAACGGCAGAGACCGTTCCCGGGCTTTTTTCCTGGCTCTTTAGAGACAAATATATCCCCGGTTCAACTGGGGGAGAAAAAGAAAACTTTTCTTTCTTTATTATTTCCAGTACATGGGAAAAGAAAAAGACAAAAGAACTGAATCTGTTCTGAGTATTAATTCTGAATGGTCATATTGAAAAAGACGATTTCGCTTTTGGAAAAATGACTTTTCTAAAATCAAATTGACTTGGAACAATACAAAAGGATACTCTAAAAATACAATCAAATATAAAGAATTACATTTCTGTAGATGAGTAATTCCGCGCAAAGGTATAGAAATGTTCCAGCGGCGACGAGCAGGAAGAAGCGGTATTTCCCACTACCGATACTTGGATGGGGTTAATGCCCCGTATTGGACAAAGCACAAGATTATCAGCTTCCTCCAAAATGAAATCAGCAATACATCTTGCGGTTAGATAGACCATGTTTTTGTTTTGGATGAAAAGATTCACTGTTGTTGCCCACAAGTTGAAATTGGAGTTTTCATATCGAAGACCCTTTGTATGCAGTTCTGTAGAAAGGAAACGATGGAGAGCAGGATCCTGACGCTCAGAAATGATGTGGAGCGATTGATTTTTGAGTTGCTTGATCGATATTACATTACAATTCGCTAGAGCATGATTCTTATGCATGACGGCGACAATATCATCGCTCATGAGGGGAATAAAATGAACGGAACGGTTTTCAGCGTATTCTGTGATTAGTTCCGGATAGGTAAATACAATTCCAATATGGTTTTCAGCTGTGCTGATTTGTGTCAGTGCCAGCATGGTATCACATTCATGAAAAACGACATCCACATCGGGATTATCGGCTTTGTAAATGGATAGAAAATGCTGGATTCCATATGATGTCAGATATGCATGTGTATATAAGTGGATGGTTTTTTCTTCCTCAACATAGAATTGATTAAGATGCGTTTCGGCATCGTTGTAGGAGGAAAGGATCCTATCCACAAACGGCAGCAGCAGTTTGCCTGCATCGTTTAATAACGTGCCTTGCGGAGTCCTGTTAAACAGGCGGGTGCCGACCTCCTCCTCAAGAGCAGAGATTGTCTTGGAGAATGAGGACTGTGACAGATGCATTTTTTCAGCTGCGGAAGAAAACTTTTCTTCTTCGATCAGAGCCATAAAACACTGAAGAGCGAACAGTTCCATAACTACCCATCTTTCTGATCGTATTCGAAATTGCGGCCGAGAGCATACAAGTCAGGAACAATATTATACTGAATTTCATTTAAAAAAGCAAGTTTTTCCATAACTACGTCGCAGTTTCTCCGTACTGAACAGATAGCGGTTACTGTTATTCAGGTCACATTTTTAAAAGTGAGATGGAGTAGATGGGAGCAGATACACAGCGGAAGAGTAAGGGAGACTTTTCTCAAGGCAGCATCGCGTCCAATGTGCTTCGTATGGCTGGACCTATGACACTGGCACAGATTATCACCGTTTTATACAACATTGTTGACCGGATGTATATCGGACGATTGCCTGACGTAGGCAGATTGGCACTCACGGGCATTGGTATCTGCGCGCCAGCAATCAGCGTCATCATCGCATTTGCAAATCTGTGTGGGATTGGTGGAGGACCTCTGTTTTCTCAGGCCCGCGGGAGAGGAGATAAAGAAGAAGCTGGAAGCATCATGGGCAACGCTTTCGGGATGTTGCTGATATTTGGCGTTCTTCTGACAGCCAGCAGCTTGATTGTCCAAGAACCCCTGCTTTACTGGCTTGGCGCAGATGAGACAACCTTTCCATATGCAAAACAGTATTTTTCCGTTTACCTTTTTGGAATCATCACGGTGATGATCAGTTTGGGGATGAATCCCTTTGTAAATGCCCAAGGATCCTCGAATTACGGGATGATGACTGTTGCAATTGGTGCAATTGTCAATATTATTCTGGATCCAATTCTGATTTTCGGACTGAAAATGGGCGTTAAAGGCGCGGCACTGGCTACAGTGATTGCACAGACGATCTCCGCACTATGGGTGCTCCTTTTCCTGACGAGAAAGAACGCCTTGGTACAATTGCAGATCCATAAGATGAGACTCCAAGGAAGGCTGGTGGGAAAGATTGCAGCCCTGGGGGCAAGTGGATTTATGCTTTCGTTTACAAACAGCCTTGTTCAGCGGCTGTACAACACGCAACTCAGGGAACTGGGCGGAACTATGTACGTGAGCGTGATGACTATCATCAATTCTGTCCGGGATATTGTATTCGCGGGCGTAAATGGCTTGACTAGTGGAGCCAGCCCCGTGGTGGCATACAATTACGGCGCAAAAAAATATGAACGCGTCAGAGAGACAATACGATTCGTAACAATCGGATCCTTGATATACTGCGTGATCGTTTGGGCAGTGATTCAGTGGAAGCCGGAGTTCTTTATCCGGATATTCAACAGCGATCCTGAAATGATTCCGATAGGTACTCACTGCTTCCACGTTTATTTTGCCTGTATTTTCGCCATGGGTCTGCAGTTGACGGGCCAGATGGTTTCAATGGCTTTGGGTAGAGCCAAAACGGCAATGTTCTTCTCACTGCTGAGAAAAGTGATTCTGGTGGCCCCGCTGATCTTCATACTTCCGAGAGTTTTCAACCTCGGTGTAGACGGGGTCCTGATGGCGGAACCGATCTCCAATGTGGTCGGAGGCCTTGCCTGTTATCTTACCATGTATTTTTCCGTATACAGGGGTGTGCTGAGAAAACTGGAAGACAGATCCCCGGATTTGCCTGGATGAAGGCTACTTAACAATGTACTTTTTCATTAGCCATATAATATAAATGAAAGGAGCGCAAAAAATGAAAAAGGTTTTAGCTTTGGTTCTGGCCGTGCTGATGCTTCTGGCGCTTGCAGCTTGTGGAAATTCTTCACAGCCGACGCCGCAGCCAGATGGCAGCGGTTCACAGGACACGCCGTCCAAGGAGGAAACCCCGACTCCGGCACCTTCGGGCGAGGAGACCCCTGCCCCTAGCGGAGAATCCGAGGAACCCGCCGCCAGTGAGGGACCCCAGTACGGAGGCAATCTTCGGATTGTCAGCGTTGCTGAAGGCGCTACTCCGATCGGTGTTCCCTGGAACGTGATCGGCATCGACGTTAACCTCTGCGTACCTTTTGGAGAGACCCTGCTGACAGAGGCCTCCAACGGCAACATTGGTCCCTGGCTTGCCACCGAGTGGGAAGTTGACACGGAAGAGCCCAGCGTAACGTTCACGCTTCGTGAGGGCGTCAAGTTTACCGACGGTTCCGATTTTAACGCGGACGTCTGCGTGTGGAACATCACTCACTTCATTGACGCCGGTTCCATCAGCCCGAGCGTGCTGAGCGCGGAAAAGATCGGCGACTATAAGGTCAAGGTCCATCTCGACAACTGGGCCAACACCATTCTTTCCACGTTCGCCTCTCATTCCTTCTCCATGATCTCCAAGGAGTATTACGAAGCCAATGGCGAAGAGAAGGCCCAGGAGAATCCCGTAGGTACCGGGCCGTTCATCATGAAGGAATATATCCACGGTCAGTCCATCACCTTTGTGAAGAATGAGAATTACTGGCAGGAAGGCAAACCCTATCTGGATTCTGTCACTTACATCTTCATGTCCGATACCATGACCCAGAATACGGCTATGCAGCTCGACGGTGAAGACGGCGTTGACGTTCTGAATACCACGAACGCGCAGCAGATCATCACCCTGACGGCTTCTGACGCCCTGTACATGGCGACCAACTCCATCGGCCCGGTCTCTCTCATGCCGAGCTCCAACGACGAGGGTGATCCGCTGTCCGACATCCGCGTCCGTCAGGCTGTTTCCTACGCCATCGACCGTGACGCATTGATCGCTGCCAGAGGTTTCGGCATTCTGGAGGCTGCTACTCAGTTTGTTCCCGAAGCCTGGGGCGCACATCTGGATTCCTCTTACGACGTTTCCTATGATCCCGCCAAGGCTGCCGAGTTGCTGAAGGAAGCCGGATATGAGAATGGCTTCTCCATGAAGTTCTACGTCATGCCGAACATGGTTGACTCCGACATCGTCGTAGCCATCCAGGAGATGCTCGGCAAGGTGGGCATCACCGT
This sequence comes from Oscillospiraceae bacterium, assembly GCA_017519975.1. Taxonomy (GTDB): domain Bacteria; phylum Bacillota; class Clostridia; order Oscillospirales; family Oscillospiraceae; genus Alloscillospira. Next base: position 17,540 of record JAFWRM010000025.1, on the reverse strand, counting down.
GGAACTGGAGTTCCCCGATTCCGGTGGTTATTCCAACTACAGATTCGGCGGCTGGGACAATGGCTGCCTGGTCCAGCATACCAGATCGCTGGCTCAGATCGGCAATACGTTCGGCCTGTACCTTGACGTCAAGAAGGACGATGCGACCGGCGAATACAGCTGGACCTACATGCCTGACGTATGGCGTCCGACCGAGCCTCTGTACGAAGCTGAGCAGGCTGCCGGAAGATCCCCCGAAGCAGACGACGCTCTGCTGCAGGAGATTCACAAGATCATTATGGAGAACATGGTCGTCATTCCGCTCTATAATATCCCCGACTGCTTCATCATGAAAAACTACGTGCACGACACCGGCTTTGCCGAGTGGGGCGCCGGCACCATCTGGCTGCCTTCCGAGGCGTGGATCTCTCAGGACTGAACAGTATCCTGAATCGGAATTGAGAATACACATAATTATTACGTAACTGGTTTTCAGGGAGGGGGAGGCGTCACGCCTCCCCCTTGTTTTTGCAGTTGAAGTATAGGAGGACTAGATGGGTTCATATTTGATAAGACGCTTATTGCAAGCGATCCTGGTTATTCTAGTCGTTAGCTTCCTCGTCTTTGTATTGATGCGCATGCTGCCAGGCGATCCCATCGAGATGCTTATCTCATCGTCCATGCTGACGGATTATACGCCGGAAATGATGGACGCCTTACGTCATGAGAAGGGGCTGGATCAACCGATAGGAGTCCAGTATCTCCGCTGGCTGGGACAGATGGGCCGAGGAGATTTTGGAACGTCGATCATGCAGAACTACAACATACGCAATGAGATCAAAGATCGCGTTGTTGTAACGATGATGATCGGTTTTGCGGCCTGGCTGATCGGCCTGATCGTCGGCGTGCTGCTTGGTATCATCTGCGCTATCAGGAGAGGAAAACTGATCGATAATATCGTTTCAGTCCTGGCGAATATCGGTCTGACCGCACCTTCTTTCTGGATCGCCATATTGCTTGTATACCTGTTCGTAATGAAACTGCATGTGCTGCCTCTGTATGGGTATACGTTGCCATGGGTCGACTTTGGTAAATCCCTGAAACAGAGCATCATGCCGATCCTTGTGACGGCACTCGGCCCGATCGCGACAACGACCAGGCAGACCAGATCCAGCGTGCTCGAAGTCCTGAATGAGGACTACGTCAGGACAGCCTGGTCCAAAGGTTTGAACGAGAAAAAGGTCGTTATGAAGCACGTACTGAAAAATGCCCTTATGCCTATCGTGACCCTGCAGGGCACGATGCTGAGAATGATCATCGGCGGCTCCGTGGTCGTAGAGACGATTTTCGTTATTCCGGGCATGGGCAGCATGCTGACGAAAAGCATGCTCTCCCACGACTATCCCGTCGTTCAGGCAGTGACGGTCATCATGACAGCAGTGGTCGTTCTGTCCAATCTGCTTGTGGATATTCTCTACGCGTGGATCGATCCCAGGATCCAGTACAGTTAAGGAGGCACGAGAATGAACGATACGTCAAGTATTATGGCAGTAGACGTTGATGGTCAGCTGCGAGAGTTCCGTGTGCTCGATGAAGAACTGCTGCCGCCTGTCAATGAGTTCAAAAGATTCTGGAGAGTCTTTTTTAAGAGAAAAGTAGTACTGATTTGCTTCGTAGTAGTACTTCTGTTTGTTTTCGCAGCGTTTTTTGCAAAATGGGTCGCACCTTATGATCCGAATGAAGCAGATTACTATTCCGTCATGACGCAGCCGAGTTCCACCCATCTGCTGGGAACGGATACGTTGGGAAGGGACCTGCTGAGCCGGATCATCTACGGTACTCAGATTGCTCTGGAAGTCGGCCTGATCACTGTTATCATCTCCGCCGCGATCGGCACCGTGATTGGCCTGGTAGCCGGATACGCAACAGGGGCCGTGCAGGCGATCATAATGAGGATCACGGACGCAATCATGGCCATCCCGAGCCTGATCCTTCAGTTGCTGATCTCACAGGTAGTGGGACATGGTACTTTCGGCGTCGTGGTCGCCATCTCGCTGACTCTGTTCCCCGGTTATATCCGCCTGATCTGCGGCCAGGTCCAATCGGTCAAGCAGAACGACTACGTACAGGCGGAGCGGTGCATGGGCGCCTCCAGATCGAGGATCATGTTCAAGCACATCTTGCCTAACTGCGTTTCTCCGCTGATCGTTCAGATGACGATGATGATGGGCGTTGCCATTCTTTCTGAGGCGTCTCTGAGCTTCCTTGGTCTGGGCATTACGCCTCCGACTCCTGCGTGGGGCAGTATGTGTTACGACGGATACCAATATCTGATGACGAATCCTCTCCTTTCCATCGCTCCCGGCTTGGCTATCATGCTGCTGGTCCTGTCGTTTAACATGGTCGGTGACGGCCTTCGTGATGCACTTGATCCGAGACTCCGCGGATCTCTGAACTGATGGAGGACGATTATGAGCAGACTATTAACTGTAGAAGGCCTTACAACGGAGTTCAAGACTGAACGCGGTATCGTACGTGCCGTAAACAATATTTCGTATACTGTCGATTCAGGAGAAATAGTCGGAGTAGTCGGAGAATCCGGATGCGGGAAATCAGTGAGTCAGATGTCCATCATGGGCTTGATTCCATCGCCCCCCGGAAAAGTAGTTGCAGGGACCGCCATTTTCGGAAACACGGATCTGTTGAAACTGAAGAAGGAAAGCAAGGAGATGTGTGAGATCCGCGGCAACAGGATCTCCATGATATTCCAGGAGCCGATGACTTCGCTGAATCCGGCTCTTACAGTAAATAAGCAGATGAGCGAGATGCTGCTTGAGCATAAGAGCATTTCGAAGAAGGAAGCCAGAGAACGAGTGATTGACATGCTTCGGCAGGTCGGCATCCCTGACCCGGAATCCAGGGCGGACGACTACCCGCATCAGATGTCCGGCGGTATGAGGCAGAGGGTCATGGTCGGGATGGCCATGATCTGCGATCCGGCGCTTATCATTGCAGATGAGGCAACGACAGCTCTGGACGCCACCATCCAGGCACAGCTGCTGGAGATGATGAACAATCTGGTGAGAGAGCATCATACCGCGATGGTCATGGTCACACATAACCTCGGCATTGTCGCCAGGTATGCCGACCGGATCAACGTCATGTACGCCGGAAGCATCATTGAAAGCGGCACAGTAAAGGAAATCTGGGCCAACCCGCTGCATCCGTATACAGAGAGCCTGATCCATTGTGTTCCCCAACTCGGGCAGAAGGTCGAAGCAATCCCGGGTATGCCGCCGTCTCTGATCAACAGACCGCCAACCTGTCCGTTCCTGCCCAGATGCAAATACCGGCAGAAGTGTTGCTTTGAAGATCCGGTACAGGAACTGACACTGGTCGAAGGAACGCATTCAACGATGTGCGCGCTGCGTTCAGGAGGTGCGAAAAATGAGCAATAATATCATTGAAGTTCGCGACCTTAAAATGTATTTTCCTGTGCTGCGCGGTCTGCTGAAGCGTAAAGTCGCCGACGTCAAGGCTCTGGATGGAATCTCATTTGATATCAAAGAGGGGGAAACGCTGGGACTGGTCGGAGAGTCAGGCTGCGGAAAAACAACCGTAGGACGCAATCTCATCCGCCTGTATAAACCGACGGACGGTTCTATCGTATTCAAGGGCAAAGAGATCGCGAAGGCAAAGGAAAAAGATCTCGGATGGGTCCGCAGAGAAATGGCCATGGTATTTCAGGATCCGTACAGTTCACTGAACCCCAGACTGAACTCTGCCGAGATCGTCGGGGAACCGCTAAAGATCCATAATCTGGTCTCCAGCAAGAAGGAATTCAACGAACGGGTCGAGGAGCTGTTCGTGATGTCGGGCCTGAGCCCCGACATGATGGACAGATATCCTCATGAGTACTCCGGCGGCCAGCGGCAAAGGCTGTCCATTGCCCGGGCTCTGGCAGGGGATCCGTCGCTGATCATCTGCGACGAGCCTATCTCAGCGCTGGACGTTTCCATGCAGGCACAGATTCTCAATCTGCTGCAGAAACTGCAGGAAAAGCGCGAGGGACTGAGTTATCTGTTTATCTCTCATGATCTGCTGGCTGTTCAGTATATCAGCAAAAGAGTAGCTGTCATGTATCTGGGACATATCGTGGAAATGGCAGATTCTGAAGAACTGTATTCTCATACACTGCATCCGTATTCACAGGCGCTGCTGTCGGCACAGCCTCTTCCTGATCCGTTCATTGAGGAGAACCGTGAAGTGGTCGTGATGCAAGGAGAACTGCCGACTCCGCTCAATCCACCCAGCGGATGCACGTTCCACACAAGATGCCCAATGGCGCAGAAGATCTGTTCGGAGAAGGCGCCTGAGCTGAAGGACGTGGGATGCGGCCACTGCGTCGCCTGCCATCTGGTATAACGCAGCATCGACCGTTGCGTGACAGAATGAATCGGACCGATACGGTCAGAAAGTGATGGTACTCATATGGGAAAATTCAGAAGCAACGTGATGAACGGCCCCATCCGGAGGGCCATGTGGCTGAATCTGGGTATTAAAGATGAAGACATGGATCGGCCCAAGATAGCCATCGTCAATTCCTCGTCCAATCTGGCTGTCTGCTTCAGTCACCTCGACGCCATAGCAAAGTTCGCCGCCGAAGAGATCTACAAGGCGGGCGGCATATCCTTTGAAATCAGAACGGTGGCGCCGGCCGACTTCATGTTCACCGGACACAGCGGCGGGTTCGTACAGGCAAGCCGGGATCTGATCACGAACGACGTGGAAGCGGCGGTGGAAGGCGCGATGCTGGACGGCATCATATGCCTGGCTTCGTGCGACAAAACGCTGCCAGGACAGCTGATGGCCGCCGCTCGTATGAACATACCCACCATCGTGGTCGCCTGCGGGTATCAGCCCTGCGGGACCTATAAAGGAGAGCATTTCGATATTGAGGACCTGTTCCAGCAACTGGGACATTACGCCATGGGCAAGGTCACCGATGAAGAGATGAAGGAGATGAGTGAACAGGCGATCAAAGGACCCGGCGTATGCCAGGGCATGGGAACCGCCAACACCATGCACATCGCCTGCGAAGCGCTTGGCTTCGCACTGCCGGGAACTACGCCTGTGCTCGCGAACAGTGAGAAGATGTGGAGCGCCGTGTCCGCCGCCTGCAGACGCATCGTCGAGATGGTGGAACAGGACGTCCGCCCGAGAGATCTGCTCACGGAAGCGGCCTTCGAAAACTGTGTCAAGACGGTTCTGAGCGTTTCCGGCTCGACAAACAGCATGAAACATCTTCAGGCGATAGCAAAGGAAGCGAAGAGCGATATCGACGTGTTCGACATGTTCGACCGGTTCGGCGACGAGATACCGCTTCTTGTGGGAATCAAGCCAAACGGGCCCCATTTCATAGACGATCTGGAGGCCGCGGGAGGCACGAAGGCGGTTATGAAACAGCTGGAGAGCCTGCTCCGCACGGACGCGATGACCGTCAGCGGAAAGACGGTGGGGGAGAATCTTAAGGATGCGGAAGTGCTTGATGATGACGTGGTCAGACCGCTGAACAAAGCGTACAATTACCGCCCTGCCATCATCCTGGCCAAGGGGAATATCGCGCAGGAGTTCGGCGTCATCAAGCTGCAGGTCGACGACAATTATAAACCGAACTATTTCCGGGGCCCAGCAAAGGTGTTCAGCAACGCATTCGAAGCCAACAACGCGATCCGGGACGGAAAGATCGTAAAAGGCGACGTCGTCGTGATCGTCGGGATGGGTATCACCGGTACGCCGGGCATGGCCGGCCCGGGCGGCCTGATTTTTGCTTTGGACGGCATGGGACTGGGAAGCGACGTGGCCATCGTGACCGACGGACATGCTTCCGGTCTCTGCAACATGGCGCTCATGGTCGTCGACGTTACGCCTGAAGCCGCCGCGGGCGGCAACATCGGGCTGATCAGAGACGGAGATATCGTCGAGATCGACGCCCTGAACCGGAAACTGAACGTAGAAGTATCTGATGAAGAACTGGACAAGAGAAGACTGACGGCAAAGGATTACAAGAAGACTGGAGAAGAGGGCTGGCTCAAACTGTACCAGGATCGGGTCAGACCGCTGAACGAAGGAGCGATCCTCTGCTGAGCTGATCGCCTTATCCGGATCGGAAGGATCCTGAATACCGATCGTACAGGGAGAGCAGTATGGGAGTTAACGTTTATCTGACTGACGATGAGAAGCGTATGCTTCAGGGTGAAGAGGGGTTCGTGCCCCAGATCTGCATGCAGTATCTGGTGGAAGTGTGCGAAGTATCTGGCGCAGAGAGGCTGATCGATCTCGACGGAACCGGCGATTTTCACACTCCGACGACCTCTATGTCACCGTTCTATGAGTTTTCCATCGACGAACTTCGCAAACTGGCAGAAGCAGGAGGCCATTTTAAGATTCCCACGTTTGCCAACAAATCTCCGTTCTATGCGGTCCCGCCGATCCATGGCTGGGAGGGGTGTAATCTGTGCTCCTACGGAGATCCGAAAAACCGGCATGACGATCCCGCGTTCCATGAACAGGCGTTGAGGGACGAATGGTTCGAGCTGTATCGAAAGATGGGCATGATGACGTCGCATTCCTGCGCCAACTATATGACGATGTCGTTCCTTCCCACGATCGGCATGCACTGTTCCTGGAATGAAAGCTCCGCTGTCCCCTACTGCAACGCCAATCTGGGGGCCAGAACGAATACGGACGGAAGCTTTGCCACATGCTTTCTCGGCAAAGCAGCGTACTATGACATGCACATAACGGAAAACCGGTATGCAACTGTGCAGATTCAGTCTGAGCGTCTTATTCAGACGGATATCGAATGGGACGTATTTGGCTTTGCCGTCGGAGAAGCCGCAGGTGTTCACGTACCGGTGCTGCTGGGGACGGGAAAGCCAAACAACACGCAGATCATGAAGTTCAACTCCGCCGCAAACACCGGCGGCGCCGTACGAATGTATCATATCCCGGGGAGTACGCCTGAAGCCCCGACCCTGGAAGCGGCCCTGGGCGGAAAGCAGCCGAAAGAGACCATCACGATCAGTGAAGCGGATCTGCGGGCAGCTTATGAGGTGCTGAATTACCGGAATCATGACAGCGATGAAGTGGATATGGTCTATCTGGGATGTCCGCATCTGAGCATTGTCGAGCTTATGATCCTTGCACGCAAGCTGGAAGGAAAAAAGTGCCGGGTGCCCCTTTGGATTATGTCGTCTCCTTGGCTTTACAATGTTGCCCTAAATCTTGGCTATGTCAAGGTATTCCAGGATGCCGGAGCGGTCCTTATGACCGGAACCTGCCTTGCCTGTATGGGGGCGGTCCCGGAAGGGGTGCGCACGCTAGCTGTGGATTCGGCAAAGCAGTCCTACTACATCACAGGCTGTTACCCAGACGAAGACAACCGTCTGGATGTGCGGTATGGTACGCAGGATGACTGCATTGAAGCTGCGTTGACAGGCAGATGGAACGGGGAATGGAGATGAGAAGGAATGGATGAAAAAAAGATCAGAATCAGAGGCCGGTGCGAGTACCCCGGGAAGGTGACTGCGGAAGCCCTGGTGTCTCCAAAACCGTTGGAGGGCTTTACTAACGTCAACCCTAGAAGAGGGTATACTACGGAACGAAATCATCCCCTGTTTGGCGTAAGCTACACGGGAAAAGTGCTGTGTTATCCATCGCCGAGAGGGTCAGGAGGATTTATGTCTTATGGCATCCACCCGCTGAACCCCGCAGCATTTGTACATACAGAAGGATGCCCGCTCAGCGTTGCCTGTGCCATGGTCGCCCATGTTCCCGCCATGACAGATTTTGAGAAGGATCCGCTGGAATACATCGAGACCGGAGATATGGTGTTCGTTAATGCGGACGAAGGATATATCGAGATCACAAAGAAGAAAAAGGATCATGAATGACCGAGGCCTGAGGAGTTAGAAGAACCAATGTTGAACGGAAGACAGAATTTTAAAAAACTTCTCGATGGAGAGTGCCCGGAATGGATCCCGGAATACAGCATTATGCCTCCACCGAAGGGATCGGGGCTTCCTGCTCCGGCCATTCAGTTGCTTTCACCGGAATTCCTGCATACCCACCGAAAGCCATACGTGGGCGGGACAGATATCTGGGGCGTGAAATACTCGTATTCTGAAGAAATCAACGGAGCTACGATGCCAGACACAAGATCCTTCATCCTGGACGATATCGAAAAATGGCGCGACGTCATCAAGGCACCTGACGTTTCCGGTTACGATTGGGAACGGATCGTAAAAGACAGCATCGAGCACAGTAATTACAACCGCGAAGAGACGCTCTGCTCGATCGACATGCACTTCGGCTATTTCCAGCATCTAATGTCCTTCATGGGCTTTTCGGAAGGATTGTGCGCCCTGTTGGAAGATACCGAGGAGTGTGAAGAACTTCTGAACTATCTGTGTGATTTCTATTGCATGATCACAGAGAAGACGATCGATCTGTACAAGCCGGACGTACTGTCGCTGAAAGACGATACCGCGTCCACCATGGCGCCGTTCATTTCCCCAGAGATGTATCGGAGGGTGTTTATCCCACTGTATCAGAGACACGCGAAATATGCCCATGAAAGAGGAATACCGATTACTTTCCACAACTGCGGGAAGTCCGAAAAGCTGATAGCCATTTTGGTCGAGAAAGTGGGCATCCGCTTGTGGGATCCCGCGCAGACGATGAACGATCTCGTCGCCGTTAAGGAAAAATACGGCAACTCGCTGGTCATAGCCGGCGGTTGGGAACCGCAGGGGCGTATGCTGGCGGACGACGTTTCCGATGAGGAGATCTATGAATCGGTACAGTCAGCCATCAAAACCCTGGCTGTCGGAGGAGGATTTGCTTTCAGCAGTGTGTTCCTGGGCTCCAGCAGTGAGAGAAGCAGGGCGATTGCAGCCCACAAGAATCAGGTGCTGCGGAAAGCGTATGAAGATCTGAAATACACTTTCTACAATTGATAATTGATAATGAATTAGTAAAACAATAAAAATAAAACTAAGAAAACAGGAGTGATGCTGGATGAAACTGAACGAACTGCTGGACCCGCGCGGCGTCCAGGAAAGGCCGATGATCGAGCTGGCGAAGAGGCCGACGATCGAAGATCTGCAGAAGGGCAAGATCCTTTTCTACAACAACACGAAGCTGGGATTCTGCAACTACTACACGGTATTTGACAGGATCAAGGAGCGCCTGACGGAACTGGGCATCACGAATTACGTCGAGTACACCGAAACGGTGCGCGGCAAGAATCAGGAGCGTCTGTACGAGTACGCGGCCATGCTGGCAGAAGAGAAGCCGATGGCCGCCATCGTCGCCTTCGGCGACATGGGCACCTCCTCCTCCACGACGGTCGTGGCCATCGCACTGGAAAAGCTGGGCATTCCCACCGTGTACATGACGGCACCTCCGGGATCCGCCATCACCGAGGGCGTGGGCGTGTACCGCGCCGGCCATCTGTGCCTCTGCTCCGTTGACATCTATCAGGGCAGCACGGTGGAAGAGGTCGCCGAGCAGGTGGACCTGAAGTGGGATTACATCATCGGGTCTCTGACGAAGAACGGCGAAGAGCTGCAGAAGCTGGCGAACATCGACTTCAAGATCGACAAGGTCGCCCCTGCCGCCGACGGGATCCTGCCGTTCGTGCCGGAGTACAGCGAGGAGAAATCCTCCGAGCCCGGCGCGTACATGGAAGAAATCAACGACTACTTCAACGAGATGCACATCAGCGACGGTCTGCCCATCATCCCGCCCACCAAGGCGCGCTATGAGAAGATGATGGAGTACTGCCCCTGGCCCGAGGATACGGTCCTGACGGATCCGTCCGGCCCGTCCGGCAAGAGCGTGACGGTGAAGGACGTCGCCATCGCGGCGGTCATGGCGGGCTGCAAGCCCCATGCCATGCCGATCCTTGTTGCGGCATTCAAGGCGCTGAACAGTCCTCTGTATAATTTCAATCAGTCCGTAACGACGTCTCATCCCGGCGGAAATCTGGTTCTGGTATCCGGCCCCATCGCGCAGGAGATCGGTATCTCCGGCAAGCAGGGCTGCCAGGGCCCCGGATGGCCGGAGAACGCGACGATCGGACGAGCGGTCAACCTGGTGATCATGAACGTGCTGAGAAGCGTGCCCGGCGTGTGCGATCTGGACTGCATCGCCTCTCAGGCAGAATTCACATATTGCTTCGCTGAAGAGCCCGAACTGGCGGAGTGGAACATGATCAACGAGGATCACTACGATTCCGAGACGACGACGGTCTACGTTCTGAAGGCGGAACCGATCCACGATGTGATCGACTTCCTGAGTCTGGACGGATATGATCTGCTCGATACGATCACGCATTGCTGCACGACGCTTGGATCGAACAACGCGTACATGCCCGGTCCTATGGTGATCTGCCTGGTTCCCGATCACGCCAAGCTGCTGAAAAAGGCGGGGTTCACGAAGGAAATGATCCAGGAGCACATCCACACCTACGCCTATCATGAAGTACCGATGGTACGGAACAGAGGCCTTGTGCCGGTACGGCCGGAGAGCTTCAAGAACCGTCATCCGATGCCTGTGACGCGTACCCCGAAGGATGTGGAAGTGGTGACGATTGGCGGCCGCGGCGGTCACGACGGCATCATCCTGCCGTGGGCGCTGCACAGCGAAGGCATCGTAGAACCCATCGCTCTGCCCGACGGCACCATCGCGAAGTCCATCAATGATTTCAAGAAAAAATAATCATTTTTAGAAAGGGAGAATAGATATGGCAGATTATTATTCCGAAAAAAGACGTGAGTATGACGCCCGCGTCGCCGCGGATCCCATGGGACCTCTGCCCCGTCCCGAAAGATCCTACAAGTACGACGTCATCGTCTGCGGCGGCGGTACGTCCGGCATCGCGGCGGCCGTCGCGGCCGCGAGAGGCGGGGCCAAGGTCCTGCTGATCGAGCGCAATGGTTCGATTGGCGGTCAGATGAACGTATCCGGCCCTCCGGGATTCTCCTACGCGTACCTGTACAACGCCCGCGGTGAGCGCGTCATCGACGGATTCATCGGCGAGACTCATCGCCGCCTGATGGAGATGGGCCATGCCCGTCCGTCCGACCTGAACGAGTACCGTTCCGGTTCCGACTATGTTTTCTCCTATGTCGATCCCGAATGGTGGGGCCTGCTCATGTTCCAGATCATGGCTGAGGAAGGCGTTACCCTGCTGCTTCATTCTCTTGTCGTCGACGTGATCAAGAACGGTGACAACGTTGTAGGCGTCGTGGTCGAGAACGCGGAAGGCCGCGTGAATTTCGAAGCCAAGGTCGTCATCGAGTGCACCGGTGAAGGCGACATCGCCGTCCGCGCCGGCTGCGAGTACGAACTCCTGCCGCGCGACGACTGTGAACCCCAGTCCGTCTGCTTCACGATGGACGGCGTGGACTGGGATGAGTTCCTTGCATACGTGAAGGCACATCCCGATCAGATCGATCCCCGCGGGAATCCGGAGAGATCGAAAGAAGAGCGGTATGAGATCATCCGCAACATCAAGGACGTTGGTGAATTCTGCGAGATCATGGGATTCTACAACTTCCTGAAGATCGCGAAAGCCAACAAAGAGTGGCATGATTTCGCAGGCATGGGATTCTTCTTTGCTCCCCGTCCTGACGTAGGCCGTTATCAGGCGCATTTCCAGCACTCCGCTCAGGTACCTGGCATCTGGAGCTGTGATCCCTGGGATCTGTCCTACGCGGAGCAGGAAGCACGCCGCCAGTGCGTGATCGCCGCCAATGGTTTTAAGAAGTACATCCCCGGCTTCAAGAACGCCTACATCACCAGAGTGGGTGTCGAGCTGAGACTCCGTGAAGGACGCCGTATCATGGGTGACTACGTGCTTAAGAGAGACGACGTCGCGAACGGCCAGCGCTTCTATGACTGCATCGGCAAGAACACCTTTGCGGCCGGCGCGGTACATGTTGCCAACGCGAATACTCTTGCGGTAGGCAAATACGGCTATGCTTCTCCTCCGGATAAGGGTTCCTATGACATGCCTTACCGCATCATGGTTCCGAGAAAGGTCGAGAATCTGCTGATCGCCGGCAAGCACGTTTCCGCGGAGCGCGCCACCTACCAGCGTTTCCTGCAGGAGACTATGGTGACCGGACAGGCTGCCGGCGCTGCAGCAGCGCTCTGTGTAAAGCTCGGCGTAACGCCCAGGCAGCTTGAGGCAGAAGAGTACATCAAAGAGCTTCAGAATATCCTGCGCAGCCAGGGAGTCATACTCGAAGGCGTGCACTGAGCACCAAAATGGCAGTGATGTATGCAGACTTTTGTCTGCATACATCACTTTCATATCTTGTTTTTTGAAATCATAGGAATAATGCAGTACAATGTGACGAAAACAATCTGCAGAGATCTTTCGTGCAGTTTCCAGAATTGATTTAAGCAGCGAGAGGCCTGCTGTAATCGTAAGGAGTTCAAATGAACATATTGCAGATAAAATGCTTTTCCCGTCTGGCAAATAACATGAAACTGACCAAGACAGCACACGAGTTTGATCTTCAGGCGTCCACGGTTTCCAAGTATATTGACAGAATCGAAAATGAACTGCACTGCAAGCTTTTTCATCAATCGCCAGAGGGGCTTGAACTAACCCCCGAAGGAGAAATCATATATCCATATTTTCAATATATCTCTACACAGTACGACAATATGAAGAGAGCGATAAACGATTATATTGGAGATAAAAAGCATATAATCAGAATTGCGATCCCCTTTCATCAGATACGGTTGGTACAGGCGTTGTTAACCTATCAGGACAGACACCCTGAGATGGAATTACACGTTTCAGAACTGGGGGCAGCGAGAATTCAGGAACTTTTGGACAATGCAGAAGCAGATATCGGCTTTGTATACAGCAATCTGATTGAAACAAACTATAGTAGTTTTATTCCAATAAAGAGAGAAGCAATTGTTGCAGTTATGAAAAAAGATAATCCGATTGCTGCAAGACAGAGCATTGATCTATCAGAATTGGCAGAGGAAGAATTCATCTTGTTCGTTGGTGACCCGCTTATGTATCGTTATTATCTGAAGCTCTGTCTTGTTGCTGGTTTTGTACCACGGATGAACCATCAGGATATGCGGGTCATGACCATATTGGATATGATTTCCCACAGAGGAGGAGTAACATTGCTTCCACAGGCAACGGCTGAATTGCTTTGCCCTGATTCGTGCTTGATCGTAAATATTGAGACACAGGAACGACTGCAGTTAACGGCTTATATCTCAGATGGCTATCGGCTCAATCAATCTGCTGAAATGCTGCAGGAACTTACATTGATACTTGACGAACTGAAAGAATCGGGACTATATATATAATCAGATCCCAATGGGGAAGAATTCAATACAGCAAGACATTTGGAGCCCAAAATGAGAAAAACAAAGATTGTAGCAACGATCGGACCTGCTTGTTCGGATGAAGGGGTATTCAGAGAAATGTGCCGGCAAGGGCTTAACGTAGCCCGGATCAATTTCTCGCACGGTACACATGAGGAGCATGGAAAACAGATCAGCATGATAAAAAAAGTTCGGAAAGAACTGAACCTTCCGGTGGCGATCATGCTGGATACCAAAGGTCCGGAGATCAGGATCGGGACTTTTAATAATGGACACGTTCATCTGGAAACGGGAGATGTGTTCGTTTTTACAACAAGGGATGTAGTCGGCGATGTCGGTATCGTCTCCGTGAGCGATAAGAACATAACCAAGCATCTGCAGGTCGGGGATCGTATTCTGCTTAATAACGGACTGCTCATCTTTGAGGCGGATGAGATAAAAGAAACGGACGTTGTCTGTCATGTCGTGGTCGGAGGAGAACTGAGTGACCGCAAAAGCATGAGCTTTCCCGGAAGGAATTTTCACATGGAATTCCTCAGCGAAAAGGACAGGGAGGATATCCTGTTCGGCATACAGAATGAAGTGGATTTCATTGCGGCTTCCTTTGTTTCCTGCAAACAGGATCTGCTGGATCTGAAGCAGTTCCTGCGGGAGAATGGAGGGGAAACGATCGACGTCGTTGCCAAAATCGAGAATCAGGCGGGAGTTGACAATATTGATGAGATATGCTCCGCCTGCGAGGGAATTATGGTCGCAAGGGGAGACCTTGGGGTCGAAATTCCATTTGCGGAACTGCCAGCAACGCAAAAGTATCTGATAGATAAATGCCGTCTGAGAGGGAAAAGAGTTATTACGGCAACGGAAATGCTGGAGAGCATGATCGAAAAGATCCGACCGACGAGAGCGGAGATCAGTGACGTTGCAAACGCGGTATATGACGGAACCAGTGCGGTGATGCTGTCCGGTGAGACATCCGTCGGCAAGTACCCCATAGATGCGGTCAGGGTCATGGGTGAAATCGTTGAAGAGACGGAAAAGCATATAGATTATGATGGCAGGTTCCGCAGAGAGGATTACATCATTCAGAATCGAGTGGACGCCATCTCACACGCTGCGTGCACCATGTCCATCGATCTGAAAGCAAGCGCCATTGTCGTAACCTCTTTAAGCGGTCTGACCGTCCGCATGGTATCACGTTTTCGTCCAGGCACGCCCATCGTCGGCGTGGCAACGAACTGCAGTGTCTGGTATAAGCTGGCGCTGTCGTGGGGAGTGATGCCGGTCATGACAGAGCAGTTTCCCAATGTTGAAGTACTGAATTACTATGCCATTCGGCTGGCGAAGGAAGCGTTGGGGCTCAAGCAGGACGACATAATAGTCATGACCAGCGGTGATACCAGCGGGGCGTCGGGGAACACCAATATCCTGAGAATTGAAAACGTACCGTAAGAACTGCATCGACAGTCATAAGGCATAGAAAGACGGGAACAGCGACGATTGGTCCTGTTCCCTTTCTTATTGTCTGAATTGGCGTGAAGTGCAGGATCAGCGGCCGCGGGAAGGAAAATGTGAAACGTAGATAAAACGGAGTTAAAATATGGAATATATTGATAACCATTAGGTTATGTCGAATACTCAAAAGGTGTACAGCGCGGGTTTCAAATATTAAAGCCAACTTGTATAATATGTACAACGCGAGTGATCTGCTGTCTGCATGAAGCAGCAGTGCCTAGGGAAAGAAGCTGAAGCATATTGTTGAGGAACGAAGGAAGAACATATATCAAAGAGCCCGCAAGAGAGACTGAGGTTTTCGATCGGTGCGAGGTCCTGGTGGTTGGCGCAGGGCCTGCCGGCGTAACGGCGGCGGTCAGTGCAGCCAAAAATTGTCGGGGCAAAGTTGTTCTTATGGAACGGTTTCCCTATCTGGGAGGAATGGCCACCGGAGGGCAGGTCATAGCCATACCTTTTCTGAGCGATGGAGACGAGCTGTTGATCTCCGGCGTCATGGACGAATGGATCGACCGGCTCAGAAAAAAAGCAAACGGAGTTTTTGGTCCACTGAGAAGTGAATTAGGATCTACAGATGAAACTGTACTGAACAAGTATCGACATCATGGCCTTTTTGGAATGAAGAAGGTACGCTATGGAGTGAACTGTGATCCGGAACTCCTGAAGGTCGCGTTGGCCCAGATGGTCCGGGATTATAACATTACGGTGTACTGCAACTGTGTTGTATGCGGCGCGGTAACAGAAGAAGGAAAAGTACAGGGGGTTCTGTTTGAAAGCAAGGAAGGGCGCAAGGCAATTCTCGCTGATGTTGTGATCGACTGTACCGGAGACGGAGATGTGTTCGCTGCCGCCGGGGCGGAATATGAGATGTCCAGTTTCTCCACCTCACGATCAGCGAATACAGCCCTGGTTTTCCGAATCGGCGGCGTGGATTATGACCGATATGCGGAAAACTATAAGGGTACGCCGGAGAATCCGCACGCTTTTGATGAGAAGTTCGCTGGACTTAGCAAAGCGGCAGGATTTTCAATTCGCCCGTTTTCTTCCAATCGGAATGACATCATGTGGATCAACAACTGGATTCCCAGGAACTGTATGTCCGTGAAAGACCTGACGGAGACGGCTTTCCTGGTGTTTGACGCGGCGGAAAGGATCACCGAATATCTGCGGGATAATTTCATTGGCATGGAAAACGCTTACATTCTGGACTTTGCCTCTCAGGTCGGTACGAGAGGCAGCCGGAGATTGAAAGGCGTAGACCGGTTCACGAGAGACAATATCGCTCAAAGGACGGGAAGGGACGACCTGATCGCTGTAGTGCCCACACTGGGCGGCAATGAAGAATACGCCAGAATGGAGATGCCTTACGGCATTATTGTTCCTGAAAAAGTCAATGGATTGCTCACGGCGGGCAGATGCTTTTCTTCGGAAGAGAAAGCGAATGAAGCCGCCAGCTGGATTCCGTACTGTATTGCACTTGGCGAAGCTGCCGGCGCTGCCGCTGCGCTCAGTGTGAACGGGAACTGCGAGCCTCGGGAACTCGACGTGGGGCTGCTTCGGAGGACTCTGAAGGCACAGGGCGTTTATCTGTATGATTGAAAACAAAACAAGCAATTCTATATTTATTCAATAATAATAATCAAGAATCAAGAAACGGAGTGATGCTGGATGAAACTGAATGAACTGCTGGATCCGCGAGGGGTTCAGGAACGGCCGATGATCGAACTGGCGAAGAGGCCGACGCTGGAAGAACTGCAGAAGGGAAAGATCCTTTTCTACAACAACACGAAGCTTGGATTCTGCAACTACTATACGGTGTTTGACAGGATCAAGGAACATCTGACGGAGCTGGGTATTACGAACTATGTCGAGTATACCGAGACAGTGCGCGGCAAGAATCAGGATCGCCTGTATGAATACGCGGCCATGCTGGCGGAAGAAAAGCCGACGGCAGCCATCGTAGCGTTCGGTGACATGGGAACGTCATCGTCCACAACTGTGGTGGCGATCGCGTTAGAGAAGCTCGGCATCCCCACCGTGTATATGACGGCACCTCCGGGATCGGCGATCACGGAAGGCGTAGGCGTTTACCGCGCTGGGCATCTCTGCCTGTGCTCTGTTGACATCTATCAGGGAAGCACGGTAGAAGAAGTGGCTGAGCAGGTGGATCTGAAATGGGATTACATCATCGGCTCGCTGACTAAGAACGGAGAGGAACTGCAGAAGCTGGCGAACATCGACTTTAAGATCGACAAGGTTGCCCCTGCCGCCGACGGGATCCTGCCGTTCGTGCCGGAGTACAGCGAGGAGAAATCCTCCGAGCCCGGCGCGTACATGGAAGAGATCAACGACTACTTCAACGAGATGCACATCAGCGACGGCCTGCCCATCATCCCGCCGACGAAGGCACGGTATGAGAAGATGCTGGAGTACTGCCCGTGGCCGGAAGACACCGTGCTGACGGATCCGTCCGGTCCTTCCGGAAAGAGCGTGACGGTGAAGGACGTCGCCATCGCGGCGGTCATGGCGGGCTGCAAGCCCCATGCCATGCCGATCCTTGTTGCGGCATTCAAGGCGCTGAACAGTCCTCTGTATAATTTCAATCAGTCCGTAACGACGTC
>JAFWRM010000024.1 GCA_017519975.1 Oscillospiraceae bacterium | reverse complement strand
GGCGGTCGCCGCCGTCGTCTCACTCGTTACGGCTGCCGTCACCGTCTCGGTGTGGTCGGGATCGTTGGCACAGGTAAAGGTCGCCGTGGCGCCGCTGTGATCCTCCGCCCAGGTCCATGTCGGCTCGCCCCAGGCGTGACCCAGCACCGGGATCACAACTTCCTTCGTCTGCGTCTCGAACGCTTCGTTCTCGAACGTTGCCGTGTATGTCGTCTTGCCGGCCGTTTCGCAGGTCGCCGCCGTTGTCACGGACGTCGTCTTGACCGTCTCGGTCTCCACATGCGCCGTGTCGTGCGCGCAGATCCTGGTCGCCGTCACGCTGCCGTTATCGTCCGCCCATGCGTAGGTCGGCTCGCCCCAGGCGTGCCCTATGGCCGGGATCATCTTCGTCTCGCGGTTCAGTTCCCCATGGCAGACAGAGCAATATACGACCACATCGTAGCTGCCGTCGGCTGTACACGTGACTTCCCGCTCGTTTTCCTTCACGGTCTCGCCTGGCGTGTGGCCAATGGCCGGGATATCCTCCACCGCTTTCGTCTGGGGCTCGAAGGCCTTGTTGGCAAACACGGCCGTGTAGGTCGTCTCTCCCTTTTCTTCGCAGGCCGCCGGCTTCGTGACCTCGGAGGTAGTCTTTACCGTCTCCGTCTCCACGTGCGCCGCGTCATGTGCGCATACGCGCGTTGCCGTCACGCTGCCGTTGTCCTCGGCCCACTCGTACGCAGCAATGCCCCAGGCGTGCCCCATGGCCGGGACAATGGCATCCACGTAGCTATCGCCGCAATATCTGCAGGTCCAGGTGGTATGGCCGTCCTCCGTACAGGTGGGGAGCGTCACGACCGCCTGATAATCGTGCGTACACTGCGCTGTCACCGTAATGGTGAGATCGCCTTTGACCTCAGTCAGACGATATCCGTTCTCAACTCCGGTGTCCGCCGGCCCCTTCAGATTCTTGTAGGCGGAAGCGGGCTCAGCTGTCACGGCCGTCAGTTCATATCCCGGCGCCAGCGTCACGGCGAAGTTGATCTGCCCTCCGCCGCCGCAATCGATCATGCCCGTATCGCTGTTTCGTGGATGGGCGGAGACGGCGTTCTCCATGCACGCCCCTCCGGTATCCTGCGTTTCATAAACGGTAACGGAGGCCCCCGTACCGCAGACTACGGCTGCTGTCAACAGCACCTCACCGCAGCCGGTACACACGCCGTTCTGGTAATCGTGGGCGATCTTCGGCAGGGATTCGGTATAGCTGTCTCCGCAGTAAATGCAGGAATAGACGACCGCCCCTTCCGCCTTGCACGTCGGATCCGTCACAGCCGCCCGGTACTGATGCTCGCATACGTAGCTGGAGTCATAATACGTATTATAGAACCAGAGTGAGCGCGTCGTGATGTAGGTGTCCATGTTCGTGACATAATCCTGCCACTGAGTTGTTTTCACGTAGGTCTGTGCGTACTGTCCGGACCCGGTCGTGTACTGACTGCCATAATAATGGTTGTTCTTCCCCGTACCGTTCCCCAAATCGTTGACCTTACGGAAATTCATCAGTGCCGACGATTCGATCTCCTGTGCCATCTCGTTGAAATCATCAGACAGCGCATCAAATCTGGAACGGTATCTGTTGTACTGCCGGTAGACCTCCTCCATAAAGTCACTGTGCTTACTGATAGTTTTGTATACGGACGTTTTGTACTCAGTAATAATGGGAATAAAACTGCCCTGTCCGCTTCTGCGGTCGCTCCCTCTTCCGAGCGACGAGTTGTTATATGTCGATCCCATGGCGTTGTCAAGATCCCAGAGCGGACCGGCAATCAGTTTATCGTCATCCGTCTGCCCGTCGCGATGGTACAGAATGCTGCCGGCACAGACATCGTAGCTTTTCACATACTCATGCATGAGATACATTTTTGCGAAGCTTTCGATGTCGATGTAGTCGGTATAGTATTTTCCTTTGGCGTTGTATCCGGTGTCCGACCGGATGGCGTCCCAGGCATCCTGCAGCCAGGCCTGAATTCTCTTTGCGGCCGCCTCCATATTCTCTGCGCTCTCATTGACCTCGCCGTTGGCGTCGTACCCCAGCAGATCGTCGCCCATTTTCTTCACGGTGATGCGGTTGTAGGCGGAGGACCATCCGGAGGATTCCTTCAGTCCGTCGAGCTGGAACTGGGGATCGCCTCCGTCTGCGACGGAGGCTTCCAGATAGTTGTCCTGCTCGATCATGTACCCGGTTTTCGTTACATAGGAATCCGTCTTGGGCGTGACGGTATAGCACCCCTGATATTCACCGTTCATCCACACGTCGGCTGAGGCGGTATCCTGTCCAATGCCCATCTCGTAGGCCAGCCAGTAGCCGGCTCGATTGCCCAGCAGGCTGCGGTCAAGATTCTCCGCCAGAAAGGACCATTTCTTTGTTTTTTCGGAGTCGACCCCCGGGAAATAGATCTTTTTCCCCAAGGTGACGTTGTATGGTTTCTTGTCGTCCGATTCCTTCCAGGTCGCATTGCCGCGCCCCTTTATCTTGGACAGTTCATATTTCATTCCGTCGATCCATATGTCTCCTGTGCAGGTGACGTTATGGTCTGCATCCCCGTCCATCTGCGCAATGGTCGGATTTCCGTTGCTCTCGTCGATCTCGATGAATACCGGCGTAACGCCTGCCGATCCCTGGAGGGTCGTCATCCGGTAGACGTAAGTCGCACTGCCGACCCTGAAAGAAAAACTCTGCTCCGAGCCGACCGCTGGAATCGGACAGCTGCCGCTGTCGGCGGTCGAGTTTCCGACAGTGGCCTGCATTCCACCGTCCCAGGAGAGGAAGCAGTTATCCGGGACCGCGTTTCCGGGCAGATACAGCTGGCAGGTATAGGTGTAGGTACGGTTCGACGTTGTCCCCCCGGTCTGGGTCTTTGAAACGAATACGTCGATCTGTGACGGAATGCCGTTTCGCTCCGACGGTTCCAGCCACATTTTCGTTGGGGCCGACGCTGCGTTTGGTTCCTCAGGTTCCGGCACGGCGTCTGTTTCCGCGGCTCCTGTCGGGTTTTCCAACACCTGCTCCGGTCCGCCTGGAAATGCCTCTTCTGTTGATTCCTCCGTCACCGGGGCGACATTCTCAGAAAGTTCCTTTTCATGCTCCTGCATGGCTTCCTCTGCCGCAGCGGCAAAAGGCATCGGATGCAGCACCATGAACAGCATCAGAATGACGGCCAGTATCTTTTTCATTCGTACCCATCCTTTCCGGTCAATATCCGCTGGATCGTTTCGGGATATCCGTTGAATTCCCTCAGCTGTCAGAATCGAATGTACAGTTCTTCTTTTGTCAGTATCTCACACCTGTCTGTGGTTTCGCAAGCCCAATCCGATGAAAACAGCCGCGGGGACATGCCCCGCGGCTGCCGCTTCCGCATGTCCGGATCCTTTCCGATCCTGCAGAAACATGTTCAGATTCTTCCGATATTCTGCGCCACGCTCATCGCCGTCAGATTCGCATCGGATATCGTTGCCGGGCGAACACAGTCGCCCACGGGATAAAACTGATCCGCGCAGTCGTAGAGAGCTGCGGCTTCCTCGCTCAGCGCTTTCTGCCCGACGGCGTAAACGACGGTTTCCGCGTCAAAGCGTCTTGGCCCCTCCGGGGTCTCGGCAAGCACGCCCGCGGCGTCGATCTGCACCGCTTTTGCGGAAAAGAACACCGGGATCTTCTCCTCGCGGAGCTTGATATCCACCGCCTGCCCGTGCAGACTGTTGGAGCTGACGTTCATATGGTCTGCCATCTCGAGAACCGCAGCGCTTTTTCCAAGACTTTTGAGATAGATCGCCAGTTCCGTTCCCACGAAACCGGCTCCGAGGATCACTGCCGATCTTCCGACCCGGCCCGGATCCGCATATGCTTCATCGGCACAAAGAACGTTGGTTCCGTCGATGCCCGGGATGTCCGGCCGCACAGGTACGGCACCGAGGGCCGCGATCACCACGTCAGCACCGATCTGCCTTGCATACTCCGGAGTAACGTCAACGTTCATCCTCACGTCGACGGAGGATCTCTTCAATCTGCGGATCTGCTGCTCGATATACTCACTCAGATGCTTTTTGAACGGGACTCCGCTCTCACATGTGATATGCCCTCCCAGACGGTTCGTTTTTTCACACAGGATGACGGAATGTCCTTTCTTCTCCGCGGTCAGCGCCGCCTGCATTCCGGCGATCCCGCCGCCGACTACCAGAACCTTTTTCCTCGTCACGTGAACGTTTGTTCTGGCAAATGCCCGCTCCCGGTTCGTTATTGGGTTCAGCGCACACCAGAAGCCTCCGCGGTCTTTCAGATTGGAGAAGCAGGACAGACAGCGCATGCAGTGCACGATCTCATCCTCTCTTCCCTCCCTGGCCTTGATCGGAAGGTCAGGATCGCAGATCAGCCCTCTCGCCATTTCTACGATGTCCGCCTGCCCGGAGGCAATGATCTCATTCATCATTCCCGGGTCAGTCATGGCTCCGACGGCGGCAACGGGTGTGTCCGTGATGTGCCGTTTCACTTCTGCGGCGTATTTCACGTTAACGCCGTCCTCTTTGAACATGCAGGGATGAGTCAGAGTGAACGTCCTGTACTCCTCCGGCAGACCGATGCCGCAGCCAACGGAACAGTGAATGATGTCCGCGTGCCCCCGCAGCTGCTGCGCTATTGCGATGCCCTCATGCACGTCATATCCGCCTTCGATGATCTCCGAAGCACTGATGCGCACTTCAACAGGGAATCCTCTGCCGCACGTCCGGTGGATGGCATCGCATATCTCTACTACAAAATGCGCCCGATTCTCGGTACTTCCGCCCCACCGGTCCCCGCGACGGTTGAGACGCGACGTAAGGAACTGATTCAGCATCCATCCGTGACCGGCATGGATCGTCACCATTCCGAACCCGCAGTTCTTCAGAAACGCCGCCGCATTCCCAAACTTCTCGATGATCTCATAAATCAGTTCTTCCGGCATTTCCTGTATGCGAACGCCGTTGAGCTCCATGGCAGATGGGCCGTACAGAATATCGGATCCAGTGCAGAATCCGGGCGTCACAATGCCCGGTGTCGCTTTCATTCCGGAATGCTGGAGTTCCAGTGACGGTACGGCGCCGTGCCTGCGTATGCGATCCGCTATCTGCGACAGGCTGTGAAGAGAGTTCCTGCAGTCGAGGCTTACCTGAAACGGATGGCGCTTGCCATACCTGCTGTCGACGATCGCCTCACCGAGGGTAACCGCGGCCGCCCCGCCCTGTGCTTTCCGCTCGTAATAGGCGACGGCGTCCTCAGAGAACTCACCGTCTACCGATACGTCCGGATGCCCGGTCGGTGCGCTGAAGATCCGGTTCCGAAACAGGGTATCGCCAATCTGTATCGGCCGGAAAAGGTCAGGATATTTCATGAAATCACGCTCCTATCTGATTCGATTATACTATGGAACCACTGCAAAATCCAGCGGTCCTCGGTTAACATAATATAGATCTTCTGCAGAAAAAGACTGCCGGTCCGAATCGACCGGCAGTCTTTTTCTCGCTTCACTGACAAAGGCTGAATCTGATCCGTTATCTCACGTATGCAACCTCGATGCGCTGTTCATCCGCCCGGTGCTTTGGGAATTCCTTCGCCGCGTAACCGAGCGCCATGGTACCCACACAGGTGAATCCCTCAGGGAAACCGATCTTTTCGATGATGTCCGGGTCGCCGTTGATGCCGTACATGCTCATCCACAGATAGATGCTGTCGATTCCGAGATCAGTTGCCGCCAGCATCATGTTTTCGATGACGCAGCCCGCGTTTGTGAGCTCAATGCCCGGGAGAATGCTCTCCTTGGAGGCCAGCACTACCAACGTAGGGGCTCCATACAGGGGATGGCTGCCGGGCCGTCTTTTCGCGGAGGCCTCATCAATGCTTTTCAACAGTTCCGGATCCTGTACCGCATACAGCTTCATGCTTTTGAAATCGGCTCCGCCGACGGCGGCCTGCCCGCCGGCAAAAAGGATGGTCTCCAGATCGGCGTCACTGATCTGCCTGTCCGTAAACCCGCGGACAGAACGTCTTGCTTTGATTGCGTCCAGTGTGTTCATGGTTTATCCTCCTGACATCAATAATTATCATTATCATCCTATCATTTACAGACTTACGCAGCGGGGCGCGCTTTTCCGGCAAGGAGCGGCCCAGCCGTTCTGTCCAGCTTGCGGGCTCCCGGCGCACCCGACGCGCCTTCATGGCGCAATACATGCCTTTGCCGCCGCATGTAAGGCGTACAGGGAGGAAACGCCGTTCCGGGATTCCGCGTCCTTCTCATGAGTCAGAACGTCCCGCACGAACGACAGAGGCGATACCTCTACCGTGAACGTGCCGTCCGCCGTCCCCGTGATCGTGATCCGGTCTCCCAGCCGGTGCGCCGAAATGTTCTGGATCGTTACCAGATACCGTCCGTCCGCCTGCTTCTCCGGCGTATACGCCGTCGTCGTCGTCTTTCCGCCGATCACT
>JAFWRM010000023.1 GCA_017519975.1 Oscillospiraceae bacterium | reverse complement strand
GACGGACGTGACGGTGACGATCCGGGAGGAAGTGACGGGCACGACGACGACGAAGGCGTACACGCCGGAGAAGCAGGCGGACGGACGGTATCTGGTAACGATCCCGAACATCTCGGCGCACAAGCTGGGAGATAAGGTCACGGTCACCGGGAACGCCGGCGGAAGCTTCACGGTAGTGGTGTCCCCGCTGTCGTTCGTGCGGGACGTTTTGAAAAACGAGACAAAGACGGAATCCCTGAACGGGCTTTCGTCGCTGTACGCCTACTACATGGCCGCCATCGCGTACAAAAGCTGAGGAAAAGCAGGCTAAAAGATAATTTAGCTACCCACTAATACTTTTCCATACCACTCCAGTTCATCAATGCGGACGGATACGCAAGTACCGGACAGGGACTATTGGGCGGAAATGCCTTTTGCTGTTTATGCTTCGTTGATAAATATGGAGGTGTGAGATGAAGAAATACCGCGTATCACCGTACTATATTCTAATTCTAACAGCTGCGATAGTTCTGATATTGGTTCCCACCTGTCTGATCTGTGTCATAGCGTGGCGGACCGCTCCTGATAGTCACGGGACGCTGATCGCCGTGTTTGTGCTGTCTTTCAGTGCAATCATTTTGGCGCTGTATTTGATGTTTTTTGACTTCCCCTGCGGAACCTTCTCCTTTGATAATGATGGATTTAGAATGCGTATCGGAATGAAAAGATATTATCACAAGTGGTCAGACATACAGGACGTAGGTATTATTAAGACAAAGATAGGGAATTCCAGTTATTTTTACATCTGTTACTTTTCTGGTCGGACACTAACAATTGAAGACAAGAGACGGTTCTTTACCAAAACAAGAAAGAACAGGAAAGACATTGGTTTCTTTCAATACAATCATGAGAGAGTGATTGAGATAGCAAACTATCTCCCTGAACACCTGAAGATGGAACTGGTTTTTGATGAAAGAGTATTAGGATTAGTTTGAAACTTTGTTTAGTGTAGTGAGAATGAAACTGTCAACATAGATTCAGCTGTATACGGATACAAAGACAAGGGGACGGTTCTTTTGTCTAGCAAGGCTGGTGGGATTAAATTGAGTACCCTATTTGATCTTGTTCCAGTGATTCAGAATCAAACATAGAATGACCGCCCGGAAGCATTGAATGCTCCCGGGCGGTAGGCCTTTGATATGACATTCTTGTTTAAGCCCGTCCCGATGGCCCAGACTGAGTTAGAAATCCCTGCTATACAATCATTCTGGATGACTTCATAACGCGTCAGAGAGAAGCAACTTCCTTAAGAAGCGCCTCCCGCGGGCGGTTGATTTCACGGGAGGGAAAGGCTATAATCTTCATGGAAAAAGACCGCGGGGCGTGTGGAGCAGCGGCCGAAAAAAGGAGGAACCGCCATGAGCGCATGGAACGAAAAGATCAGGGAGATCTGTGGGATGCTCAAGCTGGAACTGCATCCCCAGGCGGTAAAGATGCTGACGGATGAGGACGAGATCCCCGCCTCCGCCATAAAGGCAGGGGAGAAGTACGGACATCTGGCCTACTGCCAGGCGCAGGCGCTGGCCAAGAGGGACGGCATGACCGTTTACATGGCAAAGAACGACCACTGGTGCTGGGCTACGCTGGTCGGCTTCGGCATGGTGGACTGCAGCCCGGAGAGCCCCGCCTATGAAACGCTGATGCCGTTTCTGGGGCTGAAGGATGTCAGCAAGGCGCCGGAGTTCTTTGCGGAATTCCCCATGTTCCCCTATGGGAAATACTCGGGAACGGTGGTTGGGCCCGCCGAGACGGCCGACTTTGAGCCGGACGTGATCCTCATCAACTGCAACAACAACTTCCAGCTGCGCACCCTGTTCCGGGCCATCAAGAACCAGACGGGCAAGATGCTGGACGTTCAGTTCGAGGCGCTGGATTCCTGCGTCTATACCGTGGTAAAATCCATGATCACCGGGGAATATACGGTGGCGATCCCGGATCCCGGCGATCAGGAGCGGGCGCTGGCCACCAGCAACGAGATCATCCTCGGCGTGCCGTTCCACCGGCTGGACGAGCTGTACGCCGGCATGCTGGAAATGGAGAAGGGCTTCGGCTCTTACAAGAGCGCCAGGCTCTGCATGGAATACGACTATCCGCGGCCCCCGTTCTACAACAGGCTGTTTGAACTGTGGGGGCTGGAAAAGGGCCGCGACTGGAGCTTCTGAAAAGACAGCTGGCACGGCCGGCAGTCGGACCCGCTGAAAAAGGACGGCCCGGGGGATATCCCCCGGGCCGTCCTTTTTCAGCCGTTGTAGTTGAAACTCGCGGATTTCCGCACGCCGAACAGCGCGCGGTTTTCCTTCTTGTTCATCAAGCGCATGATCTCCTTCATGGAGGCGGTGGAACGGGAATCGTTCTCATACTGGGTCAGCATGGCGGTTGTCAGCGGCCGGAGCATGACGTCCCCCTCGTAATTGCCGTTGCCCGAAAGCATTTTTTCATACTCCGAACGCCGGGTCCTGCCGCCGAACAGGCTGGCGTCCTGCTCTTTCTCCAGATCGATGAACAGTGCCGCCAGGACCTCGGTCTTCGTGTTCAGCGGTTCAAAGCCCAGCCCAAGAAAGACCGGCTCCAGGATGCTGTCCAGCCGCTGAAGAAGATCGGAGGTGTTCAGATCCAGGAATTCCTCGTAATCCAGGAGTTCTTCGCCAAACTCGCGCAGAACGGTGTTCTTCATGGTCTCGGCAAAGTGGTCGCTGTCCGTATCCTCGCGTTCGGCGTACTCCCTCAGGGGCTGATAGGAGCCCGCGGGGACCACATGATAGTTTCCCATGCCCTCCGCCACGAGGTTCCCCCTCTTGTGCAGCAGGAAGAAGCTGGCCCTGGCGCCGCCGGCGTCCACGTCGTCGATCATGTTTTTCAGGATCGTGACGGTGTTGATGCCGATCCCCGGAAATCGGTTTCCGGTATCGAACAGTTCACGCCTCCGGTGCCGCACCGGAAGGTTCCTGGCGTTGAGCTCATGCCGTCCGAGGATCCGACGGCTGTAGGCCATCTCGAACCCCAGGTATTCGCAGGTGTTGTAAAAATCGAAATAGGACCCCGCCGTGACCGTAATCTCCGGCCGCGTTCCCGGCGCCGTCTTCATGTCCTTCAGCGCGTACAGCGGCGCGTCGAACAGATTCTTGCCCAGATGGAACTTGCAGTTTTCGGCGTAGCTTTCCTTCCGGTCCGGCAGCTTCGCGTTGTACGGGATGTCGTACTGCGTGGAGGGATAGTGACCGACGATCTCCGGGCAGAACTCCCGGAGGGGATAATAGCCGCCGTCAGGCGCTTTGCAGTCGACCCATCCGTTCCGGTAGATCAGATGACCGCCCTCCCTGGCGAATTCGCGGCATTCGTCCTCCCGTTCGTACTGTTTCCTGTACAGGGCCAGCCCCTGTTCCATGAACAGATTGCGGTCCGTGCTGATCGCCTCGACGGTTTTTTTCATGTTGTTCAGCCGGGTATCGAAGTGCTCGCGGATCAGCTGGTTGCGGGTGACCACCAGAAAGCCGACGATCGTGAGCAGGATCTGAAGAATGCCGGCGTTGACGTTGATGAAATTCCATATCTGACTGATTATGCCGTTGAGCATGGTATCGACGCCCCTTTCCGTAGTGAAGGATCCGGCCTGCGTTACGGGAACAGGCCGGCGACGCAGAACAGAACGTCCTTGCACCGGGCGACGACCTCCCGGATATCGCGGAAGATCTGTCCGGAGTAGCGTATGTCCGCCGCGGGAACGCCCACGGGATCCATCCCTAGCGCCTTTGCGAGGTACAGCGCCCGCGGCAGATGGTACCGCTGGGTCACGATCACGATCCGGTGAAAACCGAACTCATCTCTGGCACGCAGGATGCTCTGAGATGTGGACAGCCCCAGCGTATCCCCGACGATGAGAGCGGGGTCAACACCCGCCTCCTCAGCGGCACGGCGCATGGGGGTGACTTCGTCATAGGCCAGAGATCGGCCGTCGCCCGTCATGAAAAGGACGTCGGCGCACCCGGACCGGAAGACGCGTATGCCCGTCTCGAGACGGTCGGCCAGCATCGGCGAGGGGGATCCTGCCGGCGTAACGCCGCATCCCAGCACGAGCACGCAGTCCGCCGGGGCGATCGACTCCAGGTCGTCTGCCTCGACGATCCTGCCCAGAGAGGCCTCGACGGCCATGCGGTTCAGCGCGGCAGCTGCCGTGCCGAGGACAAGCAGCAGGATCAGCAGCAGGCAGAGCAGACATCGGCCAAGACGGAATTCTGTTTTCACGGGATCACCCCATTCTGTTCGGATGCGGGCATTATAACACTGGTGGGCGGAGCAGACAAGAAAGCCCGATCTACTTTACAGGTTTAACAATATGTATTATAATATTATCCGGTTTTTACAATATATTGTTCCGGGAGGCAACGAACATGATTCAGAAACCGATCTTCACCGGCGCGGCCACCGCGCTCGTCACCCCCACTACGCCCGACGGCGTGGATTACGAAGCCCTCGGCCGCCTGATCGACTGGCAGATCGAGAAGGGGATCGACGCTCTGGTGATCGCCGGCAGCACCGGCGAGGGAAAAACTCTGACCATCGACGAGCACAAGGAGGTGCTCCGGTACAGCGCCGAGCGCATCGCCGGCCGCGTGCCCATGATCGCCGGTACAGGCTCCAACGAGACCAGCGTGTCCATCAGCATGAGCAGATACGCCTGTGAGGTAGGGGCCGACGGCCTGCTGGTAGTGACGCCGTATTACATCAAGGCCACGCAGAACGGACTGGTAAAGATGTACTCCATGATCGCCGACGCGGTGACGAAGCCGGTGATCATCTACAACGTGCCCAGCCGCACCGGCGTGAACGTGGAGCCGGAAACGTACGCGCGTCTGGCCGACCACGGGAACATCGCCGGCATCAAGGAAGCCAACGGGGATATCTCGAAGATCGCCACGACCGCGGCTCTGGTGGCGGGAAAGCTGGATATCTACTCCGGAAACGACGATCAGATCCTGCCCATCCTGTCTTTGGGCGGCAAGGGCGTGATCAGCGTGCTGAGCAACCTGCTCCCGGCGGAGACCTCCCGGATGTGCCATCTGTATTTCGAGGGAGATACGGCGGGCGCCACCGCGCTGCAGCTGAAGTACATTCCCCTGATCCGTGCGCTGTTCAGCGAGGTGAACCCCATCCCCTGCAAGGCGGCCATGGCGGCCATGGGGTGGTGCGAGAACTACCTGCGCCTGCCGCTGACGCCCATGGAGGACGCCCACAAGGAAAAGCTGTTCCAGCTGATGAGGGCCGAGGGGCTGATCTGATCCTTGTTCCTGCCATGGGAAAGAAAGACCCCGGCACATTCTTTTGTGCCGGGGTTTTTGCATGGAAGGACTTGAAATCCGCGTCGAATGTGATACGATACGCGGGCGAGGTGACAGAAATGAAGAAATTCATACCGTATGAAAAGCTCTCGAAGAAAAAGAAACGGGAGATCGATCGGGCGCGGCGCACCACATGGGGCGAACTGAATCCGGTGACGCGGAAATCGCCGAACCCCCGGGCGTACGACAGACAGAAGGCACGCAGATGGAAGTTTCAGGACCATCCGGACGTGCCTTCTTTTTTATGTCTGCGCTGCCCTGACGCCCGTCCTTCGTACAGGGAGTTTCAACCGGAGCGGAGGGGTATACGAGTAACGTTTCCGGAAAGGATTATGGACAGCAAAGGAGCAGTGTCCCGTTAGGGCATGTTGCCCACTTCGGAGGGAGAGAAACACAAGGGGCCTTGTGAATATGGCTGAAAAAACAAAAGCCGCTTGAAAATCGAAACGGCGCGGATATAATAATTAATACAAGAAGCTCTTCAGTGCCTGCCGGGGAAAGTGGATGAATATCCGGACTGCGGCAGGATAATTGGGAACCGGGTGAGAATCCCGGACGATCCGGTCACTGTGATCAGCTGTGTGAGTCTGCAAGGCTCAGTAACACGGCCCCTTCGGATTTGCCATTGTACCGAAAGGTATGAGAAGGCCCGGAGGGACTCCGGCAGAACCTGCCGGGGCTGTAAGTCAGGAAACCAGCTGATCAGCGGCGTTTTGGCTTCCGAAGAAAGCCGGCTGCGCCAAGATCGAGTTCGTGCACTTTTGCGGCGCTGCCCTTTCGGCGGCACCGACGATGCCGTTGTATCTGGATTTTGCCATGCCCGCTTTCCGAGAGGAAAGCGGGCGTTTTTCATTTTTAATTCTACTCAGGAGGTATGGAGATGGGGGTCAGCACGGAGCAGGCAGGTCGCCTGAACGGCGTGATGAACGAGTACTGGGAAAGAAGGGCGGACGCGTTTGGTTTTGATACAAAGAACGACACGATAGAAGAGATGAAAGCCCGGATCCTGCCCCATCTGCCAAGGGAAAAGAAGAAGATACTCGACGTTGGGACCGGCACCGGCATGGTGGCAACCGCAGCCGCGTTGCTGGGGCATGACGTGACCGGGGCGGACTTCAGCCCGAACATGCTGAAGGAGGCGGAACGAAATTCCGCGAAATACGGAGTGGCACCAGCCTATATCCAGGCAAACGCCCTGGCACTCCCGTTTGCCGACGATACTTTCGACGTGGTCATCTCACGGAACGTGCTGTGGGCGATCCCCCATCCGGAGGAAGCCCTTCTGGAGTGGAGAAGAGTACTGAAACCCGGCGGACTGCTTATCTATATGGATGGGAATCAGTATTATCACTATTTTGATGAAATGGCCCGGAAAGACCGGGAATTGTTCATCCGCCTGAGGGGAACCGGGACCGCGCACTGGATCGAAGAAGGGGAGAAGGACTTTGATTCCTCGGCATGTGACGAAGCGGCTTACGATCTTCCGCTGTCCCGTTTTGACCGCCCTCACGACTGGGATGAAAAGATCCTTCCCCAACTGAAATTCGACATCATCCGAGAGGATATCTGCCGCCCGCAGGCGCTGCTCAGATACGGCGTAGCGGAGGGAGCCTCTACCAGTTTCCTCATCTCGGCAGTCAATGGGAAAAACCTGTAAGGAGGAAGCGTACCATGGAACGAATCGAGGACAGCAGAGAATACTGGGATCATAGGGCGTTGACATTTGCGCTGGATACCGATCAGGAGACCCGGGATAAGGGAGATCGGATCTGGGAAGAGCTTTTCCGGGATGTGTTCCCGCAAAAGGCAAGCGTTCTTGACGACGGCTGCGGCCCGGGCTTTTTCTCCCTTATCCTCTCCCGGCTGGGGCATGCGGTGACAGCAGTGGACTTTTCACAGGAAATGGTCCGGCAGGCGGTGATCAGATGCGCAAAGGAAGGATACCGGCTGGATGCGCGACAGATGGACGCTCAGGCACTTTCCTTTGAGGATGCCGCCTTTGACGCCGTGGTCACAAGGAATATGATCTGGGCGCTGGATCATCCGGATCGGGGGTATGCCGAGATCTATCGCGTGCTGAGACCGGGCGGGACGCTTGTCGTGCAGGATGGCAATCAGTATCTTTACATGTTTGACGAACAGTACGCACTGGCCCAGAAGGAGAGGGAACGGCAGGGAAAGGCGTGTTCCACCGTTGCTGAAAGATACGGAGAGCAGGAGTACGATTATTCCTATATCTACGACATCGCGAGAGATCTTCCCCTCAGTAGGACGCTGCGGCCGGTCTGGGATCTCGACTGCCTGATCGACCTGGGATTCGATGAGATCGATATAAGCGTTGCCCGGGAGAGCGGGCTGCCCATGCAGTTCAGGATCATTGCCAGAAAAGGAACGGGTGCATAATGGGCAGGCAGATCGGGCAGAGGCTGATTTCTCTTGTCATCATTCTGTTCGGCCTGTCGATCCTTACGTTTGGGCTGACCTTTCTGCTGCCCTCGGGACCGGTCGAACAGGTGATTGAGAAGATGGGGATCACGCCGGATCCGGAAGTGATCGCCGAACTGAAGCATGAGTACGGCTTCGACCAGCCTTTCCTTGTTCAGTACATGAACTGGCTGAAAGGCGTTTTCAGGGGAGACCTGGGTTTCTCGGTCATAAACAACGATTCGGTAAATGCGATCCTCAGCAGGAGGCTGCCGAATACCGTGCGCCTTGCTTCCGTTTCGTTTGCGCTGATGGTGCTGATAGCGTTTCCCCTTGGGATCCTGTCGGCGGTGTTCAGAAACCGAACGGCTGACTATGTCATACGGTTCATGTCTTTCATCGGGGTATCCATACCGAATTTCTGGTTCGGGATGATACTGATCTGGGTGCTGGGAGTGAGGCTGAGGCTCCTGCCGGTCTCCGGATCCATAGGCTGGAAGAGCCTCGTGATGCCGGCTCTGACGCTGGGCGTTACAAACAGCGCCTATTACGTACGCCGCATCCGCGCGGTGATGTCGGAGCAGCTCAGCGAGGAGTACATCTCCGGCCTGCGTTCCCGCGGCCTGAGTGACAGAAGGATCATCATGACCCATGTGCTGCCCAACTCTCTGCTGGCTGTGATAACCATGCTGGGAATGTCTTTTGGCAGTCTGCTGGGAGGAACAATGATCGTCGAGACGATCTTCAGCTGGAACGGCATAGGCAAAGC
The DNA here is from genome assembly GCA_017519975.1 of Oscillospiraceae bacterium. GTDB lineage: Bacteria > Bacillota > Clostridia > Oscillospirales > Oscillospiraceae > Alloscillospira. The sequence continues at coordinate 7,302 of JAFWRM010000023.1, read as the reverse complement.
GGCCATGGAAGCTGTCACGGGCAGAGATTATGCACTCGTGCAGGGATACGTCCTCTGGATGGGATGTATCTACGTGCTGGTGAATCTGCTGGTGGATATCATCGATCAGTTTCTGGATCCCAGGATCAGACGCGCAATGAGCAGCAGGTGAGGAGAAATGAGAATGAGTTCTTACCGGAAAAAGGCATGGATGCGGTTCTCCCTGTTTATGTTTCTGGCCGTACTCTTCGTGCTGTTTGCACTGCTTGCGGGATTCCTGGCACCGAAAGACCCACTGGCGACGGATTACGGGCACATGCTGGAAAAACCGGGCACAGATCATCTTTTCGGAACGGATCAGCTGGGAAGGGACATTTTTTCAAGGATACTGCACGGGGGAAAGTCCTCACTGCTGATCGCTTTTGCCGTGACGGGCATCGTCGCCGCTGTGGGCATTTTCCTCGGCACGGCGGCGGGTTACGCCGGAGGGGTGCTGGACGGGATCATCATGCGTATCTGCGACACGCTGATGGCGTTCCCCGGCATCATATTCACGGTCGCGCTCGTCAGCTTCATTGGGACGGGACTGCCGAATCTGATCCTGGCGATGTCCCTGACCAGCTGGACCGGGTACGCCCGCATCAGCAGGGCGCTCGTACTATCGGTAAAAAACAATGTTTATATCGAACAGGCGCGGCTCGGAGGAGCCACCGGGCTGAGGGTGCTGGGCATATACATCATACCCAATATCCTGCCCTCACTGCTCGTCAATATTTCGCAGAGCATCGGCAGCAATCTTCTCACGATGTCGGCGCTGTCCCTTCTGGGACTTGGTTCTCCGCCGCCGACGCCGGAATGGGGGCTGATGCTGTCAGAGGGAAAAAACTTCTTATATAACGCACCATGGATGCTCAGTTTCCCCGGTATGGTCATTCTGGTCTGCGTTGTGATATTCAATCTTCTTGGGGACAGCATACAGGATCTGATGAACCCGAGAGAAAGCATTTACTGAATGCGGCACGGGGACCGCAGCAATACCGAAATGGAGGGTAAAAATGAAAAAACTGACAAGTGTACTGATGGCAGCGCTTCTCTGCGCGGCCCTGCTGCTCACCGGCTGCGCCGGCGGCGCAAAGCCTGCAGCGGGAGACGACAGTGCGGCACCCGCACCGTCCGAAAACGTGACTCCGGCCCCCGCTGATACATCCGGTGATTCCGCGTCAGAGACCGAAGCGAAGCCGGCGGGGAAAGACGCACACATCAGGGTCGCGAATCTTTACGGCCTTTCGAAGCTGGATCCGCACGACGGCTGGAACGGATGGTATTCCTGCCGGTTGGGTATCAGCGAATGTCTGACGACCGTTGATGAAAACGTCGTGCTTCAGCCGCAGCTGGCGGACAGCTGGGAACATCCTGATGAACTGACGTACAGATTCCATATCCGTACGGGCGTTAAATTCTCCAACGGCAATGATCTTACGCCGGAGCTGGTCAAGGCGTCTTTCGAGCGTCTGCTGACGATCACGTCCCGCGCTTCCGACCTCAAACTCGCGTCTGTGGAAGTGGACGGCGAGTACGTCGTATTTACCAATACCGAGCCATGCGCCGCATTTCCCAACGTTCTCAGCGAACCCATGTGTTCAATCGTGGATACTTCCGTGGACGATTCCAATTTCAACGAGATGCCCGTCTGTACCGGTCCTTATAAAGTCGTGGAATACGTGGCGGACGAAAAAGTGGAACTGGAAGCCAATGAGTTTTACTGGGACGGCGTTCCCGCCATCCGTTACATCACCGCGCTGAATATCGGCGAGGATACCAAAGTGGACGCCATGCTGGCCGACCAGATCGACGTGGGGCAGGGAGCAAACGCCATCACGCTTTCCAAACTGGAGGGCCAGGATCGGGTAGAGACGGTCGAAACCCTGGGGTCCCGTGTCGGATTGCTGCAGTTCAACTGCGACAGCACCCACGCCACCTCCGATCTGAACCTGCGCCTCGCGCTGTGCTACGCTCTGAATCGGGAGGTCATTGCTCAGATCGACGGCAACGGCTATTCCGCGCCGGCGGCAACCCTGTTCACGGCAAGTTACGGATCGGAAGGGGTCACTTATCCGGAATTCAGCCCTGAAAAAGCGGCTGAGATGCTCACGCAGGCAGGATACGCCGATTCGGACGGCAACGGATATGTGGACAAGGATGGACAGGAACTGATCCTTGACATGCCGCTGAGCAGTACTGAAAGCACAGCCATTCAGGAAGCCATGCAGGACATGTGGAAAGCGGCCGGCATCCATGTGGAGCTCAGGATGGTGGAAGACAAGATGCCTGAACGTGACGAAGGGCGCTACGACATCTACGATACCTTCTATCAGACGCTGAACGCTGGGGACGGGCAGACCTTCCTGCGGAACAACTTTGCTTCCCCGGAGTATATCGGACGGAACAATTCGACAAACTATGCCAGCCCTGCGTTCGACGCGATCCTTAATGAATTGGACAAGACGACGGATCCCGCGGGACGACTTGCGCTGTTCATGAAAGCCCAGCAGCTGCTGGCGGACGACGCCCCCTGGATGTTCCTTTATACAAGGAAAAACGTCTATATGGTGAATTCCGGAGCTGTAGATCCCACCAGCGTCACGGCACACCCCATCGACTATTATTTCATCACAAACAAATGGCAGCCGGCGGCATGATCGGATGAACATACTGGAGATCGAACACTGCACGGTATGTTACAAGAACGGGACGCCTGCCGTTTCCGACGTTACCTTTGCCGTGCGGGAAAGGGAGATCGTCAGCATTGTCGGAGAAAGCGGCAGCGGGAAGACAACGCTCATACGGGCGATACTCGGCCTGCTGCCGCCCGGCGGCCGTGTCACGGCGGGGAAGATCGTGTTCAACGGAACGGATCTGGTGACCGCCGATGATCGCACCCTGCGAGATATCAGGGGGCGCAGCATCGCCATGATCTTTCAGGATGTGGGTTCTTCCCTGGATCCGATCCGCCGTGTAGGAGCTCAGTACAGAGAAGCCGTGTGCGTGCACGAAGATCTTACGAAAAAGGGCTTTCTCGCAAAGGCCCATGACATGCTCACACGTATGCATCTTTCCGATCCGGACCGTGTGATGGACGCATATCCATTTGAGCTTTCCGGAGGTATGAAGCAGCGTGTCGGTATCGCCATGGGAATGACTACCGCGCCGCGTCTGCTGCTAGCGGACGAACCCACCTCGGCGCTGGATGTGACGATCCAGGCACAGGTGGTCAGCCAGATGAAGGAACTGAGGGACAGATACGGAGCGTCCATGATCCTGGTCACTCACAACATGGGGGTCGCATCCTATCTTTCCGACAGGATCGGAGTCATGAAGAACAGCCGGATGGTCGAATTCGGCACCCGGGACGATATTATACTGCGGCCCAGGGATCCCTATACCGTCAGTCTGTTGGAGGCGGTTCCCAAGCTGGGAGGGAAGATGTATGCAGGGAACTGAATGCGGCCGGAAGGGGTCGGACGCGGGCCAGGGCGAAGAAGCCCTGCTCCGTGTGGAACATGTGAGCAAGGTGTTTCCTGTAAAGAAACGGCGTCTGACGGCTGTGGACGACGTGAACCTGATTCTGTCCAGAGGGGAAGTGTTGGGTATCGTCGGGGAATCGGGATGTGGGAAAAGCACGCTGGCGAAGATCATCGCAGGCTCTTTGAAAGCAACGTCCGGACGGGTGACGCTGAACGGCGTTGAATACCCGAAACTGAAGGGAGCGGCGGCCAGGAATCACCGAAGGAACATCCAGATGGTGTTTCAGGATCCGCTCAGTTCATTTTCCCCACGCATGAAGATAGGAACGTATCTTTCCGAACCTCGCCGCAACTATGACCGTCTGCCGCGCACGGAGGCATGGCGTGAGGCTGGCGCACTGCTGGAGCAGGTGGGGCTCCCGGCCTCCTTTCTGAACCGTTTTCCCCATGAACTGTCCGGAGGCCAGCTGCAGCGGGTCGCGATAGCGAGAGCTATTGCCATCGATCCGCCTCTTCTGATATGCGATGAAGCTACCGGCGCGCTGGACGTTTCCATCCAGGATCAGGTCGCGGCGCTTCTGGTCAGATTGATAAAGGAGCGAAACATCGGCTGCATTTTCATCGGTCACGATCCTGCGCTCGTGCGCAGCATTTCTGACCGTGTGGCGGTGATGTATCTCGGCCGTGTGATGGAACTCATGCCGAGCCGTCTGCTGGAGCAGGAGCACTGCCATCCGTACACCAAGGCGCTGCTGGATTCGATATTTGACGTATACTGCGATCAGTCCGCCGAGATCCGTCTTCTGGAAGGGGAGCCGCCGAGTCCCTTGCGTCTTCAGAGCGGCTGTGCGTTCGCACCGCGCTGCCAGCGATGCACGGAACGGTGCAGACGTACAGTACCGGAACTGAAAGATATCGGCGGTGGACATTTTGTCGCCTGTGTGGAAACATGAGATAGTTTTCATTTCTTTTCTTCCCATGAAAAACCCGCGACGGACTGTTTTCCGGCGCGGGCTTTTCATGGAGAACTGCAATCGTTCAGAAGAAACAGCGCTGTGCAACAGATTATTGCTTGACGGTGTGATTTTCAGTCCATAAGATGAGGCCGAGGTGATGGATGATGACGCTGGGCGATAATCTTCGCGCGCTCCGACAGAACTGCAAAATGACGCAGCAACAGGCGGCGGACCGGCTGGGGGTGACCCGCCAGGCACTGTCCGGGTATGAAGCGAACCGCACCCGCCCGGATATTGACCGGCTGCAGGCGCTGGCGGCGCTGTACGGCACGGATCTGGAAGGGGTCCTGTACGGCACGGCTCCCGAGCTGAAGGCGCGAAAGATCCTTCGAATATCCGCCCTGACCTTTCTTCTGCCGCTGACCGGGATCCGCATCGTGGGAGCCGCGGCTCTATGGGCGGCCAATCGTTTTTTCCCCTTCCTTCGGGAGGACGGCTCCGTAATTGCGGAAATGATGCGGCGGCACGCCCCTCTCGTGTCGCTCTGGGAGAGGTCGGACGCCGTGGGCTCCCTGCTGGCGGCCGTGGGAGGCCTGCTGCTGCTGATCGCCGTGCTTGCCCTGCGATGCCGGTTCTCCCTGAAGCAGAAGCTGATCTATTTCGGCCTGCTCGCGGCGGGACTTCTTCTGCCTGGCCTCTGTTTCGGGCTGGCGGATCCAGTGTTTCATGTGATCGATTATCTGATCATGCCCGGGCGGGACGTGATGCGATTCGCTGCCTTCTTCCTTCTCCTGCTGGCTGCGGAGGCGGTTATGCGCCGCCGGGAGAAGAAGCACCTGTGAGTGGAGGAAAAGAAGACCGGAGATTAACGATTTCGAAAAACCTCGTCGGCAGACGAGGTTTTTCTGTGAACGGGCATCCAGAGGAGTGGCACCAGCCGCGCATGACCGTGAGCGGCGGCGGTTTTCCTGCGGCGGAAACGTATTCGGCAGCCTAATCCGTCAGATCCGTAATTGTCCACCCGTCCTGCGTCAGGCGGGTGAAGCCGGCGTTACTGTCCTCATATGGGATGGACGCTGTCCAGATGACCGTCCCGGCTTCATCCCTGGCGGAGACCGTCACGCCCCGCAGATCACGGAGGCCGTCGAGCGGCTCCAGCCGGACGCGATCGCCTTTTGCATACAGCGAGCCGTCCGCGTTTTCACAGCCGCCGCTGGAATATGGCGTCGTCACTTCGATGCTTTTCACTCCCTCGGCGCCGATGGTCAGCCAGAAAGCACGGTTCCAGGCTTCTGATGCGGACGAAGCGCCTTCTTTCGTAAACAGCCACCAGTTCTGATCCATATATACGGCGATGTTGTCTTCGTCAATGACCATGTATCCATACCCGGCTCCGAAATTGGACTGGCCATCCTGAGAGGGAAGTTCGGAAGGGTCCACCTCGGAGGTGATCGCGCCGTCGAAGCTTGATCTGGGCGTCGGAGGGATCATCCGCGAGGCGTCCCGGCCCGTGTCCAGAAACAGATTTCCGTCCACCATCACACAGGGGATCCGGTCATAGGCCGGCCCATCCTGGGGGGCGGAGCCCCTGATAACGCGCACGGATAACACTTCGGTCAGCTGCATCGGCCAGGTCTCCAGAACGTCACCCGCGAACGATACTTCCAGAACGTCCCCGATCACGGGTTCCGGAGACGGGGCGGAGTTCCGCAGAGGCACCGTTACCTGGTCCCCCGCATGGAAGAGGGCTCCGTCTTCGCTCACCTCCACCAGGTACGAAGGGGCCCCTCCGGCATCCGGGAGGATCTCCAGGATCCTGCCTCTGAACACCGACGACGACGCGGCCTCCGGATGAATCAGCGCCACCGCGGATTCATAGTCCCCGGGCCCGATCCTGTAATACCGGACCTGGTCTTCGAACCGGACGCTGGCGACGCGCGGCTTCTGATAAACGGTGATCCGATACCCCTCTTCGATCACGAACTGAACGGAGCCGGGAGAGGGCAGGGATCCCGGGGACAGGATCTTTTTCGTCCAGGCGCGGGTTTCCAGATAGTCTGCCAGCTCCCGGCCGTCGGCACTGCCGATCTGTATCTCGCTTGTGCCGGGCGGGCAGTATATCACCCGCGCCGCGCCGTTCTGCCCGACCAGAGAAACGGCGTTTCTGTAGTTGAGGAACGAAAGATCCGGCTCATCGTCCCTGGGGTCGGTCAGAAAGCACGCCGCGACAGCCAGACAGAGCAGAACGGCGGCAAGGGTCAGCCAGAAGGCGGGCTTCCGGTAATTCAACACGCCCTTTACGCGTTCTCTGACGCCCACTTCGCCAAAGGCCAGGGGGCACGCGAACACCATGCGCCGCTGCATGCTGCAGGAGACCAGCGCGTTGGCGTAGGCCTTCTTCTCCGGCATTTCCAGACCGGCGATCACTTTTTCGTCACAGGCCATTTCCATATCCCTGCAGAGCAGGACGTAGGCGACCCACACGAGCGGGTTGAACCAGTGCACGGAAAGGAGCAGAAATCCGAGCGGCTTCCAGAGGTGATCCCTCCGCTTCAGATGCGCCGCCTCGTGGGCAAGGACGTAGGCGGTCTCCGCTTCTCCGAGCCCCGACGGGAGATAGACGCGCGGCCGGAAAACGCCGAGAACAAAGGGAGAAGAGATCCGGTCACAGGTCCAGATGCCGTTCCGTACCGGGACTGCCTCAGCGATCCTACGGCGCAGACGCAGAAAACCGACCGCCCCGAAAATCAGCACAGCCGCCGCGCCGGCGATCCAGACGGCGAAGAGCACGGCGGTCCACGTCTGCGCGGGGGCGGCGACGGCCGGCGCCGCGGCCGCCGGAG
>JAFWRM010000022.1 GCA_017519975.1 Oscillospiraceae bacterium | reverse complement strand
TTCTATCGTAAACAGTCTGCTTACGATAGTCATTATACACTCTTTTACAAGGATTGCAAGAGGAAACCGGGATTTTGTTTCCGGATGGAAAAGCGGCTCCGCCGGACATCCGTCCGTCGGAGCCGCTGCCGCAGCGTATTTACTTCAATACCCGACCCAGTGGTTCCTTACCCAACTGAAATGCTCATCCAAACAATCTGTATAAGCTATAAATGAATTTGCCATTTGAGCCAATTGAATGGAAGTATGTCTATCGAATTCGTTGTTCCGGCGAAAATGATTTGCCCTGTCGTACAGGTTGGCCCGTCGTTCATCATCCAATCGTGGCAGGGTCTGCTTCGTTCCGCAGGAATCGCAGATACCAACCGTCGCTCCCTGCTCAAACTCAATTGTGCCTCCGCACATCTTGCATTTGAAGATGGACATACGTCTCTCCTCCTGATGTCAGTTCTTACAGTTTCGTCCCACATTCAAGGCAGAACTTACCACCCTGTGGGACTTCAGCTCCACAGGAGGGACATCTTCTGATCAGCGAAGAACCGCATTCGATGCAGTATTTCCCTTTTGGCGTCTTCTGCCCGCAGGAAGGACAAATCATTTCATTCTCTTTCAGAACGACTATCTTTGCTCCGCACTCGAGGCAGAACTTCGCCCCGGCCGGGACCTCTTTTCCGCAGGACGGGCAGGTCACGGTTGCCGCAGGCTGGGCAGTCTGAGGCGACTGTACAGTCTGTCCTGTAGGCACTCCCGGCTGGAATCCCTTCATCATATCTCCGATCTGGGGAGCCACTGCCCCCATGGCCGCCATTCCTATTCCAAGCCCAAGCATGTCTCCCATGACAGAGCCCCCTCCGCCTCCTGCGGAGATGGCGGGTCCCATATTGCCAATACCCTCGGCGTACGCCTTTTGCACCTCCGCCTGCAGGACGTCTTTCTGGTTATAGCCCTTGGCCTGCATCACTGCCGCTTCCGCCATACCTGCCATCTGTGCGGCTTGTACTTCCGCTTGTGCCTGGATAAGCTTTCTCTCTGCTTCTCGGCGGGCGATTTCAGTTTCGGTTGTCTGCCCCTCAAGGATGGCTCCCCTCTGGGCAGCCTTGATCTTTGCCTCTGATTCTGCCTCCACAGTCATATAGGCTTCCCGGCTCTGCGCCTGTGCCGTGCGCACCTCGGCTTCTGCGGCAGCCATTTTCTTTTGTAGAGAAATGGTATGCAGATCACGCAGACGCTTGAAATTGGGATCGCTCTCCGGCAGAACGATATTGGTCACATAGAACTGGGGTATCGTCAGCCCGTATTCCTCAAACCCGGGAACGATCTTCTCTCTCAAAGACTCAGACAGGTCAGCCAGATGCTCGTCAATCTCAACTATGTCTATATTCTTCTGCTTTATTGCTGCAGACAGGTTTGATTTGATAGCGGTAACAATTAAAGGCCGGAAGGATGTCTGGAGAGATTTCGTAAAACCATTCCCCTCAGCTCCCCATGCGATGCCCTTCATCGTCCCGACAAGACTGATGAGCATCTTTCTGCCATCGGAAACGGCAAGATTCATCTCTCCGGACGCCCCCAGCTCAACCGGAACGCCAAGCGTCGGTTCAACAAATCTAACTTTGGAATCCGTTCCCCATTTGACCGCCATCTGAACAGTCTTGTTAATGAAATAAACCTCGCAGTGGAAAACGCTGACACCAGTTACTATATTGATCAGTTTTGTAAGAATGGGAATATTCTCGGCATCCAGTTTGTAGCGGCCGGGACCGAAAGTATCCGCAGCCTGCCCATTGGCGAAAAAGATGGCTTCCTGGCTTTCATGTACTATAAGCTGTGTCATATTGTTGAAGTCTTCGTGCGGATACTTCCAGATAAAAGTTGAATTATCCCCTTCGTATTTAATCAGTTCCGAAAGCGCCATAGTAATACCTCATTTCCTGTTCCAATCGGCATACGATCTTTTCTTATCTGCGTTGTCCTTTACCGGCTTTATCAATCTGTCCGCCATCTCAATTCCCCTCCAAAAAAAGCATTGGAATCAACTCCGCATTTAATTTAGTAATACCTTATAATAAAGATTACCGCATTTTGCGGTAATTGTAAATACAACAAAATGCGGTATGCTATCCTCTTCTCTGTAAAAGAGGTGATGGCATGTATCCGCGCATCCGAGACCTGCGGGAGGACAGAGATCTTACCCAGCGGGAACTTGCCGCATGTCTCAACTGCTCACAGCAGGTATACAGCAACTATGAACTCGGGCAGCGGGACATTCCCACAGACATTCTGATCCGGCTGTCTTCTTTTTATAAAGTTTCCGTAGATTACATCCTCGGTCTCACGGAAAACCCCAGGATAAACCGATGAACTGCTCTGACGTCCAAAGGAAAAGGACCACCCTTCACGGGTGGTCCTTTTGACGTTTCAATATCAGAACATGCTGACGCCTTCGATGGCGGCGTAGTCGCCGACCGGGGCCACGTGGATCTCTCCGGGAGCTTCGCGCAGCATGGCCCAGTGGCCGCCGCAGGGCTCGTCCAGAGGCACCTTCTCCTCCTCGATCAGCACTTTACGCACTTCTCTGCCGTCCAGGTCACGCGGACGCACGCCCTTCTTCAGGGCCATATCCGCCGCCACGCCGGCCGCGTGCCCCGTGCCCATGGCGGGCCCGATGATACGCATGGCGCCATTGGCGTGGAATTCGGAAGAGCAGCAGCGCCCCACCGTCAGCAGGTTATCCACCTTGCGCGGCAGCAGGCTGCGGTACGGGATCTCGCAGTAGTCCCTGGGATTCGGGCGAACCTCCATTCCCTCGGGCTCTCCGAAGGGATGCATCTCCGCCGGGCATCCGTGCTGGATCGTCACGGCGCTTCCCTGGGGTTCCACCATGTGGAAATGGCGCTGGAACATCAGCGTTCCGCTGGTGGGATGGTGGCAGTCCAGCACCTCCGGGAAGCGGGCGATGCCGTCCTCGAACTTGGTACCACAGCACACGTCCGCCGCCTTGAGCATGTACTCGCCGAACACGCGGCGGCTGTCGCGCACACCGGGCAGCGATCCCGTGCCGATCAGACGGACGTTCTCAAAGCCGGGCACGCACTCCCGCAGAAAGAGCATGAACTGCTTCATCAGCGTGTGCTGCTCCAGAATCTGCCGGCTGATGTTCTCGGCGTCCGTATTCTGGCAGTAAAAGCTGTGGAAAGCAAAGGTCACGAACTCCGCGTTGTCCTCCGGCGTGTTGGGGATCATCACGCGGAAGAAGCCCGTGTACTTGTTGGAAACGTGACGAACCAGCTTCCCTTCCGCGATGCGCTGCTCCTCCAGCGTCCAGCAGAGGGACACGGGCATTTTCACGCCCTCGTCCAGCTGCTTCTGCCGGAAAGCCTTTTCCGCCTCCATGTACTTCGGCACGTTCAGGCCGGCCCAGCGGGAGCCCTGGGTGGTGGACATGCTCAGCCCGGCGAAATCCGCGCCGCCGACCTCATACGGAACGCCGCTCATTTCAGCCACGTCGCCGTCGCCGGTGGCGTCGATGAAGATCCTGGCCGTGACGGCGATCTTGCCCTGCTTGGTGTGGAAAACGCAGCGGCGGATGGTATTCTCGTCCGCCATCTCCACGTCCACGCAGGCCGCGTCGTACATGACGCGCACGCCGGCGGACACCACCATGGATTCCAGGATCAGCTTGCCCCACTCCGGCTCGAAGGAGGGGTTGCGGTAATAGTCCACGTCGCCGCGCTGCAGCAGCTGTCCGGCCTCGTCCAGCTTCCGGCAGAACTCCAGGCAGATGCCCTCGATGTTCCCCGCCACCTGCGGCACGTAGCCGTTGGTGGCCAGGCCGCCCAGCGATACGCCCTTTTCGAACAGGGTCACGTGCAGGCCCCTCCGGGCCGCCGCGATGGCCGCTGCGCAGCCGCCGACGCCTCCGCCGACGACCGCCACGTCACAATAAAGATCTCTTCTGATCTGCTGCACAGTACATATCTCCTTTCAGCCGCGCTCCGGCCGTTCCGGACGCGGTCGTTTGTAATTTCAGTACTCGTCCCCGTCCGCAGACGGACGCGCCGTCTGCTGCCGGATCCACTCCATGCGGCTGTCGATCTCCGCGCCAAGCTCCGCGCACTTGAGCAGTTCCTCCTGCACCCGGGGCGACAGCACCACGTTATCCTTCTTATAGCGCACCTTGTGCTCCGATCCGGCCCAGCCGTTCATCGTCATCGTACGGATCTGCACCTCCACCCGCATCCGGCGCTTTTCGTCGTGCAGGAAGATCGGCACCGAGATGATCAGATGCAGGCTTCGGTAGCCGTTGGCCTTGGGCTTCTGGATATAGTCCTTGCGGGCCAGCAGCACCACGTCGTCCTGCTTGAGCAGGGCGTCCGCCAGCTCGTACACGTCGGATATGAAGCTGCAGATCACGCGGACCCCGGCCACGTCGTTGAGGTTGTTTTCTATGCTCTCCACCGTCAGCGGATGGTGGTTGCGCATCATCTTTTCCACGATGCTCTCCGGCGTTTTCAGCCGGGACTGGATTGACTCGATGGGGTTGCTGTCCTGCAGAAGGGAGAATTCCTCGTTCAGCACCCGAAACTTCGTCTCCACCTCCATCATCGCACACCGGTAAAAGGCCATCAGCTCCCGGTAGGGAATGGCAAATTCCCTCACCCAGTCTCTGACGGAGGTCTCCGACATGTAGTGCGTGAGCGCCTGTTCCAGAGGCATGAGAGCAAGATCGTTATCTGTGACCACACCGTCACCTCCCGTGTTCCGTTCTTTTGTTCCATTATACCATCACGGACGCGTGCTGTGAATACGCGGGGCCTGCGGAACCCAAAGAAAAAAGTTGAAAATGGGGGTTGACTTCAGCGCTTTAAAGTGATAAAGTTCTGATCATACAAGCTGAGACGAAGAAACAGTAGGCGTTCGGACCCGTCCCTTCAGAGAGCTGCCGGAAGGTGCAAGGCAGCGGGGCCCCGACACCGAATTACCCTTCCGAGCTGCCGCCCGAAAGCATGCGCCTGTAGGGTCCGCCGGGTCCGCCCGTTACAACGCGGGGATATGCAGGGCGTATCCCATAAGGCCCCCGGCGCGAGCCCAGGGCGAACAGAGGTGGTACCGCGGGTCCGTCCCGCCCTCTGCCCATGCGGCAGAGGGCTTTTTGTTTTCTGTACGCAAATAAACGGCCGGAAGGAACCTCCGGCGGAAAGAAGGAACCCCCCATGGACCTTTTTGTCAAGATCGCAATGCTCGTCGTATTCTTCGGCGTCATGGTCGCGGTAGGCATCTACTGCCGGCGCCACTCCACGGACGTGAACGGCTTCGTGCTCGGCGGCCGCGCCGTCGGCCCCTGGCTGACCGCCTTCGCCTACGGCACAAGCTACTTCTCCGCCGTCATCTTCGTCGGCTACGCCGGCCAGTTCGGCTGGAAGTACGGCATCGCCTCCACCTGGGTGGGCATCATGAACGCCCTGCTGGGCTCCATGCTGGCCTGGGCCGTGCTGGGCCGCCGCACGCGCATCATGACCCAGCACCTGAACTCGGCCACCATGCCGCAGTTCTTCGGCTCCCGGTTCGACAGTCGGTCCCTGAAGGTCGTGGCCTCCGCCATCATCTTCATATTCCTGATCCCCTACACGGCCTCCCTTTACAACGGCCTGAGCCGTCTGTTCGGGATGGCGTTCCACATCGACTACTCCATCTGTGTCATCGCCATGGCGGTGCTGACGGCCGTGTACGTCATCGTGGGCGGTTACATGGCCACCGCCGTGAACGATTTCATCCAGGGGCTGATCATGCTGTTCGGCATCGTAGCCGTGATCTTCGCCGTTCTGAAGAGCCAGGGCGGCCTGATGAGCGCTTTGGACGGTCTGGCCCGGGTGACGGACGACAGCGTGGCCACCACGCCCGGCGTGTTCGCCAGCTTCTTCGGCCCCGATCCCGTCAACCTGCTCGGCGTGGTGCTGCTGACCTCCCTCGGCACCTGGGGCCTCCCCCAGATGGTGGGCAAGTTCTACGCCATCAAGAGCGAGAAGGCCATCACCAAGGGCATGATCATCTCCACCTTCTTCGCCATCGTCGTGGCCGGCGGGTGCTACTTCCTGGGTGGGTTCGGCCGCCTGTTTTCGGATAAGATCGACCTGGCCGCCGGCGGCTTCGACTCCATCATCCCCACCATGCTGTCCGGCCTGCCCGCCATCCTGATCGCGCTGGTCGTCATTCTGGTGCTGTCGGCCTCCATGTCCACCCTCTCCTCCCTGGTGCTCACCTCCTCCTCCACCCTGACGCTGGACTTCATTAAGCCGGCAATGAAGAAGGAAATGGGAGAAAAGCGGCAGCTGAGCGTGATGCGCGTCCTCATCGCTGTGTTCATCGTCATCTCCGCCGTGATCGCCATCATCCAGTACCGCTCCAACGTATCCTTCATCGCCCAGCTGATGGGCGTATCCTGGGGCGCTCTGGCCGGCGCCTTCCTGGCCCCCTTCCTGTACGGCCTGTACTGGAAGCGCACCACGAAGGCCGCCTGCACCGTGAACTTCATCTTCAGCTGCGTGGTGATGATCCTGAACATCTTCTTCCGTTCCAGCTTCCCGACGCTGCTGCAGAGCCCCATCAACGCCGGTGCCTTCTGCATGCTGATCGGATTCGTGATCGTGCCGATCGTAAGCATGCTGACGAAAGCGCCCGCAAAGGAACTGGTGGAGGACGCCTTCTCCTCTTACGAGAAAAAGGTGCTTGTCCCGCAGAAGGACGCCATCGCGGACGAAGAATAAACCGATTTCAAGCCAAAAACGGTCCGGGAACAAGACCATCGTTCCCGGACCGTTTTTCGTTCTCACCACCGGATATTGCCGCGTCCGCCGCCTGCCGGCAACGAACGACGCTCTTCCCGCCTCAGGCCTCCTGGGCCTGCTTTTCCTTCCGGTGTTCCACTACCTTCATCATGCGCTCGTACATCTCGTCGCCGACGCACTGCCGGGCGTACTTGCACCACTGCACGCAGCTGAGCGTATCATTATACACCGTATAGCCGCAGTTTTCACACTTCATTTCCGTATCGATGGAAAACAGTTCGACCTCCGCGCCGCAGTTGGGGCACACCTTGTCGATGATGGATACTTCCTTGGATTTGCTCTGGCAGCCGGAAAAGATCATGGCTCAGGCCTCCCTTTCGTTCTCTTGCTTTCTGTCTGCATTATACGGGATCCCGTGGAAATAGTCCGTTGCAATTACCACGTAAATTCCACAGATTTCCCCGGATCCTCATTTTACTGGAAAAGAGAGTGGAGCTCGGAATTAATGCTTGAAATAACGTCGTGTTCATGTTTTAATATATTTCCGTGCTATAGAACAATTCCGCTTTGTGCAAAGCGGTTCCGGAGGTCGATACAATCATGAAAAAGGTAGTGAAATTCGGCGGCAGCTCTCTGGCCAGCGCCGAACAGTTCCAGAAGGCAGCGGACATCATCCATGCCGACAGCAGCCGCGTGTACGTGGTGCCTTCCGCGCCCGGCAAGCGCTTTTCCGGCGATACGAAGGTCACCGATCTTCTGATCAGCACCTATGAGAAAACAATCGCAGGCGAGGACGTGACGGACGTTCTGGCGGAGATCCGGGCCCGGTACGACGAGATCATCACGGACCTGGGCATGACGGACTTCTCCCTCGACGAGGAGTACGAGAAGATCGCCCGCCATCTGAAGGAAGAGCCCTCCCGCGATTACATCGCCTCCCGCGGGGAATACCTCAACGGCAAGATCATGGCCGCCTATCTCGGCAGCGAGTTCATCGACGCCAAGGACGTGATCTTCTTCAACGAAGAGGGCAACCTGAACAGCTACAAGACCCAGAAGGTGCTCGGCGCGAAGCTGGCCGAAACGCCCCGCGCCGTGATCCCCGGCTTCTACGGCCAGGGCAAGGATGGAAAGGTGAAGACCTTCTCCCGCGGCGGTTCCGACGTGACCGGCTCCATCGTGGCGGCTGCCTGCAAGGCGGACATCTACGAGAACTGGACGGACGTTTCCGGCTGTCTGGTGTGTGACCCGCGCCTGATCAAGGATCCCCCTCCCATCCGCTATATCACCTACCGCGAGCTGCGTGAGCTGAGCTACATGGGCGCCAGCGTGCTGCATGAGGACGCCATCTTCCCCGTGCGCCACTCCGGCATTCCCATCAACATCCGCAACACCAACCGTCCTGAGGACGTGGGCACCTGGATCGTCGAGAGCACCTGCCAGAAGCCGGACCACGTGATCACCGGCATCGCCGGGCGCAAGGGCTTCTGCGCGATGCTGATCACCAAGGGAATGATGAACAGCGAGGTCGGCTTTGGACGCAAGGTGCTGCAGGCCCTGGAGGACAACGGCATCTCCTTCGAGCACATGCCCTCCGGCATCGATACGATGACCGTGGTGATCCACGAGGATGAATTCCTGGACAAGGAGCAGCGGGTGGTCTCCGCCATCCACCGCATGGCGCAGCCGGATTCCATCGAGATCGAGTCCGACCTGGCGCTGATCGCCGTCGTCGGCCGAGGCATGCGGTCCGCCAGCGGTACCGCAGGCAAGCTGTTTTCCGCGCTTGCGGAAAAGAAGGTGAATATCCGCATGATCGACCAGGGCTCCTCCGAGCTGAACATCATCATCGGCGTGGAAAACAAGGATTTCGAAACGGCCATCCGGGCCATCTACGAAAAGTTCATCGCGGAAGACAAATGATCTGAACGAATCTGCAGAACGCCCCCCGGCGCCTTCCGGCGCCGGGGGGCGTTTTCATCCATTATCACAGGAACAGCTCGGGTTCCTTCCGCTCGGGAGCCGCCTTCTCCAGCATCTGCGCGACGCCGGCCACGGCGTCACGGTCCAGGATCCGGCCTCCGCAGGGGCAGAGCTTTACGCAGCGCATGCAGGAGATGCACTTATCCAGATCCGTACGGCTGGGATATTCGTTGAAAATGGCCTGGGCCGGGCACATCCTGGCACAGAAGCCGCAGCCCACGCAGTCGTCGGTCACGGTGGGCTTCAGGGGCACGCCGTGATATTCCTTCATGGGCACATGGCCGGGGACGGCCAGCGGTTCCGGAACCTCTCCGCCTTCCAGCCTTTCGCGGATGGCGGACGCGATGCCGCGCAGGGCGGTCACGTCCTGTTCGTCCGGACGCCCCTTCGCCACCGTCCGGGCGATGGAGTGTTCCGCGACGGCGGCCACCGCCGCCACCGGCCGGAACCCGGCTTTTTCCGCCGCCTGCCTGAGCTCCAGCAGCGTATCTTCATAGGCACGGTTGCCATACACCGCGACGAGAACGGCCCTCGCCCCTTCCGTTTTCAGCTTTTCGATCTTCTCCACGGCCAGGGCCGGCACTCTGCCGCCGTAAGCGGGCGCCCCGATCAGAACGACGTCGTCCCTTCCGAAAACCACGCTCACCTCGCCGGGGTCGGCCAGATTCCCCGACCGCGCGCCGCCCAGCGCTTCCGCAAGCACGGTCATGACTTTTTTCGTGCCCCCGGTGGGACTGAAATACAGATCATACAACGCCATGAAAACATTCCTCCTTGGTTCTTTCCTTTATCGTTATTATACCGCCGCCGTCAATGCCCCGCACGGAAAAAACCGCGGGAAGACAAGAAAATATCTTTCCATCCGCCTCGGGATATGGTATATTTAACTCTGTTTTTACTACGTATCGGAGGTTTTCTTATGGGCGGTTTCTTCGGCGTTGCCTCCAAGGGCGACTGCAGCTTCGATCTGTTTTTCGGCACGGACTATCATTCCCATCTGGGCACCCGCCGCGCCGGGATGGCCGTATATGGAGAAAACGGGTTCAGCCGTACCATCCACAACATCGAAAGCACGCCTTTCCGCACGAAGTTCGAAAAGGAGCTCCGGGACCTGAAGGGTCACTACGGCGTAGGCGTCATCTCCGATTACGAGGCGCAGCCCATCCTGATGCGCTCCCACCACGGCACATTCGCCGTCGTGACGGTGGGCAAGATCAACAACGCCGCCGACATTGTCGCGGAGATCATCAAGACGGGCGCCCATTTCTTTGAGATGGGCAACGGTGAGATCAACGCCACCGAACTCGTGGGCGCCATGATCAACCAGAAGGAAAACTTCATTGACGGCATCCGTTACGCCCTGGACCGGATTGAAGGCAGCCTTTCCCTCCTGATCCTGACGGAGAAAGGAATCTACGCCGCCCGGGACAAGCTGGGCCGCACGCCCGTCGTACTCGGCAAGCGGGCCGATTCCCGCTGCGCCTGCTTCGAAAGCTATTCCTTCCAGAATCTTGAATATGAGCCGGACCGTGAGCTCGGCCCCGGCGAGATCGTCGTGTTCGACGAGAACCGCTGCACCACGCTGGTCCAGCCCGGCAGCAAGCGCAAGGTGTGCACCTTCCTCTGGGTCTACTATGGGTACCCTGCCGCCATCTACGAGGGTGTGAACGTGGAGGAGATGCGCTACCGCTGCGGCAGAAATCTGGCCCGCCGTGACTCCGTGGAAGCGGACAGCGTGGCCGGCGTTCCCGACTCCGGCACCGCCCACGCCGTGGGGTACGCGAACGAATCCGGCATTCCCTTCTCCCGCCCCTTCATCAAATACACGCCCACCTGGCCGCGCTCCTTCATGCCGACCATCCAGGAGCGCCGGAACCTGATCGCCCACATGAAGCTTCTGCCCGTGCATGAGCTGATCCGGGACAAGCGCCTGCTGCTGATCGACGACTCCATCGTGCGCGGAACCCAGCTGCGGGAGACGACGGAATTCCTGTACCAGAGCGGCGCGGCCGAGGTACACATCCGCCCCGCCTGTCCGCCCCTGCTGTTCGGATGCAAGTACCTGAACTTTTCTCGCTCCAATTCCGAGATGGAACTGATCGCCCGCGTGGTGATCCGGGAACTGGAGGGCGGCGAGGTCTCTCCCGAGGTGCTGCAGGAATACGCGGATCCCAACTCCGAAAAATACGAGCGCATGGTGGAGGGCATTCGCCAGAAGCTGAATTTCACCTCCCTGCGCTTCAACCGTCTGGACGACATGCTGGACGCTGTGGGCATCGACCACGACAGCCTGTGCACCTACTGCTGGAACGGAAAGGAATAAGCAGCTCCGATCACTGAAAAGGACGCTCCCATGGGAGCGTCCTTCTTTATTTCCGCCATGCCGTCTTTCTCTGCCTGCGGCCGTCCGGGCCGCCTGTCACTTTCCCACGCAGAAGCGGGAAAAAATCCGGTTCGTTATATCCTCGCGGATCTGGACGCCCGTCAGTTCGCCCAGCGCCTGCATCGCGTCCTCCGCCATGGTCAGCACCGCGTCAGGGGTCACGCCCTCCTCCGCGGCCGTCACGGCGCCGTGAAGGGAGTCCGCCGCGCGGGAGATGGCCTCGGCGTGGCGCGCGTTGGTGATGATCTCACCGACGGGGATCTGACCGCCGACGCGGTAGTCCTCCCGGATCCTGTCCGTCAGGCCGTCCAGGCCGTCTCCGGTGGAGGCGGACAGGACGACGGCATCCTTCCCCTCCAGTTCCGCCGGCATCCTCCATCCGGCCTCGTCGGACTTGTTCACAACGTACAGGCGGCGCGCGCTCTTCTCAGCGGCGACCAGCACCCGTTCATCTTCCCGCGTGAAAGCCCTCGCGCCGTCGAATACGGCAAGAACGAGATCCGCCCCGTCGGCCGCCTCCAGCGAGCGGGCGACGCCGAGCTTCTCCACGGTGTCCTCCGTCTGCCGGATCCCGGCGGTGTCGATCACACGCAGGACCACGTCCCCGAGGCTGATCTTCTCTTCGATGGTGTCCCGGGTGGTCCCAGCGATATCCGTCACGATGGCGCGGTCATAGCCGGCCAGCAGGTTCAGCAGCGAGGACTTGCCCACGTTGGGCTTGCCGATGATGGCGCAGCGGACGCCCTCCTTCAGCAACCTGCCCCGGTCGTAGGTCGCCAGCAGCTGCCGCAGCGTGCTCTCATAATCCGCCAGCTGTCCCGCGTACCGGGCCATCTCGAAGGGCTCGATCTCCTCGTCGGGGTAGTCGATCACGGCGTGGAAATGGGCGCACACGTCCGTCAGGCCGGAATAGATGGCGTCAGCCTTCTTCGACACGGCGCCGTTGAGCTGGCCCGCGGCGTTTTTGGCGGCGGCCACCGTCTCGGCGTCGATCAGATCGATGACCGCCTCCGCCTGGGCAAGGTCCATCCGGCCGTTGAGGAAGGCCCGCCTGGAGAATTCGCCCGCGAGCGCCTGCCTGGCGCCGGCGGCAAACATGGCCCGCAGCGCGGCGGCCAGCATCACCGGGGATCCGTGACACTGGAATTCCGCCGTATCCTCCCCCGTGTAGCTGCCCGGGCCGCGGCTCACCGTACACAGGCAGATGTCCAGGACGCTCCCGTCCTCATCCAGCAGCTCCCCATAGGCCAGCTTTCTGTCGGGCGTCTGCGCCATGGTGCGCCCGGTGAACGCGCGGAAGACGCGGTCGGCCACCTCGATGGCCCGGTCCCCGCTCAGGCGGACGATGCCGATGGCGGAGATCACGCCGCCGGTGGCGATGGCCGCTATCGTATCTGCCATGAATCTTCCCTCCTGTCAGCAAAGGCTGCGGATCCCCGCAGCCTCAGCGATCACGGCTGTCTCTCCGTTACGGAAAACAGCCCCGGGCCGAAGTCCCTTTCCAGGACGGCGGCCACTCTGTCTTTCATTCCCCGGTCCACGACAACGAGCACAAGCCCCCGCTCGGGGTCCGGCTCGCACAGGATATCCCCCTCGAAGGCCGTCAGCACGTTGGCTTTCGCCTCTTCCGCCAGTTCCGTCAGCGTTTCCGCGCTGCCGGCGTAATAGGCGGCGTCGTGCGCCGGTACGTACCGATCCGGTACGCCGAGCTTTACCGTAAGGCACATGATGAACACCAGCGCCGAAAACGCCAGGATCAGCACGACCCCCAGCGGTCGGATCTTCTTCAGGTCGACCCGCATTTATCCGCGCTTCCGGGCGATGCTTCTCTTCGCCGCGTCGAAGATCTCGAGCGCCGTCAGTCCGTACTCTTCCTTCAGGAAGCTTACGGAACCCACCTGCCCGAAGCGGTCCTTCACGCCCACCATCTCAATGGGAACGGGAACGCTCTGCACGGCCGCTTCCGCAATGGCCGATCCCAGCCCGCCGAGAACGTTATGGTTCTCCGCCGTAACGAAGCACCCGGTCTCTCTGGCGCAGCGCGCCACCAGTTCGGCGTCAATGGGCTTCCAGGTGAACATGTCCACCACCCGGGCGGAGATCCCCTCCGCGTGCAGCAGAGTGGCCGCCTTCATGGCCTCCTCGACCATGATGCCGCTGGCAAACAGCGTCACGTCCGAACCGTCCTGCAGGACGTTTCCCTTGCCGATCTCAAAGGTGCTGCCCTCCTCATAGACGGAGGCAGCCTCCTTGCGTACCATGCGGATATAATACACGCCGTACTGTTCCACCAGCTGTCCGATGAGCCAGCGCATCATGACCGGATCCGAAGGCTCGATCAGCGTGATCTCCGGGATCGCGCGGAGCACCGCCATGTCTTCGAAGGGCATGTGCGTTCCGCCGTTCTTTGAAGCGGTCACGCCGGGGTCCGAGCCGATCATCTTCACGTTCAGGTGCGCGTAGGCGCAGGAGATCATGATCTGATCGCACACGCGTCTTGAGGCAAAGCAGCCGAAGGTGTGCGTGAACGGGATCTTGCCCGCCGCGCTGAGGCCGGCGGCAATGCCGATCATGTTCGCCTCGGCCACGCCGCAGTCGAAGGCGCGGTCGGGATAGTGTTTGAAGAACGGCTTCAGGCCGGAGGAATTCACCAGGTCCGCGTCCAGCACCACGACGTCGGGGTTCTTCTCCGCGGCGTCCAGCAGCCCCTGGCAGCAGGCGTCTCTCATCAGCGTCCTGGACGTTTCAAAGGAATCTTTCACTGTAAACATGACTTCCCCCTCATCTGCCTTCCCGGGCGGCGATGAGCCGCTTTTTCACGTTCTCGATGGCTTCTTCCATTTCCATGGGCGTAAAGCTCTGGTGGTGGTTGGGGCACACGCCCTCGCTGAAGGTGCAGCCATGCCCCTTCTCCGTGTCCAGAACGATGACGGAGGGCTTGCCCTTCTGGTTCTTCGCCACGTTCACCGCGGTCTGTATCGCGCCGCAGTCGTGCCCGTTCACATTCTGCACGTGCCATCCGAAGGCGGCGAACTTGGCCCCGATATCCCCGAGATCCAGCACGTCGGTGATGAAGCCGTCCAGCTGCTGCTTGTTGTTGTCCACAAAGCAGATCAGGTTATCCAGCCGGTGATGGGCGGCAAACATGGCGCCCTCCCAGATCTGCCCCTCGTCGCACTCGCCGTCGCCGATGATCAGATAGGTCATCCGGTCCGAACCGTCCAGACGGGCGGCGAGGGCCATGCCGATGGCGGCGGATATCCCCTGTCCGAGGGAGCCAGTCGTCATATCCACGCCGGGCGTTTTCATCCGGTCGCAGTGGCTGGGCAGGTGGGTGCCGTTCTGATTCAGTTCGGAGAGCATCTCCTTGGGGAAATACCCGCGCAGCGCCAGCGTGGCGTAAAGGGCCGGACCCGCGTGCCCCTTGGAGAGCACGAGACGGTCCCGTTCCTTCCAGTCGGGATCCTCGGGGTTCACTCTCATTTCGCTGGCGTACAGGACCGCCAGCGTTTCAATGATCGACATGGAGCCTCCCACGTGCCCGCTTCCGGCACCGGCAAAGGTCTGCAAGGTGACCAGCCGGATGCCCTCGGCGATGCTGTGGAGCTGCTCCGCGTTCGGTTTCGCTGCCATTTCGTCTCCTCCCCGCCGCTGCGCGGCAATCAAAAGTCCGTCTTCTCCAGCAGATAGTGCACCAGGTCGGCCATGGGAACGCGCTCCTGCTGCATGCTGTCTCTGTCACGCACCGTCACGCATCCGTCCTCGGCGGAGTCAAAGTCATAGGTCACGCAGAAGGGGGTGCCGATCTCATCCTGCCGGCGATACCTCTTGCCGATGCTGCCCGCCTCGTCGTAGTCCACCATGAAATGCTTCTGCAGCGTGTGGAAAAGCTCCGTCGCGGGCTCGGACAACTTCTTGGAAAGCGGCATCACGGCGCACTTGAAGGGCGCCAGCGCCGGGTGCAGGTGCAGCACCACGCGCGTATCGTTCTTCTCAGCGTCCACGATCTCTTCATCGTACGCGTCGATCAGGAAGGCAAGCGCCACGCGGTCCGCGCCGAGCGACGGCTCGATGACGTAGGGAATGAAATGCTCGTTCGTCTCCTGATCGTAATAGGTCATGTCCTGACCGGAGGTGTTCTGGTGGGCCGTCAGGTCGTAATCCGTACGGTCGGCTACGCCCCACAGCTCGCCCCAGCCGAACGGGAACATGAACTCGAAGTCCGTGGTGGCTTTGGAATAGTGGGACAGTTCCTCCTTCTCATGGTCACGCAGGCGGATGTTCTCCTCCTTCATGCCGAGATCCAGCAGCCACCGATGGCAGTACTCCCTCCAGTAGCTGAACCACTCCAGATCCGTTCCGGGACGGCAGAAGAACTCCAGCTCCATCTGTTCGAACTCTCTGGTGCGGAACGTGAAGTTGCCGGGGGTGATCTCATTCCGGAAGGACTTGCCCACCTGACACACGCCGAACGGAAGTTTTCTTCTGGTGGTGCGCTGGATGTTCTTGAACTGGACGAAGATGCCCTGCGCCGTCTCCGGCCGCAGGTATACGGTGGAAGCGGAGTCTTCCGTCACGCCCTGGAACGTCTTGAACATCAGGTTGAACTTGCGGATGTCCGTAAACTCCTTCTTTCCGCATTCCGGGCATTCGATGCCCTTTTCACGGATATAGGCCATCAGCGCGTCGTTATCCATGGCTTCGACCACCACGTCCGTCACGCCGTTGACGCGGTTCCACTCCTCCACCAGCTTGTCCGCGCGGTGACGGGTGCGGCAGGCCTTGCAGTCGATCAGCGGATCGTTGAAGGTCGCTACGTGCCCGGAGGCTACCCATACCTGCGGGTTCATCAGAATGGCGGCGTCCAGCCCCACGTTGTAGGGATTCTCCTGGACGAATTTCTTCCACCACGCCTTTTTCACATTGTTCTTGAATTCCACGCCGAGAGGGCCGTAGTCCCACGTGTTGGCCAGTCCGCCGTAGATCTCGCTTCCGGGAAAGATGAAACCCCGGCCCTTGCAGAGCGCTACGATCTTATCCATGGTTTTTTCCGTGTTTTTTAACATAGTCAGTCCTCCCAGATCCGCGCCGTCCGGTGCTTCCGGCGACGCTAAACGTATCCATAAAATTATACCCCATGAAGGCGCAAAGTCAATATATTCTCCCGTTCAGAGGCGCAAATCTTTTCCCCGGCCGTCGGGCGTAGAATCGAAAATTCCCCTTGCATTTTTCTCTCCTTCTGCTATAATACCATTTGTCACGGGCGGGTATAATTCATCGGTAGAATGCAAGCTTCCCAAGCTTGATAGGTGGGTTCGACTCCCATTACCCGCTCCAGGCCGCCGCGCTTTTCAGCGCGGCGGCTTTTTTGTACTCCGTCGGGCCGCTCCGGGCTCCGCTTCGTCCGCGCCTTTCCCCTTCTGCCCGCTTGTGACAGCACAAAACCCAATCCACAACATGTATGGCGCGGGACGGGATTATTGCTTGACATAACCCCGGTACGGTTGTAAAATCAAAGAGTTAAGTATGATGTGGGAATCTTGTCGCAGATCATCTGACAACAGGCCGCCCCACCGGGCGATCTGTCTTCTGAACAATATCGAAAAAACGAAAGATCGGAGGTGTGTATCCTTTCCATGACAATTGAATTATGGTTGTTTATTCTCATTGTCGTCGTCGCTGTCGTGCTGATCGCAGCCGCGTTCATCGCCGGTATCCTGTACCGGAAAAAGGTTTCCGAACGGGAGATCCAGAGCGCGGAGGCTCAGGCAACACGCATCGTGAACGAAGCCATTAAGACCGGCGAAAGCAAAAAGCGCGAGGCCTTACTGGAAGCCAAGGAAGAAATACACAAGAGCCGCAAGGAGTTCGAGCGTGAGGAAAATGAACGCCGCAACGAATTGCAGAAGCAGGAACGCAGGATCCTGCAGAAGGAAGAATCCCTGGACAAGAAGACCGATGCTGTTGAGAAGAAGTCAGAAAATCTGACCCGCAAGCTCGCGGAACTGGATAAGGAGCGCGAAGAGATCGCCGCCCTGAAGAAAAGCCAGTTCGAGATGCTGGAAAAGATCTCCGGCTACACGGTGGAGGAGGCCAAGGCCTATCTCATCGCCAACATCGAGTCGGAAGTGACGCACGAAGCGGCCATGAAGATCAAGGAGATCGAGGCCCGCTTCAAGGAAGAGGCGGACGAGAAGGCAAGAGAGTACATCACGCTGGCCATTCAGCGCTGCGCAGCCGACCAGGTGGCGGAAGCCACCGTATCGGTGGTCCCCCTCCCCAACGACGAGATGAAGGGGCGCATCATCGGACGCGAAGGGCGCAACATCCGTGAGATCGAAAAGCTCACGGGCGTGGACCTGATCATCGACGACACGCCTGAGGCCATCACCATCAGCTGCTTTGAGCCCGTACGGCGGGAGATCGCACGACTGGCGCTGGAAAAGCTGATCGCCGACGGCAGGATCCATCCCGCCCGCATCAAGGAGATGGTGGAAAAGGCCCGCAAGGAAGTCAACGCGACCATCAAGGCCGAGGGCGAACGCGCCACCTTCGAGACGGGCGTTCACGGCCTGCATCCCGAGATGATCAAGCTGCTGGGCCGTCAGCATTATCGGACCAGCTACGGTCAGAACGTGCTGCAGCACTCCATTGAGGTCTCTCTGATCTCCGGTCTGCTCGCCAGCGAGCTGGGCGTGGACGTGATGACCGCCAAGCGCGCCGGACTTCTGCACGACATCGGCAAGGCCATCGACCATGAGGTGGAAGGCAGCCACGTGACCATCGGCGTAGACCTTGCCAAGAAGTACAAGGAGAACGCCGAGGTCATCCACGCGATCGAGGCTCACCACGGAGACGTGGAGCCGCATACGACCATCGCCTGCATCGTTCAGGCCGCCGACACCATCAGCGCCGCCCGTCCCGGCGCCCGCCGCGAGAACATTGAGAACTACATCAAGCGGCTGGAGAAGCTGGAGGAAGTTACCAAGAGTTTCGACGGCGTGGAAAGCTGCTTCGCCATCCAGGCGGGCCGCGAGGTTCGCATCATGGTCCAGCCGGAGAAGGTCTCCGAGGACGAAATGGTGCTGCTTGCCCGCGATATCGCCAAGAAGATCGAGGACGAGCTGGAGTATCCCGGCCAGATCAAGGTCCACCTGCTGCGCGAGACCCGCGCCGTGGACTACGCCAAATAACGAAAAATACCGGACCGAAAAGGTCCGGTATTTTTTATGTGCGAATATCCGCGGGCGGGAAGCTTTTACGCGAGGAAGCCGTTGATGATCTCCTCTTCCGCTTCCTGTTCCGTCAGGCCAAGCGTCATCAGCTTGATCAGCTGATCTCCGGCGATCTTGCCGATGGCCGCCTCGTGCACAAGCTCGGCGTCTACGTTCTTTGCCTCCAGCGAAGGCACGGCAAGGATCGTTCCGCGATCCATGATGATCGAGTCGCACTCCGTGTGGTCCTTGCAGGCCGCACAGCCGGTGATGCGTGCGTCGAACCGCTGCCGGGAATCGTCCCTCGCCACGGAGCGGGACACCACGTCCGCGTTCGCGCCCTCCTCCAGCAGAGTCACGCGGTAACCGCTCACCGCCTCCTGCTGACCGTGCGTCATCAGACGTTCCCGCACTACGAGCCGCGCGCCCTTTTTCAGTTCGGCCACCGTCTGCCGATCGGTGGAATCCACGCCCTTGATCTGGGCCATTTCCATCTCCATGACGCTGTCCTCATCCATGTAGACCTCCGTCACCGGATTGAGGATGCGCTTGCCGGAGCCGTCGCCGGAACCGTAATGCTTTTCGATGTACTTTACCTTCGCCCCGCGCTTCACGTAAAAGCGGTGTACACCGTCGTGTTCGGAGTCCTGTCCGCCGCAGTTGTCGATCCCGCAGCCGGCGACGATCACGACGTCACAGTCTTCCCCGATGTAGAAATCATTGTAAACGACCTCCTTCAGGCCGCTTTTCGAGATCACCACGGGTATGTGGACGCTCTCGTTCCTGGTTCCGGGCTTGATGTGGATATCGATGCCGGTGCCGTCCGCCTTGGAAACGATATCGATGTTCGCCGTCGTGTTCCGCCCGGCCAGCTCGCTGTTGGCGCGGAAATTGTAGGCCCCTTCGGGGATCTTATGAAGATCGGCCACCTCGGCCATCAGCTTTTTCTGGATCTCAGTAAGTTCAACCATAGTCCGTTCCTCACTTCAGCCGGTCGCAGGCGCTCTGCGCGGATTCCGTCCCCAGCACGTGGGGCAGGATCTCATCCCTCGGCCCGTATCTGTCGATCACTCCGGCCGTCAGTACAAGTATGTCGTCCGCGATCTCCAGGATGCGCTCCTGGTGCGAGATGACGATCATGGAGCTGTCCTGAATATCTTCCCGCATGGACTGGAACACCCTTGTCAGATTCTGAAAGCTCCAGAGGTCGATCCCCGCCTCCGGTTCGTCGAACACGGTCAGGCGGGATCTGCGTGCCAGCACCGTGGCGATCTCGATGCGCTTGAGCTCGCCGCCGGACAGAGAACTGTTGGCCTCACGGTTGATGTAGTCCCTGGCGCAGAGCCCTACCTCCGACAGGTAGTTGCAGGCCTCGGAGACGTTCAGCTTCTTTCCGGACGCGATCCGCAGCAGGTCGAATACCGTCAGTCCCTTGAATCTTACCGGCTGCTGAAATCCGAATCCTATGCCGGCGCGGGCACGCTCCGTAATGCTCAGGTCCGTGATGTCCTGTCCGTCCAGCAGGACGCGCCCTTCGGTGGGTCTCTCGATGCCGGCGATCAGCTTGGCCAGGGTGGATTTTCCGCTGCCGTTCGGACCGGTGATCGCCAGGAAGCGGCAATCGTCAACGGTCAGATCAAGATCGCGGATGATGGGTTTCGTCTCTCCGTTTTCATCGATCACGGAAAAACTGATGTTTCTTAGTTCTAACATGTTCTGCTTCTCCTTGGTATGAACCTGGGCCCCGCCTTACCGGTACGCCTCTCCTCCGTATTCCTTGCTCATGACGACGGAAAAATGGAAGATCGGCCGATCCACGCGGTTGAATTTCAGCGGCATGTGCGGCATGTTGGCAGGTATGAAGATCAGGGAGGTCTTTGTCAGCAGATGAGTCTCCCCGTTGATGGTAACTTCAAGCTCCGCGCCGAGATCGTAGGGATCCTCGGGATCGCTTCCGAAAAAGCCGATCAGCTCGTCGGAGTCGTGCGAGTGCTCTTCAAAAATGGGATTCAGTTCCGGGACCTTCTTATACCAGCTGGTATTCATCTGAAACGCGCCGGGAACGGTATTCCCGTCGATCCAGAGGATGCGCTTTGCGAATCTGTTATAGATCTCCTGAAATTCCGGAGTTCCGGTTTTGGGGGCGTTCAGATCCTGTACGATGTACTTTCCGTACTCACCTTCACAGTTCAGATACATGGGATAATTCCTTTCCGTCATTTCGATCATAGTATGCTTCAGTTTACACGGCGGAAGCTCAAAAAGCAAGGGACAGCCGAACACATTTACACTCTGTTCATTGACTTTATTTCTCTCTGTGCTATGATACCCCAATGAAAGGAGGTGTTCGCTCATGGAACTGCGACGGATCTTTCCCTTTGCTCTGAACGTATCCGACTTCCGCTCTCTGCTGATTTCCATCGTTCTTCATCTGATCATCGGAATCATCGGCGGCGTTCTTGTCAGGATCATCGCCATCGTCCCTCTGATCGGCACTCTCATCGCCTGGATCCTCGGCGTGGTAGTCGGCCTGTACGTTCTGATCGGCCTCATTCTTGCCGTGCTGACCTATCTCGGAAAGAAGGCCTGACCGCTTTCCTTCCGTTCCGTATGAATATCGACCACAGAAATGCCCCGGCCGCTGCGGCCGGGGCATCTGTTTTCAGTAATATCTCTTGTTCTTGTTCTTGCGTGCAGCCTCGGATTTCTTGCGGCGCTTCACGCTGGGGCTCTGGTAGTATTCCTTCTTCCTCAGGTCGGAAAGAACACCATCCTTGGCGCAGCTGCGTTTGAACCTTCTCAGAGCGCTGTCCAGAGACTCATTCTCTTTCACATGTACTTCTGACAATCTATTTCCCTCCCTCCAAATGCGTGATGACACGCTTTAAGGGCCATGATTATGGCTTAAGCAAGGAGTATTATACGGGCGAGAAGGGCAAATGTCAAGCATTTTCTCCCGTCCCGGCCGGTTCTCACTTCAGGATCAGGTTCACCAGCTTGTTCTTCACCACGATGGTGCGCACGAGCTGTTTGCCCTCCATCAGGCGCCGGATCTTCTCGTCGGAGGTGGCGGCGGCGATGGCGACCTCGTCGTCACAGTCGGCGGGCACCGTCACGGTCGTCTTCAGCTTTCCGCCGACCTGTACGGCGATCTCACGGTCGGCGTCGACCGTTTTCGCTTCGTCGTAGACCGGCCACTGCGCCTGGCACGCCAGGCCTTCGAATCCCTGGATCTCCCAGAGTTCCTCGGCGATGTGCGGCGCGAAGGGGCTCAGCAGCGTGAGAAGCGTGCGGATCTCTCCGCGGGTCGGCTTCGTCTCATAGAACGCGTTCACCAGGCTCATCATAGCTGCGATGGCGGTGTTGAACTTCATGTTCTCGATATCCTCGCCCACCTTCCGGATGGTGCGGTGAACGATCTTCTCGTTGGCGGAGGAATAACCTCCGTCTCCCTCGATCCGTTTTTCCGCCAGATTCCAGATGCGGTCAAGGAAGCGCTTGCAGCCCTTCACGGCGTTCGTGGACCACGGGGCGGCCTTCTCAAAGTCGCCGATGAACATGATGTACAGGCGCAGCGTATCGGCGCCGAACTCGGCCACAACGTCGTTGGGGTTGATCACGTTGCCGCGGGACTTGGACATTTTCTGTCCGTCTTCGCCCAGGATCATGCCGTGGCTCGTACGTTTCTTATACGGCTCGCTCGTGGGCACTACGCCCAGGTCGTACAGGAACTTGTGCCAGAACCGGGAATACAGCAGATGAAGCGTCGTATGCTCCATGCCGCCGTTGTACCAGTCCACGGGGCTCCAGTATTCCAGGGCCTCCGGCGACGCCAGAGCCTCGTTGTTGTGCGGATCCATGTAGCGCAGGAAATACCAGCTGGACCCCGCCCACTGGGGCATGGTGTCCGTCTCCCGTCTCGCGTGACCTCCGCAGTGCGGGCAGGTGGTCTCCACCCAGTCCGTCATGCGGTCCAGCGGACTTTCCCCGTTGTCCGTGGTCTCGTAATTCTCCACCTCCGGCAGCAGCAGCGGCAGCTGGCTTTCCGGCAGCGGGACCCAGCCGCACGTGTCGCAGTACACCATGGGGATCGGCTCGCCCCAGTAGCGCTGGCGGGAGAAGACCCAGTCGCGCAGCTTGTAATTCACCTTTTCGGATCCGATGCCCTTTTCCGTGAGCCACTGGGTGATCTTCTTCTTGGCGCTCTCCACCGTCATGCCGTCGAGGAAGCCGGAATTCACCATGACGCCGGTCTCGCAGTCGGTAAAGGCCTCTTTCGTCACGTCTCCCCCGGCGACCACCTCGACGATGGGCAGCCCGAAAGCCCGGGCAAATTCCCAGTCTCTGGTATCGTGACCGGGGACCGCCATGATAGCGCCCGTACCGTAGGTGGCCAGCACGTAATCGGAGATGAAAATGGGGATCTCCTCCCCCGTCGCGGGATTGACGGCGCGCACGCCCTTCAGCTCGACGCCGGTTTTGTCCTTCGCCAGTTCCGTACGCTCAAAATCGCTCTTTCTGGCGGCCGCCTCCTGATACGCCCGGACCTCCTCCGGATTCTCCAGGCGGCTCTGCCAGGCCGCGACGAGCGCATGCTCCGGCGCCATGACCATGTACGTAGCTCCGAACAGCGTATCGGGCCGGGTGGTGAACACACGGATCCGGTCGCCCGCCGTGGTATCGAAGTCGATCTCCGCGCCGACGCTGCGTCCGATCCAGTTCTTCTGCTGGATCTTCACGCGCTCGATGTAGTCCAGGCCGTCCAGATCGTCGATCAGGCGCTGGGCGTACTCGGTGATCTTCAGCATCCACTGGCTCTTCTCCTTGCGGACCACTTCGCTGTGGCAGCGCTCGCACACGCCGTTGACGACTTCCTCATTGGCCAGAACGCATTTGCAGGAGGTGCACCAGTTGACGGGGATGGTCGCCTTATAGGCAAGCCCCTTCTCATACAGCTTCAGAAAGATCCACTGCGTCCAGTGATAGTACTCGGGCTGAGTCGTGTCGACGACCCTGTCCCAGTCAAATCCGTATCCCAGCATCTTCAGCTGCTCGGTGAAGCGGGCGATGTTCCGCTTCGTTACGATGGAGGGGTGGATCTTGTTTTTGATCGCGTAGTTCTCCGTGGGCAGGCCGAACGCGTCAAACCCGATGGGAAACAGTACGTTGAAGCCCTGCATCCTCTTGTAACGCGTCACGATGTCCATGGCTGTGTACGGCCTCGGATGCCCTACGTGCAGACCTTCCCCGGAGGGATACGGAAATTCGATCAGGCCGTAAAACTTCGGCTTTTCGCTGCCCGTCACCGCGGCGTATACCTTCTTATCTTCCCATATCTTCTGCCATTTTTTCTCGATGCGGCCGAAATCATATTTCATTTGCGGGCCCTCCGTTCATTCTGTGATCAGGTCGCTCACGTCGACCTCCGGTGCGTCGCTCCACAGACGTTCCAGATTATAGAATTCTCTGGTCTCCTTCAGGAACAGATGGACGACGATGCATCCGTAATCGACCAGCAGCCATCCGCCGGAACGGTACCCCTCCACGTGGAGCGGCTCCTCCCCCTGTTCGGAAAGCACCCGCTGGACCTCATCGGACAGCGTTTTGATCTGCGTGGTGGAACCGGCCGTGCAGATGATGAAATAATCGGCAACGACGGTAACGTCCCCGATGGTCAGCACTCTGATGTCCGTTCCCTTCTTGGCGTCGAGCGCCAGGACCGCTTCGCGGGCCATTTCCAGTGAATTCAGCATACTGTCGTATCCTTTCCGGAATTGTAATACTCCATGGCTTTTTCCGTCATGGGATGGATCTCTCTGTGCCGGGCCTTCAGATCGCTGATGCTCATGGAAAGCCCCAGTTCCATGGCCCTGTCAAGATCCAGATAGCTCAGCCGCCGCAGTTCGTCCACGCCGTCAAAGCTGCGCGTGGGTTCCATGTAATCGGCCAGATACAGGATCTTTTCCAGCCGGCTCATGCCGGGCCGGCCGGTGGTGTGCCACGTGATGGCGGTAACGACGGCGTCCGAAGCTCCGAACTCATGCCGGGCGACCGCAGCCCCCGTTTTCGAATGCAGCAGCTTATCGCTGCGGGCTTCGAGCGTGTCGATTACGATATCATACTTCCTGCACAAAAGCAACTGCCCGTCCAGATCGAGCTTTTTCGTCACGTCGTGCAGGATCCCGGCCTCCGCGGCCTCCTCCGGATCCTCGCCCCAGAACCTCGCCAGCCGGACCGCCTCCTGCTCGCATCCCCGCACGTGAGGGATCCTGGACGGCTTCAGCATGGCGTACGCCTTCTCCCGAAGCCATTCAAAATCCGGTCTTGCGCCGTACAGCCTTCTGCGTATGATCTCGGCGTATACCTCCTCCGTGAGGAGTTCCTTTCCCTGCCGGAGCGGAAGCTTTTCCCGTATCTGCGTGGAGGAAACGGGAAACACCTCCGCCCGCGGAACATACACCGTGGCCCCGAATCGGGAACGGTAGGTCTCCGCGAGGTCGGAAAGCTCCTTTTCCTCCTCAAATTCTCTGGCCAGCACGGCCACGGAGAAACGGCGAAGGATCTCATCCCCGCACTTCCAGTCGGGAAGCGTGCGGAACATGTCCCCGCCCGTGATCAGGATCAGCTCGTCCCCGGGGCTGCGCTCTGAAAGCCAGCTGAGCGTATCGATCGTATAGTCCTTCTCCTCACTGGCCACCTCGTGGTCGGAGACCTCCGCCCTGTTCACTGAGGCAAAGGCCAGTCTGGCCAGCGCCAGCCGTTCCTCTCCCTCCGGGTTTCCGGGAGGTACTTCCTTGTGAGGCGGGGTCCCGGCGGGCATGACGATCAGCCGGTCCAGCTTCAGCTCCCGGACAGCCGACGCCGCCGCCAGCACATGACCTCTGTGCGGAGGATTGAAGGTTCCCCCATAAACGCCGATCTTCATCATTTCACCAGCCTGATCCGCTTTTCCCTGTCCATCGTACGGCTCTCCCGGTACAGGATAAACTTGCTCCCGATGACCTGCACGGCCTCCGCGCGGCACGCCGCGCACAGTTCGTCGCAGACTTCCCTTGCCGTCAGAAGTGAATTTTCCAGCACCTTTCCCTTGATCAGTTCCCTTGCCTCAAGCGCGTCGGTACACTGGCGGATCACGTTGTCCGTGATCCCATCCTTTCCCACGTGCAGGATCGTGTCGATGCTGTTGGCAAGTCCGCGCAGCTGCGCCCGCTGTCTGCTGTTGATCATTCCGCACGCCCTCCGTTTCTTTCCCTCAGATGATCGTTCAACAAGGCGTACATCGCTCTCAGGGCTCTGCCCCTGTGCGATACGCCGTTCTTTTCCTCAGGCAGCGCCGTCCCGAGAGATTTTCCCAGATCGTCACACCAGAACACCGGATCGTAGCCGAAGCCCCCGTCGCCCTCCGGTTCACGCAGGATCCGTCCGGCGCACTCTCCGCGTGCCGTCAGTTCTCTGCCGTCCGGGAACACGCAGGATATGCAGCACACGAAAGCGGCGCGCCGGTCTTCCACATCCTTCATCCGCTCCAGCAGAAGGCGGTACCTCCCGGCGTCCGTCAGGCCCGGTCCCCCGTATCTGGCGGAACGGATGCCCGGTTCTCCGTTCAGCGCGGACACCGTCAGGCCGGAATCGTCCGCGATCGCAGGAAGGCCGGAAGCGGCGCAGGCGGCCCGCGCCTTGATCAGCGAATTCTCCTCAAAGGTCGACCCGTTCTCCTCCGGATCCACGGCGATGCCGGCCTCCTTCTGGGAAAGCACCGTCCAGCCGGATCCGGCCAGAATCTCGCGGAATTCCTCCAGTTTATGCGCGTTGTTGCTTGCAAGAACAAATCTCATTCGAACAGCGCCTCCACGAACTGCCTTCCGTTAAACTCCATGAGGTCGTCCGCCTGTTCTCCGACTCCGACGTATTTCACCGGAAGCTTCAGCTGATCGGCGATGGCGACCGCGATGCCGCCCTTCGCCGTACCGTCCAGCTTGGTAAGAACAATGCCCGTCAGGCCGGCCGCTTCCCGGAACTGCTTTGCCTGAATCAGCCCGTTCTGCCCGGTCGTCGCGTCGAGGACCAGAAGCGTTTCCCGGTCGGCGTCGGGCAGTTCCCGGTCGATCACTCGGCTGATCTTGTTCAGTTCATTCATCAGATTGGATTTGTTATGCAGCCGTCCGGCCGTATCTACGATGATCACGTCAGTCCCCCGGGCTCTGGCAGCCGTAATGCTGTCAAACACCACCGACGCGGGATCGCTGTTTTCCTCGTGGCGCACGATGTCCGCGCCGGCACGCTGCGCCCAGATGGCCAGCTGGTCGGCGGCGGCCGCGCGGAAGGTGTCCGCCGCGCTCAGCAGCACCTTCTTCCCCTGCTGCCTGAGCTGCACCGCAAGCTTTCCGATGGTGGTCGTCTTTCCGACGCCGTTGACTCCTATGACCAGGATGACCGAAGGCTTCGTACCGAGCTTCAGACCGGCACCGCCGGTCTCCATCTTCTGCGCAAGGATGTCCACCACCGCGGCGCGGATCTCTTCGCCGCCGCGCAGGCCCTGCTCTCTGGCTCTGGCCCGAAGCTCTTCGATCACGTCTTCCGACGTTTCCACGCCGATATCGGCCATGATCATCAGCTCTTCCAGTTCCTCATAGAATTCGTCGTTGGCTCCGGTAAAGGAAGCGAAGGCGCCTCCCAGCTGGGCCCTTGTCTTTTTCAGGCCGGCCTTTAACTTCTCAAAAAAGCTCATCTCTTCCGACAGCTCCTTTACGCTCGTTCGATATTGCGTTCCGCTTCATCCAGATCCACGTTGAGCACGCGGGAAACGCCCTGTTCCTGCATGGTCACGCCGTACAGCACGTCCGCTTCCTCCATGGTGCCGCGGCGGTGGCTGATGACCACGATCTGTGTTTTATCCGCCATGCGCCGCATGTAGGAGGCAAAGCGCGTTACGTTGGCCTCATCCAGCGCCGCCTCGATCTCGTCCATCACCACGAAGGGCGCCGGCCGCACCTTCAGTACGGCAAAATACAGCGCGATCGCCACAAAGGCTTTTTCACCGCCGGACAGAAGCATGATGGTCTTCAGCGCCTTTCCGGGCGGCTGCACCCGGATCTCGATGCCGCAGTTCAGGATATCGTCCTCGTCCTCAAGTTCCAGGTCGGCCCGGCCGCCTCCGAACAGCTCCAGAAACGTCTGCCTGAACTGGTCCCGGATGGCGGAGAACTCTCTGGCAAAGATCGCTTTCATCTCGTCTGTGATATCGGTGATGATGCCGGTCAGTTCATTTTTTGCCTTCTGTATATCGTCCCGCTGCGTGGTCAGGAAGGTGTAACGCTCATTGATGCGCTCGTATTCCTCGATCGCCCCGATATTCGGCGTGCCAAGCCGGGAGATGCTGCGCTTCAGTTCGGCCGCCTTTCGGCCGGCTTCGGCCAGATCCTCCTGCGGCCTGGCAGCCTCCATCGCCATGGAACGGGTCAGCTCATAGGTATCCCACAGGCGGTCGACCAGCTGCTTTTCCTCCATGGAGCAGGCCATCAGCCGCTGCTCCAGCGCGGAGGACTCCCGCTCCAGATTCAGCACCGTCTCGTTGCGTTCCTGCATCTTTCGGTCGTGCCGGGTCCTCTCGCCCTCGATGGCCAGTTTTTCCGTGTTGACCTTTTCTATTCTCTTTTTCAGGCCCTCGCCCTTCTGCCTCAGCTCTTCGATCTGCTTCAGGCCGCCGGACAGCTCCCGTTCCATCTCTTCGGTCCGTCCGCGCAGCCCCTCCATGTAGTCGGACTGACGGTCCTTTCCGGAAAGAAGCCTTTCCCGCAGCGCATCCAGCTCTGCGCAGGCGCTTTCCTGCGATATCCTTTCCGCGGCAAGAGACGCTTGACGTTCCCGGATGGACTGCATCTGCTCCGTATAGCCGCGGGTACGCTCCTGAAGTTCCTCCCGGCCGCGGACAGCCTCAGCCGTTCGCTCCCGCAGCCGTTCGAGCTGATTTCTGAGTTCCTGCTCGCGCGTGCGATGATCCTCGATCTGCCGGGAATTCTCCGCAAGGCGTTCCTCCAGGCCGCGGCTGTCTCTTCTCATCTCCTCCAGCGCCTGTTCCGCCGCTTCCGTCAGCAGGCGGTAATGCTCGCACTCCGACTGAAGACGAACCAGGTCGCCCTCCATGCCGCGGCGGGTTTCCACCGTTATCTCCAGCGTGTGACGGGCGTCTTCATATTCCGCGGCGGCAGCCGAGGCGTCGGATTCCGCCTGTTTCAGCTTTTCCTTCAGCGTTCCGACCCGCTCCGTAAGATGGGCAAGCTCATTGGCGCGGGAAAGGATGCCCGCGTTCTTCGCAAGGGATCCGCCGGTCATGGAACCGCTGGTATTGATGACCTGACCGTCCAGCGTCACGATGCGGAAGGCTTTCGGGCGGGCGCGGCTCATGCGGATGGCCGCGTCCATGTCTTCCATGACGACGGTGCGTCCGAGCAGATACGTATAAACGCCGCGGTATCGGCTGTCGTACGTCACCAGATCCAGCGCAAGCCCCACGAAACCGCTCTGTTCCTCAAGCCCTTTTACGTCGAGCCTCGTTCCGCTCATCGTCTTCACGGGCAGGAAGGTGCCCCGTCCGGCGTCTTTCCGTTTGAGCAGACGGATGCAGGCCTTTCCGCTCTCTTCGTCATCCACGATGATATCCTGCATGCTGCCGCCAAGGGCCGTCTCGACCGCTATGGCGTGGACGTCCGCCGTTTTCAGCAGACTTCCCACCGTACCGTTGACGCCTTTCAGCAGGCCGCGGCCCGCTTCCTGCATCACCGTCCGGACCGCACGGGTATAACCGGAATATTCCTTCTCCATCTCACGGAGCATTCCTACGCGCTGATCCAGTGCCAGCACGTCCATTTCCGTCTGCTGGCGGAGGCGTTCCGTCTCCTCCGCTTTCTTTTCACGGCTCTCCGCGCGCATGCGGTACCCAGCGATCCTGTTGTCCAGTTCCGTGGCGTCACGCTCGGCCTGCCGGGTCCTCTTTCCGCACTCCTCCGCTTCCGCGCGCAGCTGCTCCAGCCTTTCGGACGCCGCAAGCGCCTCCCGTCGGGCGGATCCGTCCCGGTCCTCCATCTCCTGCGCGGCAGCGGCAAGCGCCGATATGGCGGTCTGCTCCGCCTGAAGATCCGCGAGCATTTTCTGCTCCTGTTCCACCAGATCCGCCGCTGCCCGGTCGCCCTCCTCAGAGGAACGCGTCAGTTCTCGCAGGGAATCGGTCAGCCCTTCGGCCGTTTCCGCCAGTTCCCGTTCCTCCCGGGCGATGTCCGAAAGGCGCAGTTTCCGCTCTTCGATCTGACCGGCTATGGCCTGATCCCGGTCCTCGTCCTCCCGAAGTTCGCCCTCGATCCGCGCACGTTCCGCGGCGGCGCTTTCCAGATTAGCCCTCAGGACCGCCGCACGGTTCTCCTCAGCGGCAATCTTCTCGTCGTTTTCCGCAGCCTCCTGGCGCAGTGCGTCCGCCTGGCGGTCCTTCTCCTGCATGCGCTGTGAAAAGCGTTCCGTTTCGTCGTAATGCAGCGCCATCTCCGCCTTGGCCCTTTCCAGATCCTGAGCGTTGGCGCGGCTGAGACCCTCAAACCGTTCGCGGTCCGCGGCCAGCGTTTTCAGACGCTCCGTCCATACGGCAATCTCTACTTCCCGGAGTTCATCACGAAGGAGCAGGTACTTTTTCGCCGTCTCGGCCTGCCGGCTCAGCGGTTCGATCTGCAGCTCGAGTTCGTCGATCTTGTCCTTCACACGAACAAGATTCTCTTCCGTACGCTGCAGCTTCCGTTCGCTCTCTTCCTTTCTGTGGCGGAACCGTGAAATGCCTGCGGCCTCTTCGAATACGGCGCGCCGGTCCGTCGACTTTGCGGAGAGTATCTCGTCGATTCTGCCCTGCCCGATGATGCTGTAGCCCTCGCGGCCCATGCCGGTATCCATAAGCAGTTCGTTGACGTCCTTCAGCCGGCACTGCGCCTTGTTGATATAGTATTCGCTTTCCCCGCTGCGGAAATATCTCCGCGTGATCATGACTTCCGAAGTTTCCAGCGGAAGCGCTCCGTCTTCGTTATCCAGAATGAGCGAGACCTCGGCGTAGCCCATCTGACGGCGGGCCTGCGTGCCTCCGAAGATCACGTCCTCCATCTTGCCGCCTCTCAGCGCTCGGGTGGACTGTTCTCCCGTGACCCACAGAATGGCATCGGCAATATTGGATTTCCCGCTGCCGTTGGGCCCCACAACGCAGGTCACCGGCTTTTCAAAATCGATGCGCGTTTTATCCGCGAAGGACTTGAATCCGTAGATCTCTATCGCTTTCAGCTTCAGAACAGCCACTTCCTTTGACCGCGGCACCGCCGCGGAATACAGACTTAATCAAGTGATTATACCATTACAGCCGCCGTATTTCAACGGCGATCCCCTCTCGCGGCAGCGTTTCCGAGGGAACAAACCGGAAGAAAAGATGCGGAAATTCACGTTCGAGAGTTTTCCGGTTCACGCCTCCATGGCCGATGGCCGATGAAAGGCACGACGGATGGACCAGGATCTCGACCGTCCCCTCTTCGGCTCCTGCCTGGAGCAGGCGCCGCTCTTCCTCCAGAAAGCGAAGCGACGCGACGATCTGACCGAAGGCAGGGTGATACGCGCCGCCTGCCGCCTGACCTCCGGAGAGCTCCTCCGAGGGATTCAGGCCGAGCCGTATCACGGGAATGCCGCGACGCTCGAATATCGGCAGGATCTCCGCACACCATTCGGCGGCTTCCCGCACCGTATGCTCCCGATAAGTACCGTTCCGCCACATCCGGTACAGCTCGGTGCCCCTCAGGATCACCGCAGGATATATCCTCACGCCGTCCGGCCGAAGTTCCGCCAGCCGGGACGCCGTATCCAACGCCTTTTCCCGTGTGTCTCCCGGGAGGCCTGTCATCATCTGGAGGATCAGCCGAAGGCCGGCTTCCCTTACCTCCCGCGCGGCAGTGATCACGTCTTGGGACGTATGTCCTCTTCCGCTGGCAAGAAGCACGCCGTCGTCCATGGACTGGCAGCCCAGTTCGACCGTCTTCACCCCATGCTCCTTCAGAAAGCACAGATTCCGCTCGGAGACGGCGTCCGGCCGGGTGGACACCCGGATGCTTCCGCCGGAAGAGACATGATCCGCCGCGGCGTCCAGCAGTTCCCGCTGCAGGCTCTCCGGCATGGCGGTAAAGCTTCCGCCGTAGAAGGCAAGCTCCGTATCCGCGGGCGGAGTTCCCATCGTCTGCAGCGCGCGGCGCACCGTCGAGGCATCCGCAGGTCTGTCGTTTCCGGAAATCCTGTTCTGATCACAGAAGACGCACCGGTGCGGGCATCCCAGATGCGGCACGAATACCGGGCATATTCTGGCTCTCGGGCTCATCGGTCCATATGCTCCATCGCTGCCCTTGCCGCCCGCTGTTCCGCCAGTTTTTTGCTTTTTCCTTCCCCCGTACCGACGGTTTTTCCGTTCCACCGCACCGACATGACGAATCGCTTGTCGTGATCCGGACCGGATTCTCCCTCCAGAACGTATTCGATCCCGGTGGGGCCCTCTCTCTGAAGGATCTCCTGAAGCTCTGTTTTCCAGTCGCGGTTCTCCTGCTCCGCCTCCCGCATCCGTGAAAGGACGAACCTCTTCACAAAGCGAACGGCGGGCTCCATCCCCCCGTCAAGATAGATGGCGGCGATCACCGCTTCCACAGCGTCCGCCTTGATGCTTGGCCGCTCCCTGCCGCCGCCGGACTCTTCGCCTCTTCCAAGGCGCAGAAGGCGCCCGAGGCCGACCTCATCGGCTACGG
This sequence comes from Oscillospiraceae bacterium, assembly GCA_017519975.1. Classification (GTDB taxonomy): domain Bacteria; phylum Bacillota; class Clostridia; order Oscillospirales; family Oscillospiraceae; genus Alloscillospira. Next base: position 51,414 of record JAFWRM010000022.1, on the reverse strand, counting down.
CCGCAAGGCTCCGCTCACAAACCAGCTCCGCACGGTACCGACTCATCTTTCCCTCCGGCATGTTGAGCTCGTTTCTGAACAGATGCTCCGCTGCGATCATTCCCAGAACGGAATCTCCCAGAAATTCCAGCCTTTCGTTGTATTCGACTCCCGCTTTCCTGTGTTCGTTGGCATAGCTGGAATGCGTCAGGGCCGTTTCCAGCAGCCGCGGTGACCGGAAATGATAACCGATGGTCTGCTGCAGCTTATCCATGTTTCTTCCTCCGTTTCTTCCCATACGCGCAACGTCAGGACGGCCCCGGGGCCGCCCTGACGTTATCCTTACTTTTCTTCCGTGTTCTTCAGCTGCTGCGTGACCGTCTCGATCATGCCGGAGCCCGCCACTACGGACGCCTGACGAACGGCATTGAAAAACGCTTCCGCGTCGGAAGACCCGTGAGCCTTCACGACGGGGCGCGATATCCCCAGCAGAGCCGTGCCGCCGACCTTGGACGCGCTCATCGTATCTTTCAGCGCGTACAGGTCCTTTTTCAGGAGCAGGGCAGCCGCCTTGTTCTTTGCGTTTTTATACATGATCTGCTTCAGAAGGCTCATGATGAATCCGGCGGACCCCTCGATGGACTTCAGCAGGATGTTCCCGCTGTATCCGTCACAGACCACCACGTCGCACACGCCCTGCATTACGTCCTTGGCCTCCACGTTCCCGCAGAAATTGATTTTGCCTTCCTCGTGCAGGCGCTGCAGCAGCGGATACGTCTCCAGCTGGAGCGTTCCTCCCTTGGTCTGTTCCGTTCCGTTGTTCAGCAGGCCGATCCGCGGCGCGTCCATTTTCATTACGCCCTTCATATATCCGGAACCGAGCAGAGCGAACTGCTCCAGATGCTCCGGTGCGCATTCCACGTTGGCCCCCACGTCGATGACCATCACATGTCCCGTCTTCGTGGGAAGAAGCGGCGCCAGCGCCGCGCGGCGCACGCCGCGTATCCTCTTCACTACGAGCGTCGCTCCGGATAGCAGAGCGCCGGTGCTGCCGGCGGAGACAAAAGCGTCTCCCTGCCCGTTTTTCAGCAGGTTCAGCCCGACCGTCATGCTGGAGTCCGGTTTTCTGCGGTAGGCAAGGCTCGGCTCGTCGTCCATCTCGATCACTTCCGAGGCGTTCACGACGCTCACCCTTTCGGGCCGGCCATCGCAGCCCATGTCCCGCAGGCACCGTCCGATCTCATCCTCGCGCCCCACAAGAACAATGTCTACGCCCAGCTCCCGCGCCGCGCGCAGGCTTCCCTTTACGATCTCAAAGGGGGCGTTGTCTCCCCCCATGGCGTCCACAATGATCTTCAAATTCTTCCCTCCGCAACCAGCCGGTCGATCACCTCAAGCGAGCGCCTGGAGATCTCCGTGTTCTTGTTTCTCTTTCCCTTCACCCGGTACCCCAGCGGACTGATGATGCCGAAATTGACATTCATCGGCTGGAACGCAGCCACAGCGCCGCCGGACACATACAGTGCCAGGGCCCCGATCGCGGTCTCCTGCGGAAAATCCACCGGGGGCAGGCCAAGCAGCTCATGAGCCGTTTCGATCCCGACAAGCATGCCGGAAGCGGCGGATTCCACATACCCCTCCACGCCGGTCATCTGGCCGGCAAAGCTGACCCGTTCGTCCCCCTTCAGACGGTAGTACCGGTCCAGCAGCCGCGGAGAATTCAGATAAGTGTTGCGGTGCATGACGCCGTACCGGACGAACTCCGCGTTCTTCAGCGCCGGGATCATGGAAAACACCCGTTTCTGCTCCGGAAACTTCAGATGCGTCTGAAAGCCGACGATATTGTAGATCGTGCCTTCCGCGTTATCCTGGCGGAGCTGGACTACGGCGTACGGATCCTTTCCCGTTCTGGGATCGGTCAGTCCTACCGGTTTCATCGGCCCGTACCGCATCGTATCCTCTCCGCGTCTGGCCATGACCTCAATGGGCATGCACCCTTCGAACACCCCGCCGTCGTCGAATCCGTGCATCTCGGCCTCCTGGGCTGTGCACAGTTCGGCGCGGAACGCCTTGTATTCCTCCTCCGTCATGGGGCAGTTCACATAGTCCGGCGTTCCCTTGTCGTACCGGGAGGCGAAATACGCATGCTCCATATCGATGCTTTCAAAGGTGACGATCGGAGCGGCAGCGTCATAGAAATTCAGGGGCGCCCCATCCGGGTCAAGGACCGCAAGCCGGGCGGCCAGCGCGTCTGAAGTCAACGGGCCCGTCGCTATGATCACCCGCCCTTCCGGGATGTCCGTCACCTCAGCTTCCGTTACCGTGATTAGCGGATGATTCCGGATGCAGTCGGTCACAGCCTCAGAAAAGGCGACGCGATCCACCGCCAGCGCTCCGCCGGCCGGGATCCGATGGGCGTCCGCGCAGCGCATGATCAGGCTGCCCATCCGCCGCATCTCCTCTTTCAGAAGTCCGACCGCGTTGGAAAGGTCGTCCCCCCGGAAGGAATTCGAACACACGAGCTCCGCAAAGCCATCGGCAACGTGGGCCGGCGTCCTCTTCGCCGGCTTCATCTCCACCAGTTCCACGGGCACTCCGCGGATCGCAAGCTGCCAGGCCGCTTCACTGCCCGCCAGACCGGCACCGACGACCTTAACCTTCACTTTCATCACCGCTCTTCTTTGTTTTTCCTGCGGCCCCTCCGCGGCGGCCGGCGGTCTTTCGTGAAGGCGTCTTCCGGCTTTCCACGGCTTTCTGGCCGGCAGACCCCGCTTTGCGATTATAGCCTCCGCGTTTTTCCTCCGGCACAAAATTCTCGCATTCTTCATTGATGCAGAAGGGCTTCTTGAACCCTCTGCCGCTCTTCTTGAACATGGTATGACCGCAGACCGGGCAGTTATCCTTGACAGGCACGTCCCAGGTCAGGAAATCACAGGTACGGGACAGATGCTCGCAGGCGTAATAGGGATACCCCTTCTTGCTGGTTCTCTTGAGGAGCCGGCTGCCGCATTTCGGGCATTTGCCCGGCATCTCGACGACGAGGGGTTTGGTGAAGCTGCACTCCGGATAACCGGGGCACGCCAGGAATCGTCCGAAACGCCCGCTCTTCACCACGAGCTGCCGTCCGCAGACGTCGCACACTTCGTCGGAGACTTCATCGGGCACCCGGATCCGTTCTCCCTCAAGCGCCGTTTCCGCTTCCTTCAGTTCCTCCGCGAACCCGTCATAGAATTCGGTCAGAACGTCCGTCCAGACCTTCTCCCCCTTCTCCACGTCATCCAGAGAATCCTCCATGCGCGCCGTAAACTTCAGATCGACGATATCGCTGAACCGCTCCGTCATGAGGCCGGTGACCACCTCTCCCAACGGCGTGGGGCGGAGATACTTTCCCTCCTTCACCACGTACTCGCGGTCCAGGATCGTAGAGATCGTAGGCGCGTATGTGCTCGGTCTGCCGACCCCCGTTTCCTCCATCTCCCGAATCAGCGTCGCCTCCGTATATCTGGCGGGCGGCTGTGTGAATTTCTGTTCCTGTGACAGCTTCTGCAGGGTCAGCGGAGCACCGGCGGCAAGTTCCGGCAGAGGGTGCTCCTTTTCCTCTCCGTCGTCGTCTTTTCCTTCCTCGTACACGGCGGTATATCCCGGGAACCGCAGCACGGAATGCGTCGCCCGAAACACGTGTCCGGACGCCTCCGCATCCACCGTAACGCCGTCGTAAACGGCAGCGGCCATCTGGCATGCCACAAACCGGCTCCACACCAGACGGTACAGCCGGTACTGATCGCTGTTGAGCGCGGAGCGGACGGCTTCCGGCGTCAGAAAAACATTGCTCGGACGGATCGCCTCGTGTGCGTCCTGGGCGCCGCTCTTCGCCTTGTAGCGCCTGGGCTTCCCTGCGTAAAGGGAATCGCCGTAGCGCTCTTTGATAAATTTCGCCGCGTCTGCCAGCGCAACGTCCGACAGCCGCAGAGAATCGGTCCTCATGTAAGTGATAAGTCCGACGGTGCCTTCATCGGGGATATCCACGCCTTCGTACAGCTGCTGAGCCACGGCCATGGTACGTTTTGGCGTCATGCCCAGCTTCCGCGACGCTTCCTGCTGCAGCGTGGAAGTAATGAACGGCGGCGGAGGCGTACGGCGGTTTTCCTTCGTCTTTACGTCCCGGACGGAAAACGGCGCGTTTTCCACTGCGGCACGTATGGCCATCACGTCCTGCTCGCTCTTCAGTTCTCTCTTTTTTCCGTCCGTCCCATAGTATCTCGCGGTAAATGTACCTCCGTCTTCCGCCGACAGAAGCGCGTCCAGATACCAGTATTCCTCCGGCGTGAATTCCCGGATCTCGTTTTCCCGGTCCACCACCATTCGGGCGGCCACGGACTGTACGCGTCCGGCCGAAAGGCCCCGACGTATCTTTTTCCAGAGCAGCGGACTGAGCTTATATCCGACGATCCGATCCAGCACGCGCCTTGCCTGTTGTGCATCCACAAGGTTCATGTCGATGGCTCTGGGATTCTGAATGCTCTGCTGCACTACGTTTCGGGTGATCTCATTAAAGGTAACGCGGCATACGGCGCCGTCCGGAATGCCAAGCAGTTCCTTCAGATGCCAGGAAATCGCCTCGCCCTCACGGTCCGGGTCGGTGGCCAGAAAGACGGCGGCGCTGCGCTTTGCTTCCTTCTTCAGTTCGTCGATGGTACTCTCACGACCCTTGACCGGACGGTAATCCGGCGCAAAGCCGTGCTCGATATCCACGCCGAGCACGCTCTTCGGCAGATCCCGAAGATGGCCCATGGAGGCGGTGACTCTGTACCCGCTTCCCAGATACTTCCCGATGGTCTTCGCCTTTGCCGGCGACTCTACGATCACAAGATTTGTCTTGGTTTTAGCCATAAGACAGTTTTCTCCGTTTCCTTCAGTCATTCAGTGCGTCTTTCGAATCGCTGCCCCGGGCAGCGCCGGATCAGTCCCCGGATCTCCAGCAGAGTCAGAGCTGCCAGCACACGGCCGCCCGGCAGTGCCGTACGCTCGATAAGATCGTTGACGTGCATTTCCGGTTCCGTAAGCGATTCGTAAATGGCCCTCTCATCCGGTGACAGATCCGGAAGCGGGGCCGCAATCCGCGGTAATTTATCATACTCAGCCGATTTTTCATTGTCAACCGGTATTTTCCCTTCCGCACTCCGCTTTTCGTCCCCCGTCTGACCGTTCCCTGCGGGGCTCCCTTCCGATCCGTCCGGAGGTTCCGGCGTCAGCGCATATGGGCCGTGCTCCGTCAGCTTTTCCGGGTAAAGGGCCCGGTACTCATCGGCAACGTCGGAGCCGTTGAGGATCGGTATCGCTCCGGCACGTATGAGCCGGTTGGAACCAGCGGAAAAGGGGGAATCCGCGTTGGCGGGGAGCGCAAACACGTCTCTTCCCTGCTCCAGCGCGCGGGCCGCTGTGATCAGCGCGCCGCTCTTCTCAGGCGCCTCGATGATCACGACGCCGACGGATAGCCCGCTGAGGATGCGGTTTCTCGCCGGAAAATGCCACGGTGCGGGTTCCGTACCCGGCGGGTACTCGCTCAGAATGGCTCCCGAGGCTGCGACGTCTTCGAACAGCTCCCTATTCTCCGGCGGATAAATCACGTCCGGTCCGCTTCCGATCACGCCGACCGTCCGTCCGCCCGCCTTCAGGGCGCCTCTGACCGCCGCCGTATCGATCCCCCGGGCAAGCCCGGAAACGGTCAGGCAGCCCTCGCGTGCCATCTCGAATCCGATACGCTCCGCCATGCGCAGTCCGTAGGGCGTGCATTTTCGGGTGCCGGCCACAGCAACAGCCGCCTCCTCATCGATGTGGGGAAGCGTTCCGCGCACATAGAGTACCGGCGGCGGATCGTAGATATTCTTCAGTCGGTCCGGATACTCTGCGTCGGCGAGCGTCAGAATGCGGATCCCCGCCGCGGCACACGCTTCCATCGCCGCCGCGGCCCCGGCAAGGGACCGGTCGGCAAGCCGCTCCGCTTCCTTCTCCGTCGCTCCGGCCAGAAGAAGATCCTCCCGGGAGGCAAAATAGATCTTTTCAGGACCTCCCATCGAAGCGCACAGACGTACGGCTGTCGCCGGACGCAGTCCCTTCAGGCAGGAAAGCCATACCCAGTATTTCAGCGCCGCCATTTCTGCCCCCTGACCGATTCCCACATGATGATCCCGGCCGCCACGGCCGCGTTCAGTGATTCACAGGCGCTTTCCATGGGAATCCGTATGCGTCCGGTACATATCCGAAGCAGCCGTTCCGACAGTCCGCTCCCCTCCGATCCGATGCAGACGGCAAACCGCGCGTACTCCGCCTGGCGGACATCCATGCTGTCCTCGCCCAGAGCGGCGGCGTAGATCTCAACGCCACGCCGCTTCAGTTCATCCAGATCTCCGTAATCCGCTTCCATGACCGGCAGCTGAAACGCCGCCCCCATGGACGCCCTCACGGCTCTGGGACCGTACGGATCCGCGCAGCCGGGCAGAAGGTATACGCCGTTGTACCCCATGGCGCGCGCGGTCCGCAGCACGGCGCCCACGTTTCCCGGGTCCTGTACGCCCTCCAGAACGACAAATCTGGTGCCCTCCGCGGGCATCCCGTTTTCCGGGATCCGGCATGTGAACATGATGCCCTGCGGCGTCTTCATGGGAGACACATAGGCCATCAGATCCTCCGGCAGCAGATACCGAGGCACATCCGGAAGCTCCGCTGCGTCCGTGCCTTCCGACGCCGCCAGGGCCGTCACGGTCACGCCCCACCGGACGGCTTCCTCAAGCAGCTTCGCTCCATCACAGATCATCTCTCCGTTCTGTCTGCGAAAAGCGGCGGAACCAGACAGCTTTTTCCAATACTGTATTTTCGGATTTTTCCTTGAGGTGATTCGTTCCATCCGATCCTCCTGACCGTCTGTACGGTAACTGTTCAGTATCCCTGTTCCTGATCGACGACGTTCATCAGCGGCTCTCCCCCGCACCAGCGGCGCAGGTTTTCCAGCGCGATCCGCCACACGTCAGACTGCGTTTTTCCCAGGTGGCCGAACCCGATGCCCGACACGTGCGGAGTGATGATCACATTGTCAAAACGCCACAGAGGGTGGTCTTTCGGCAGGGGTTCCGGATTCGTAACGTCAAGCCCCACGCCCGTGAACCTGCCCTGTTCCAGCAGATCCGTCAGCGCCTCCGTATCGATCAGATCGCCGCGGCCGACGTTGATGAGTATCGCGTCCTCCCGCAGAAGCGCGAGCCTGCGGGCGTCCAGCAGGCCGACCGTGGCCGCCGTGGAGGGCAGGCAGCAGAATACCGCGTCCGCCTCTGGCAGCAGGCTGTCCAGCTGGTCGACCGTGCGGATGGCGTCGTAGGGATCCCTCGGTTCGCTGTTTTTCCGGCAGCAGCCGATCACGCGCATGCCCATGGCCTTCAGGCGGACAGCCGTCTGCGTGCCGAGATCCCCCGTGCCCAGGATCAGCGCCGTGCGGCCCATCAGGCCCCATTCGCTGCCGCAATCCCGCCAGAGCCCCTGCTCCGCCTGTCTCAGATAGGTGGGCAGATGCCGGGCAAAGGCCAGAAGCATGCCCAGGCAGTGCTCGGCGATGGTCGCCCCGAACGCCCCTGAGGAATTGGTCAGAATGCGGCCCAAAGCTCCAGGACGCCCGGCGTGCCGGTTGGCCCCCGCAAAAGGCAGATGCATCCATTTGATCTCCGTTCCCTCCAGCCACGCCGGATCGACGCCTCCGAGTACGGCTTCCGCATCCACGGCAGCCGCCCGGAACTGTGTCTCATCCGCGTTCCACTCCAGAAATACAGGCTCCTTTTTCCCCCGGCAGAGTTCTTCGATCTCCTCCCGCCGTTCCTCCGCACCGCGGATCATGATCACGATCTTCTCCATGCGTCAAACTCTCCATTCTTTCATCAACGACCTGCGTCTTCCGCTCTTTCATCTCTGGGTACGGCAGAAAAGGCGCGGGCTCCGATTCGTGTGTTCCTATCATCTTCTCCATCCAGCACATGTCGTACCATTGGGAGAACTTGTTTCCGCACCGACAGAAGCTGCCCGCCAGATGGAACCCCATGGCACCGTGAAAGCGCAGGCTGGCGTCGCTCAGGCGGGTATTATCCTGCCGTGGCGCGGCGATGCACGCGTACAGGTTCCGGACGCCCTGCTCCTTCAGCAGATCCTCCAGCCGCGCGTACAGCGCCCGGCCCACTCCTCTTCCACGTGCGTCCATCCTCACGTACACAGACACTTCCGCCGACCAGTCATAGGCCTGCCGCGGATGAAAGCGGGATGCGTAAGCGTATCCCAGCAGCTGTCCGTCCTCCGCTTCATACACAAGATACGGATACTGCTGAAGCGTCATGCGCATTCTTTCCGCAAAAGCCGACGCATCGGGCGCCGTATATTCAAACGTAACGGCCGTCTCTTCCACATACGGCCGATAGATTCCGGCAAGTACGGCAGCCTCCGCGGGGTCTGCCTCCCGGACAACGCCGGCGTGACCCTTAATCTCAGACGAATTCACCAGGCGACGTTCCCCTTTCTTCTGTCGTTTTTACACATACAATATTCATAATAAGCACAAAATCGGGAAAGTGCAACCCGTGCGATTCGGGAAAAAAGCACGACGCCGGGTCCCCTCGCACGGAAAAAACCGCCTTACGGCACACGTTGACCCCACTCAGAGGTCCGTATATAATCCAAAGTCAGGGACGGTCCTCTCCGTCCCACTCTGAACGAAAGGACGGGGCACCCATGAACGCTTCCACTTCCATTCGCAGGATCGTAACCGTGGCCGCCGGCGCGGCGCTGATCACCGTTTGTTCCTGGATCAGTATTCCGATGACGGTCCCGTTTACCCTCCAGACCTTTGCGGTCTGTCTGATCGCCGCGCTGTTCGGCACAGGCACCGGGATGCTCAGTCTGCTGGTATACGTGCTGCTCGGTCTTGCCGGGCTCCCCGTTTTTTCCGGATTTCGGGGCGGCGCGGGCGCCCTGCTCGGACCGACCGGCGGTTACATCATCGGCTTCTTCTTCACCGCTCTGATCGTCGGCACCGTCGCAAGCGCGCGAAAACGCTCGTTCCCCTCCCTTGTTCTTTCCATGGCCGCTGGCGTGCTTGTATGCTACGCTTTCGGCACCGCCTGGTTCATGACGGTTTACGCAAGAACTACCGGCCCGATCGGGCTGTCCACCGCCCTCGGATGGTGTGTTTTCCCCTATCTGATCCCGGACGCCGCAAAGATCCTGCTCGCCGCGTGGCTCACCCGGAGGCTGTATCCCGTTGTCGCGCGGAAACGAACCGGTTCCTGACGTACGTTTTCCGAATGCGATCTCCCCCCAGGCCAGAACTAAGGCGCCCCGTTCCTGTCACGGACGGGGCGCCTTTTCCCTGCTTCAGCGAATATAGGTAATATAGTTCTCTTTCCTCGGTGCGGCCGGTTTCGCCGGTTCCGCGGCGTAGCCCAGAGCACAGTGACCGATCCCCTCATAGTCCCCTGTGATGCCGAGCTCGGCCAGGAGCTGCTTCCCGAAATCAGATTCAAACTCTTCCTTTGCCCGATGGATCCAGATGCTGCCCAGCCCTACGCTCTGGGCGGCGTTCATCAGATTGCCCAGAACAAGGCTTCCGTCGTACACCGCCGTCGGGATCGAGCGGTCCGCGAGCACGACCAGGATCACCGGAGCGCCGTAGAAGGGATCCGTTCCCTCCGGCATGCCGGCAATGCGCCGGTTTTCCTCGGCAAAACGCTTCCGCATCTCGGATTCTGTCACCACAAGGATGATGGCGGACTGTCTGCCCATGCCGCTCGCGGCATAGGTCCCCGCCTCCAGAACGGCCTGCAGCTTCTCCTCCGGTACGCTGTCCGGCAGGAATCGACGGCAGCTTCTTCTCTCTTTCAAAACCTTCAGGACTTCATTCATATATGTTCTCCCTTTCCATTGACGTTTTTCCGTTACTACCCGTTATAAGCTGGCGCCACCGGCCTTAGCCGCCATCGCGGCCTCCGTTCCTTAAAGAGACCGCAGCATGTCCAGCATAGCGCTGAAGCTGCCGTGAGCTCCGGTCCAGGGGTGGACTTCCGAGGGGATCCGGCAGTCCGTCACCAGGTAGACCTCAAGCCCGGCGGATTTCCCGGCGCGGCCGTCCTCCTCATCATCGTTTCCGATCATCAGGCAGTCCTCCGGCGCAACGCCGATCCTCCGGCACACGGAGTCGAAATAGGCGGGATTCGGCTTGCAGAAACAGTCCGTCTCGTAACTTGTTACAAGATCGAAATCCTCCGTCGTCAGACCGATCCAGCTCAGTCTGGTCCGCTGCCCCGTCATGGGGAACAGCGGATTTGTGGCAAGCACGACGCGATCCGCTTTTTCCCTTGCCTCGGCAACGGCCGCCACAGCCAGGGGATTCGGCCGCGTAAACCGCTGTGCCCTTTGGAATTCCCCTGCATAAAACTCATCGCAGTCTTTTCGTATGAGACTCTCGTCGATCCCGGACAGGGCGTTGAAAGCTTCCCAGAAAACGACTTCGTTCCGGGCGGATCCGTCGTTCGCCATCATGGCCTTCGTGCCCGCCCAGATGGCCTTCACGAATCGTTCCCGGTCCGTCACTCTGTCCCCGAGCTTATCCGCCAGATCTCCGAAATACCCGGTGGTAAACTCCTGCATGTTCATGGGAAGCAGGGTCCCGTCCAGATCGAACAGGATCGCCTTCGGCATGTTTCCACCTTCTCTCAGTTTGCTGTATGGCATTCTATCATTTCACTCCGCTCCTGTAAATACCTCCGGGCTCCCTGTGTTTCCGGTTGACAGTTTCACCTGTTTTGGGCTATCATAACCAGGTAAAAGACCGGCCTCCGGCGGTCGGAAAGCCAGTATTTTAGTATGGAAAGGCTGATGAACATGGCAACGATCGATCTGACCAGATACGGCATCACCGGGACTACGGAGATCGTATACAATCCCTCCTATGAATCCCTTTTCGAAGAAGAACTGAAGCCCGAGCTCACCGGTTACGACGTCGGTACTCTGACGGAACTTGGCGCTGTCAACGTCATGACCGGCATCTACACCGGCCGTTCCCCCAAGGACAAGTTCATCGTCATGGATGAAAATTCCAGAGATACGGTCTGGTGGACTACGGATGAGTACCCCAACGACAATCATCCCGCCAGTCAGGAGACCTGGGACGCCGTAAAGGCTCTGTGCCAGAAGGAGCTGTCGGGAAAGCGGCTTTTCGTCGTGGATGCCTTCTGCGGAGCCAACAGAAATTCCCGCATGGCCATCCGCTTCATCATGGAGGTCGCCTGGCAGGCCCACTTCGTGCGCAACATGTTCATCCGGCCCACGCCGGAGGAACTGGAGAACTTTGAGCCCAATTTTGTCGTATATACCGCCTCCAAGGCAAAAGTGGAAAACTACGAGGAACTCGGTCTGAATTCCGAAACGGCCGTCATGTTCAACATCACCAGCCGGGAACAGCTGATCGTGAACACCTGGTACGGCGGCGAGATGAAGAAGGGCATGTTCTCCATGATGAACTACTATCTGCCCCTGTCAGGCATCGCCAGCATGCACTGCTCCGCCAACACCGATATGAACGGTGAGAACACCGCCATTTTCTTCGGCCTTTCCGGAACCGGCAAGACCACCCTTTCCACGGATCCGAAACGCCTTCTCATCGGCGACGACGAGCACGGCTGGGACGATAACGGCGTTTTCAACTTTGAAGGCGGCTGCTACGCCAAGGTGATCAACCTGGACAAGGATTCCGAACCGGACATCTATAACGCCATCCGCCGCAACGCGCTGCTGGAAAATGTTACCGTGGACGCGGACGGCCGCATCGATTTTGCCGACAAGAGCGTGACGGAGAATACCAGAGTTTCCTATCCCATCGATCACATAGAAAAGATCGTTCGTCCGGTCTCCTCCGCTCCCGCCGCGAAGAACGTCATTTTCCTTTCCGCGGACGCCTTCGGCGTGCTTCCTCCGGTATCTGTACTGACCCCGGACCAGACTCAGTACTATTTCCTGTCCGGTTTTACGGCCAAGCTGGCCGGAACGGAGCGCGGGATCACGGAGCCCACGCCCACCTTCTCCGCCTGCTTCGGTCAGGCTTTTCTGGAGCTTCCCCCTACCAAATACGCGGAGGAACTGGTCAAGCGGATGAAGCTCAGCGGCGCGAAGGCCTACCTTGTGAACACCGGATGGAATGGAAGCGGAAAGCGCATCTCCATCCGCGATACGCGCGGCATCATCGACGCGATCCTCAGCGGTGATATCCTCACCGCTCCCACGAAGAAGATCCCCTACTTTGATTTTGAGGTTCCCACGGCTCTTCCCGGCGTCGACCCTGCCATCCTCGATCCCAGAGATACCTACGCCGATCCCACGGAATGGGAAACAAAAGCCAAGGATCTGGCGTCCCGCTTTATCGCAAACTTCAGAAAATACGAAACCAGCGAAGCGGGCCGCGCGCTTGTCCCCGCCGGTCCGCAGCTGTGATCGCGCACTGAAGTACGAACACACAAAAAGGCTGCCGGGTATGAAACCCGGCAGCCTTTCTGAAATGCAGAACAAACCTGACTCAGTCGATGATAAAATCAGCAAACTCCTTGCGGATGTGCTTTTCGTCTGCCTCGTCGTCAACGACCAGTCGGACATCGTTTTCCATGCTCATGAGCATAAGACCCAGAAGGCTCTTGGCGTCCGCCGTTCCCTGCTTGCCGTGGATCCAGATATCATAGGGGATCTTCGTTGCGATTGCGTTTAATGCCTGAGCGTCTTCGGAACTTTTGATTCTGATGTTAAAAACCATAGCAGATTGCCCTCCGTTCATATTTCCCTTGTTTTGGATCTCCCGATCCGTCCCTCAGTTTAGCACAAGGCCCGGATCCAGTCAAGGCCAGGCCGCTCCCATTTCTCATTCCTTTTCCTTCAGGAACCTCTCGAGGCGATCCAGCCCCTCCCGGATCTCTTCAAGGGAAGCCGCATAGGTCCAGCGCACGTAGTCCGGCGCGCCGAAGCCGGAGCACGGCACCACGGCGACGTGTTCCTGCTCCAGCAGAGACAGCGCAAAGTCGTCCCCGCTGCGGATCTCCCTGCCGCCGAGGATCCGGCCCCGCTGTGCAGAGATATTCATCATAATGTAGAACGCCCCTTCGGGTTTTACGCAGCTGACCCCTTCTATCCGGCTCACCCGATCCACGAAATAGTTCCGTCTCTTCTCAAACACGTCCCTCATTGCGTAGATCGTATCCTGCGGGCCGTTCAGCGCCTCAACAGCCGCGATCTGGGAGATGGTGGAGGGCGCTCCCGTGGAGTGGCTCACGTAATTGGCCATGACCTGGGCGATCTGCTCGTTTGCCGCGGCGTACCCGATGCGCCACCCGGTCATTGCATAGGATTTGCTGACTCCGGTGATCAGGATCGTACGCTCTTTGATCTCCTCTCCGAGGGACGCCACGCTGACGAACTTCTGTCCGTCATATACGAGGCCGGCATAGATCTCATCCGCCATGATGTACAGGTCATGCTTCACGCATACCGCACACAGCGCGCGAAGCTCATCCTCCGTATACAATGTGCCCGTGGGATTGCAGGGATTGTTTATCATGAACAGCTTCGTACGCTCCGTGATCCCCTCTTCCAGCTGTTCTGGCGTTATCTTGAAAAGATTCTCCTCCGAGCCGCAGACAGAAACGGGTATGCCGCCGTTCATGCGGACCACTTCTTCGTAAGTGACCCAATAAGGAGCCGGTACGATCACCTCGTCTCCCGGATTCAGAAGCGCAGCCATCATGATGTAAACATTGTGCTTGGCACCGCTGGCAACGACGATCTGGGCCGGCTTGTAATCCAGGCCGAAATCCTCCCGCAGACGATCCGCCACCGCCTGACGCAGGGCAGGGATGCCGGCCGCCGGCGTATACTTCGTCTTTCCCTCATCTATGGCTCTGTGAGCAGCCTCGCAGATGTTTTCCGGGGTCCGGAAATCCGGCTCCCCGGTACCGAAGCCGACCACATCGATGCCGCTGAGCTGCATCTCCTTTGCCAGACTCGCAATGGCCAGAGTCGTAGAAGCCTTGACGGCTGAGGCTGTTCTGGATAGTTCCTTCATCGTTCCCGTTCCTCCGAAAATGAATATCATTTTTTAAATTCTTACGGATTATACCGCGCTCTTTCCCCAAATGCAAGGGTATTCCGACCATTTTTGCAATTTTATTTTCCTTTTCTTGCAAACGTTTCCCTATTGCTCCGTCCGTGAACTCCTGTCAGACATCCGGAGGTGACCGTCTTGCGAAAACTGGCCTGTTTCATATCGTTTTTCGCAGCCGGCGTCTTTCTGGCTGTCTGGGTGCTCAGCGGCGCCGCTCTTTGGATCGCCGCCGGGGCCGCCGCCGCCGTCACCCCCCTCTTCCTGCTGTTTCGCGGCAAGGCGAGAATCCGCTGGATCCTATCCTGCAGCGGACTTGCCCTGGGCCTGCTGTATTTTCTCACCTATACCGCCGTCTTCCTCTCTCCCGCTCTGAAGCTTGCCGGTCACAGCGCTTCCTTCACTGCGACGGTGATCTCGTGCCCGGAACCTTATTCCCGTCTGGGAGGCGTAGACGCACGCATATCCCCTGCCTCCGGTCTGCCTTACACCGTACGGGTGCTCGCTCCGCGGGAGGCCATCGACCCTCTGCGTCCCGGGGACAGGATCGCCGTCCACGCCTCGCTGACCTCCGGCGTAGAGCGGGGTGAATACGGCCACGGACGGGTCCTCACAGCCATGGCTGATTCCGTCTCCGTCACAGGCCGTGGCTGGCCCGGCGTGAGAGGTCTTGGCGCCGCTGCCGCTGACGCCGTAAAGCGTGCGGCCCTGCGTGTTTTTCCGGAGAGGACCGCCCCGCTTGCCGTCGCCATGATCACGGGAGACAAGACGCTGTTCTATGAGATGGACGACGGATCGGTATCCGACAGCTTTCAGACCGTAGGCCTGTCCCATATCGTTGCCGTTTCCGGCCTCCACCTGACCTATCTCCTGGCGATCCCCAGCCTGCTGATCCGGAATCGCCGCCGCTATGCCTGCGTGGTCCTCCCTCTGGTCGTATTCTTTTCTACCTTTGCCGGATTCTCCCCTTCGATCACCCGCGCCGGCATCATGTGCATCCTGCTGGCCGTTTCGGTCTTCTTTCGGCGGCAGCAGGACAGTCTGACGACGCTGTCCGTCGCTCTGCTGTTCATCCTCCTGGCCGACCCCTACGCAGCCGCTTCCGTTTCCCTTCATCTGAGTTTTGGGGCAACGCTGGGCATTGTCCTTTTCGCTGCCCGGCTTTCCCGTGCCATGGCGCTCCCTTTCTCCGGACTGTCTCCGCGGTGGCGGCGCTTTTTCTCATACCCGTCGTCCGCTTTGGCCGTATGCCTTTCTTCCATGGCCTTTACCGTGCCTCTTTCGGCCCTTCATTTTGGCAGGATCTCCCTGATCTCTCCTCTGGTTAGTCTGATCACCTTCGCTCCCCTTTCGGCGGCCTTTCTTCTTACGGTCACCGCCTCCGGCCTGGCGCTCGTCAGCTCGGTCGTCGGCGCCGTCGCCGCCGTTCCCGCCTCGGCGCTGCTGCGCCTTCTCATCTGGGTCGCCCGAACATTTTCCCGTCTTTCCTTCGCCGCCCTTTACACAGACAGCCCCGTCGTGGTATGTTGGATCGTAGCAGCCTACGCCGTTTTCTTTTTCCTGCTCGTCCGCAGGATCCCGTTTCGGCGCTGGCTCGTTCCGGGCTGTACTCTGGTGATCGCCCTGTGTGCCGTCATGATCGTTCCCGGTCTGATCCCAACGCAGGGACTCACCGTCACCGCGGTCGACGTCGGACAGGGCCAGTGCCTGGTGCTGCGCAGCGGTACGTCTACCGCGGTCGTGGACTGCGGCAGCACCTCGTGTGACGACGCCGGTTCCAGACTTCTTTCCTATCTGCGCAGCAAGGGCGTCTACAGCGTGGATCTGCTTCTGCTGACTCACTACCATTCCGATCACTGCAACGGCGTCCCCGAGCTGATGAGGCAGTTTCCCGTGCGCGCAGCCATTCTCCCCGGCGCCGACGATGAGGTGTCCTGGGACGAGACCATCCTTCAACTCGCAGAAAGCACCGGGTGCCATGTATACACCGCGGCCGATCAGCCGATGAACGTAACCTTCGGCGACAGTTCGGTTCAGATCTGGCCGCCGCTGGCGGATATCGGGGAAAACGAACGCTGCCTGACGTTTGTCTTCACTCACGGTTCCTTCGACGTAATGGTCACCGGCGACATGCCCGCCTACTGTGAACTGCAGCTGCTGGACTCGGCGGAACTCCCGGATATCGAGGTCCTCGTCGTCGGTCATCACGGGTCCGCCGGCTCCACATGTGAGGATCTGCTGGACGCCGTATCCCCCGAGGCAGCGCTGATCTCCGTCGGCGAAAACTCTTACGGTCATCCGTCGGACGTCATCCTGGACCGTCTGTCCCGGCATGGGGTGGCTGTGTTCCGCACGGACGTTCTGGGAACCGTTACCGTTACTTCAGACATGGAGGTTCGATAACCATGGCATATGCCAGAAAAAAACAGCAGAACGACGACTCCTATCAGCGGCTGACGGAAACTCTGAAAACCGGTCAGCCGGATCGGCTGTATTTCTTTCACGGTGAGGAACCCTATCTGATGGAGCGTTCACTGGAACAACTGCGCCGCCTGCTGATCCCGGAAGGGGCCGGTGCGTTCAATCATCATCGGCTGGAAGGCCGAAACGTCACTCCCGCTGTTCTAGCGGATACCGTCGATCTTCTCCCCGTCTTCAGCGAACGGACGCTCATTGAAATACGGGATTACGATCTGTTCAAAGCACCGGAAGCCGACCGTTCCCTTCTGCAGCAGCTGCTGACGGATCTGCCCGATTACGTGTGCGTCGTATTCATCTTTGATACCATTCCTTATTCGCCTGACGCCCGGCAGAAAACGACGAAAGCTCTTCTGAGCTGCGGCCAGGCCGTGGACTTCCCCCTGCAGGAATCCGGACGTCTCGTCCGCTGGATCATGCGGCACGCGTCTGAGGAGGGAAAGAACATCTCCCGGCCGGACGCGGAATATCTCAGCTTCCTCACCGGCGGTCAGATGACGAATCTGAACACGGAGATCGCCAAGCTCTGTTCCTACTGCCCGGGTCCCGTGATCACCCGGGAGGCGATCGATGTATGCGTGACCCCCACGGTTGAGGCGCAGTCCTACCGTCTGGCCGACGCCGTCATCGGCGGCGACCGGCGGCAGGCCGTTACACTGCTCTCGGATATCCTGCAGCTGCAGGTTCCCGTTCAGCTCGTTCTTTCCGCTCTCGGCGGCACCATCCGCAACGTCCTGTACGCCCGTCTGGCACTGGACGCCGGAAAGAACGCCGCGTGGCTTGAATCCGAGTTCCATATCGCCCGAAGCTTTCAGGCCTCCCGGGCCATGGAATCTGCCCGCAGGCTGTCCACGGAACGATGCCGCAACATGGTGCTTCTCTGTTCCGAGGCCGCCCTTCGGGCCAACAGCGGCGCGGACGGAGTCCTGACCGACCTGCTCACGGACCTGTGCTTCGACAGGAAGGCGGATCTGCTGTGATCCGCATCCGAGAGGCGGTCGTAGTGGAAGGCCGTTACGACAGGAACACCTTGCTGCAGGCGGTGGACTGTGCCGTCATCGAGACCGGCGGGTTCTCCATCTTCAATGACCGCGAAAAAATAGCGCTGCTGCGGCGTCTGGCCGCCACCCGCGGGCTGATCCTTCTGACGGACAGCGACGGGGCGGGATTTGTGATCCGCAACCGTCTGAAATCCATGATCGGCGACGGACTGAAACAGGCTTATATCCCCGATGTGGCCGGGAAGGAAAAGCGCAAGGACAAGCGATCCAGAGAAGGAAAGCTGGGCGTAGAGGGCATGAAGCCGGAGGTCCTGGCAAAGGCGCTGATCGACGCCGGCGCCACCGTTCTGGACGCAGAGGAGACCTGCAGCCCCCGACGGGCCGCAGGGATCACAAAGCAGGATCTCTTCGAATTGGGCCTCTCCGGACGCCGGAACAGCAGTGAGCGGCGCGCCGCTCTGCTCCTGGCGCTGGACCTGCCTGCGCGCATGTCCGCCAACGCCATGCTCGAAGCCGTGAATCTTCTGATGACAAAGCAGGAACTGGCGAACGTCGTCGCCTCTCTCCCTGCCCCTGCGGAGGATTCAGAATAATTCAGCATGAATTCCCCCGAGAATTCCGTTTCTTCAGTTGACAGGCAGAAAAAAAAAGACTATAGTTTACATAAATTTTCAGGGAGGTTGCTGTCATGAAATGTCCCTTTTGCGGCCATCTGGAGAGCCGTGTGATCGATTCCCGTCCCGCCGAGGAAGGCGCCACCATCCGGCGCAGAAGAGAATGCATGGCCTGCGGCAAGCGGTTCACGACGTATGAGATCATCGAGCGTCTGCCCCTTGTCGTGATCAAGCGCGACGGCAGCCGTCAGACCTTCGACAAGGTCAAGCTGATCAACGGCATGCTGCGCGCCTGTGAGAAGCGTCCGGTACCGATGCTTGCCCTGCAGAACGCGGCGGGAGAGATCGAGCAGGAACTCCAGAACCGGCTGGATCGCGAGGTGTCCTCCACCGAGATCGGTGAACTTGTCATGAGCAAGCTGAAGGATCTGGACGAGGTCGCCTACGTGCGCTTCGCCTCCGTCTATCGCCAGTTCAAGGACATCAACACGTTCATGGATGAGCTGAACAAACTGCTCAGCGATAAAATGTGATTTCTTTTTATAAAAAGCATCCGCCGTCAGGGCGTACTTCGTAAGGAAGATTCTTCGAGGCTGCAATCATCGGCTCAGAAGGACAGGAAACAGGCGTGGCCATTGCGGTCACGCCTGTTTTGTCTCCCGGATTCTGTGGTTCAAAACCCGAAGCTCGTTATAACTGCGGACGATATGAGATCGGTCTGGAAAACTGGAATTAACCTGAGACTCATTTCCATGATGATCTCATCCACAACCTCGCCCGTATGATGAGATCCAGGATTTCATTCCGTTTATTCCTTCATAATCTGAATACGGGCAGGATGCAGCGGGAAAGCCCTGTCGATAGAAACAGACTGATCAGCCTTGACAGAGCGCCTCTGAAAGGCACTCCCGGTAATCGTTATCATTCCTTGACCTCGATCTGCCGTGCGGCAGGCGCGCCCTGATACATGCTTCCGTCGGAGCAGTAATACTCGCATCCGATCGTTCCGCCCTGCATTCCGCCTTCAATTCTTATGATCTGCCCTTCTGTGATTTTCATGGGAAATTGGGAAAACGGCACCAGCGCTTCTTCCCCTTCGTATAGTACGCTCGGAAAGGAACTGAAATCTTCATAAGCGTTCTCCAGTATCCAAAAATCCAGGTACTGGATTCCGTCCGGAAACTCGACATTGGGACCGTAGTCATCCGGTAGCATTCTTCCGAAGTAGGTCGCCTCGTATTCCTTTCCGCAGACCACGATTCGATCCGTCCGAACGGGATCGGCATAACGCAAGTCCGTTGCATGCAGCGCCTCTCCGTAACAGGCGGCGAGCTGCTTTGCCATGGAATCGACTCTGCCGTAATAATCCATACTGTACGGATCCGTATGCGCCGCGCCGTAGATCCCCATCACATCTTTATCGCCGAGCCTGTCGAACTCCCAAATAAAGTTTGCCGCCATACAGTTTTCCCGGTAGTCCGACTGCAGAGCTTTATAGTACTGTTTGCCCTGCTCTATGATCTCAACCGCACGCGCATATTCCGCCAATCCTTCCTTGCCGGCTTCCTTCAGCATGTCAAGATACCGCTTGCCCGTCGTCTTATACTGATGCCCGACGTCCGTTCCGCGAAAAACGGTCTCCGGATAATTCTCCTTGATCTGCCGGAAAAACTTCAGATAATCTGTTGAGTATGCCTGTGTCCCGTTCCAGTCCCGGTAAATGTCGTTCAGAATTCGGTTGGAGTCCGAATGCATCCACTCGTTCAGCAGTTCCGCCGTATAGAAGGGCATTTCGATAAACAGATCCCGCATCCCTTCGGCATAAAACGTGCCCCAAATCTCCAGTTCCTTTTTCAGGCATTTCGGATCGGAATGGTTTTCGCCGTACAGCCAGATTTGTCCCTTTGAATGCACCGTTATCGGCTCTGCTGTCGTTTCCGGCTCCGGTTCAGGCGAAGCTTCTTCCGTCGGCTCTTCCGTCACGTCCGACGTCTTCGACGGGAGCTCCGTGCTCACCGGCTTTTCGGACGATTGCACCGTTCCGCGGGACGAGCACCCGGTGAAAAGCAGACAAAGTGCAAGCAGACAGACAATCGTTTTCTTCATCAGAAGCTCCTTTCTGAGGATCCAACTGTTTCTGTGATCTCCGTTGCAATATAAAACTGTCCGAAGAACGTGTCAGCCGCGATCGGGAAGGAGGCGCTTTCTTACGAAACGCCTCCTTCGGCGGAAGTTATTTATTCCCAGATATTAACCCAATTCCCGGAGGACAGCCTCGGCGGCTTTTATCCCATCCACGGCGGCCGACACGATGCCGCCGGCGTATCCCGCGCCTTCTCCGCAGGGATAAAGGCCCGGAAGCCCAACCGCGTTGCCATTGGGTTCCCTTTCGATCCGCAGCGGACAGCTGGACCTCGTCTCCACCGCCGTCAGCACAGCATCCGGATCGTCGAAGCCCCGGATCTTCCTGCCCATCTGAGGCAGCGCCTGACGGAGGGATTCACACACGAAGCCGGGCAGGCAGTCGTCCAGTTTCCCCCACTTCACCTCCGGTTTATAGGTCGGTATAACTTTCCCAGGTCCTTTTGATGCTCTGTTTTGCAAAAAGTCCCCCACCTTCTGTGCCGGAGCCACATATCTGCCGCCTCCCAGCCGGAAAGCGGACGATTCCAGTTCCCGCTGAAACTCGACAGCCCGGAACGGATCATTATCAAAGTCCTCCGGGGTGACGGACACGAGCAGTCCGCCGCAGATGTTTTCATTGTCCCGGGCGTATTCGCTCATGCCGTTGGTCACGACGCCGCCCGTTTCGCTGGCGGAGGCCACCACGTATCCCCCCGGACATACGCAGAAGGTATAAACAGATCGGCCGCTTGGAAGATGGACCGCCAGCTTGTAGTCGGTATGCGGCAGCGTGCCGAGCGTCGCCGCCTGCCCGTACTGCGCGGCATTCACGTCTTTCTGACGGTGCTCGATGCGCACGCCGACGGAGAATGGCTTGGCGCTGAGCTTCGCCCCCGCTTCCCTCAGCATTGCGAACGTGTCCCTCGCGCTGTTCCCCGGACACAGGATCACGGCGGACGCCGGCACCTGGATCTCCGTCCCTCCGCACACGGCGCGCGCGCCGGACACCCGGTCGTTCTCCATGAGAAGGCCGGTCACCTTTGTTTCAAAGCGCACCTCACACCCATGCTCCGTCAGCCAGCGGCGCATCCCCGTCACCGTCGTCTTCAGCCGATCCGTTCCCACATGCGGCTTTGCCAGATACCGAATATCCTGCGGTGCACCGAAGGCAGCCAATGTCTCAAGCACCAGTCGAATCCTTCTGTCCCCCGTTCCGCAGGTCAGCTTTCCGTCGGAGAACGTACCGGCTCCGCCCTCTCCGAACTGCACGTTGGAAGTTTCGTCCAGTTCGCCGCTCTCCCAGAAACGCCGGACGTCCTCCGTCCGTCTCTCCACGGGTCGGCCCCGCTCCAGCAGAACACAGGGTACTCCGGATCGACACAGCCGCCACGCGGCGAACAGGCCGGCAGGCCCCATGCCGACGATAACAACGGGAGGCGTCCCCTCTTTTACGTTTACCGCCGGGAACTCCGGCTCTGGATCCGGGGTCCATCGATCTGCCCCGCGGTGACGCCGGAGGATCTCCGCCTCATTGTCCGCGGAGAAGGCCACGGAATACACCAGGCAAACATCGTCCTTCTTCCGCGCGTCCACGGATTTTTTCAGAATGCGGCCATCACGGAGGCCCCGGGCTCCGCAGGTGCGTGCCGTCTCCGCCCACAGGCCGTTCTCCCCGGTCGCCGCGGGGATCCGTATGCCGGACAGTCGGATCATGCCGTGTCTCCTTTCTGCGCATGGCGGATGTCTTTTATGGCATTATATCATCTGAAACGGAATATTCACAGGAAAAAGACGGAAAGCGCCGGCCTTTCTCTGCGGAAGGGCCGGCGCCGCGTCGTCATCTATGAATCTGCCTTCTTACGCTACGCTTCGGGAGCCAGCACGTCGCCCAGCTGCACGGCATAGGCCAGGGCGCGGCCATAGCTGTTTCCGTTGAGCAGCAGCGGGTAGTCCACCGCGTACATTCCGCCGGCGGCATTGCCTGTGGCATACAGGCCAGGGATGACTTTCCCGTCCGCATCCAGAACGTGCAGGTCGGTATCGATCTGCGCACCGCCGAACACGTCAAGCAGCACCGGGCCCCACTTCAGCGCGTAGAACGGCCCTTTGGAAACACTCGTGAGCAGCCGCGTGCGCTTCCCGTAGTCCGTGTCGTCCCCGGAAGCACACAGTTCGTTGTACCTGGCCACCGTTTTCTTCAGATTGTCCGCCGGTACCTCCATCTTCTCCGCAAGTTCGTCCAGCGTATCCGCAACATAGCCGTTGCCGCGGTCGATCTTGCTCTGGATAAAGTTCGCGATGGCTTCGCGGTTGAACTTGTCTCCGACGTTGGTCAGCGGCATCATGCCCTGGCCGCCGAGCTCATAGAACCGGTCCTCCATCTCGTCCAGGTACTTGCTGTCAAAGACCGAAAAAGCGAAATCTCCGCCCGGCTGCATCAGGCAGCGGACCGCTTTGGCCTGCATCCAGGTATCCTCGTTCATGAAGCGCTTTCCGAGGCGGTTCACGTGAAGGAAATACCCCTGATACCCGCTGTATCCCAGCGTGTGCAGCGTCGGCGCCCATTCGGGATTGTCCAGCGCCGCACCGACCCAGTAGGCCATCTTCTGCCCGTCGCCGGTGTTGCCCGGGCGCGGGACCTGCTTGGACGGCCTCAGACCGATGGGGCAGAAAGCTTCCACCATCTCGTGGTCATCGCTGCAGTCGCCGGTGGCCAGTACGACGGCCTTCGTCCCGCTGTAGCGGCGGATCTTTCCATCGGAGCATCTCGCTGCGCACCCTGTGACCCGGCCATCGGCGTCCTTTTCAAGGTACAGAGCGGCAGTGTCACGCAGGAGCGTGCCCCCGTTCTCCAGGAACGCCTTCTCAAAGATTTCGCAGGCCAGCAGTCCGCCGCCCCGGAAACTGTACCTGTCGCTTCCCGGTTTCAGGAAGATGTGGTGGGTTCCGGGATACTCACTGAACATGGGGCCCTTGTAGGCCTCGAATACCCCCACCTGCAGACAGTCCCCCGCCAGGTCGAGCATCCAGTGGAACCCCTCGGCGCTGCGGTTGATGAACAGCCACAGCAGATCCTCCTGTACGCGGCTGCCGCTCATCTTCAGCCAGTCGGCCGCCAGCTGCTTCTTGTCGATATGCAGCCCTTTCTCAGCCATGACGCGGCTGTTGACCGCGGCGATCTGGCCGGCCAGCGCCATCAGCCTCTTGTTCTTGTCCAGCAGGATGACGTCCAGTCCGCGCTCCCGGCAGCGGGCCGCAGCCGCCAGGCCGCTGATACCGCCGCCGATGACGATCACTTCCGCCGCAATGCTCTCCGCAATATCCTCCTCGCGAACCGGGTCCGGAGGCGTCTCCCAGCTGTACCCTTTCTTTGGGGAACGATTGGAGTAGAACTTCATCTCCAGCCCTTTGGAGACCTCCCGGATGTCCTCCATGGGAATGGCGTACCGGTTCTCCTTCTTTTCCTTTTCGCTCATGAACATCTTTCCTCCCTCTGTCCGGCCCGCGCGGGCCTTCTTTTCCGCCACGATCATCATGATTATATCATGGACATGGAGAAAAACAAAAGGGATCTTTCCCCTCCGGCAGGGTCTTCGTTCCGGTTTACACTTCTCTTCAAGTATGATATATTAAATTTTTGTAAGTCATCAACCGCATGTAGTGAGTGATCTGCCATGCTCGACAAACTGAAAGAAATCGAACGAAAATACAGCATTCTTGAGGAGCGGCTGCAGCAGCCGGAAGTCTATGCCGATCCTGCCCTGTTCCGCACGCTGTCCAAGGAGCAGAAGGATCTGGCTCCGCTGGTGGACGCGTACCGTGAGTACCGAAAGCGCCTGGCCGACCGTGAGGAGGCTCTTTCCCTGCTGGGCGATCCGGATCTGAAGGATCTGGCACGTGAAGAAGTCGATCGTGCCGCGGCGGACATCTCCCGTCTGGAGGAAAAACTCAGGGTCCTGCTTCTGCCGAAAGACCCAAACGACGGGAAGAACGTGATCGTCGAGATCCGCGGCGGTGCCGGCGGCGAGGAAGCGGCGCTTTTCGCCCACAGTCTGTACCGGATGTACGGCATGTACGCGGATTCCCGCGGCTGGACGACGGAGATCGCCAACGTCAACGAAACGGAGCTCGGCGGCATCAAGGAGATCAGCTTTCTCATCGAGGGCAGCGGCGCCTGGTCCCGCCTGAAATATGAAAGCGGCGTACATCGCGTGCAGCGTGTCCCTGAGACGGAGTCCGGCGGGCGCATCCACACCAGCACCGTCACTGTGGCCGTCCTTCCTGAAATGGAGGAAGTGGAGTTTCAGATCGATCCGAACGACCTGAAAATCGACACGTTCCGCTCCTCGGGCGCCGGCGGCCAGCATATCAACAAGACGGAGTCCGCCATTCGCATCACCCATCTGCCCACGGGCACAGTAGTAGAATGTCAGGACGAACGCAGCCAGTATAAGAACAAAGACCGGGCGATGAAGATCCTGATCTCACGTCTGTACGACGCGGAGGTACAGCGCCAGAACGCCGCTTACGCGGCCGAGCGGAAGAGTCAGGTTGGCACCGGAGACCGCAGCGAGCGGATCCGAACGTACAATTTCCCTCAGGGTCGGGTGACGGACCACCGGATCGGCCTGACTCTGTACAAGCTGGATCAGATCCTCAACGGGGATCTGGACGAGATCATCGACGCACTGACCATGGCGGACCAAGCGGCCCGCCTCGAAAGTCAGACCTGAAAGGACCAATATGGAGACCTGTCTTACCACCTGCATCTCTTCCGTTGCGGATACGCTCCGCAGCGGAGATCTCGCGGCCGTCCCCACCGAAACGGTATACGGCCTTGCGGCGGACGGACGAAACGCCGCCGCAGTGAAAAAGCTTTATGAAGTAAAGGGGCGTCCCCCCCAGAAGCCCATCAGTCTGCTGGTGCCCGGCTGGGAGGCCTGCAAGGCCCTCAGTGACGACCTGACGGAGTCCGCGCGCATTCTGGCGGACGCTTTCTGGCCCGGCCCCCTCACGATCGTCGTGAAAAAGAGCCGGGCGGTGCCGGACATCGTTACCGCCGGCCGGAACACCGTCGGCCTTCGCTGCCCGGATCATCCTCTGACGCTGAAGCTGCTTCGTGAGTTCGGCGGTCCCCTGGCCGCCCCCTCGGCGAATCTGTCCGGGATGCCGAGCCCGAAATCTGCCCACGAGGTGCTCAAGGCGCTGGGAGGCCGGATCCCGTTTATTCTGGACGGGGGTACCTGTTCCGTGGGCATAGAATCCACCATCGTCGATCTCACCGGTCCCGTCCCCCGCATTCTGCGCCGGGGCGGTCTGGCACCGGAAGAGATCGCGCACATACTCGGCACGGAGGTGATCGCATGACCGTATTCGGGTTGACCGGCGGGACCGGCACGGGAAAGACCACGGCCCTCAACGCCATCCGCGACCTGGGAGGTCTCGTGATCGACTGTGACGAGGTCTATCACGGGCTGACGCAGACCAGCGCTGAGATGCTGTCCGGAATCGAGGCAAGATTCCCAGGCACGGTCGTCGGAGGCGTGCTGCAGCGCAAGACGCTGGGGGCCATCGTCTTCTCCGACGATGCCGCGTTGTCCGATCTGAACGCCATCACCCACGGCTTCGTCTGCCGTAAGGTGGAGCGGCTTCTGGCGGAGCATGAAGCCTGCGGAGGAACGCTGGCCGCCATAGACGCCGTGGCTCTGATCGAGAGCGGACTCGGACGCCTGTGCGACTGCACCGTCGCCGTTACGGCTCCTGAGGAGGCGAGGGCCGCCCGGATCATGGCACGCGACAGCATCGACCATGAATACGCTCTGATGCGCATCCGCGCGCAGAAGAGCGACGAGTGGTTCAGGGAAAACTGCGATCATGTGCTGTTCAACGACTATAGGACTGCGGAAGAATTTGAAAGCTACTGCCGCGGTTTTTTTACAGAGAAAGTGAGGAAATACAAATGAGTGAGAACGTCTTCTACAAGCAGACCCATCTGGAAGAAAAGATGGACGAGAGCGAAAAGCGGGAATCCCGTGCGTACGCCGACTCCTACATCGACTTCCTGAATGCCGGCAAGACAGAACGCGAATGCGTAACCTACGCCGTAAAGGAAGCGGAGAAGGCCGGGTTCGTTCCCTATGTGCCGGGAATGGCGCTGAGGGCGGGCGACCGCGTCTATTCCGTCAACCGCGGAAAATCCATGATTCTCGCGGTCATCGGACGGCAGGATCTGAGTCACGGCTGCAACATTGCCGGCGCCCATATCGACTCCCCCCGTCTGGATCTCAAGCAGCTTCCCTTTTACGAGGACGGTGAGATGGCCCTGCTGAAGACCCATTACTACGGCGGCATCAAGAAATACCAGTGGGTCACTATCCCCCTGGCCCTCCACGGTGTGGCCGTACGGGCCGACGGCTCGACCGTGCAGATCAGCATCGGCGAGGACGAGGGTGACCCCGTGTTCATGATCACCGACCTGCTGCCCCATCTGGCCGCCGATCAGGTCAAGAAGACAGCCTCCGATCTCTTTACCGGAGAGAATCTGAACGTGTTCATCGGCAGCACCCCTGCAGCGAACGGCGACGAGCGCTTCAAGGCGAAAGTCCTCGAGCTGATCCACGAGCGCTGCGGTCTGTGCGAAGAGGACTTCATCTCCGCTGAGATCTGCGCCGTGCCCGCCTTCAAAGCCAGATATCTCGGTCTCGACCGCTCCATGATCGCCTCCTATGGCCACGACGACCGTTCCTGCGCCTGGGCAGAACTGAAAGCCATCTTCGATATCCGGGATCCCGAGCGCACGGCCGTCTGCATTCTCACGGACAAGGAAGAGGTCGGCTCCGACGGCGTCACCGGCAGCCAGTCCACGGCCTTCGAGTTCTTCATGCAGGATCTGTGCGAAACCCAGGGCGTCAGCCTGCGCCGCTGCTTCGAGCAGAGTTTCTGCCTGTCTGCTGACGTATGCAACGCTTTCGACCCCAACTTCCCCGAGGTATCCGAGAAGCGCAACAACGCCAAGTGCAATTACGGCGTCGGCATTCTGAAGTTCACCGGCGCCCGCGGCAAGTCCGGCTCCAACGACGCGTCCGCTGAGACCGTAGGCACCGTCCGCCGCATCTTTGCGAAAGCCGGCGTGACCTGGCAGATGGCGGAGCTCGGCAAGGTGGATCAGGGCGGCGGCGGCACCATCGCCAAGTTCATGGCCAACCGCAACATCGAGACGATCGACGCCGGCGTACCCGTTCTGAGCATGCACGCGCCATGCGAAGCCGTCGCCGTCAACGACTGCTACATGACCTACCGGGCCGTCAAGGCCGTCTACGAGGAGCGCTGAGCGTCCAATACGAACCGTACAAAGGGAGGAGGCCACCCCATGTCATCCGACACCTTCAGATACCCTCATCTGTTCGAACCGGTCACGCTTGGGCGGACCGTGTTCCGCAACCGCCTGTTTTCGTCCCCCATGTCCGGCCGGAACCTGGATGCCCATTTCCATCCGGACGACAACTACACCGCTTTCTATGAGCGCAAGGCGGCCGGAGGCGCCGCCTCCGTCTGCCTTGGCGACTGCGTGGTGGATTCCGAGCACGGCATGTTCGGAGAGCCCATGATCCGTCTGGACGCTCCTTCGAACCACACCCCGCTCAACCGCCTGACCGCTGCCGTACGCCGCCATGGGGCCGTCTGCTCCGTCGAACTCCAGCACGGCGGCCGATACAGCTATCAGTCGGCGGGCGAAGGGCATGTGATCTTCGGGCCCTGCGGCGGCGTCGACGCCAGCGGCCTGGAGTATCTCGAAATGCCGGAGAGCGTCATCTGGGAAACGGTGGAGAAGTATGCCCGCGCGGCCGCGTTCGCCAAAGCCTGCGGCTGCGGCATGGTCACCATCCACGGCGGCCACGGCTGGCTGCTGAGCCAGTTCATGTCCAGCAAGGTCAATCTCAGGAAAGATCGCTGGGGCGGAAGCCTTGAAAACCGCATGCGCTTCCCGCTGGCGGTCTGCGACGCGGTCCGGAAAGCCGTGGGGCCCGGATTCCCCATCGAGATCCGCATCTCCGGCTCCGAAGTGACGCCGGCGGGTTACGATCTGGACGAGGGCATTGCCATCGCGAAGATGCTGGACGGACACGTCGACCTGATCCACGTATCCGCCGGCCACCATGAAAACCCGGACGTCTTCACTGTGACGCACCCGAGCATCTTCATGGAGGACAGCTGTAATGTGAAATACGCCGCTGCCATAAAGCCCCATGTCCGGGAGAGCCTCATCGCCACCGTGGGCGCCCATTCCGACCCGGACCTGCTCGAGGAGATCCTTGCTTCCGGGAAGGCCGACGTCGTCGAGATTGCCCGTGCGCTGATGGCGGATCCCGATCTGCCGCGCAAGGCCCGGGCCGGCTGCCCCGAAGAAATCCGCCCCTGCCTGCGCTGTCTGGCCTGCTTCAGCCATCTGATCACCAACGGCCAGATCTTCTGTGCCGTCAACCCGGAGATCGGGCGTGAGGCGGAAAAAAAGCACTCGTCCCCCGCCGTCCCCTCCCGCACCGTGCTCGTCGCCGGCGGCGGGATCGGCGGCATGCAGGCGGCCATCGAGGCTGCGCAGAGAGGCCATAAAGTCATCCTGTGCGAGAAGTCCGGACGTCTGGGCGGTGCCCTGAAGTGCGAGGAATCCGTTCCCTTCAAAAAGAAGATCCGGGCCTATCTGGAGTACCAGGAGAGAAAGGTGCGGGATTCCGGCGCAGAGATCCGCCTGAACACGGAAGTCACGAAAGCCTACGCCGACTCCGTCGGGGCTGACGTGATCATCGCCTCCGTCGGCGCGGTCCCCTTCCGGCCGCCCGTACCCGGCATTGAAAGCACTCTTACGGCCGAGGAGATCTATGCGGATACCTCTCTGGCCGGGGAACGCGTAGCCGTCCTGGGCGGCGGACTCGTGGGAACCGAGCTGGCCATCTACCTGGCTCAGCTCGGGAGAAAGGTCTGCATCGTAGAGATGGCCCCCGCGCTCAACAGCGGCGGGAACATCCTGCATCAGACGGCTCTGGATCTGAAGATCCGGGAACTGGGAATCGAGACACTTCTCGGCGTCCGCGCCAATTCCGTCCGTAAGGACGGCGTTGAGTGCGAGGGCGGCGTCTTTGTTCCGGCGGATACGGTGGTTTGCGCCATGGGCCAGAAGCCGCTTTCCGAGGAGGCCTGGTCCCTGCGGGAGTGCGCCCCGCAGTTCTTTGTGATCGGAGACAGCGTCACACCGAAGAATATCATGCAGGCCACCGCCATGGCCGACGCTGCCGTCGCTGACATCTTCTGAAATGGTATGAGAACACTCAAGCGGCCGTTCCGCATGTGGAACGGCCGCTCGTTTTTTATTCTGTCTGCAGAAGACGCCTTTTCAATCGGTCGACGACGCTCAGATCCGCGGGAAGCCACTGAACATCGTCCAGTCTTTCCGGAGGAAGCCACCGCGCGTCCTCATGCTCCCGAAGGACCAGGTGCCCGGATATCACGTCCGCCAGAAAGCATTTCATGCTAAGATGAAAATCGGGATAGTCGTACTCCACTTCCTCGAACAGCTCTCCCACCCGGATCTCCGTGTCCAGTTCCTCACGGATCTCCCGCCGCAGGGCTTCTTCCGGAGTCTCGCCTTTTTCGATCTTTCCTCCCGGGAATTCCCACCAGTCCCTGTATGGTCCATAGCCGCGCTGAGTGGCGAATACGCGGCCGTCTTTCAGGAGGACGGCCGCGGCGACCCGCACGGTCTTCCTTTTCGATGCTTCGGTCATGCGCTCACCGGATCGACCATATCACCGTGACGGTATCCTCGACGGAGATGTCCTCCGGCTCCATGGACATGTCAAAGCCGCAGGCTTCTTCCGGCGTGGCCGTCTTGTCCATCATGACCGAGTTCACCGGGCGGGACATGATCTCGCCCTCTCCCCAGGAGCAGTCGATGCTGACGACGTCTCCCAGCGTCACGCCCGCCGCGCGCGTCAGCGTCTCCGCCTTTTTCCTGGAATCCGAGACCGCATGCTTCAGCAGGCGGTTCCGGACTTTCTCGGGATCCTTCACCGTGTATTCCACATGAAAGCTGGCGGCGGCCGGACAGCGTGCCATCCCCTCCATCACCTGCGAAAGCTGCTCGCTGCCCCGTGGGAAACGGATCGTCATACGGTGCTCGCAGCGGTATCCGGCGAAGCGCTGGATCCAGCTGCCGTTCTTGTCCTGCACGCCCTCATATTCGGTGTTGATCCCGAAATGGGCCGTCTTCAGGTCCTTCGGGTCAAGCCCCGCCGCGGCGATGGCGCCGCGCACAGCTTCCGTATCCTCCGCGGAACGTCTCATTGCCTCCGCGTAGTCAGGATACCGTCCTTCCGCCGTGATGACCAGGCAGATCGTATCCGGAGGCACGGCGAGCTTTCCCCGTCCCGTTACCCTTATGGTTCTTTCCACTGTCATTCCCTCCTCCGGAGTTCTGTCATCATTTCTTCAGTCTTCGGTCAAAGAAGTCCACCACCTGGCGCACGCTCTCCTCGGTCAGAAAAGCCGGGTCGGAATGGTTGCGCCACTCATATATATGACATTCCACCCGGTCGGGACCGCAGACCGCCGAGATCTTCTCCGCCAGGATCTTGCTGTGCTGATACGGCACGATACCGTCCTCATGCCCCTGCTGGATCATCACGGGAGGAATGTCCTCCGTCACGAAGGATATGGGGCTGATCAGCTTCAGCAGGTTCCTGTTGTCCGTTCCGAACGCTGTCAGATACATATTTCCCCCGAACATCGACGGGAAGCGCTTTACCTGAGACTCCCGATACCACCCCGTTTCGTCGGCGGACAGATCAGACGGTCCGTACATGTCGCAGATCGCCTGCACCGCACTGGACACGCCCGGCCAGCCGTACTGCTCTCCCTCGTATTCCGCATGCCCCGCGGTAAAGCCTATCATCAGCGTGATATGTCCTCCCGCCGAGTCCCCGATCATCCCGAAGCGATCCGGGTCAAGGCCGTACTCCGCCGCATGGGCCCTGGCCCAGCGGACGGCCGTCTTTATGTCGAAAATGAACTCCGGGAACGTGACGCCCGGCGCCAGCCGGTAATCCGGGGCAATGACCGCGTAGCCCCGATCCAGCGCTCCGATCACGCAGGTGACGGCGCCCAGTGTCTTGGTGCCCATCATCCATCCGCCGCCGTGCACATAAAAGATCACCGGCCAGGGTCCATCCCCCTCATCGGGCAGATACAGGTCGAGCTTCTGCTCCGGCAATGTTCCGTACGGGATGTCCAGGTGTTTTCTGCGGATGTACGAAGAGTCAAACTCCACCGGCGAGAACACATCGCCGAACCGGGCATATTCCTCAGGCGTATAGTAGCTGCAGCCGTCATCGGGCTGCTTCCAGATCATTTCGCTGCTGCTCATAATAACCCTCCTGTGTAGATATCCGTCGTCATATGATATATGGATTGGGATCCGTAAAAAAACTCTCCGGTACTTCCGTGAACTTTCCGTACGCGCCGAAGGAGAGGCGGATCCGTGAATCCTTTCCCTTTTCCGTCATAGCGCCGAAGGCCCTTCCCACCATGTACATCCGGTCGTAGTTCTGCAGAAAGCACATGGCGTTGCAGCGGAATCTTCCTTTTTCGCCCAGCAAACGTTCCATGTTTCTCTCCGTGATATTCACGAAATACATGTTGTCCTTGATACGGATATACGAGGCCGGTTCATCCGAAGACGGGAGCTGTGCCCCCAGGCTGCTGAGCTGTTCGTTGGCCGGAATGCTGACCGCGCTGTCCTGGGGAAAGGTGATCCGATAAAAGCTGGTGCAATAATACACGTGAACGGTAGTGTAGATGCCGTAACACCACTGTACGCACGTACCCACCATCTCATCGGTGAAGCTGTGACGTCGGCTCTCTGTCGTCCCGTCCGGACGCCGAATGGCCCCGAAAGTGAAATAGGAGTTATTGACGTAAGGATCTTTCGGGTCTTCCCCGTTAACAGCGGTCAGACGCGTCACCAGCATGTTCTCCAGGTCGATGACGAAGGTGTGCCCGGTGCGTTTCTCCGCGCCATCGATCTCATAGTACATCAGGTACGTCGTATCGTCGGCTTTCAGGCACTCGTACGACTCCCGTTTGGGTCTCTGCTCCTCAAAGTTCCATTCGAGCGTCTTTCCGTCCAGGAATGAAATCTGCTGATCGATCCCGTCGTCCATCACAAAGGTAAACGTCTTCCCCGCCAGTTCGTAGTTCAGGGGCGGCCGGTACTGGTCGATGCCGTACCTTCCTCTCGGATTGTCCTTCAGCATATGCTTATCCTCCTCCCGTATTGTCTGTCCCTTCAAAGAGCCGATTCGGTTTATCCGCTTTTGTACTTTCTCACTCTTCGGACCGTCCATAGAGCACGGCCCCGAGAAAAGTGACTGTGGACGGCCCGTTCATGTACCGGATCCCGGCCTGTCCGGCCAGCTCAGACACATTGAAGCCGTACCCCTCGAGGGAGTGATACAGTTCCTCCGGAAAACGACATGGCCGGTCCGGCCATGTGCATGACGCGCATCGGCCGCAGGATTCATTGGAAAGGATCCGCGCCTCCGGAAGGATGCTCTTCATTCTCTTCCCGAGCCGCGCCACCGTAGCCTTGAATTCCTTCATGGCGCGTTTCATTCCGTCAAAATCCATGCTGTCCTCGAGAAGGAACGCCTGGGAGAACAGCTGCAGATACGCGAATCGCTCCGTCCGCTCCCGGCATTCCTCCAGAGTTCCGACGGCCGGAGGGCACGCCCAGCTGGTATTGTAGGCACCGCATCGGTTCTCCTCACAGCACTGCCGCACCTCCCGATGGAAGCGGAGCAGCCGCACCGGCACGACCCCGGATTCTCCAAATCCAGCCTCCAGGATCTCCTTCTGCACCGTCGCCGACAGTGCACCGTATGTTTCTCCCGTCCTCCGGATCGCGTCCTGGCGCCGGACTTCCAGTTCCTCCCACGGCAGCGCCAGACACAAGGCGCACACCGGTCCATCCGGGAGCCGGGCCGGGCAGTAATAGTACGCCTTTCCCTCCCGGACCTCCGCATGGTACTTTACCGACTCCGGCGGGTGCATGGGCTTTTCCTCAAGGAGAGTGAGGATAAGGCAGGACGCGACGACGTACTTGTGCGCGTCCGGCTCCTCGGGCCAGACTTCAATCAGATATCTCCGCACTCTGTCAGCGATCTGGTCCGCGCGTTTTCCGTCGGTTTCTCCCGTCAGTTCATCCGCCGTTTCCGCCAGGCGTACCAGTACCTCGCGGTTATAGGCGCTGACCGGGACATGCGCGGTTCCTTTTTTCAGTTCGTCCCACTCCCGGGTGCTCAGCATTGACAGGATCCTGTCGGCAAGTTCTCTCTTCTTCATCCGTTCCTCCCCGGCCGCTGCCCTTCGTGTTTTCTCTGACCAGTTTATCAGATGGGAAAAGCCTCTTCAATAGAGAACCGAGCGGATCTTCCACAAACCTTTGCATCCCCGCACATTAGTTTACATAATTATTCGCTTTTCTGTCCGCCGTACAGAGTCTCTCCGCCGTAATACCGTTCCAGCGGCTCAAGAAGCACCCTTGGCAGGTAAGTCAGCACCTTCCGCCGCAGTTCATCCGGAATTCCGTAATACAGTTCAGCGATCCCTCCGGCGATAGCCGCCGTGGTGTCGCAATCGCCTCCGATGGCCACGCAGTTCCTGATGGCATCCTCGAAGGAATCGCTTTCAAGAAAACATACCAGTGCCTGAGGGACACTGTACGGAGCCCATTCTCGGTACCTGCTGTCTCCGATCTCACGCCGGTAGTTCTTCATCAGATCGGGAACGTGCATGGCCGCGATCTCCGGGTAGTACCGCTCCGTCATGCAGGCCCGGATCTGATCCATCGAGCAGCCGGCCTTGGCCATAAAGCCAGCCACGGCCGCTGCCTCCGCTGCCTTCAGGCCCTCCGGGTGATCGTGGCTCACGCAGGTGACCTCGCGGGAGAGTTCTCTGGCTTCCTCCAGAGTGCGTGCAAAGTCCGACACGGGCGCTATCCGCATCGCCGCTCCGTTTCCCAGGCTGTTAATCGGCCGCGGGTCGTCCTCAAATATCCAGCCGATGAAGCGGCCGCCGAAACCACAGTATGGAAACTGCCGTCCGATGCGCTGCATCGATTCCACCGCAGCTTTCCGCAGTCCTTCCGCTTTTCCCTCCGTTGCCAGCAGCGCGTCCGTAACGGCGCAGGTCATCACCGTATCGTCCGTATACTCACAGTTTTCGTGCAGCAGCTCAAATTCCTTGCTCAGGTGGTTTTCAAATTCGAAACGGCTTCCCGCCACATCTCCGATAATGCTTCCCAGCATGTTATCATCCTCCTTGTTTTTCTGTTAATCTGTTAAGATGATTGTAGCATGGGCGCTTTGCCGCAGGGTCACCCGGCAGGCGACGCTTTCACCCGATACGTAGTCCCATCGACACGAAGAACATCACGGTTAATGATTACTTGAATTTACGTACGGCCTTGTGAAGCAGTCTGGAACATCTCCGTACCGGAGGTGTACTCATGAGATTCTGTCGACTGAAGATGATCATGCGGTCATACTGGACTTCAGGGCCTTCTGTCATTGCAAAAGCTCCGGGACTTACGTTCCGGAGCTTTCATTCGATGTCAAGCATGAACTTCCGTTCGATTCATTCCTCATGCACGAGTTTCCCGGTCATATGTTCGGGAACCAGGCAGAACATCAGGGTCGTCGGACCATAGGTCCTGACCTCTCTTTCGATGTACGCTTCGTCGTCCGTGAATTTACGGCTCAGCCGGCGTGCGATCTCATAAACCCTGTCACGGTCTTCGACGACCTCAATCCGTCCGAAAACGATGACGCTTCGGATGTTCAGCGCCCACTCTCCCTCTCGCCGGAATCCCCGGTCGTAAACGCAGAAACACGCACGGGCACATCTCCGGATGGCGTCGACCTTATGACCGACGGGGCCGCTGTGAAAATAGATCCTTCCGTCCTCTTCCTCATAGTAATGGTTCAGCGGCATGGCGTAGGGATAGCCGTCGTCCCCCTGAACAGCCAGGACGCCGCGTAGCTCCTGTTTCAGGATCCTCCTGCACTCTTCCTCCGGGAGCTGATCCCTGCTGCGAAGCATTTCACGAAACATGGTCCTTCTCCTTCCTGACGGGTCGCCCGCTCAAATAGTCCGTCGGCAGTATACCATACTGCCTCAGATGCCGCCACCCCTCAGATCCGAAACCAGCCTGCTCTGCGAAAAGATTGTGCCCGTTCGCATGGTCGAACCGTTGAAAAGCCGCGGGTATTCCTGTATAATTTACAAGTCAAATATTACTGTTTCAGGAGGAACAACCATGAGCATCATCCCCTTCGACCGCGAGAAGGAAATGCAGGTTACCGGCTACACCGCCCAGTACCTGTCCTATTATGGAACTACACTGCCTCCCATGCGGAAGCTGAACAAGCCCATCACATCCCGGGAGAACGTGCTGCGCGTCTACCGGCACGAGGAACCCATGTGGGTTCCATCCTGCATCGAAGACATGAATCTTCTTCAGCCGCTGTGCATGCCCGACGCGCAGGCGCGAAACTACGGCGGAATCGACTGGTTCGGCATTGAGTGGGAATATGAGCCCAAATCCAACGCCGCCATGGTAAAGCCGGGCACCCGCCGCATGAAGGACATTCTGACCTGGAAAGAGGAACTCACCTTCCCCGACCTCGGCGCCATTGACTGGCAGGGATACTACGATGAAAATTACGCTGGCAAACTGGATCCGGATAAAGCCACGGAATTTGTCATCGTGAACGGATGCATGGAGCGTCTGGCCGATCTGTCCAGCTTTGAGGACGCTCTGTCCTGGCTGCTGATCGAACCGGAAGCCGTCGGCGAACTGTTCGAGAAATTCACCGATTTCCATATCGAGCTTGCCCGCATTGCACACGACATTTTCCACGCCGACATCATTACGTTCCACGATGACCTCGGCACGCAGCGCAGCCCCTTCATTTCGAAGTCCGTTTTCGAAGAAGTCCTGCTCCCGCATTACAGAAGGATGAACGACGCGATCCACGCGATGGGCATGTACACCAACTTCCACTCCTGCGGCAACGTGGATCTTCTGCTGGACGGCTACGTCGACGCCGGCTTTGATTCCTGGGAAGGCCAGGACAACGCGAATGACAAGGCCGCGCAGATGCAGCGTCTGGGCGACAAGCTCATCCATCACACCAACTTCTTCCTGACGGAGGTAGTTTCCGATGAGGAACTGGACCGCATCCTTCGGGAGAATATCGAAACCATCGGCTGCAAAGGCCGGTATATCTCCTTCTTCATGCCTCAGGTGCCGGACCTTGAGTTCATGATGAAGGCCTACGACAGGTTCTACGAACTGGGCCGCGAATACTATACCAAAAAATACAACGGAGAAGGCTGACGGCATTCTCCGGAAGAACAGCGACGGCCGCCCCGGAAAGGGCGGCCGTCGTTTTGATTCTTTATCACTCTAGCCCAGACTGTTGGCAGCAGCGAGCATCTTTTCATTGCAGCGGTTGAGAACTTCGATATAATACAGCTCCTCCGCGTCCGTCAGATCCTTATCCGTGAGCGCGTCAAACTCTCTGGTCATCTTCTCTTCCTTTTCAATCAGCTTCATGTAATCCGTCAGCTTGCCAAGATCGGCAACGTCATAATCTTTCATGAAGGCACAGTACTCATCGACGAATTCCTCGTAACTGTCGATGGCCTTTTTGATCTCCGGCCGAATCACGTTTCCTGTGTCCGGTTCCGGCTCGGGCTCTGGTTCCGGTTCCGGCTCAGGCTCCGGTTCCGGCTCAGGCTCCGGTTCCGGCTCAGAGACCGTCTCTTCCTTTGGCGGTGCGGCAGGTTCCGGAGCTGCCGCTTCCTCCGTTCTTTCCTCCGCCGGCACAGAATCCTCTTTCCCGCCCGAACCGCCGCAGGCGGCAAGGGACAGAAGCAGCAGAAGCGCCAGCAATAATGACAGTACTTTTTTCATTTGTCTTCCCCTTTCGTTTCATGATTCTCTTTCCGAACTTCCCGAACGAAGGTCCACAGGGCGATCATCGCGCCGTCCGTAAGCTCCGGCAGCGCGTCCGTACAGCCCGGCTCCAGCCCCAGCAGATGATCCGCCGTCACGCCGAACAAGACGGCCAGCGCGGCCAGATGGTCCAGCTTAGGCCCGATCTCTCCCTTTTCCCATCGGGTCACGGCCGTGCGGGAAACGCCGACGATCTCGGCGACGTTTTCCTGAGTGAAGCCCGCCCGTACCCGTGCCTGTCTGATGCGTTTTCCCAGACTTATCATACGTCGACCTTTTCTGTTCCGGATTTCGTTCTTCACACAGTATTGTAATCTGCAAACCATCGTCAGAACATAAACCTCCGGTAAAGCCCCGTTACTTTCGGTTACCCGCCCGTTTTCTGATCGTTTCCATAAACAACACCCCTTTCTTTTTGACGGTACGAATGACGGCGGACTTCACTCGTAACAGGGACTGTTTTTTTCGTGGAAACGGCAGTACTTCCTGCGCATGCGTCAAAATCTGAAATTGCAGGAATGCAGGAAAAAAATCATTGACAAATGCCAAAGCCGGTATTATATTCGCTTTAAACCGTTGAAGAAGAGTGAGTAGATCCCTCACCTGCTTCTCCAGAGAGCCGCCGGTGCTGTGAAGGCGGCGGAGCAGACCGGATCGAATGGACTTCTGAGGGCGAGCGGAAACGGATGATTCCGGAGTATGCAAGACGGAGGCGGCTCTCCGTAATCAAAGGCCTGCATATGGTAGTATGCGTAAGTGGGCGCGCGTGAGCGCGTCAAGCCGGGTGGCACCGCAGGATCTGACAGATCCTGTCCCAGCAAACAAACTGGGACAGGGTCTTTTTTCTGTCCCGAAATCACCGAATGGGACGACGATCCCGAAACAGAAAGGAGAAAACAACCATGGCAAACGAGAATATTCCTTACAAAATCTATCTGAAAGAAAGCGAGATGCCCCAGGCATGGTACAACGTCCGCGCCGACATGAAAAACAAGCCGGCCCCCCTGCTGAATCCCGGCACGGGCCAGCCCATGACGGCCGAAGAGCTCAGCGGCGTGTTCTGCGAGGAACTGGTCGCCCAGGAGCTGGACAACGATTCCCCCTACATCGACATCCCCCAGGAGATCCGTGACTTCTACAAAATGTACCGTCCTTCTCCCCTGGTCCGGGCGTACTGCCTGGAGAAAAAGCTGGATACCCCGGCCCACATCTATTACAAGTTCGAGGGCAACAACACCTCCGGCAGCCACAAGCTGAACTCCGCCATCGCCCAGGCCTATTACGCCAAAAAGCAGGGCCTGAAGGGCGTCACCACGGAGACCGGCGCCGGCCAGTGGGGCACTGCCCTGTCCATGGCCTGCTCCTACTTCGAGCTCGACTGCAAGGTCTACATGGTCAAGGTCAGCTACGAGCAGAAGCCCTTCCGCCGCGAGGTCATGCGCACCTACGGAGCCTCCGTCGTTCCCTCTCCTTCAGATACCACAGCCGTCGGCCGGAAGATCCTGGCGGAGCATCCCGGAACGACCGGGAGCCTTGGCTGCGCCATTTCCGAGGCTGTTGAAGTCGCCGTCTCCAATCCCGGATACCGTTACGTGCTGGGCTCCGTGCTCAACCAGGTACTGCTTCATCAGAGCGTGATCGGCCTTGAGACCAAAGCCGCTCTGGACGCCTACGGAATCAAGCCGGACATGATCATCGGCTGCGCCGGCGGCGGTTCCAACCTGGGCGGACTGATCGCCCCCTTTGCGGGGGAAAAGCTCCGCGGGGAAGCGGATTACCGCATCATCGCCGTGGAGCCGGCCTCCTGCCCAAGCTTCACCCGCGGCGTTTACGCCTACGATTTCTGCGACACCGGCATGATCTGCCCGCTGGCCAAGATGTACACCCTGGGCAGTGACTTCATCCCCGCCCCCAACCACGCCGGCGGTCTGCGCTATCACGGCATGAGCCCCATTCTGTCCCAGCTGTATGACGACGGCATCATGGAGGCGGTCTCCGTTCCCCAGACGGCCGTGTTCGAGGCGGCCGAGGAGTTTGCCCGCGTCGAGGGCATCCTGCCCGCTCCCGAGAGCAGCCACGCCATACGCGTGGCCATCGATGAGGCCCTGAAATGCAAGGAAACCGGCGAAGAGAAAACCATCGTTTTCGGCCTCACCGGTACAGGTTACTTCGATATGGTAGCCTATGAAAAGTTCCACGACGGACTGATGGACGACTACGTTCCCACCGACGATGAGCTTGCCGCCTATCGTGCCCGTCTCCCGAAGGTATGAGCAGTCGCGCACCGTGACGCAGTAAAGTGACAGACAGCCCCTCAGGACCGGATCCTGAGGGGCTGTTTTATAACCCGTTACTGTCTGTGCGGAAGAAGCAGCAGCGGTGAAGTGACGTTTTTGTACTCCGCATAGTCTTCTCTCCGCTCGGAATTGTGCTTCTCCATCATCGGGATCGATGCGAAAAGAAAAACGCCGAGGATCGGAACGAATCCCAGGCCACGGTACCATTGGGCCGGGTACAGTACGACGTAGGACAGAAAAATCCCAATCCAGAACAGGATCTCTCCCAGATAATTGGGATGCCGTGAATATTTCCACACGGATATGCGGCATGTCATTCTTCTGTCCGGCTCCTGCTTCAGAAATCGGTGAACCGCAGCGTCCGCCGTCAGTTCCAACAGCGTGCCGCCCACCATGATCGCCGTTCCGATGAGCATCAGCGCAGAGAACCCTTCGCTCTGAAGGACATAGAAAGCACCGACGGTTCCCGCATATGTGACCAGCGTCGGCATCAGCTGAAAGCCGAAAAAATTCAGCAGAGCGAAGCGTGCCGGATCCAGGCGCCGGCGGTATCCGGCGTATCTCCAGTCTTCACATCCCATACCTTTGAACGTGTAAACCCAGTTTGCCGTCAAGCGGATCGACCACAGCATCACGGCAGTGAACATGATTACAGCTCCGGTACTTCGGCAGCTGTATCTGAACATTGCCGCCAGCAGCATGACCGGCGGTGCCACACTCCAGTAAGGGTCGTACAGTGAGGTATCAGCGCATACGCAGGTCGCCAGATAGATTACACCCGTGGCAGTCAGCGTCAGCCACAGCTCGGCCCAAAGCAGTTGCTCAGCCATCCGAAACGGGATCGCTCCCAGGACGAAGGCAACGGTGTACAGGAACAGGACAAACAGGAGCCCCTTTGTCTTTTCCGACATCCTCTCATCTCTCTTTCAGCAGAGGACGGCCCTGCGCCGAAGCGGAAGGCCGTCCCTCTTTTTTCTCAGTGCTGGAGTGCATATCCGCCGTCCGCGGTAAATATGGCTCCCGTCACGATATCCGAGATATCCCCGGCCAGATATGCCGCCAGCGCCCCGATCTCAAATGCCTGCGCAAAACGTCC
This sequence comes from Oscillospiraceae bacterium, assembly GCA_017519975.1. Lineage (GTDB taxonomy): Bacteria > Bacillota > Clostridia > Oscillospirales > Oscillospiraceae > Alloscillospira. The sequence goes on along the minus strand of JAFWRM010000022.1, from coordinate 10,587 downwards.
GATAGGGACGTCCTTGCACAGTTCGACATAGGCTTCCTCGGGCATGTTCTTCGTAAAGTTGGAGAAGGTAAAGCCGGGGGCTATGGCGTTGACACGGATGCCGTCGGGCGCCACTTCGGCAGCGAGGCACTTGGTAAAATGGTTGAATGCAGCCTTACTGGCGGCATAGGCCGTCAGGAAGGGCTTGTTGATGATCTCACCGGCGTTGGACGTGATGTTTACGATGTGTCCGAACCCCTGCTTTCTCATATATTTCAGCACACTGTAGCACATTCTGGCAGCGCCGTGCAGATCCACGTTGAAACACTCGAACCAGTCGGTCAGTTCTTCATCCATGTCGACAAAGCGCCCGGAAGTCCCAATGCCGGCGTTGTTGACCAGAACATCGATCCGATCGTGATCTTTCATGTAGGCTTCCACCGCCTCGCGGCAGCTGGCCGTATTGCCGACGTCCGCCTTATAGAAGGTGAACTCTCCCTCATACTTTGCGCTGAAATCCTCGATGACCTGCTTTGCCGCCGTTTCGTCTCGGGCAAAGATGGCCACATTGGCCCCCTGATGGGCAAACGCCGTAGTGATGCCGAGGCCGATCCCCTTTGCCCCGCCGGTGACGATGCAGTTTTTCCCTTTCAGGGAATAGGCGTTTTCCATAGAATCCAGATACATGATGATCCCTCCTGTAAGTTGATCTTCACCGCCGTGTCCTCCCACGGTGGTCGTTGTCTTTTTCAGTGTACCGCACCCGCTGCTGCGCTGGCAATAGTTTTACGCTCTTTTTGTCCAGAAAGGGACCGCAGATCCGCGGTCCCTTCCACGTCATCGACAGCCCGTTACACCATAAGGCCGACATTCCGCGCCTTCTCAAACTTCCATTCCGTCCACAATTCCAGCCCGAAGGGCATCAGACAGAGGATGGCATAGCAAGCATAAAATGTAATGGACATTCCTGTCACCGGCGTCCACAGCAGTCTTGGGTCATACACCATTCTGGTCTGGCGGAGCAGATGGCCCATGAGAGTGATGGCAATGCAGGCAAACATGCCGATGACATAGGATCTGTCACGATTATCAAAGCGATAGATGGAGAAGGCCCTCCTTCCCCGCAGTGAGCTTCCCCTTCCGCGCATGGAATCTGAGGCAGTTGCCAGGGATCCGATGCACCAGCTGATAAGCATGGAAAAGATCCTGAGCGCGTTGCCCGCTCTTCGGAGCAGGGATCCCTGATCCGAGCCCATTCCCACGCCTCTTCTCGCCGTATTGATCTTCCGGGCTTCGTTCTTGATGCGCGGCACCAGTCGGAGCAGGATGGCCAGAAACAGCGACAGACGTGGGCTTGCCTTCCCAAACAGATATACCACCTTGTCCGCCGTGAACACGGAATGAACGCAGCTCATCCAGATCAGCGTTCCCGCAGCAGAAAAGCCAATGATCAGTCCATACACCATGGATTCCAGCGTAATGCGGTTTCCCACGAAATTTACGGCAAGTTCCGTCATTCCAAAATGATGATAGCTTCCGTAATAAAACGCATAGGCAACGGCCAGCGGGATCAGGATCACATCGAAAATCAATGCGCGCCGCCCATTTCTGCGCACACTGTAAACACATGCGCACAGAAACGAGAGGGCAAGATAGACCGGATGCCGGAAGCTCAGCGTGCCTGCAATCACCATTGTAAAATAAATCAGGTTGACGGCCGGATGGCACTGTTCAAACCCCATCTTCATTTTCATCGCTCTCCATCATGCCATATCGGTTTCGAACTCGTTCAAGCTTCTCCAGAATCACGCTGCCAAACAGCAGCAGAAATACGAAGCAGGCGGCTCCGTGGGTAAGATTTACCCAAAGCCCGGAAAGGTACAGGGTCAGCGCTCCCGACCATGTGATCTTTGAAAGCGTCAGAAACACCGTGCTGGTATCCAGCAGAGGTCCGACGACGATCACCGTACACAGAAAGCAGAACAGCCCCATGATCCAGTTCTTTCTGGGCAGCCGCCCTCTGGCAAAGGCAAATCCGGCCAGAACGCCGGCGACGCCGTAAGCCATCATCTGCCACGGAGTAAAGGGCCCCTGTCCATAGAAGAAATCGCTGCCCAACGCACCGATGGCACCGACAATGAACCCCGTCTCCGGTCCGAAAGCGATCCCCGCCAGCATGATGACCGCAAAAGTAGGTTTAAAATTGGGGAGAGGTATGGCTACACGGGCGATGACAGCCAGCGCGGACAGCACCGCCACGGTGACAAGCTCGCGGGGCTGCGGACGCCGCTTTTCGTATGCGGCAAAAAACGGGATCAGGATCTCGAGTGCCACGATCGCGCTCATCAGGTAGTAAGATCTGCCGGGCAGCCGTGTGGACAGAAAAAGAGTCGCCGGTACGACCACAAGCAGAACGATCAGCAGGAGGATGCGGGATCTTTTCATTCTCCGCCTCCTTCGTTCAGCCGTATCAGCTCGATCACATTCTCTGCCGTGACCGCGTGCCGGAACACATGCCGACTCATGCGGTTTGCCGCCGTCGTATAGAAGCTGTTGCCTCCGAAGAACCTCTGAGGCGTATCGGTCGTCAGTATCTGTCCGTCAAAGAACATGCTCACCATGTCCGCGTATCTGGCACAGAATTCCACGTCGTGGGAAACCATAATGACGGTGATGCCTCTTGCCTTCAGTTCCGCAAGGATCCCGGCAAAGCTTTCCTTGAAGAAGCTGTCGATACCCTTGGTGGGCTCGTCAAGCAGAAGCAGGCGGGGTTCCGTCAGCAGCACCTTGGCCAGTGCGGCTCTCTGCTGCTCACCGCCGGACAGGTCGTAGGGATGAGAATCCAGAAGCTCTTCCACCTGACACAGCCTCGCTGTTTCCATCACTTTCTCTTTATCCGGATTCATCTCCTCCAGATCTTCACGTACGGTCTTCTTCACGAACAGGCTCTTGGGATCCTGCGGAAGCATCGACAGGCAGCGGCTGAACAGTTCGGAGGAACGGTATTTTTCCACGGGCTTTCCAAACACACGGACCTTTCCGCGGTAGGGACGGTTGATGCCGCATATGGCTTTCAGCGTGGTGGATTTACCTGCCCCATTGCCGCCTACGATGGCAAACAGGCTTCCCTTCGGCACTTCCATGCTCACGCCCCGCATGATGTCCGGACTGTCCTTCTCATAACGGAACCATAGTTCCTTCAGTATCAGTGCCGGTTCCTCGTCTGTTTCAGGCAGTTGGATTTCCGGAAGTGCGTTTATCTTCGCTCCGTCCGGATATACGTCGCTGAGCCATCGGCGTCCCTCACGGACCGTCAGAGGACTTTCCCCTGTGCCCCCGGCGCCGTAGTAAATGCGCACCGGAGCAGGCATTGCCGTAAACATCGGGCTCCGCTGCTCGTACAGCAGTTTTCCTATCCGTCCGGGAGCGTCGTCCGCAATCACACACCCGCCTTCCATGACGACCGCGCGGTCCGCATGGGGGAAGATATCTTCCAGCCGGTGTTCCGTAATGATGATGGTCGTACCCAGTTCCAGGTTGATCTTCCTTACCGTATTCAGAAAATCTGACGCTGCGATGGGATCCAGCTGGCTGGTCGGTTCATCCAGGATCAGCACCTCCGGCTGCATGGCCATGATTGAAGCCAGATTCAGCAACTGTTTCTGTCCCCCGGACAGATTCACCACATCCCGGTGGAACCAGTCCTGAATACCGAAATAACAGGCCATCTCCGCCACTCTGGCACGCATGGTCTTCTGATCGCACCCCAGGCTTTCCAGGCCGAAGGCCAGTTCATGCCACACCTTGTCCGTGACGATCTGGTCGTCCGGATTCTGCATCACGTAGCCGATCTTCGCCGCCTGATCCCGCTCGGAGAGCTGCTTCACGGAGATCCCGTTGAACAGGATCTCGCCGGAGCGCTTGCCGTGGGGCGTCAGAACGGGCTTCAGATGGCGCAGAAGCGTCGTCTTGCCGCTGCCGCTCCGTCCGCACAGCACCATGTATTCCCCTCGTCCGACGGAGAGGGTCACGTCCTTCAGCGCCGGTCGGTCCTTGGCCGCCGCGTAGGCGAACGTCAGATCCTTGATCTCGAAATGTGCCATTGGATGGCCTCCTTCACATGTAATGCCACAGGCAGGATCAGGAATGCGCAGTAGGCGGCGAATCCCGCCGCGTGCAGGCCCCGGATGGGCGCTGCTGTCACGACGGGTGCGAACTCCGCTGTGGTCCCGTCCCGGGCGATCGCCACGATCACGGCTGCCGCCAGTGTGCCCAGCAGTACCAGCAGCACGATATCCCGCGCGGTCATGCGGAAGATCTGGAACCGGCTGCGCTCTCCGGTCCCGTATCCTCTCGCCTTCATTGAGTCGGCGGTCACGACGCCGCCCTCCAGCGCCCAGGAGATCAGGGCGGACAGGACGTTCATGCCGTCCACCGCCTGCTGTCTCTTCGTGGACTTCTCCCCCGCACCGCGTCCGATGCATTTGCGGGCGCCCGCCAGCTGGCGTATCTTGCGCAGCAGATTGGGCACCAGCCGCAGCACCATCAGCAGGAGCAGTGAAATTGTCGGAATCGCTTTCCCGAACAGGGTGATGAACTTGTCCGACGTCATCACGGCATTGTAGCAGCCCATCCACAGCAGCATCGTCACCAGCATCCCCGCCAGCGACGCGCCGTAGATCAGGGCCTCCCAGGTGTACGGCCGTCCGAAGATCTGAAAGAGCACGTGCTCCCCCTCATGGTTGAACAGAGGATTGACGGCCGCGATCACGATCACGAGCGGAAGCAGCACGGCCACTGTCTTTATGCCCTTCACGCCGTTGAGCAGGCAGTAGTAGACCAGCGCACAGATCCCGGATGCCAGGATGTACAGCGGGTGCATGATCATCGCCCCGAAGAGGATGGCTCCGAGAAAGAACACGATGCCCACCGCGGGATGACAGCGGGAAAAGCTGTCGTTCTCCGCGCGCTTCACCCGGTGTATCCTCCGATATCCGTTCCGAGGCCCACGCAGGTATACTCCCAGGTGACCGCGTCGCCATCCTGCAGCACATAGGAAGACGCCCCATAGTTTGGGAACCAACCGTTGACCTTGAACATCCAGCCGGACTCCGCACCGCAGTCGAACTCATACAGATGATTGATCCCTTCAACATAGTAAGAGTCATACACCGGCGTAAAGCTGTACTCCAGCTGAATGCCGTATGCGTCGCAGGCGCGTTTTGTCACGTCAAACGCCGTTTCGCCCTCAGAAAATGGGACGCGGACCGTCGCAAGCACAACGCCGTCCTCAGGGATGAACTCCTGCTTGGCCGTATCCAGCCGGCTCCAGTTGTCCAGAACGGTGGCGCAGGAGACCGTCACCGTGCATTCATGATCCAGCTTGAGGTTTTCCAGTGCTTCCACCATGGAAGCCTGGCTCTGCGCTTCCCGCTCCGCCTGGCGTCGGGCTTCCAGTTCATCAAGGGCCTCATTGCTCACACATGTCTCCGTCACTCCGTTCGCACCGCGCAGCTGCGCGATGGAAAAAGCGTTCAGGGAGTCCGGCTGCAGATCGGAGATCACGGGTTCCTCCCCGACGACCCAGCCGATGACCTGCCCGGCCGCGGCGGCGTCCACCGTTCCGGAGAACACCCGCAGATCCTGCGCGCCTTTTCTCACGGAAAGAGAAGCGACCGCATCGTCCACCGTCACCTGTCCCAGTTCAAATGTCAGTGTGACCGGATTTCCCTTCTCCATGATCAGGGCAAACAGTTCTCCTGTTTCTACATTGGCGGAGAATCCGCCGGCGGAAGGGTCTTCCAGCGTAAGCTTCGCCTGTTCCCCAAGTGCCAGCGCGCTGCCGTCAGCGATGCGGACGATCGCCGTCCCCCCTGGCGCACAGGTGATCACGTCCCCTTTTCTCAGAGGCGTTTCCTGCTCCACGGGATAGGTGACCCCGCTGCGTGTAACGTTGACTATGCCGCGCACGTCAGCCAGTGCGGCCGTGTTCGCCGTCCCGTCTCCGAACCATCCGCGGATATACCCCACGCCCAGTACGGCGGCGGCAACGATCATGGCGATCACCGCCACCATGACGGAATTGGCTAAAACCCGTTTCTTTTTTTTCATCAGTCTGCACCTCCGGCGTCTTTTCACCGAATGATCATCTTCCGCCTGCTCTGCGCTTTCTGTCGATCAGATAAGCGGCAGCGCCGACGACCGCGACGGCCGGGATCCCCCAGATCAGGAACGTCGGTCCTTTCATCCCTTCGCTCTTCGCCGCCGCGTCGGATGCCACTGCGATTTCTTCATACGTCCCTTCCTCCGTGACGTTGTCCGTCGGTTCGTACGTTCCTTTTTCCGGGGCTTCCGCCGCTGACGTTCCCCGCTCCGGCAGCGCATCTGTCATGTCATACAGTGCCGTCTTTCCTTCCAGCATACGGAAATAGGCCGTAAGGGCATAGTAGGCCTGTTCCGTTGCCATGCCATCCCGCTCGCCGTCAATGACATGGCGGAACCCTCCGCCCTCTACATAAAAGGAACAGAGTGCGTCAAGCACCGATTTTCCGTTCCTGATGAAACGTTCATCGTGGCCGGCGTCGATCCCAAGGGCCGAAAGTGCAGTCAGGATCTGTGAAAGGCTTTCGCTGGTAGCCACCATGCTCCCGTCTCCTCCGAAAGCGGAAAAGGTGCCGTCTTCATTCTGCATTCGTGAAACGGTATCCAGCGCCAGATCTACGGCCTTTGTCACTTCAGGCAGCCTTCCATAATACGGAGCCAGTGCCTGAAGTACCATGCCCGTCATATCGGAATCGGACACACTTCCCGAAAGAGCCCAGCCGCCATCCTGCAGCTGTGCTTTCAGCAGGCAGGCGATCAGCTTTTCCCTGGTCACGGGATCCTCTGCGGAAGTATCTTCTGGCACCTCATAGGCACCGCAGTCCAGAGCGATCAGCGCCCAGGATGGTCCATTGATTCCCTGTCTGCTCACATACTCCATGTCCGTCAGGCCGGCCAGCAGATTGTGCCCGCCGAAGTCAGCCACATCGAGCCCCAGCGCTGTCAGCGCAAGGATCATGCGGGAGTTATCGGAAGACTTGGCCCGATGAAGTCGGCCATGCTCGTCTGCATTTTCTGCAACATACTGTTCCGCTCCGGCCAGATACTCTTCCAGCCCTTTCGGTTCCCTGCCGCTTCGGATAAGTCCTATGATTGTCCACTCGCCCCCGATGGCGCCGGTGACCGGCGTTCCAAGCGATTCGATATAATCTCCGGTAGTCTCGTAAATGTTCCGGTATTTTTCTGCCGTTTTCAGCACTTCCAGCATCTGTTCCGCTCTCACCAGCTGCTCGTAGTTGTCCACAAGTTTCTTCTGCAGATCGGTCAGCGCATCGTATGCGTTCCGCGCATCTGCGACAGCTTTCTCCATTCCTTCCGGTACCGTTCTTCCGATGGCCTCGATCATAGTTTTTACCTTTTTCGCAGCCTCTCGGTCTTTTTCTGTAGCTTCCGCTTCAGCAAGCGTCCTTTCCGCCGCCGTCAGAACGGCGTAGTTTGTCACGAGCTTTTTCTGATTTTCCGTCAGCGCTTCGTAGGCGCTTCTTGCCTCTTCCACCGCTGTCCTGTCTTTTTCCGTAATCTGCGATGGAAGCCGGTCGATCCTGTCCTTCACCTTTTGCGCCTCTTTGGCATCTGCCGCGGTCTTCAGTTCCTCGAGCGTCTTCTCCGCGGCTGTCAGAATCGCGTAATTTGTCACTTTGCTCTTCTGTGCATAGGTCAGCGCGTCATACGCCTTCCGCGCTTTTTCCACCGCCGTCCTTGACGTCTCCGTCACCGGCGCACCGATGGCGCGGATAAGCGCAACAACATTCTCAACGGAACGGTCCGCCGTATCGTCGTCATATCCTTCGCTTCCCTGCTCCTTCGTGTAATCGTCGGAATAATGCAGAACAATACTGTCTCCGTCCTTTACGTACTTCTGCGACACTCCAAGCTGCGGATGGACTCCGTTCACGGTGTACATCCACCCGGAATTCACACCGTTATCAAATTCGGAAAGCGAAATCCCCCCAAACGTGAGTCCTGCCACGTATACCGATCCGCTGCCGGTACTTACGCGGGCTGTGATGCCTCTGGCAGCAAATACCCTCTGCAGCACGTCCCATACGGTTTCCGTCGCATCCGCGTTCCAGCTGGAAGGCGCCACCCATGTGGTCAGGCCCCCCATGGCCAGTCCATGCCTGTTCCCGTCTGCGTCGCTGTCATGTCTGCGATCACCGTACACAGCCACCGTAACGCGGATCCTTTCGGACCTGGGTTCGATCGTAACTGTAAAAAACGTACTCACCGCGTCAAATCTCGCCGTGACCGTACAGCTGCCCGCCTTTGAACTGTCAAAGCCGGCAAAAGTGATGTCTGAAGTATCCGCACGCGTTTCGCTTCCGTCACTCCATGTAACGGTAAATATCATTCCTTTCGTGTCGAGGACGTCGCCTACCGTATATTTCGTGCGGTACTCCCCGGAAACAGTGAGTTTTGCGGGACGGCGTTCCGCCGGTTCCGGCGGTTGTTCCGGATCATCCGGCTCCGACGGAGCAACAGGATAGCAAAGGTCCTCCGCATCGGCGCCAAGAGGGTCATCCGTCCGGTTGTGATCTTTTTTCGCAATATTGTAATAGGCAGTCGAACGATTCAGATCATACTTGATCCGATCCATGCTGTCTTCCGATGAGTCGAAGCAGTAAACTCCGTTCACCCAGCCCACAGCCCGGATCTTTCCGTCCGCATAGATGGAGGAATCCACATACAGGACCGTCCCGATCCCCTTATCCGCGCCGCAGCCAGTTGCATAGCTGTTGTTTTCAATAACGGTATATCGGTTCAGAGAACGATAATACCCGATGACGGCTCCGATACTCTCTTCTCCGGATACAAGGCCTGTAAATGAATTGCTTCTTATCTCCGCGATCCCGTTTTCCCAGGCCTGCCAGAGCCCCCCTTCGCCGCCGAAGATGCCGCCCGCACAGCGGCCTGCCGCAACCGTCCCGTCGCAGCGGCAGTTCTGGATGCATACGCAAACAGCGTTCGGCGCCGTCTCGTGGTCATATCCCGCCCCGACGATCCCGCCGGCCCAGGAGCCGCTGGCCGTGACGGTTCCATGGAACTCCGAATCCGATACCGTGCACCTGCCCATACTGGAGGATTTTTCTCCGACGATCCCACCCACCTTGTCCAGGCCGTAAACGTCGGCACTGCTCACACATCCCTTCACAGACCCATTGAAGTTTCCCGCAAATGATCCGATCCCGCTCTGTGAGCGGTCATACCCGATAACCACGCCGGATTCTACGGTACAGTCCGAAAAGCTGATTTCATTCTGGGAAGAAGCCTGTCCGTACTCTCCGGTCTGCTCCGGATGATCCATTCCCCCGATGAAGCCGGACCGGAGCGTCTGCGTGCCGCTCTTGATCGTCACGTTCTCAAAGGAGATCAGCGTCATCGCAACTCCGCTGTACTCTCCGTCAGATCCGTAGTCCGTCACATAGTTGGCAACGACCCCATCAGCTTCGATGCGCTCTCCGAAGACGGAGAGATTCCTTACGACCGCTCCTCTCACATAGCCGAACAGCGGAAGCCCGCCGGCCGGCACGCTCAGCAGATGTCCCTGACCGTCAAACGTTCCGGCAAACGGCCGGATATTTCTTCCGCTGTCCGCTGTATCGGCTCCGGGGACAAGCGCCCCGATCGGGATCCATCCAGAGGGAAGCGTCACATCCGCCGTCATTCGGAATACCTTGCCCTGAAAACTCTCTCCCCCGTTCACCAGAGAAGAAAGCACAGTAAGATCTTCCGACGTATCGAGCAGGAACGGATCGTCTTCCGTCCCGCTGCCGGTAAACGCCGACGTACTCTCATTCTCAGAAGCATCCGTCTGTCCGGAATTCTCTTCGGAAGGCGCGGTCTCTCCATTCTCACCGGTTTCCGCCTCTGCACTCAGTGATGGAACATCCTCGTCATGTTCTTCCTCCGCAGCCAGCGCTGCTGGACAAAGGCCCGTCAGTACCACCACCGCAAGCAGGATGCAAAGCGTCTTGCTCAGCAAATGCTTCATAATCGTCCGCCCCTCCCGTTCAATCTTTTCAAGCTCCCCGCCGGAATACGCCGGTCTCTTACCATCCCGTATTCCGCCAGGAGCCTAATTCCTTGTACCACAATATCCGGCTCCGAAAAAACGGACCCGGATATTGAAGGAGTCGGGTCAGCATTCCCCGGAAATCCACCGGGGAAATGCCGACCTTGTTTTTCTGCTTCAGGCTTCGGCGAATGCAAAACCGCATTCCCAGCCTCTCACGCCATGATTACTTTTTGAACGCAAGCGCCGCCGCATAGTAGGCGTACAGGGAGGAAACGCCGTTCCGGGATTCCGCGTCCTTCTCATGAGTCAGAACGTCCCGCACGAACGACAGAGGCGATACCTCTACCGTAAACGTGCCGTCCGCCGTCCCCGTGATCGTGATCCGGTCTCCCAGCCGGTGCGCCGAAATGTTCTGGATCGTTACCAGATACCGTCCGTCCGCCTGCTTCTCCGGCGTATACGCCGTCGTCGTCGTCTTTCCGCCGATCACT
>JAFWRM010000021.1 GCA_017519975.1 Oscillospiraceae bacterium | reverse complement strand
TGACTGGTACTAATAACCCGAGGGCTTAACCTGGAAAATGCAGGCAAACACAAGCCTTCCTTTCCGCTTTCTTCCTCTGTTCGGTTTTCAGGGTGCAATGAATGAGCACCATTAGCTCAGTTGGTAGAGCACCTGACTCTTAATCAGGGTGTCCAGGGTTCGAGTCCCTGATGGTGTACCACTCCTGACGCGTGGTACGCGCATCAGGAGGCAGTTGGTGTTGATGACGGTGAGGGTCCACCTGTTCCCATTCCGAACACAGAAGTTAAGCTCACTGGTGCCGAAAATACTTGGCTGGCGACGGCCCGGGAAGATAGGAAGACGCCAACACGAAAAAGCCGCAATCGCATGATTGCGGCTTTTCGTATATCCGGGCTTTGCCCCACCGGGGCAGAACGTGTATGCTAGTATTGTTGTGAGGTGTTGATCATGACGATCTCGTTTCGTGCACCTGGGGAATATCAGCAGTGCAGCGGCGCGCTTGACCGTCTGGGACAGGCTGTCCTGAAATTCGGAGGGAAAGCTGTTCTTGCTGGGACGGAAGGATCGCTGAAGCGCTACGGAGGGCGGATCCTGGACCAATGCCGTCCCGGAGAACTGGAAATCCGACCGGTGACGGTCGGACGGGAAACAACACAGGCGGAGATAGACAGGCTGGCGGCATCCTTCCGTGAGGCAGGGGCTGAGGTGATGATCGGTCTCGGAGGAGGAAAGGCACTGGATACGGCCAGGGCGGCCGCTGATGCGGTAAACTGTCCCCTTATTCTGGTCCCCACCGTTGCCTCCAACGACGCACCATGCAGTGCGCTGTCCGTCATACACGACGGGGAGGGAGCCGTGATCGAGCTCCGCAGAACGCGGAGAAATCCGGATCTTGTTCTTGTAGATACGGCAGTGCTGATGGATGCGCCTGCCCGATTGCTTATCGCCGGCATGGGAGACGCACTGGCTACGTGGTTCGAGGTCAGCGCCTGCCGGCAATCGGGAGCGGAGACGCTGGCCGGGGCGCCGCCCTCGGATATCGCGGTAAGTCTGGCCCATCTGTGTTATGAAAGTCTGAAAAAATATGCGGTCGGGGCGCTGCACGCATACGAAGCAGGGATCGTCAACGATGATTTCGAACGCCTTGTCGAGGCGACCATTTTTCTCAGCGGCGTCGGCTTTGAAAGCGGGGGCGTTGCGGCGGCTCACGCCGTGAACGACGGTTTTTCCGCCTGTCCGGAAGCTTCGCATCTGTATCACGGAGAGATCGTCGGGTTCGGCACTCTGGCGATGCTGATGCTGCAGGGAGAATCGGACACGGTGGTTCAGGAGGTCGTCTCCTTCATGAAGACCGTGGGGCTGCCCATGACGTTCGAGCAGCTGAACATCATTCCGGAGGAAAGCCTGCTGCTGCGTGTGGCAAAGGTCGCCTGTACGCAGTCAGTGATGAAGAACATGCCTTTTCCGGTCACCGAACACGACGTGGTACGCGCTCTGCTGAAGGCGGACATCGTCGGGCAGAAAGCCTTAACGGAAGAGAACTGATCGGGAAAAGGGCTGTTGCAAAATGGAAGTTTTGGGACGGCCCTTTTTTGCTTAAGAACTGAAGAAAAGCCGGGAGAAAGTGTAAAGCGATGCACATTTCTTCCGGCTTTTTGTAACACAATACGGGCTCTGGTACCGAACCCTGTGCCGGGAGTGAAAAGAGGATAGGGAAAACGCCAAAGACCGAGGGCATCTCCATCTGAGTACGTATATTCAGACAAACATCTTCTTTTCAAATCCCGGCCTTTCTGGAAAGCGTTCTTTTCTATCAGGAACCATTCTGCATTTTTTGATAACTGTGCAATATTTTAACTCTCTGAATCGTATTAACAGTGAAAGGCCTTACAGGCGGTGCAAAAGGGGGTGTGTTCATCCATTGGATGCCAGACAGGTAGAACGATTGGTAGGCACCTATTCCGACATGATCCTTCGTCTGAGCTATGCGTATCTGCGTTCCACGCAGGATGCGGAAGATATCTGTCAGAACGTGCTGCTCAGATTGATGACAACGGACCAGACTTTTACCGATCCAACGCACGAAAAAGCGTGGATCATCCGGGTCACCATCAACGCCTGCAAGGATGAACTGCGTGCAGCGCGGCGAAGAAAAACCGTTTCGCTGGAAGAGGCGCGTAACGTGGCCATTTTCGCGGAGGAGGTCTCGCCAGTGCTGACGGCGGTGTTTTCCCTGCCGCTGAAATACAGGCAGGTCATTCATCTATATTATTACGAAGGCTATTCACAGCGTGAGATCGCACAACTGCTGGGAGAGAACGAAAACACCGTAGCTTCCAGGTTGCACCGCGGTCGGGAGAAACTGAAAAAGATTCTTGGAGGACAGAACAATGACTGACAAAATCGGAACGGAATATTCCAGACAGATGGACCGGGTGTGCTTTGCTCCAGAGATGAAAAAACGCATGGTGCAGGCGTTGACGGCAGAAACACCGCTGCCGGATGCCAAAAGAACAAAACGCCATGCGATCCACCGTGTCGTACTCGCTGCGGTTGTGGCAGTGCTGGTATTGGCATTGACTGCGGGCGTTGTCGGCGCCGCATCCGGAGGGCGCCTGGGTCTGCAGGCCTGGTTTATGAAGAAACCTACCTCCGTTGACGGTCTGCTCGGGGCACTTTCGGCAGCCAACGGCGGCTTAATCTACGAAGACAAGGACGTGCGTGTCGAAGCGCTCGGCGCTCTTCGCAGCGGCAGCATGGCACGCCTTGCGATTCTGACCACGGTCAAAAAAGAGCCTGCCGAGCAGGCAGAAGGGTTTGCCTTTTTCACCGTGCGTGGCATTTCCCCGAATCTGCCGCAGCTTGAAGACGGAAGCTACGAAGGACTGTCGCATTGTATCGTCAGAGAGTGGCCGGGTACGGATGCACGCGTTTCCTCTTATCTGAAGGAAAATCAGATTCTGGATGTCGTCGCGCTCGGTTCTGCATCACTGACTTTCCCGGATACGATAACGCTTACCGTCGGCGATATTGTTTTGGTAACGGAAGCGCAGCCTAATCCCTACAAAGCGCAGCCCCTGATCACGGGGGGATGGAACTGGACGGTAGTTTTTGACGACAAGGATGGCATTGCGGTGCTCCGGACAGAGTCGGACGAAGTCTTTGAAGGAGGAGGCTGGATGTTTGAAGACAGCGCAAGTGCCGTATCCATGGAGTTGTCACCGTTTGCCGTAGAACTGAGGTTCAGCAGAACAGATGCCGCTGCCATCCAACCCGCCTTTGACGAAAATACCGCAGAGCTTCACGTACTGCTCAAAGACGGATCGGAGGTTTTTACGGGAAGCATCACAGCATACACGGGAACGGTATTGTGTGCGGAATTCCCAACCCCCATCGACCCTGAGCAGGTCCGCAGTGTGTCCTTCAACGGCCTTACCCTGTACGAAGCAGGCGCCGACTGACGCCGCCGCCGTGCCGAGATTCTGTGCCTGCGCACAACGGCCGGCACAGAGTCCATCGGAAAAAGGAGGACGTGCTGCAGAATACTGCACAGAAAAATGAGGTCAGGAACCTGAAACGGGTTTCCTGACCTCATTTTTACGTTGATAAGGGCATTTCTTTTTTATTTCTGTGGCATACCTATGCTCCCTTGTATGGTTGACAGTGATTTCCTTTTCACGGTCTCACAAAGAAAGGGAATATGCGTTGAACCGGGAGATTTATCAGGGCCTTTTGTAAAATGACAGTTCACAACGGACCACTTTTACTATTGGGGCGGAGATCATTTTTTCTTTTTCAGCCTGCTTCGGAACAGCAGCAGATTCAACAGAAGGAAGGCGACGACAAGGATGCCGAGGGAAATATAGGCGTTGGCATCGCTTTTCGGGGCAAAGGAGGCCAGCAGCATCAGAGGAAAGCCAAACACGATGGCGGGAAAATTCTGATAGACGAGGTTCTCCGAAGCGGGTGTTTCAAAATTCGGGTCGATCTCCCGCAGAAGGATCACGCCGGTGCTGGCCGTGCCGGTCAGCATTCCGAACATGGCCAGAAACTGTTCGTGGGCGTATCCCGGGAAAAGCCGGAAGCAGGCAAAGTGGTCATAAAAATAGGTGGAAAAGGCGCCCGCCAGGGCCATCAGAAGGAGGACGAACCAGTAATTCCGGATCAGATCCAGCTGGATGGCGCCGATCCCGGCGACGATCATGATATCAAAGGCGAATCCGCCGATGCGGTTCAGAAGAAAATTGTTGATATAGTCCCTCTTGATGATCCTGCGCTTCATCAAAAAAGAGAGGATCGCTTTTACAAGGACGCCCATCAGAGCGCCGAACAGGAAGTTGAAGCCGAAGATCGTGGAACGCATCCCGTCCCCGACAAGAGTGCCCAGCCCCAGCATCAGAAGAAAGGCCAGCGCGTAGGCGACGGCCACCAGGGCCAGCTGTACCGTCAGCTTGTCGATGGATTCCACCATGGGGATCTCACCTTCATCTTCGATCCTGTCACGGTTCAGCATAGATTTTTCTTCACGGATCGTCAGGGTGCCTTTCTTTTTCTGCGCGTTCAGGTAGATCACCCCGCCGATGCTGGCGCTGAGGAATCCGAGAGCCGCGACGGTGAGACCGAAGCTCTTGCCGCCGACGAAGCCGTATCCCTCATAGATAGACCCATAGTTCAGTGCCTGTCCGGTCCCCTGCCCGAAACCGAAGGCCAGCAGCAGTCCGGCGCATTTGATGAGGCGGGGGAGAACAAAAGACGCGGCGATGGTGATGATGATGCCGAGAATGGCCTGCAACAGATAGGTGTTTACCGTGATCAGGCCGGTGTTGAAGACCTCGCTGGTGCGGCCCTTGCCCGGTTTCCTGTCGGATTTGCGAAGCGTCATGGCGACGAAGCCTATGGCGAGGCAATGGTAGGTCAGGATCTCCAGCGTTTCGATGCCGGAACGGCTCACTCCCCCGGTGAACAGGGAGAGGTTGAACAGATACTCTCCGGAGATGACCCTGCACAGGGTCGAGGCGATCAGGAGAAGAACGCCGCCGAGGACGGAGACCGGGATCAGGGAGCGGCGCATCGGGGCAAATTTCTGCTTGATGATGTTGGCGATCAGCAGACTGACAAAAATGAGGGCAAGCAGGAGCAGATAGCTCCATACCCCCGCGTCGCCGAAAGTGCTTCCGGTGGACACATGAATTCCTCCTTATACTTTGAGTGGTATGCGAAGCCCTGTGAAGGCAGAGATCCGCAGGGCGGAGATTTGATCGCGGCTGTCACAGATTGGCGATGCCGGGATGAAAGCGCTCGATCAGAAGAAGATACAGCTGCCCGGAGACGGGATGTTCCGGGTTTCTGACCTCATAATAGCTGCCATCCTTCATGCTGATGAGAAGATAGCCGTGCGCGATGAGATCGCAGGAGGCGATATCTTCCATGCGAAGGATGCGGTCACCGACGGAGAGCGCGTCGCATGTGAGGACCAGGGTGCCCTCAGCGGACAATTCGACCGAATGGTCCGGAAGGATGCGGTTCAGTTTCTGTCCGTCGTCCCGGCACAGTTCGGTGCCGGGAGATGCGTCCGGCAGAGAGGCGATGAGGTCCTTTGCCCATCGGGACCATTCCGTGATCGTGGAAAAGGGGAAGCCGGTACCGTGCAGCAGGCCGTAATCGTCATAGACGCCGTGCATGCCGCAGGGACAGCTGAAGCTGTTTCCGGAACTGCGGATGGTATTCAGAGCCCCGCAGCTCGGACAGGCAAGAAGAACGTGCTGGATGCCGACGGCCGTATTCTTTCCGCGGAAGGGGATGCGGGCTTCGGCATTGTCCGCGTAGGCGTCAACAAATATATCCCGGTCGATCATGTCGGTGATCTGGTCACCGGTCATGGAACGCAGCAGTTCCGGGGAGTACTGGCCGGCGAGCTCGATGGTCACTTTTCCCTTTCGGAATCCTCTGCCCCAGCGCGGACTGGAAAAATAGCCGCCGTGCAGGCGGACCGTGTACAGTGTGCAGTTCAGCATGCGTACCAGATTCCCCGTGCTGCGGATCACCGGACGGTTTACTCCGTTGGCGCTGCGCTCTCCTTCCGCAAACAGACCCAGCGACCAGCCCTGCCTGACAGCCCGCTTCATCTCCATGGCAGTCACTGCGGCGACCGTTCCCTTCTTTCGGAGGATCGGGCCGAAATACCGGTTCAGGAAGCGGGACAGCGCGCCGAAACGGGTGATGTGCTCGCTGGCGACATAGTACATGTGCTTCCTGAAAAAGCAGGAAGTGAACAGCATGTCCAGATCCGTCACGTGGTTGCAGATCACGAGAAACGGCCCTTTGTCCCGAATGGGTTCCGCAACACGGAATCGGAAAGTGAGCCACAGGTAAAACCGTACCAGCGGGCGGATGAAATGATAGAAAACAACATGACGAATATGATCCCGTTTCTGTTTCATCTGTCCCCTGCCTTTCTTCCGGAATGCATCATCCAGTATAGCATAGATTCTCCGCAGGGAAAAGAAAAACAGGAGGAAAAAGGACGGCGCACAGGCCCTTCCGCGTATGCATCCGGCAGGTGGAAATCTTGACAAAGCCGGGCGTATTCGGTAAACTCACAGGTACATTACCGTACGTATTAGTATGGAGGAGTGTACGCCCAAAAGGCGCTGACGATACGATCTTTGCTGTCAGAAGTTTCTGGAGGATACGATATGATGAAGAAACTGATCTGCGGTCTGCTGACGCTGTGCATGCTGATCTCCTTCGGCGGAGCAGCGGTCGCGGCAGACGCGGACACGTCCGTTTCCGTTGCTGTTTCGAGGAATGCCGCGGAGGCAGGAGAGGAAATAACGTTCACATTCGTTCTGAACAATCCCGGAAAAAAGGCCATAGAAGGCGTTCGTTTTCTGGTGGCGGCGTCCTCAGGCCTGACGTATGAAAGCTGCACGATCACGGACCGATTCCTGATGTCGGATTTCCACCGCAGCGTATTTTCAGCGGTGATTGGCGGAGCCGATCCCGTCACCGGAGAGACCGGAGAGGGCGTGTCGGACACGGAGATAGAATTGCTGACGGTCACCTACGCGGTAGCGGAGGGGACGCCGGCGGGATCGATCCTGCCGGTGAGCGTGAGCGAGGTCCAGGAACTGTTCACCGTGGATCAGACCCGGCTCACCTGTGACGTCTCTTCTGCCTCCGCCAGTGTTACGGTGGTGACCTGTACCGCCGGGCATACGATGGACAGCGGGACCGTAACGGAACAGCCCACCTGCACGGAGCCGGGCATGAGGACCTATACCTGCGCCGTCTGTGGATATGCGCAGACGGAAGAGATCCCTGCGAACGGACACACGCCTGCCGAGGCGGTAAGAGAGAATGAGTCGGCGGCCACCTGCACGGAGGACGGCGGCTATGATTCGGTCGTTTACTGCACCGTCTGCAGCGATGAGCTTACCCGTACGTCGGTCACCGTACCCGCTGTGGGACATGACTGGGGCGAGTGGGAAACAGTTGCACCAGCGACGGAGGAACAGGACGGTCAGAGGATCCGCACATGCCGGAACGATTCGACCCATGTGGAAACAGAAACCATTCCACAGCTGGCGCATCAGCACGTTCTGACTGTCGTACAGGAAACGGCAGCCGCCTGCACGGAAGACGGTATGGCGGCGCACTGGAAGTGCATCGGGTGCGGCGCCCGGTTTGCCGATGAAAACGGAGAGACGGAAGTGACGGCCGAGACGCTGCGCATTCCGGCAAAGGGACACGTTCCCGGCGAGCCGGAATCGGAAGTGACAAAGGAACCCACCTGTACGGAGACGGGACAGAAGACGACCGTAACGGAATGCATCGTCTGCGGAACGGTCTGCGAAACCACGACGGAGGCGATCCCCCCCAGAGGACATGTTCCCGGTGAGCCTGTCATTGAAAATGTGACGCCAGCCGTTGGGACGGACCCGGGGCACCATGAAGAGGTGGTCTACTGCACCGTCTGCCATGCAGAGCTGTCCAGGGAACGGGTCTATGAGCCTGTCGACGCACCGGTCATCACGGTTCATCCTGCGGATGTCACCGCGCTGGCAGGGGAAACCGCGGCCTTTACGGTCGCCGCCGATGGCGCCGGCCTGTCCTGGCAATGGCAGGAGAGCCGGGACAATGGCGCCTCATGGACCGATTGCCAGGAGACGGGGGCCCAAACCGCTGCGATGACCTTTACGGCAACGGCGGACCATCAGGGGCGGACGTACCGCTGCCTGGTATCGAACCCCGGCGGAGTCGTTATTTCCAGTGCCGCGGTACTGACGGTGATCGGCGCGCGGATCACCGGACAGCCGAAGTCCGTGGCTGTCGAGGAAGGCGAGCGGGCGGCGTTCACCGTGAAGGCCGACGGTTCTGATCTGAGCTATCAGTGGCAGGTAAGCAGTGACGAAGGAGCGACGTGGTCCGACTGCGGGGAAGCGGGCAGCGATACAGACACGCTGTCGGTGCTTCCCAGAGCCGAGTGGTCCGGATGGAGATACCGCTGCAGGGTCACCGGCAGCGGACTGACCGCTTTTTCCCATGCGGCGACGCTGACCGTAACGATCCCCAAAAACAAGCCCCTGTTCAAGACACAGAATCTGGTGCTGTCCGGGCAGATCGGCGTGAATTTCTTCCTGGACCTGTCCACGCTGACGGAGGCCGAACGGAACGCCGCCTACATGGAATTCAACATCAGCGGAAAGGGCGCCGAGACCACGACCGATCGCTTTGACCCGAATCACATGAACGCTTCTAAGAAGTATTACGGTTTCACCTGCTACGTGAAGTCCATCCAGATGGCGGACACCATTACGGCCACGTTCCATTACGGGGACGGAAAGACGGTGAGCAGGAACTATTCCGTGGAGGAGTACTTCGGAGTATTCGACCAGCACGCGAGCGAGAATCCGAAAAAGACGGTGGATCTGATCCACGCGATCGCGGATTACGGGCACTACATGCAGATCTATCTTGCGAACGTGAACCACTTCACGATCGGAACGGACTACGCGGAGTCGGCGCGGCATTATACGGAGAGCTACGACTACGCGGACATTCTTTCGAAGGTGGAGGTGCACGCGATCGCCCGCGCTTTCGGATCGTCGAAAGTGAAAAAGGCGAACTACCGTCTGCAGCTGGGGTCGGAGACGACGCTGGACGTGTTCCTGACGACGTCCGACGGGAGCGCTCCGACGGACGTTACGCTGACGGTCGAAGAGCAGGTCACGGGCACGATGACGACGAAGGCGTACACGCCGGTGAAGCAGGCCGACGGCCGGTATCTGATAACGGTGCCGAACATCTCGGCACACAGGCTTGGCGACAGGATCAGTATTACCGGGAACGCGGACGGAAGATTTACAGTGGACGTATCGCCGCTGTCGTTCGTATATGATGTGCTGACGCATGAGAAGGATGCGGGATCCCGGAACGGCATTTCTTCTCTGTATGCCTACTACGAGGCCGCCATAACATTTAAAACGGCGTGACGAAGATCCGGAAAAGACAAGCGGCAGACAGCCAGCGGGCTGCCTGCCGCTTATATCGGAGGAGAATGGAATGACCAATATTTACAGGATAGCGGAACTGCGTATCCAGATCCGGTCGCTGCATGAAGACGTTCACCGGCTGTGTGCGGAATACCGCGCCGAAGAGGGACCGGTGGATTTCGTTGCCGAGACGTCACAGGAGGATATCGCCTTTGAGCGTCTGCGTTCGGCAAGGCAGGACGAGCGGGAAGGACGGGAGGTTCGGGCATTCTCCGACGGGTATCTGGAGACGCTGGCCGTATATCGGAAGATTGCGGAGCGCGCCCCTGCCTATGATACGGTCCTGATGCACGGATCGTGTGTGGCGGTGGACGGGAACGCATATCTGTTTACGGCAAAAAGCGGCACGGGAAAGAGCACGCACGCCCGGCTCTGGCGGGAGATGCTGGGGGAGCGTGCCGTCATGGTCAACGACGACAAGCCCCTGATCCGACTGACACAGACGGGCCCTGTGATCCATGGAACGCCGTGGGACGGAAAGCACCGCCTGAGCAATGACATAGCCGTTCCGCTCCGAGCGATCTGCATTCTGGAGCGGGCGGAGACAAACAGCATCCGGCCCATTACCGTCGGGGAGGCCTTTCCCATGCTCCTCCAGCAGCTCTACCGCCCCATCGATGCGCATGCGCTGGAAAAAACGCTGCAGCTGGCGGACAGCCTCGCCCACCGGACAGAGCTGTGGCGGCTGGGCTGTACGATCAGCCGGGAGGCGGCGCAGATCGCCTTTGACGCCATGAGCGGTCGGAAAAGTGATCCAGGAGGGATATGATTTGGAGCGACTGAACGGAGCGGAGCTGTTTCTGCTGGACATGGACGGAACGCTGTACCTGGGGGACAGTGTCCTGCCGGGAGCGCTGGAGTTCATCCGAACGCTGGAGAAGACGGGAAAGCGATGGATCTATCTGACCAACAACTCCTCCAGAGGCGGAGCGGACTATGTTCCGAGGCTGCGGCAGCTGGGTTTTCCCTGTTCGGAGGAGCAGGTATATACCTCCGGAATGGCTACGGCCGCCTGGCTGAAGAAACGGTATCCGGACCGAGCCGTCTACCCCGTCGGCACCGTCCGGTTTCTGATGGAACTGGCCGATCAGGGCATCGCTTTTACGGAGGAAGATCCGGCGGCGGTCGTCGTAGGGTTTGACAGGGAGCTGACCTACGCCAAGCTGGAAAAGGCGGTCCACTTTCTGAGGAGAGGCGCCGGATTCGTGGCGGCGAATCCGGATCTGGTCTGCCCGATGCCCAACGACGAGGTCCTGCCGGACTGCGGCAGCATCTGCGCACTGCTGACGGCGGCCACGGGGCGGGAACCCCTGTATATCGGGAAGCCGGATCGCCGTATGGTGGACACGATCTCTGAACAGACGGGCGTCCCCAACGGGAAGATCGCGTGCGTGGGGGATCGGTTGTATACGGATATTGCCGTGGGCGTGAACGCCGGAGCGATCTCCGTTCTCGTCCTTTCCGGAGAGACGACGGAAGAGATGCTGAACCGATCGAAGATCCGCCCGGACTACGTGTTTCCGTCCGTGAAAGAGCTGGGAGCACGGCTGATGTCCGGCAGATAAAAACAGAACGCGGGGCCGGAACAGAAGGTTCCGGCCCCGCCTCTTTGGGTGGGCGTTATTTGAATCGGATCCGCGGCAGATAATGCTCGAAGATCACGGTGTCGGACTTGTTTTCGGTGCTCTCATTATGGCTGGTCCACGCCACCTTCATGGCGCCCATTTTTTCCGAAAGTTTCACGGACAGCGGCTTTTTCCCGATTCGATAGGAAATGAAATTGGGCCGCGAGAGGAAATTCGTCAGGCAGTGCGACAGCAGGTAGGCGACCGGAGGGGGAACGTCCGCTTTCAGATGACTGGTCTGCCCGGACAGTTGCCCCCGGAGAAGATCCGGCGCGTGTTTCCGGAACCACCGGACAAGCGTAGGATCAAAGCTCTGTACGCAGACGGGTCCGTTATATTCCCGGATCAGCTCCAGAGTTTTTTCGCAAAGGCGCGGGCCCTGCCGGTCGTGCCGGCGCTTGAGCTCCAGAACTACGGGGAGCCCCCCCATCACGGCGAACGCCTCCGTCAGGAGGGGGATCCGCTCCTCCGTGCCGGCGAGGCGATAACGGGAAAGCTCTTCCCAGGTCAGATCCTCTATGGCGACATCCTCGCCGCAGAGACGCAGCAGAGAGTCGTCATGGAAAACGACGACCTGTTCATCCGCCGTCATGTGCACGTCCAGTTCCACACCGTAGCCTTTTTCGGCGGCGGCGGCAAAGGCGGCAAGGGAATTCTCTGGGATCGACTGATCCTCCGCATACAGCCCACGGTGGGCAAAATTCCTGCCGCGAAAAGGCTCCTTCAGATCCGGAGACGCTTTTTTCGGGGCAACGCAGAAGATGCTGCCGACAGCGGCTGCTGCGGGGACGAGAAGCAGTTTCAACGCGGCGATCATAAAGAAAGCCCCCTTTCAATGAGAATTTATTATACACCAGGGGAAGATTTCAGTCAAACCCGGCGGAGGATCAGACAGGGAGAGCTCCGGTTGAAATCGAGGAGCGGATTCTGTACAATGATGGAAAGAAAGGAACGACGGGAGGAGATCGTTTTGAAACTGAATACGCGACGCACGTTATGGGTCGGACTGGCCTTCATGTCCATCTGCGCGTTCTGGCAGGTTTACGACAGCATCGTGCCGCTGGTTCTGAAAAACACCTTTGATCTGAACGACGATATTGCCGGCGTGATCATGGCGCTGGACAATGTCCTGGCACTTATCCTTCTCCCCTTGTTCGGAGCGCTGTCGGACCGGACGAATACCCGGATCGGACGGAGAATGCCGTACATTCTGATCGGGACCGTATGTGCCTGCGTTTTTGCGATCATTGCCCCGGTGGCGGATCGTATGCGTTCTCTGGCACTGTTTTCCGTCGCCATCGGGGGCAGCCTGCTGTCCATGGCGGTGTATCGCAGCCCTGCCGTCGCGCTGATGCCGGACGTCACGCCGAAACCGCTGAGGAGCAAGGCCAACGCCGTCATCAACCTGACCGGAACGGTGGGCGGGATCCTGATGCTGGCCGCTATCGCGTTGCTGGTTCCCAAAGGGGAACACCCGGACTACATGGTTCTGTATGCGTTTCTGGTGATCTTCATGCTGGTGTGCATTGCACTGCTCTACCTGAAGGTAAAGGAGCCGAAGCTCGTTGCGCTTGCGGAGGAAGAATCCCGCGCGCTGGGAGTGGCGGACGAACCGGAAGGTACGGAGGAGCCCTCCGGCGGAAGGATGGACCGGAAGGTGCGGCGGAGTTTTCTGTTCATGCTGGCCAGCATCTTCCTCTGGTTCATGGGCTACAACGCGGTGACCACAGCCTTCTCCAAGTACGCGCACGTTTACTGGGGCCTTGAAGGCGGCGCCTTTGCCTACACCTTGATCATCGCCCAGGCGGCGGCCGTGGTCGCCTATATTCCCGTCGGCCTTCTGGCGACCCGGTTCGGCAGAAAGAAGACGATCCTGTGCGGTGTAGCGCTGCTGGCCATCGCCTTCGGCAGCTGCGTCTTCTTCAGGACCTTCGGAGGGATCATCTTCTTTTTCTTCATCCTTGCCGGATTCGGCTGGGCAGCGATCAACGTTAACAGCTTCCCCATGGTGGTGGAGATGAGCCGAGGCGCCGACGTCGGAAAGTACACGGGGTACTATTACACAGCCAGTCAGGCGGCCCAGATCATCACGCCCATCCTCAGCGGCGTGGTTCTGGAATACGGGTATCTGCTGGTGGACCGTTCGAATCCGGACGCGGGATATGTGTTCCTGTTCCCCTATGGCGCCCTGTTTGTGGTGCTGAGCTTCATTACCATGCTGTTCGTCCGCTGCGGGGACAGCAGGACGGGCGTGAAAACAGGCCTGGAGGCCTTTGACGTAGACGATTGAGGAAACCGGATCGCGATCCCTGCTGCTCCGCCGGCAAGCGGTGGACCCGAAGGAGCGCACCGAAGAAGAATTCCCGTCGGAAAGAGGAACAGGGCACAAAAACAGCGGAAGAAAATCACACAACGATCCGCGACGGGGTCTTGTTTTGCCCTCCCCGGACAGATATAATACATACGTTACGTTACAATTCCGACCCCGATGGGAAGGGGCCGCATGATCAGGAAACTGCCGGACCGCGAGTTCCGCGGCGGTGAACAATGGAGGAACTACGATGAAAAAACTGACGGTGAAAAAGGACAATCCCTGCATGGCCTGCCTGTCCTGCGTTCTGGCCTGCTCAAACGCGTATTACAAGGTAGAGGATCCGGGAAAATCCTGCATCCAGATCATTGAGCGCAACGGCGCTCCCAGACCCATGACCTGCGTCCAGTGCGGCAAGTGCGCGTCCGTCTGCGAAGCCGGTGCCATCACGCAGAATCCCAAGGGCGTGTACATGGTAAACCGGAAACTCTGCACGGGCTGCGGCAAATGCGTGGAGGCCTGCCCGTTCGGCTTGATGGTAAAGGCGGAAGATACGCCCTATTCCTCCAAGTGCACGGCCTGCGGCATCTGCGTCAAGGCCTGCCCGATGGACATTCTGGAGATCGTGGAGAAATAAGAAACAGTTCGGAGAGCCAGGGACCCGACACCGCGGAGGTGTCGGGTCCTTTTCTGGCCGGAAAGGCCCGGCGGACCTGGCGGGAAGTTGGCACCGGGGAAAACCTGTGGTATACTGTTGGTCTGACGATATGAGATGCCCGTCTGCTGACGGGAGAGTGATGATCAGGGGCACGCGTGAAAGGCGGGACAGGCGGATATGGCGGAACAGACACCCATGATGAAGCAATATGCGGAAATGAAGGCAAAAAACCCGGACTGCCTGCTTTTCTTCCGCCTCGGAGACTTTTACGAGATGTTCAACGAGGACGCGAAGATCGCGTCCAGAGAGCTGGATCTCGTCCTGACTACCCGCGACCGGAGCAAGGAAAACCCGGAGGAGCGAACGCCCATGTGCGGCGTGCCCTACCATGCGTACGAGTCCTATGTTGCGCGGCTGATCGCCAAGGGGTACAAGGTGGCCATCTGCGAGCAGATGGAGGATCCGGCCCTGGCCAAGGGGCTGGTAGACCGGGACATCATCCGCATCATTACGCCCGGTACGCTGATGGAGAGCAGCATGCTGGACGAGGGAAAAAGCAACTATCTGGCGTCGATCAGCACGGAGAACGGCAGTGCCGCCGTCTGTTTTGCCGAAATGAGTACCGGAGAGATGTCCGTCTCGCTTTTTTCGGAAGGCGAACGGGATCATATGATCAATGAGATCGGCGCTTTCGGTCCGGCAGAGGCAATTCTTGACTCCCCTGCGGGAGAGGACAGGACGCTGACGGAATTCCTGACCGACAGGATCGACTGCATGACGCAGAAGATGCCGGATCTGTTTGAGAGCGAATCCTGCAGAGAGGCGGTATGCCGCCACTTCGGCGTGAACGCACCGGAGGAACTGAACACGCATATGACCGCAGCCGCGGTGCGGGCGGCGGGAGCGCTGCTCCGCTATCTGGAGGACACGCAGAAGACAGACCTGAGCCATATCAGTACGCTGAAGATCAACTCCGGGACGGATTGCATGGAACTGGATCCGCAGACCGTCCGCAGTCTGGAGCTGGTAGCATCGAACCGTACGCAGGAGAAGAAAGGCAGCCTGCTTTGGGTGCTGGACCGTACCCGGACGGCGATGGGACGGCGGATGATCCGCAGCTGGGTGCTGCGGCCCCTTCTGAACCCTGCGGCCATATCCCGCCGCCAGACGGCGGTAAGGGAACTGTACGACGATGCCGTGTGCCGCGGAGAGCTTTCGGAGACGCTGAGGCATATCGGTGACATGGAGCGCCTTATCGGCAAGATCGTGTACGGGACGGCCAACGGAAAGGATCTGCGGGCACTGTGCGCGTCGCTGGAACGGCTGCCGGATGTCCGCCGCCTGCTGTCGGGAAAAAGCGGTGTCATGCTCAGAGAGCTTTCCGATCTGGATCTGTTGGAGGACGTGCACGATCTGATCGACCGCGCCATCTGTGAGGATCCTCCTTTTTCCGTGCGGGAAGCGGGGTTCATACGGGACGGATATGACGCACAGGTGGATCGCCTGCGCGGACTGCTGACCAACAGCAACGACGCGCTTACCGCCATTGAAACAAGAGAGCGGGAGCGGACGGGAAAGAAACTGAAGGTCGGCTACAACCGGGTGTTCGGCTATTACATTGAGATCCCACGAAGCATGTCCGAGGACGTGCCGGCGGATTATGTCCGGAAGCAGACGCTGACGAACTGCGAACGGTTCATCACGGGGGAACTGAAGGATCTGGAGACCGAGCTGCTCAACGCCCGGGATACGCTGGCTGAGCTGGAGTACCGGCTGTTCACCGAGATACGGGAAGCGTTGAGCGCCCAGGTGACCAGGATCCAGGACACGGCTGCCAGAGTGGCGGCAGTGGACGTGCTCACTTCGTTTGCCGAAACGGCGGTCCGGAACAACTTCTGCCAGCCGGAAACGGATCTGTCCGGGATCCTGGATATTCGGGATGGGCGTCACCCGGTGGTGGAACTGATGCAGAAGGATACGCTGTTCGTGCCCAACGATACGTATCTGAACCGCGCCGGAGATCGGACAGCGATCATTACCGGACCCAACATGGCGGGCAAATCCACCTACATGAGACAGACGGCGCTGATCACGCTGATGGCGCAGATGGGCTCCTTTGTACCCGCACGGTCGGCGCGCATCGGGATCGTAGACCGGGTGTTTACCCGGATCGGCGCATCCGACGATCTGTCCGCCGGAAAATCCACGTTCATGGTGGAGATGACGGAAGTGGCGGACATCCTTGCCCACGCCACGGCAAACAGTCTGATCATTCTGGACGAGATTGGACGGGGGACCTCCACGTACGACGGCATGGCGATCGCAAAGGCGGTGCTGGAGTACTGCGCGGGCAAAAAGACGCTCGGCGCCCGCACGATGTTTGCCACGCATTACCATGAGCTGATCGAGATGGAAACGGAAGGCTCCGGGATCCGAAACTACAGCATCACGGCGAAAAAGCGGGGCAGGGACGTGATCTTCCTTCGCAAGATCGTCCCCGGCGGAGCGGACGACAGTTACGGCATTGAAGTGGCAGGACTGGCCGGAGTGCCCGACAGTGTGGTCGGCCGCGCCAAACAGGTGCTGAAGGAACTGACGGAAGGTCAGGTTTCCCCTTTTCCCGGGTACACACCGCATCGACAGGAGGAGGATCAGCTGTCGCTGGCCGGGCTGGGCAGCGCCGAGGTGATCGAGATGATCCGGAGTACGGATCTGAACACGCTTACGCCCATCGAGGCCCTGAATCTGCTGTATTCATGGAAGAAGAAGGTACAGGAAGAAAGCTGATGCGGGCGGCGCTCCTTTACAGAGCAGAACGGGTACTATATAATGCAGACGTCGAACGGCCGGCGGACGACCGGCGGCCGCGGGGAGGAAGAACGAAACATGATGATCGAATTTGACGAATACAAGGGAAAGATCAACGGGCTGAAGCAGCAGCTGGACGATCTCGGAGAGGCGCTGAAGCTGGAAGCCGCTCACCGGGAGATCGACGAGCTGGAGGAGCGCTCCGGTCAGGAGGGCTTCTGGAACGATCCGGCACAGTCCCAGAAGGTGCTGCAGAGGATCAAGCAGCTGAAGACGAAATGTGAAAAATATGACCGGCTGGTCGCTTCCCGGGATGATATGCTCACCCTGTGCGAGATGGCGATGGAGGAGGATGACGAGAGTCTGCTCCCGGAACTGCAGGAAGAGTTTGCCGCCTTTGAAAGCGGACTGGAGGAGATGCGCCTTTCCACCCTGCTGACGGGGGAGTACGACGCGAACAATGCCATCCTCACCTTCCATGCCGGAGCCGGAGGGACCGAGGCGCAGGACTGGACGCAGATGCTGTACCGGATGTACAACATGTGGGCGGATCGGCACGGCTATAAGGTCACGCTGCTGGACTGGCAGGACGGAGAGGAAGCGGGCATCAAGTCCGCCACCATCAAGGTGGAGGGAGAAAATGCCTACGGATTTCTGAAAAGTGAGCACGGCGTACACCGGCTGGTGCGCATTTCTCCTTTTGACAGTTCCGGAAGGCGGCACACGAGCTTCTCCGCGGTGGAAGTGATGCCGGAGATCGAGGACGCCGGCGAGGTGGAACTCCGTGACGAGGATATCAAGATGGACGTTTTCCGGTCCTCGGGCGCCGGCGGACAGAAGGTCAACAAGACGTCCTCCGCCGTTCGTCTGACCCACATTCCCACGGGGATCGTCGTTTCCAGCCAGGTGGAACGCAGCCATTTCCAGAATCTGGAAAACTGCAGGCAGATGCTGAGGGCCCGTCTGGCGGAAATCAAGGAAAGGGAGCATCTGGAGAGGATCGAAGACATCAAGGGAGTACAGATGAAGATCGAATGGGGCAGCCAGATACGCTCCTACGTATTCATGCCCTACACCCTTGCCAAGGACACGAGGACGGGTTATGAGAACGGAAACATTCAGAACGTGATGGACGGAGACATCGACGGATTCATCAATGCGTATCTGAGCATGAAAGCCGGGGAACAGGCGTAACCGTCTGTCTGGCGAGCGAATGGCAGTGGGAATAACGGAGAAAACAAAACGCCCCGTCTTGGCGCGGCAAGAAATGCCGCTTCCGGACGGGGCGAATTACTATTATTGCAGTTGTTTTCTTATGGAGCCTGTCTTAATGCTGGGATGCTGGTTCCTGTATTACAACAATTGTATTCACACAAACCAGCAAATCCCCCTGGGTGTATCCATTCTGTCATTGTCTTCGGCTGTTCATATATCCCACGTTATCCGCTATTACTCTGTACCCATAGAATCCAATACAATCAGGGTTTCTTGAAGAGATGATAATCGAGAAGTGAACATTGTCTCCACAATCAACGTCTATGGATGTGTAGACGAGCACTCCCTCACCCTCCGTCAGATCGTATGGATCGTATGTTCCCATCACGGTATATACAGGATCGTCGTACCGGACGCCGTTACAGGAAAAATGATCCGGGTAGTATTCGTAGACCGTTTCAAAGGTCCTATGTTTAAACGTGCCGTAGTACGGATACTCCGGGTCCGGTGAAACACTCTGCGGGCTGTTTTCAGCATGGATCGCAGCTACCTCCTGATACAGCGTACCTTCCTTCAGCCCGATGTCCCTGAACTTTTCCCAGTTGATCGCCTCACACAGCATCTGAACGTCCTCATCCGTGAGGACCGTCGACTCCCCCGTACTGGTAACTCTGCCAGACATAATTCCTTCAAGATCTGGGGAAATTCTGAAATATGCCACCGCATAGGCGTCGTCAAAACGCATGAGGAACGTGACCGCATTTGCTCGGCGATACACGTAGCCTTCCTGTCCGTCCACGGTGAACGTTGATACATTCTGCGCGAAGGTCAGATCCGTGACCCAGTATTCCTGCGGCATTGTCGTGCGGCTGGCATAGGAAACACGGACCCAGCCGGTCTCTCCCTGCTGGACGATGCTACCAAACTTGGTTTCAAACCAAAAGGATCCGTCGCTGTAGTAGAAGCTGCCGTTAGCGGGAATGCTTTTCACCGGCCAGTTTGTCAAGCCCAAGGCGTTAATCTTGCTTGGTATACGCTCGTCAGTGTCCGTCCAGGTGATAAGTTCCAGATCATATTTATCTGCGATCTCCTCCAGTTCCTTTTCCTGCAGCGGAGTAGCCGCCCAATACGCATAGTGTCTTATTAAAGTCTTTGACATCTCGTCTGTCTCAGCTGAAAGATCTGCAAAGAGGGGATCCGGCTTCAGCCGCGCCTTGTTCCATTCCGTCATCGCCTGATACTGCGGATCGTTTTCATCCAGCATCCACGGCAACCAGGTGAAATCCTCATTTGGGCTGTTTTTACCGACGCTTTCCGGCTCAGTACCAGGCAGCGTTGGATGATAACCCTTGCCCGAGTTGTTCCACAGGCCGCCGGCCACGGCCGTGATCCCTATGCCGAGCACCGCGACGACGGCGGCGATCAGCAGGCCGGTCCGCACGCGCCGGCCGGTCCGTTTCGCTGTGGAATTTTTCTCTTCTTCCACCCTCTGCATCAGGCGCTCGTTCCATGCTTCCGGCGTCCTGACGCGGTCCAGATCATTCATAGCAGCCATCATCCAGCTCTCCTTTCAGCAATTCCCGTCCCTTTTTCAGTCTCGCCTTGACCGTCCCCTCCGGACTTCCGGTGATCCGGGCGACCTCGGCGACCGGGTACTGTTCGTAATAATACAGATATACGCACTGCCGGATCTTTTCGGGTAGCGTATCGAGCAGTGACAACAACTCTGCCGGATACTCATCCGTTTTCGTTAACCACGCCTCAGGCACCTCGGCAGTATATGTACGGCCAGCTCGCCTGTTTTCGTCGGCGCATTTGTTCATCGCCACCCTCAGCAGCCAGGCGCGCACGGCGCGCGGACTGCGGCACAGCACCTTCGGCGTCCGATACAGCGCCAGGAACGTCTCCTGCCAGCAGTCTTCCGCACATGACCTGTCGGTCAGGTGTACAAGACATGCGCGGGTCACCGCGTCCCCATAAGCACGCACAGCCTCCTCAAAGCTCATCGCCTCAGACGTCCGCGTTTCTTCCTCCGGCACCGCGTATTCATTTACGGAAGCATCCATCGCCGTTCCCTCCCTTCCGGGCTCGTTACACTAAATAATCGTTTGAAACGTCATATTGGTTGCGAAAAATCAGAAAAAATGATTTTTACTGAATTCTACCACAAATAAAACAGGCATAAGCAAAAGACCGGGGAGACTGAAGAAGTCTCCCCGGCTCGCCGTACATGATTCACTTGTCTTTTTCCCATATGATCTGTCCGTCCAGAGAGATCCTGACGATCTCATCCGGCTGAATGAGGTTGGAAAATGTCTTTGTGACTACCTCTGCAGCTTTTTCTCCATCGGCCTGGCTGTTGATGTCATTTCTTGGCAGCAGTACCGCAGCTTCTGTTCCGTCCTCTTTCACGATGGACAGTGAATCAAGACTGAGGTAGTGACGCTTTGGGACAGTGTACCACCATTCGACTTCGGTGTCGGTATAAAGCAGGATATTGAAAGGCGTGATGCGGATCTTGTCCAGGTGGTACGTCCTCCCATCCTGCGTGATGTCTGAATTGATATCAAGCAGCAGAGACGGGAGTTCATTGGTTTCTCCCAGCTGACAGGTCCATCTGGCGCCATCCAACGGGATCACGGTCAGGAGGTCCTCCGGTGCTGTCAGCGTCTGTCTGTCAGTGATAGAGATAAAGATCTCTCTGATCTCAAGGGAAAACTCATCGAAGACAGTTTCCGTTTCAATGGTAACGATCTCTGTAAACAGAAACTCATTTTCCGCCAGTGACGGCATGTTATCATGGTCATAGGCGGCTCCCCCGCCTCCAGAACCGGAAAACTCTACCGGCTGCCCGTTCAGACAGAAGTCGGAATATTGGAGTATTGGATCGACGAAATAGATATAGTCTTCTTTATTCGCGATCAGTTCCCCGTCCTTGACGGTGGTCAGAAGCGAGAATAGGAACGTCTGGCTGCTGCGGACCACGCCGAGAGATTCGACCCGGAACGTTTCATCCTCATAGATCACCTCTCTGGGACCGGCGAGCATCTCTTTCACCCATTCATTTTGTCCGAACTCGGTGTTCTGACCAGCGGCGAGATTCATGATCCACCGCGCGTACAGATCCGGCTCGAATATCCGCAGCCCGGCGCCCGTAAGCGCCAGGACGACGACAACGGCCGCCGCGATCAGCCCGATCCTTTTCCCGATGCCCAGCCTGCTCCTGCCTCTTTTCTCGTTCCACTCCATCGCCTCGTCCAAAAAACGGTCGTCCATTTCCTGAATGGAGGCCAATGCCTCGAAACCTTTCATGATAACAAATCCTCCTTTTTCAGTTCCTTTGCCAGTTCCTTCCTGCATTGATGCAGGATGCGCCGCACCGTGCCCTGCGGCAGGTTCATTTCTTCCGCGATATCTAACGCGGTATCAAAGAACCAGTACCTGCGGACGAAAACGACGCGGTCTCTGGGAGACAGTCCCTCCAGCCAGCGGTCGATCACCTGAGAAAACGTCAGTTCATCGATCAGTTCGTTTTCAAAACCGGACGAGGCAAGGATCGCGTCCATCTCCTCTTCCGCCTGTACGAAGCCGGAGGAACACCTCTTTTTCCGGGTGTCGTACCGGACCGTGTCCAGCGCCCGGCACCGGACGATGCGGCAGATGAACGCGCGCAGATTCCCCGGCCGGGCAGGCGGAATGGCGTTCCATATC
This sequence comes from Oscillospiraceae bacterium, assembly GCA_017519975.1. Lineage (GTDB taxonomy): Bacteria > Bacillota > Clostridia > Oscillospirales > Oscillospiraceae > Alloscillospira. Next base: position 44,985 of record JAFWRM010000021.1, on the reverse strand, counting down.
TGCAGCCAGGCGTCGTTCAGGCATTCCTCCTGATCCTCCGGAGAACGCAGGACGGAGCCTGCGATCTTCCGGCACAGGGCGCCGTATTTCCGCCGGAGCTCTTCGACGGCCTGTTCGTCCCGGTCAAAAAGCATCTCGACGATCTGTTCATCCTCCAAGCGGCGCTCCCTCCCTTCCGCGGATATGCCGTGTGGTTTGAAAAGGATCCTTTCACTGCATAAGTCGACAAAGGAAAGAAAAAGGTTCATTATTTCTGCGGGGGTAATCTCATTACACTTTAAAAAGCAGAACGCCGGTCAGCGTCCGGCGTTCTGTCAGTTTCAGCCTCCCGGCTGGCGCAGCCCTAGAATGAAGACGATCAGCGCGAGAAGCGGCATCACCGTCCATGAAATGTACCATCCGGCGACAGTCAGATCCGACGGTTCCGCGTCAGCAGCGTTCCGCACGTAGAGGCTGACCCTGAAACGGAACATGTCTTTTGCAAAGATCACGATCACGGCAGTAAGGGCACAGATGAATATGCCTCCGATCCACCAGGCGATGCTGCCCTTGTTTGACAGCCTGGGACCGTACATCAGTTCAATGACGGACGCAGGAGATGGGTTCGCCAGACCGATCTCATTGCCTTTGGAATCATATACCGGATCTGCTCCGTATTCTCTTGTAATGATGAACCAGTCGGTCTCGTCGTCTCCATCGCTTACAAGCAGTGTGCCATCATCCCTCCGCACCATCCCGCCGCGAAACACGATCTCCTCTCCGCATCTGAGTTCCACGCCTGTCATAAGAGACTCCCACGGGTGCCCCTTGGGAACGGCGTCACGGTCTTCCGCAACTGAATATGGCCCGATGATCCGGTCTCCCACCCGGCCCACGACCGACCTGTCATTGAACACCTCAAACGATACCGGCGTTCCCCGAACGGCGCCGGAGTAGATCGTTCCGTCTTCCGTTTTCGTCGGCGTCAGCATGGACCCGCGGTACGCGAAGCCTTTTTTACTCATAGTGACGGGATACAGAACGGAAAACAGCAGGACCATCATCAAAAGAAGAACAAGTATGATCTTCTCATACGTGCCAAGGCTTCTGATCTTCTGCAAAAAAACACCTCATTCCTATCCACTAATACTTTTCCATGCCACTCCAATATTAATGCAATAAACAACTATTCTTTACAGCGCAGTATATATCATTGAGAAGGCCTAATAAATTACCAGCTGGAGGAAGACGTGCGCTATATTTTGCGATTTCAGCAAAATTCAGGAAAGAAAACGAACAGTCCTTAATAATCTGATATTGGGGCTGCGCAGTATCGCACCATTATTATGTTACGCTCTGTAAGGATCTCACCCGGCTACATTATTGCACAACCGCAGTTTTTACGCAACAACTGGGGCTGAGAGCAACGTATCGCGCACAGGCATCGTCAGTTTTCCTAAGGTATTGCAATCTTCCCCCGGGCTAGTATAATTCAATCACGATCGGGTCTCCGGCAGGACGGCATTTATGCGAAGGGTCCTGTCGGCGGCATTCGCTGATTCGGAAACCGAAGGGAAGGAGGGATCGCATGAGGGAAGCGGACGGAGACCGCCGGCTGGCGGAGGATCTGGCGGAAAAATGCGCCGCAATGAGAGGCCGGGTATACTACGTCGGCGGGTGCGTACGGGACGAACTGCTCGGGATCGAGAGCAAGGACGTGGACGTGGAGGTTCACGGACTGACTCCGGAGCAGCTGGAGACCGTTCTGGAAGGGCTGGGATCCTTCCTCACCGTCGGGCGCAGTTTCGGCGTCTACGGCATCAGGGGCCATGATCTGGATATCGCCATGCCCAGAAAGGAGAAACGGACCGGACGCGGGCACCGGGATTTCTCCGTGGACGTGGATCCCTTCATCGGACCGGAAAAGGCGGCGATGCGGCGGGATTTTACCGTAAACGCCATAATGAAGGACGTGCTGACCGGAGAGCTCACAGATCCGTTCGGGGGGCGAAAGGATCTTGAAAACCGTGTTCTGCGCTGTGTTTCGGCGGAAACGTTCCCGGAAGATCCTCTGCGGGTACTGCGCGCCGCACAGCTGGCGGCGAGGTTCGAAATGACTGTGGAGCCGGAGACGGAAGAGCTCTGCCGCAGGATCTCTCTGGATGCGCTCTCTCCGGAGCGGGTCATGGAGGAACTCAGAAAAGCGCTGCTGAAAGCGTCGAAACCATCGATTTTCTTTCGCGTGCTGCGAAGGATGGACGCGCTGGACTGCTGGTTTCCGGAGGTCCGGGATCTGATCGGGGTGCCTCAGCGGGCGGACATGCACCGGGAAGGGGACGTATGGGAACATACGCTCATGGTATTGGAGGAAGCAGCGGCCTTTCGCGGCCGCACGGAGAATGATCTGGCTCTGATGCTGGCTGCGGTCACCCATGACATGGGGAAGGCCGTCTGCACCCGGACGGCGGGAGGGATCGTGCACGCCTACGGGCATGAGACCGCCGGACTGGCGCCGGCGGAGAGATTCCTGCGCCGGCTGACTTCAGAGAAACAGCTGATCCGGCTGGTCCTGAATCTTACGGAACTGCACATGAAGCCCAACGCGGAAGCGGCGGCCCAAGTGCCTGAAAAGACCACCAACCGGATGTTCGACCGGTGCCTGGCCCCGGAGGCGCTGCTGGCGCTGGCAGCCGCCGATGACAGAGGGCGGATCGCGGATGGACCTGTGACGGATCACGGTCCGTTTCTGCGGAAGCGGCTGGAAGTCTACCGGGAGATCATGCGCCGTCCCCATGTGAAGGGGGAGGATCTGATCCGGGCGGGACTGACGCCCGGGCCCGCCTTTACGGACGCGCTTGCCTATGCGCACCGTCTGCAGCTGGCGGGGATCGGCAGGGAAGAGGCGCTGAAACAGATGCTGGGTCACGCCGGCGCCGGAAAGGCGAAGGGAAAAACACAGACATAGAGACGACCGCCCTGCGTCTGAATAACGCGGGCGGTCGTTCTGCGTATATGGGAGGCTGTTTTACAGAAGCGCGAGGACCCGTTCCTTGGGAATGTATCCCACGGAAACGTTGGTCACCTTGCCCTGTTTTATCACCACCAGCATGGGAATGCTGCTGGCTTGGAAAGCGGCGGCAAGCTCCGGCTCCTCATCTACGTTGATTTTGGCGATCTTCAGTTCGCCTTCCTTCTCGGCGGCAATTTCCGACAGGATGGGGGAGAGCATGCGGCACGGGCCGCACCATTCGGCCCACAGATCTACCAGAACGGGAATATCCGACTGCAGCAGCTCCTGTTCATAATTCTGCTTCGTTACCTTGACTTCAGCCATGGGGGTCATTCCTCCTCATAAGATTTATAATACAGCATGCAGTGACAGAATCCTTCGTAGTCCGGATCGGCGATCTGATCCCGGAACTCTCTGCACATGCATTTGTTTTCCTCCGTTTGTTCCAGACGGCAGGGACAGTAGCCGCCCTTCTTCTTCAGCCCGTCCTTCACGGCCTTTACGATCTCAGGATCCGGATTCAGGGAGATCTTCGGCTTCCGCAGAGACCGGGAAGCCCGGATCATGGCAGAAAGGTTCTCCTGCGGCGTATCCGGCGGAAGATCACAGCCGGGCGCCAGAATGAAGCCGGAGGGGGCGGACAGGCAGAGTTCCCGGGCCTTTTCATACACGGCATCCGGGGACAGGGTGAGCAGGCACTGAACGGTATTCAGGTTGCCGAAAATGGCAAAATCTCCCCGCGCCTGCTCAAAGGCGTAGGACAGCGGCACGTCGTCCATGCTGTAGATGTTGATGCCGCTCCCCACCAGCGGGGCGATGCGGGGCGAACTGCTGCCGCAGATGTGCAGCATGACGGGAAGGTCTCTGTCACGGAACTCCCCGGCGATCCTCCGGATGCGGGGCAGGGAGAAGCGGGCAAAGAATTCTTCACTGATGAGGTTGACGGCGGAAACAGGGTCGGCGATGGAAATGCCCGTAGCCCCGTTTTCCAGCTGGAAACGCAGGGCGGCGATCGTGATCTCCGTGCACAGATCCAGTACCTTCTCCATCCCTTCCGGATCCTCCGTCAGGTACGTCATGAGGGCTTCCATCCCCATGAGTCCGGCGGCGGAGGTCAGCGGGCCTGCGGAAAAGGCAAGAAGAGGCTTTTCACCGGCCAGCCGGGCGTTCATCGCCCGCAGGAGCCCGGCCAGCCTTCGGCACAGGGGGTGCTCCGACGCCCGCCGGAAAACATCCTGCGCCGATAGCCCCTGCACATCGGAGGGCTCCGTCAGAGGAGGCGTGTGCCCCGTTATGGCGGAAATGGTCTCGCGCACGGCGCCGGAGGCGAGAGGACCCACATAGGTCAGATCAGAGCCCATGCGGTCATACTGGTCCAGAATGAAGATGGCCGCATCTTCTTCGGACATGGCGTACAGATCCTGTTCCGTCATGCCGTTTTGTTTCAGAAACCAGTTATAGCCGTCAAGGACGGCCACGGGGGGCCGGGGCACGGATTCATATCGTATCGCCCGGCGGATCAGTTCAGAAGACGTCAAAATGATCGCTCCTTTCGGACGGCCGCTGACAGCGGCGGCGCTTGTATTCGGGAGGATTCCCCTATATAATGACAGCAGGATCGGCCTTGCGGTTTCTTCGTCCGGCGGAGAAAAGAAGCTGAGGGAGCCGCAGGAGGAAGCAGAGTTCACACAAAAAAGATGTCTGAACCTATCTTACTATGTCGGCGGGCGTGAGTCAATGCGCCGTCCGCGGGCTGTGAGGCCGGAGAAAAGAGGTGTGGCCGTGCGAACGGTGGCTTTCGATGTGGAAACGCCCAACAGGAGAAACGATGCGATCTGTTCGATCGGCCTTTGCGTGTTCGAAGACGGCTGTGCGAAGCAGGCGTGTCACTATCTTGTGGATCCCGAGGCGGATTTCGATGCGATGAATGTAGGCGTTCATGGGATCCGGCCGGAGGATGTGGCCCATGCGCCGACTTTTGAGGAACTGTGGCCGCTGATCGGACCGGTTCTGCACAGCGGCATCGCTGTAGCGCACAACGCGGCGTTCGATCTGGGCGTGCTGAGGAAGCTGTTTTTTCGATACGGTATCGCGGAGCCTCCGCTGACCTACGTCTGCACCTGCCGGATGACGAGAAAGCTCCTGCCTTCGCTGCCGGATCACCGGCTTCCTACGCTCTGCCGGGCGTATGGGATCCCGTTGGATCACCATGACGCAGGCAGCGACAGCCGTGCATGCGGAGAGATCCTGCAGCGTCTGCTGGAGCGCGGCGCTCCGCTGGACCCGTTCCTCCGGGAATACCGGTTCGGACCGGATGGAGGAGCAGAAAAGCGAAGGAGGTACTGACGTGGCCAGCGTATTTTTCATCCGACACGGGCAGACCGTGTGGAATCTGGAGCACAGGATCGCTGGGGTGACGGACGTCGCACTGACGGAGGACGGGCGCCGGCAGGCGCGGGCAGCGGCGGAGGAACTGATCCGCAGCGGAGTCCATATCGATGAGATCTGGAGCAGTCCGCTGACGCGTGCCATGGATACGGCGGAGATCATTTCCAGGGCGACGGGAATCCCCTGGAGGATCGACCGGAGGCTGAAGGAGCAGGATTTCGGGTGCTGGGAGGGACAGTCGTCCCGGGAAGAGGGTTTTCTTTCGGAGAAGCAGCAGTTCGCACGCCGCTGCGGCGGAGGGGAATCCATGCTCCATGTGGCACAGCGGGTATACAATCTGCTGGATGCGCTGAGGGAAGAACCGGACAGGACCCGTCTGCTGGTAGCGCACAACGGGATCGCCAGAGTGGTGTACACATATTTTCGCGAGATGACAAACGAGGAATATGCCCGCTGGAGCCTGCCCAACTGCCGGCCCATCCGGTTTGATTTTCCGTGACGGACGACGGAAAGAAAGAAATGCAGAAAGGCCGAAGCCTCCCGTCAGGGAGCGCTTCGGCCTTTCCGATTCGTGCGATCAGTCCGTCAGGGGGTGGTGATATACGGACTTTCCGAGGGAAAACACGGGAGCGCTGAAACTCCCTTCCGGTACGGATTCACAGGCTTTTGTATAGATCTCCATCCGGCTGTCGATGCGGTCGATCAGACTCAGGAGTTCGCTTTCAGCGCATCGGGGCGGTACACAGGCACCGAATTCCGGATCCCCATGATGGGAAAGGATCATGTGCTGAAGCAGGACGGATTTTTCCTCGGGAATGTTCAGCTCGCCGCAGACCTCCGCCGTCTCCTTCGCGCCGAGGTACAGGTGACCGAGAAGATCCCCGGTGACGGTATAACCCGAGACGAGGCCCAGCGGGGAGAAGGAAAACTCCCTGTCCTTGGCAAGGTCATGCAGCAGAGTGCCCGCAAGAAGCAGGCTCCGGTCGATGATATGGCTGTACAGGTCGGCCAGATAGTCCGCGGTACGCATCATGTAGGCGGTATGCATCAGCAGTCCGTGCAGATATTCGTGATGGACGCTCTTGGCGGCCGGAACGGTGCGGAAAGTCTCCAGATGCCGGTCAAGCATCGCCTGAGCGACACGGCGGTAGTCGGCGTCACCGATGGACTCCGTCAGTTCTCTGACGTCTGCCAGTGCCTTTTCTGTGTCGATTGGCGCGCAGGGGAGCAGATCTTCCGGCTGGTAGCGGCCGGCGTCCCGATCGTCGGCGATACGCAGCTGACGGATCGTGATCTGCGGGAGCCCGTTGAATTCGGTTACCGATCCCTGTGCCTTGACGATGCGGGAGTTGTCTTCTTCCGAGAGAGGACCCCCATAATCCCACATTTTGGCGGGAAGGCTGCCGGAAGCATCGGAGAGGACCGCCGTAAGAAAGGGATGGCCGTTGCGGTCGCTGCGCACATGGATATCGGATATGACAAAGTAATCGGTAAAGCTGTCGCCGATCTGCAGATCGATCATGCGGGTGATCATGACGGAAGACCTCCTGAGATAAGTGTATCCCCACTATAGACCGGCACCGCGATTCCCGCAAGAGGCTGCCGGAAAACAGCGGTGCCCGGCGTCAGGCGCGAGCCCCAGGTTTCAGAAGATCGCTGAGACGCTTCCCGTAAAAGAAATCGTGCGTCAGACGGTCGTATTCCGCCCATAAGGGCAGCGTTTCACAGTCGGCAGCTCTCGGGCACGGAGCAGCCCCGTCTGCCAGACAGGCTACGGAGGAGAGGGATCCCTCCATCAGTTCTATGATCTCGCCTATGGGATACTCCTCCGGTTTCCGGCAGAGCCTGTAGCCGCCGCCCTTCCCGCTGGCTCCGACGAGAAGCCCTCCGCCGACCATGTCCTTCACGATGATCTCAAGGTACTTTTTGGAGATCCCCTGCCGGGCGGCGATATCCTTCAGCGGAATATACCCCCCGCTGTCGTTTTCCGCCAGATCGATCAGAACCCGGATCGCGTATCTTCCTTTTGTTGAGATCATGAAATCGCCTCCTCTCGGATACTGCTCCTATTATACAGTGGGTAAATAGGCAAATCAAGAGAAGACGCGGTTTAACCTATTGACATAGTAGGCAAATGGGGATATAATCGTGCCAGATCACAGGGAAGGAGCAGAAAAAGTGATTTATGCAGATAACGCAGCCACGACGAAAATGAGTCCGGCTGCCGTGCGGGCCATGATTTCCGTGGCCGAAGAATGCTGGGGCAACCCGTCGAGCCTGTATGAACACGGACAGCGGGCGAAGGATGTGCTGGAGGCGGCCAGAAAAGACGTGGCTGCCGTGATCGGCGCCGACGCAAAGGAGATCCTGTTTACCTCCGGGGGAAGCGAAGCGGACAATCAGGCGATACGATCTGCCGCGGCGCTGGGGGCGAAAGCGGGGAAAAAGCATATCATTTCCACAGCGTTCGAACACCACGCCGTTCTCCATACGCTGGAGCGGCTGAAACAGGAAGGCTATGAAGTTACCCTGCTGGACGTCCACGAAAACGGGATCGTCCGGCCGGAAGAGGTGGAGGCCGCCCTGCGGGAGGACACCTGTCTCGTATCCATCATGTACGCCAACAATGAGATCGGAACGATCCAGCCCATCCGGGAGATCGGTGCGATATGCCGGGCCAGGAACGTGCTGTTCCACACGGACGCCGTCCAGGCGGTAGGGCATATCCCGGTGAATGTTGCGGAGGACTGCGTCGATCTGCTGTCTGCGTCCGCCCACAAGTTCCATGGGCCGAAAGGCGTCGGCTTTCTGTATGCCAGAAAGGGCGTCCGACTCACCAATCTTATCGAGGGCGGAGCTCAGGAGCGCGGAAGGCGCGCCGGAACGGAGAACGTACCGGGCATCGCCGCCATGGCGGCGGCACTGAAGGAAGCGGACGGTGCGCGGGAAGCGAACGCGGCCCGTCTTACGGCCGTCCGGGACCGGCTGATCGCGGAACTGAAGACGATCCCCCATTCGGCCCTCAACGGAGATGCAGAGCGCCGGCTGCCGGGAAACGTAAACTTCTGTTTTGAAGGCATCGAAGGAGAATCTCTGCTGCTGCTTCTGGATGATAAAGGCATCGCGGCATCCTCCGGCAGCGCCTGCACGTCGGGCTCTCTGGATCCGAGCCACGTTCTTCTGGCGATCGGGCGCGTTCACGACGTCGCCCACGGGTCGCTGCGCCTGAGCATCGGGGAGGACATCACGGACGAACAGGCGGAGACGATCGTTCGCTCCGTGAAGGAAGTCGTGGAATATCTCCGGGGCATCTCTCCCATCTGGAGAGACCTGACGTCCGGGAAAAAGAAATTCATTCTGTAAGGAGGCAGTGAGAATGGCTTTATACAGTGAAAAAGTGATGGATCATTTCCGCAATCCACGGAACGTCGGCATCATCGAAGACGCCAACGGCATAGGAGAAGTCGGCAACGCGAAATGCGGAGATATCATGAAGATGTATCTGAAGATCGAGGACGATATCATCCGGGATGTGAAATTCGAGACTTTCGGCTGTGGGAGCGCCATTGCCTCCAGTTCCATGGCCACGGAACTCATCAAGGGGAAGCCCGTGTCGGAGGCCATGAAGCTGACGAACCAGGCGGTGGCCGAGGCCCTGGACGGTCTGCCGGCCTATAAGATGCACTGCAGCGTGCTGGCGGAGGAAGCAATACAGTCCGCACTGGAAGATTACAGGAAAAGGACGGGAAAAGAAGGATAAGAAGCGGAGTTTCCGGGCTTTCCCGAAAAAAGTTTCTATAAACCTATTGACATAGTAGGCGGATGGTGATACAGTAACCACAAATCACAGAAAAGGAGGCGCCGAAGATGATCAGAACCGCAGCCGACAGACAGAGCAGCTTCACATGTTGTCGAATGTTCAACTCCCGGGCATATAGCATGGCCGGGGCGTCAGGCTGCTCTGCCGCGCGCCTCTGTAAGATACGATGTCGCCGCTGAAGATCGTATGTCATTTGCCCGGGAGCTTGTTCATGAAGTTCCCGGGTGTTGTTTTTCGGGATCGGGACGATCGGAAGCGAACGCACGAACGGGAATCTGCAGTTCTGAAAATAGTAAAATATAGTTTATATTAAAGGAGAACAGGAGAATGAGCGAATACAGATTTGAAACACTTCAGCTGCATGTAGGACAGGAGCAGGCCGACCCGGCCACGGACGCGCGGGCGGTGCCCATCTACCAGACGACGTCCTACGTCTTTCACAACAGCCGGCATGCGGCGGACCGCTTCGGACTGGCCGACGCCGGCAACATCTACGGTCGGCTGACCAACTCCACGCAGGACGTGCTGGAGAAGAGGCTGGCGGCCCTCGAGGGCGGCAGCGCGGCGCTGGCGCTGGCCTCCGGCGCGGCGGCCATTACCTACACGATCGAAGCGCTGGCCGCGGGGGGCGGGCACATCGTGGCGCAGAAGACCATTTACGGAGGCAGCTATAATCTGCTGGCCCACACGCTGCCCCAGTACGGCATCGAGACCACGTTCGTGGACGCCCATGATCTGAGGGAAGTGGAAAACGCCATACGGGAGAACACAAAGGCCGTCTATCTGGAAACGCTGGGCAATCCCAACAGTGATATCCCGGACATCGACGCCATTGCGGCGATCGCCCACGCCCACGGGCTGCCCGTCGTCGTGGACAACACGTTCGGCACGCCATATCTGATCCGGCCCATCGAACACGGTGCGGACGTCGTCGTGCATTCGGCAACGAAGTTCATCGGCGGACATGGGACGACGCTGGGCGGCGTCATCGTGGAATCCGGGAAGTTTGACTGGAGCGCCGGCGGGAAGTACCCGAACATTGCCGCCCCGAATCCGAGCTATCACGGCGTATCCTTTTATGACGCCGTGGGGCCGGCCGCTTTCGTGACGTTCATCCGGGCGATCCTGCTCCGGGATACGGGAGCCTGCATCTCCCCGTTCAACGCCTTCCTGCTGCTGCAGGGCGTGGAGACACTTTCTCTCAGGCTGGAGCGGCACGCGGAGAATACGAAGAAGGTCGTGCAGTATCTGGCGCAGCATCCGCTGGTGGAGAAGGTAAACCACCCCTCCCTGCCGGATCATCCGGACCACGCGCTGTATGAGAAGTATTTCCCCAACGGCGGAGCGTCCATTTTTACCTTCGACATCCGGGGGGGACAGGAGGAGGCCTGGAAGTTCATCGACGGTCTGAAGATCTTCTCCCTGCTGGCCAATGTGGCGGACGTGAAGAGCCTGGTGATCCACCCGGCGTCCACGACCCACTCTCAGCTCACGCAGGAGGAACTGCTGGATCAGGGGATCCGGCCGAATACGATCCGTCTGTCTATCGGAACGGAGCACATCGACGATATCATCGCGGACCTGGAGAGAGGCTTTGCCGCCGCCCAGGCGAAATGAAGAAAGGAAGGAACCGACATGTCAAATACCTATAAAGGAACGCTGGACCTCATAGGGAACACTCCCCTGGTGGAGGTCACGAATATCGAAAAGGAACTGGGGCTCGAGGCAACGGTGCTGGTAAAGCTGGAGTATTTCAATCCGGCGGGAAGCGTCAAGGACCGCATCGCGAAGGCGATGATCGAGGACGCCGAGGCCAGAGGGCAGCTGAAGGAAGATTCCGTCATCATAGAGCCCACGTCCGGGAATACCGGGATCGGCCTGGCGGCCATCGCGGCGGCCAAGGGTTATCGCATCATCCTCACCATGCCGGAGACCATGAGCGTGGAGCGCAGGAACATACTCAAAGCCTACGGCGCCGAGCTGGTACTTACGGAGGGAGCCAAAGGCATGAAGGGAGCCATCGCGAAGGCGGAGGAACTGGCGGCGGAGATCCCAGGAGCCTTCATCCCCGGACAGTTCGTGAACCCGGCCAATCCGGCGATCCACAAGGCTACCACCGGCCCGGAGATCTGGAGAGACACGGACGGCAAGGTGGATATCTTCATCGCGGGCGTCGGTACCGGCGGAACAGTGACCGGCACGGGCGAATACCTCAAGGAGCAGAATCCTGCCGTAAAGATCGTTGCGCTGGAACCCGAGGATTCTCCCGTCCTGTCCGAGGGGCGCAGCGGATCTCATAAGATCCAGGGCATCGGAGCGGGCTTTGTGCCGGACGTGCTGAACACGGCAGTGTATGACGAAGTATTCAAAGCTTCCAATACGGATGCTTTTGCGACAGCCAGACTTCTGGCCAGGAAGGAAGGCATTTCCGTCGGCATTTCCTCCGGGGCCGCGCTCTTCGGAGCCATCACGCTGGCCAGAAGGCCGGAAAACAAGGGAAAGGTCATCGTCGCACTGCTGCCGGACAGCGGAGACCGGTACTACTCTACCCCTCTGTTTACGGAGGAATGAAGAAGAGGGCGAGCGGCCCTCCGGACGAAAAACAAAAAGCAGGCAGCCGGGGTTCCCGGCTGCCTGTTTTTTGCCTGTCGCGAGGGAATCCATTCCGACTCCCGGACGGAACGGGAGGAGTTTCCTGTCATAAAAAGCGATTGAAGAGGAAGTCGAACCATAGTATAATAAAATACTACGTCTGCCGCGGGAACGGCGGACACGGCCGGAAAAGGGGGCAGGGCATCATGCAGGACGTCATCAGGATCAAAGGGGCCCGCACGAACAATCTGAAAAACATCGATATCGAGATCCCCAGGGAAAAACTGGTGGTATTTACCGGGCTTTCCGGGAGCGGGAAATCCTCTCTGGCCTTTGATACCCTGTATGCGGAAGGGCAGCGGCGTTACGTGGAATCCCTCTCGTCCTACGCCAGGCAGTTTCTCGGGCAGATGGAAAAGCCGGACGTAGACCTCATCGAAGGGCTGAGCCCTGCCATTGCCATCGACCAGAAGACCACCAGCCGGAATCCACGTTCCACCGTCGGAACCGTGACGGAGATCTACGACTACCTGCGGCTGCTGTGGGCCCGCGTAGGGATCCCTCACTGCCCGAAGTGCGGAAAAGAGATCCGCCGGCAGACGGTGGATCAGATCGTGGATCAGATCATGGCGCTGCCGGAGGGGACCCATCTTCAGATCCTGGCACCGGTGGTACGCTCGCGAAAGGGCGAGAACCGGGCGGTGTTCACCGACGCACGGAAAAGCGGATATGTCCGAGTGCGGGTCGACGGGAACATGTACGATCTTGGGGAAGAGATCGCGCTGGACAAGAACCAGAAGCACAACATCGAGATCGTCGTCGACCGCCTGGTGGTACGGGCGGACATGCAGCGCCGGCTGACGGATTCCGTGGAGACGGCGTCCGGCCTTTCCGGCGGACTGGTCATCGCGGATCTCGTCTCTGAGAACAAGGAGATCCTGTTTTCTCAGAACTACGCCTGCGAGGACTGCGGCGTGTCCATAGAGGAACTGACGCCGAGGATGTTCTCCTTCAACGCACCGTACGGATCGTGCCCTCACTGTACCGGCCTGGGCAGCGTGCTGCAGGTGGATCCGGAGATCATCATCCCGAACCGGAGCATGAGCATCCTGGAGGGGGCGATCACCGCCAGCGGCTGGGGCAGCGTGAAGGACGACAGCATTGCCAGAATGTATTTTGACGCGCTGGCGAAGAAGTACAGGTTCAAGCTGAGCACGCCGATCCGGGATCTTCCGGAGGGCGTGCTGGACGTCATTCTGTATGGGACCAGAGGGGAGAAGCTGTCTCTGACCTATGAGAGAGAACGGGGGAAGGGAACGCTTTCTCAGCCCTTTGAGGGGATCGTGAACAACCTTCAGCGCCGATACAAGGAGACCCAGAGCATGTCCATGCGCTGGGAGCTGGAGCAGTATATGAGCGAACATCCTTGCCCGGAGTGCGGGGGCGACCGGCTGAAGCCGGAGGTCCTGGCCGTCACGGTGGGCGGCATGAACATTGCCCGCTTTACCGACCTGTCCGTTACGGACGCGCTGGGGTTCATCGAAGGGCTCCGCTTCGAAGGACAGCAGGCCGTGATCGCCGGGCAGATCCTGCGGGAGATCCGCGCAAGACTGGGCTTCCTGAACAGCGTAGGGCTGGGATATCTCACCCTCAGCCGTCAGGCCGGAACGCTTTCCGGCGGGGAGGCGCAGCGGATCCGGCTCGCGACCCAGATCGGGTCGGCGCTGATCGGCGTGCTGTACATTCTGGACGAACCCTCCATCGGGCTGCATCAGCGGGACAACGCGAAGCTGCTGGCCACGCTGAAGGAACTGAAGGACATGGGAAACACCGTAGTGGTCGTAGAGCATGACGAGGATACCATCCGTGCCGCCGATCATGTGGTGGACATCGGGCCTGGAGCAGGCGTGCACGGCGGGGCCGTCGTCGCCGAGGGAACGCCGGAGCAGATCATGGCCTGTCCAGAATCCATCACCGGGCAGTATCTGAAGGGAACAAAGAAGATCCCCGTTCCTTCCGAAAGAAGGAAGGGAACGGGAAAGATGCTGGTGATCCGCGACGCGGCGGAAAACAACCTCAAGCACATAGACGCGGCTTTCCCGCTGGGAGTGATGACCTGTGTCACCGGGGTCTCTGGCAGCGGAAAATCGTCGCTGGTGAACGAGATCCTGTACAAATCGCTGGCGGGAGAACTGAACCGGGCAAAGATCCGGCCCGGAAAATGCGGGGGCGTGGAGGGAACGGAACATCTGGACAAGGTGATCAGCATCGATCAGTCCCCCATTGGAAGGAGCCCCCGCTCCAATCCCGCCACCTATACCAATCTGTTCAACGACATTCGCGATCTGTTTGCTTCTACGCAGGACGCGAAAGCCAGAGGATACGGTCCGGGCCGATTCAGCTTCAACGTGAAGGGCGGCCGATGCGAGGCCTGTGCCGGAGACGGTCTGATCAAGATCGAGATGCACTTTCTTCCGGATATCTACGTTCCCTGCGACGTGTGCCGGGGCCAGAGGTATAACCGGGAGACGCTGGAAGTGCGGTATAAGGGGAAGAACATCTCCCAGGTGCTGGATATGACGGTGGAGGAGGCCTTCGCTTTCTTTGAAAACCTGCCGAAGATCCGGGACCGGCTGCAGACGCTGCTGGACGTCGGCCTGGGATACATCCGGCTGGGGCAGCCGAGCACCACCCTGTCCGGAGGGGAGGCGCAGCGGGTCAAGCTGGCCACGGAGCTGAGCAAGCGAGCCACCGGACGAACGATGTACGTTCTGGATGAGCCCACCACCGGGCTGCACACGGCAGACGTCCACCGCCTGCTGGACGTGCTGCAGCGGCTCACGGACGCTGGGAACACCGTGGTGGTGATCGAGCACAATCTGGATGTGATCAAGTCCTGCGATTATGTGATCGATCTGGGGCCGGAGGGCGGAAATGACGGCGGGAAGATCGTCTGCGCGGGAACGCCGGAGCAGGTGGCCCGGCATGAGGAAAGCTATACCGGGCAGTTTCTCAGGCCGCTGCTCTTTCCGGACGGAAGCGGAGCACGGAAATAATGCCGGGCAGACGGCCCGGATCGGGGAAGGAAGGGAACGGCATGGGGATCCACGACGGACACAGAGAACGGATGCGGGAAAAGGTAGAGAAGATCGGACTTGACAGCCTGCAGGAGCATGAAGTCCTGGAAGTCCTGCTGTATCTCACCAACCCGAGAAAGGATACGAATCCTCTGGCCCATGAACTGATCGGGCGGTTCCACTCCCTGGCGGGGGTGCTGGAAGCGCCGGCAAAGGAACTGAAAGAGGTGGCCGGCGTGGGAGAGCAGACGGCCTATGTGCTCCGCCTGATCCCGCAGCTGGCCCGCCGTTATATGAAAAGCCGTGCCGAAACGAAGGAAGGGGACATCCTTGACTCTTCGGTGAGAGTTACGGAGAAGGCCAGGAAACTGATCGAATCGGAATTCTATGGCAGCCGGGAGGAGGCCGTGTACGCTTTTGCCGTGAACAACCGGCTGAAGCTGATCGGAACAGTGAAACTCTCCGAAGGGACCGCGGCCAGCGCGGGAGTACCTCTCTCAAAACTGGTGGAATTTGCTCTGAGCCACAGCGCTACGGGAGTTATCCTGGCGCACAACCATCCCAGCGGGCGGCTGCGGCCGTCCCGGGCGGATATTGAAACGACGGAGCAGATCAGGGAACTGCTGCAGAAAGTGGGAGTGAAGCTGCTTGACCACGTCATCGTGGGAAACGACGATTCCTTCTCCTTTGCTGATGCCGGTCTGATGGATCGGGAATGAGGAAAAGCCATGCCGGAATTCAAGGTAAAAAGCGAATATGAACCCTCCGGTGATCAGCCGGAGGCCATCGCCTCCATCGCGGAGGGGTTTTCCCTCGGGCTGGAGGAGCAGACGCTGCTGGGAGTCACCGGCAGCGGCAAGACCTATACCATGGCCAAGGTGATCGAAAAGCTGCAGCGGCCGACGCTGGTGCTGGCGCACAACAAGACGCTGGCGGCCCAGCTGTGTTCGGAGTTCAAGGAGTTTTTCCCGGACAACGCGGTGGAGTATTTCGTCAGCTATTATGATTACTATCAGCCGGAGGCGTACATCCCCCATACGGATACCTATATCGAGAAGGACAGCGCCATCAACGATGAGATCGAACGCCTGCGGCACAGCACGACGTCGAGCCTTTTTGAGCGCAGAGACGTGATCGTAGTGTCGTCCGTCAGCTGCATTTACGGGCTGGGCGATCCCATCGACTACGCCAATATGGTGATCTCCCTGAGGGTCGGCCAGACGAGAGACCGGGACGAGCTTCTGAAAAAGCTGGTGGAGATCCGCTACGAACGCAACGATCTGGCCTTTGAGAGGAACAAGTTCCGCGTTCGCGGCGATACGGTGGAGATCTATCCGGCTTACGCCCACGGAAAAGCCGTACGGGTCGAGTTTTTCGGAGATGAGATCGATCGCATCAGCGAGATCAACACCGTGACCGGACAGGCGCTGAACAGCGTTTCTCACGTGGCCATCTATCCCGCCAGTCACTACGTGACGACAGCGGAGAAGATGGAGCGTGCCATAGGGGAGATCGGCCGGGAGATGCAGGAGCGCGTCGCCTGGTTTGAAAGCCGGCAGAAGCTGCTCGAGGCCCAGCGCATCCATCAGCGGACGACCTACGACATGGAGATGATGAAGGAACTGGGGTACTGCACGGGGATCGAAAACTACAGCCGGGTCATTTCCGGCAGGGCACCCGGGTCTCCCCCCATGACGCTTCTGGATTATTTTCCAAAGGATTTCATCACGTTCATCGATGAGAGCCACGTCACGCTGCCTCAGGTGAGGGCCATGTACGCCGGAGACCGGGCGAGAAAGGAAAGCCTCGTGGAATTCGGGTTCCGGCTGCCCTCCGCTTTTGACAACCGTCCTCTGACCTTCGATGAATTCAGGGACCGCATCCATCAGGTCTGCTACGTATCGGCCACGCCCGGAGAGTACGAACGCTCACGCTCGGCCCGCATCGCGGAACAGGTCATCCGGCCGACGGGCCTGCTGGATCCCAAAGTGATCGTGCGTCCGGTGCAGGGCCAGATCGACGACCTGATCGGCGAGATCAGCGAAAGAACGGCCCGCGGGGAACGGGTGCTCGTCACCACTCTGACAAAGAAGATGGCGGAGGATCTGACGGAATACTTCACCGGCGTGGGCATCCGGGTGCGGTACATGCACCACGGGGTCGACGCCATGGAACGTATGGAGATCATCCGGGATCTCCGCCTCGGGGAATTCGACGTGCTTGTGGGCATCAACCTGCTTCGGGAAGGGCTGGACCTGCCGGAGGTCTCTCTGGTGGCGATCCTCGACGCGGACAAGGAAGGCTTCCTGCGCAGTGAGACTTCGCTGATCCAGACCATCGGCCGGGCGGCCAGAAACGCGGACGGTACGGTCATCATGTACGCGGACACCGTGACGCCCGGCATGCGGGCGGCCATCGACGAAACGGAACGACGCCGGGCAAAGCAGCAGGCGTACAACGAGGCCCACGGGATCGTGCCCCGGACCATCATCAAAAGTGTGCGGGATCTGCTGGAGATCTCCGACAGCAAAGGGACTTCCGTCCATACGGAAGCCGGCGTGCGCATGACCCGACGGGAGCGGGAAGAGGCCATAGAGAGGCTGGAAAAGAAGATGAAGGAGGCGGCAAAGATGCTGGAATTCGAGTATGCGGCGGAACTGCGTGACAGGATCATTCGCCTCAGGGGTGAGGAGTGACCGTGGAGAAGAGAGAGGATGGGATCACCATTCAGGGCGTCGCTTCGACCGTGATCTATCAGAATCCGGAAAACGGGTACGCCGTGCTTCGGGTGGACGTTGCCGGTGAGACCGTCACCTGCGTCGGCTGCATGCCGGGCATATCCCCCGGGGAGGAGCTGGAACTCACCGGCCGGTGGAAGGAACACACCTCCTACGGCCAGCAGTTTCAGGCGGATTATGTGGTTCGACGGCTGCCCACGGGTACGGCAGCCATCTTCCGATACCTGGCGGCGGGCTCTCTGAAATACGTGGGGCCGGCCAAAGCCCGGGAGATCGTGGATCGTTTTGGAAGCAGGACGCTGGAGGTACTGGAAAACGACCCCCTTCGTCTGGCGGAGATCCGGGGCATCAGTGAGAAGCGGGCCGCTGAGATCGGAGAGGCCTTTCGCAGGCAGATCTGTCTGCGCCGGCTGATGGAGATGCTGAACCAGTACGGGGTGAGGCCCTTCGTCGCCGTACAGATGTATCACCATGCCGGAGAACAGGCGATAGAGATGGTGCGGGAGAATCCCTATGTGCTGACAGCCTTCGGAGCGGAATTCTTTGAGGCGGACGCTATGGCGCTGGACATGGGCTTTGAGGGAGATTCTCCTCAGCGCATGGAGGCGGCTCTGCTGTTCGAACTGGCCCACAATATGAATAACGGTCATGTTTTTCTTCCCCGCAGGAAACTGGTGGAGGCCACGGCACAGCTGCTGGATACGCAGACGGAACCCGTGGAGGAAGCGCTGAGCGTCCTGTACGAGACCGGAGACGTGATCCTCGAGGAAGTGGCCGGACAGGAGGCCTGTTACCTGGAGGAACTGTACCGGGCCGAGAGGGACGCGGCCGTACGGCTGACGGAAATGGCGGGCAACACCGCCTTTCCCGACGAGAGGACGCATCAGCTGATCGATCGGATCGAAAGGGAGCAGGCCGTCGTCTACTCGCAGGGACAGAGGACGGCGGTGGAAAAGGCGGCATCGAACCGCGTCATGGTACTGACGGGAGGCCCGGGAACGGGAAAAACGACCTGTGTACGGGGCATCCTGGCGCTGTTCGACCACATGCACGTCCGAACGCTTCTGTGTGCGCCGACGGGCCGTGCGGCCAAGAGGCTCAGCGAGGTCTGCCGCCGTGAGGCCGCCACCATACACCGCATGCTGGGAGTTACTCCCGGCGAAGGGGAAACGCTGCGCTTCGATCACAACGAAGACGACCCGCTCGAGTGTGACGCCGTCATCGTGGATGAAACGAGCATGGTGGACATCCTTCTGTTTTCCTCCCTGCTGCGGGCCCTGCCGCCCGGGTGCCGGCTGATCCTGGTAGGGGACGCCGATCAGCTTCCGTCCGTAGGGCCGGGCAACGTATTCGGCGACGTCATCCGCAGCGGAGCGGTATGTACCGTACGGCTGACGGAGATCTTCCGACAGGCGGAATCCAGCAAGATCGTGCGCACGGCCCACCAGATCAACGGGGGAACGGTACCGGAGTGGAAGAACGAGGGCGGAGATCTGTTCTTCCTGCGGCGGTCGGACGTGAACCGAGCGGCGGAGACGGTACTGGAACTGTGCCGGGAACGGCTGCCGGAGAACATGGGGATCCCGATGGGAGAGATCCAGGTCCTCTGCCCTTCCCGCAAACAGGAACTGGGTACGGAGAACCTGAACCGACGTCTGCAGGAGGCACTGAATCCGCCGGATAAGGGAAAAAGAGAAAAAAGCTGGGGGGACTTTGTCTTTCGAGAGGGAGACAAGGTGATGCAAACCCGCAACGACTATGATATAATGTGGAAATCACCGGACGGCCGCGTCGTCGGAAACGGCGTGTTCAACGGGGACGTGGGTGTGATCCGCGCCATCGATCAACAGCGGGAAACGGTCACGGTGGACTATGACGACAAGCAGGTCAGCTACATGTTCGAGCAGCTGGGAGAACTGGAGCCTGCCTGGGCGCTGACCGTGCACAAGGCCCAGGGCAGCGAGTACCGGGCGGTCGTTCTGGTATGTCTGGACGCCTCTCCGCGGCTCCTGACGAGAAGCGTGCTGTATACGGCGATAACGAGAGCCAGAGAGCTGCTGGTCATTGTGGGCAATGAAGGGATCCTGACGCGCATGGTGGAGAATAACCGCCGTTCCCGGCGGTACAGCGGCCTGAGAGCCAGACTGGCGGACGGACTTCTCACGCCGCCGGACAGAATTCAGTGAGGGGAGAACCAGCGTATGAGCCTGTTTGAAAGAGATCTTGCCATCGACCTGGGCACGGCCAATGTACGGATCGCCGCCCGGGGAAAGGGCGTCATCCTGCGGGAACCCTCCGTTGTGGCGATGGATAAGAATACGGGCCGTCTGCTCAGATACGGCATGGAAGCCCAGAAGATGCTGGGCAGGACGCCGGCGAACATCGTAGCCATCGATCCGATGAAAGCCGGCGCCATCTCCGATTACGAGATGACGGAACGAATGCTGCGGGAAATGGTCAAGAGCGTAACTTCCTTCAGCCTGCTCAAGCCGCGCATGCTCATCGGGATCCCGTCCGGGATATCCGAGGTCGAGGAGCGGGCGGTCATCGACGCGGGCATGGAAGCGGGAGCGAGAAAGGTCTATCTGATGGAGACTCCGCTGGCCGCTGCATTGGGAGCCGGCCTGGACCTCAGCGGAGCGGATGGAAAAATGCTGGTAGACGTGGGAGGAGGAACTACGGACGTGGCGGTGCTGTCGCTCAACGGCGTGGTGGAATCCGACTCCGTCAAAGTGGCGGGAGACGCGTTCAACGAGGCGCTGATCCGCTACGTGAGGCGCAAATACAATCTGATGATCGGGGATGCTACGGCGGAGGAGCTGAAGAGGCAGATCTGCTGCATCTTTCCGAGGGAGGACGTCGCCGCCGTAGAAGTAAAGGGGAGATGTCTGATGACCGGTCTGCCGAGGACGATCGAGCTGAATTCCAACGAGACGCTGGAAGCGCTGGAGGAGACGGGAGAACGCATCGTAGAGGCAGTGATCCGCGTGCTGGAAAGTACGCCGCCGGAGCTGATTGCGGACATTACGACCAACGGCATCGTCATGACAGGCGGGGGAAGCTGCCTGTGGGGGTTCGACCGGCTGCTGGAAACGCGTACGGAGATCCCGGTGCGGATCGCCGACGATCCGGACATGTGCGTGGCCTTCGGTCTGGCCAAAGCGCTGGAGTGGCTGGACGACATGAACGAGGGTACGCTGAATCTGAACCGCAGACGTCAGCTGAAACAGTAACGGAACAAATCGCGCAGCGCCACCGGATCCGGTGGCGCTGCGTTTTACAATCATGGCAGGAAAGGATGCTGAACCGGCGAAAAGGATCGGATGTAGGGATTCTGCAGAAAAGCCTACTTATAGGATGAAGGGAGGCGAAGACGTGGAAGACGCGAAGATCATCGAGCTGCTGTTTGAACGGCAGGAGCAGGCGCTCCGGGAGCTGGAAAAACAGTACGGAAAACTGTGCTATCAGCTTTCCCTGCGGATCGTCTGCGATAAGCGCGACGCCGAGGAATGCGTCAACGAAGCGTATCTCGGCGTGTGGAACGCGATCCCGCCCACCCGGCCGCGATCGCTGTCGGCCTTCCTATGCGGCGTCGTCCGGAACGTTTCCCTGAACTGCTATCACAAAAAGAAAGCGGCAAAGAGAAACAGTGAGTATGACCTGGCTCTGCATGAATGGGAGGAAGTGACGGGAAAAGAGGATCCGGTGGCGGAACGCGTAGAACGGGAGGAGATCGTTCAGACGATACAGAGGTTTCTCGATACGCTGTCCGCCATGGACCGGAAACTCTTCCTGCGGAGGTACTGGTTTTTTGAAAGTCACGGGACGATCAGCCGGGAAACCGGGCTGACCGAGAAAAACGTTTCCGTCCGGCTTTCCCGCCTTCGCCGCAGATGCAGAGAGTACCTGGAAGAAAGGGGGCTTGGCAGATGAGCGCCGAACTCTGGCTGGAAGCTTTGGGTGAGATCGATGGAGCTTATATCGAAGAAGTGCTGTCGGAGCGCCCGACGGTACACAGAAGGCGCGTTCGAAGGGGCTTTCTGGCGGCGGCGGCCTGTCTTGTGATCGTCCTGTCGATGGCGATCCCCTCCGCGCTCCGGCAGCGGACGGAAAACCCGCCGGAAGATGGGCCCGCGGCGTTCACGGAGCCGGAAGCGCCGCAGAAGCCTCCTGCCGCCGAAGGGGAGAACGCACCGTCACAGGATAACGGGCAGGGGACGGAGGAGAGGCCCACCGGAGAAACGACCCCTGCGGACGATCCCGCCCCGCCGGAAAGGGAGACCGGATATACGGGACCATATTACGGCGCAGGGGCAGGACTGACGGAAGCGTACAGCACCCTGATATTCAGGGACGTACAGACGGAGCTGAAGCTGCCCGGCCTTCTGCCGGGGGACGGAGTCCGAAGCCTGCCGGTCTGGTCCTATCAGAAGACGATGGACGCGGAAGCCTCCCTGGAGCAGTGCGAGACGGTTCTGGAGCATCTGGAAGGGCGGGTCGATCTTCTGCCGGAGCGTACGGTCACACAGACAGACGCTGCCCTGACCGTGACCCTGCATTACTGGGAACCCGGTGAAAGCAAGGAAGGGTACAGATATCACAACGCCAGCCTGCATGTGCCGCTGATCTCAGGAGCGCCGGCGGGAGCGCCTAAAATGTCTGTCAGTTATCAATGCAAGGGGATATCAGAGCATAGGGCGGACACGGAATTCATGGAAAAACTGATGGGCTCCGATCCCGTCATGACAGCCATGCTGGAATATGCGCAGATCACCGATCCCGAACTGACGTACGTCTGCGACTATGACTTTTTGGGTCAGCAGCTGGCCCATTACGAGATCGTGCAGGCGCGGGGAAAGACGGAGGAAGGCGCAGAAGAGATCCTGGCACAGACTGTCGCCCTGGAAGTGTATGGCGAAGACGACAGCTGCGTCGTCTCCTGCCTGCGCAGGGACGCGCTCGTACAGGAGGATAGGTACGAGCTGATACCTTACGGGACCGTGGAGGAGGCATTCTGCCGGCAGTATAAGGTGTCGCGGCAGGATATCGTCACAGCCGGATTTTCCTACGATTACGTACCGGAGACGGGCCTGTACGGACCCGCGTATACGTTCGTGATCCGCGGAAACAACACGCTGTATTCAAGACCGGGGGTGGATACGGCAGACTGGGAGGACTATGACGTCATAACCGTGCCGGCGTTCCTTTCCGACGGGCAGACGGAACCGGACTTCCCCGATTGGGCCATATCCCATTGGGACGTCATGGGATCACAGTGGCTGTTGCTCGGCGGGAAGGAGTACCGCTGGGCGGAGATGGTGAGGGAAAGGACGGACGACGTCTGGGAGTCCGGCAGGGGCAGATTCGCGCAGGGCGAGGAGTGGATCCCTGAGGGGTTCGTTCGGTACGCCGACCTGGATGAAGTGCCCATGGTGAACTCCAACGACAGCCCCGGCCCGTGGTCGGACCTGAAATATGAAGGAACGGTCTACACATCCGACGACTGTCCGGACGTGATCTACGTTCTGATCACCGTGACACAGGACGGCGAGGTGATGTGGGACGTCGACCGGTACGTCGCGCGCTACGTGACGGAGGCGATCGGGCAGAACCGCATCCTGATCCACAACGGACGGCGGTATCTGCTGGGGGCAGACGCCGCGAGTTCGGTTGAAACGCTGCCGGAAGGTGCGATCGAGATCGGGTCGGTCCGTTATGTCGGCCGGGATCACGTGCCGACCGGGGAACTGGAAACGAACCGTGAAGCGGACACCTGTTATGAGAGTTATCCTCTGGATGGGAAGACCGTTTACGCCGTGCCCGGCGATGAGACCGTCCTCTACATCTTTCTTGAAAAGGGAAAGCTCGTGATGACGGTGATCCTGATGCAGGAATAGAGCGGGCATAAGCAAAGACAGTGCCGGCCGCATAATGCGGCCGGCGCTGCTTTCTGGTTTATCCGGCAGGACAGGAAAGATCGGATTGCCCCTGTCTTCCATGCTGCGGTCACTGTTTTTCAGCGATCAGCCAGCCCCAATCAAACGACACGAGCAGTATTCCGTTTTCAAATGCATAGAAGAGCTGGCAGGAGCCTATTTCTGCCGTGTCGATGATGGACTCAATGCCAAGCTTTGGCATACCGCCTTCCAGCAGGCGTTCTGTTGGCGAGATCTTTGACAGGAGGTCTTCAGGCGTGGCATCTGCAGGGAACATGACCTCTGTGGGCCACCACAGCAGGTAGCGCGGACCGCTGTCGGGCCAGACTTCTTTTTCCGTAGCGCAGTGATCTGACTGTAGCGTAAAGATCGATCCGAGGAACAGATCGCCCAACAGATGTCGGAGTTCCGCAGGCGTCTTTTCCATGGCAACGTTCCCTTGTTTGTCGTAGAAACTGTACAGATTTATCGGATATTCGACCGGACCTCTGCCGTCGCCTTCATCGACGAATCCCGTATCGGGGACGCATACGTCCACGATCTCATACGTGCCCCACAGGAACGCCACGTTCTCCGCGGTAACGCCGCCCCTGGGCTCGTCCGCCGTGTCTGCGGGCTTGCCGAAATACTCTTCCAGGTCGATCTCGGATTGCAGCGATTCGACGACCAGATCGTCGAAGGTCAGCTGACGCATCGACGTCAGAGACCGCCAGTCAAAGAGATCGGCAAAGGCCTCGGCGGTCTGACGGAGCTGCTCGTCGCTCCGGCCGCCGCGCCAGAGACAGCCTATCAGATAGAAGAACGCGTCGTCAGATTCGCAGAAGACCGCCAGAGAGCAGGTTTCGCCGGCCTGCGTGGGAAGGTTGCCCCCGGTGGTGAGCACCATATGCATCCCGACGCCGTCGGAAGAAGTGTAGGACCATTGCGTGACTTCCGCGTCCGGGCCGGGTACGCCGGTACACAGCGGGATCATTACGGTCCTGCCGGTGCGGAACAGGCTGTACAGATCCTCACCTTCCAGCAGACCGGCCTCCTCGCGGGTGGAGGAGAGGAAACGGCCCTCCGCTCTGTACGAGCCGTCGTCGAACAGGTAACTCATGTCGATCGGGTCGCCCGTTTTAATGAAGGAAAGCTCCTCCTGCGCGTTTTCCGTCAGCTGGCCGGAAGCGCAGTCCCGGGCGAGGCCGACCCCGTATTTTTCCGCCACGCTCTCCAGCCAGGCAACGTCTTCGGCGTTGTAACATTCGTAGGAGAGACTGTATCTGGACGCGCTCTCATCCCAGATGCGCGGGTCGGTGTCGATGTTTTCCCACCGCGCATTTCTCCAGTCGATCCATTCTGCGGCGGCCTGATACACGGCGGTGTCCCGGTCAAACTGCAGGGGCAGATTCGTGGAAGCGACCTGAATCTCCTCAAAAACGACGTACTGACGCCCATCTTCCGGTTCTGCGGCCGTGCCGGGATCTTCCGGTTCCTGCTGTGTCGGTTCTACGACCGTGCGGACCACTTCCTTGTGCGGAACGGAAGACACGTGGCCGGCGCTGCGGATGTCGAACACATCCGTCGCGTATGCCACCGCAGACAAGGCAAGCAACAAAGCCGCTGCGATCAGGATGACACGTACAGGCCGGGCCCGATGAGTGGGATCCATCTTCTTTTCCACGCTCTGCCCGCCATGCTCCATCTGCTCAATGTGCGCAAACAGATCCGCTTTCCAATTGCGGGGCGTTTTCAGTTTGTCGATCTCGTGTATGTTATTCAAAATTCAGCTCTCCTTTCAGCAGTTCTCTCCCACGCTGGAGCTGGGATTTCACGGTGCCCTCCCGGCGGTGCAGGATGTCTGCCGTCTCGCGGACCGAGTACCCCTGGCAATAGTGCAGCAGCATCGGCGCACGGTACTTTTCCGGCAGCGACCGGAGGCAGTCGATCACCTCGACGGCATAGCTGTCCGTGTGTGAGATGCCCAACCGGTCGGAATCGTCCAACGACAGATGCAGCCGGTGCGCGGCGTGCCTGTTGATGTCACAGCAGCGGTTGAGCGTCACACGGACGAGCCAGAAGCGTACCTGCTCCGGCGGACGAGCCAGCACCTCGGGATGCTGGTAGAGGGTGATGAATACGTCCTGCCAGCAGTCCTCCGCATCGGAGGGGTTGCGCAGGTGCAGTACACACAGCCGCGTCACAAGGTCGGCGTATGTTTCCACTGACTCCTCGAAGGACAGCGCCTTGGATGCCGTATCCATTTTTCGTCACCGCCTCCTTTTTCTGCATTGCGGAAGGTATCGTCCGAATGCACGGTTTCTGTTCCGGTCGATCGAACCGTTCACTCATAAAACGTTTCAGAACGAAGTTCGGTTGCATGGGAGCCGATATTTCGATTCAAAACAGGGGCGCGCTGCTTCTTGCAGCGCGCCCCTGTGACAGGCGATCCTTTCACATCCGGAATCCGCTCAGTGCAGCTTTTCCAGAAAAACGTCGTTGACGGGCGTGGGAATGCCGTGCTTTCTGCCCAGAGCGCAGACCGTGCCGGCAAACAGCTGCACCTCCGTGGGACGGCCGGCCTTGCTGTCCTGCCGCATGCTGGGCTCCCCGTCGGGATTGAGCCCGTCGATCGTAGCGGTCCACTCGGTCACGTCCTGTTCCGACAGACCGATCCCCTCAGCGTTGGCGACGGCGACGACCTCCCGCATGGCGGCCTGCATCATGTCCCGCGCAGGGCCGGGCCGATGGACGAGTCCGTATCCGCCCTCCAGCAGGCTGCAGGTCTGGTTGACGCCGACGTTGCACAGCAGCTTGCTCCACATGTCCCGCCGGATGTCTTCCGGAAGGGCGTAGGGGAACCCGATGCGCTCAAACAGGTCGACCACGGCCCGCAGGTTTTCCTCCGTGCCGCCGTCACGCACGCCGAGAGCCAGCTCCCCGTGATTTTTGCACACGGCGCGGCTGCCTTCCTTGCCGGCGTCCATTTTTCTGGCGATGCAGTAAACGATCTTGTCGGCGCCGAACCGGGCGGCGAGATCCTCCTCACTGCGTATCCCGTTGAGGACCGAAAGAATGACGGTATCCGGCCCGATCAGATGGGCCGTCTCCTCCATCGCCTGGGCCAGAGCGCCGTACTTGACGGCGTAAAGGATAAGCTGGGCAGGCCTTGTTTCGGAAGCGGCGTCGCAGAAGGAAAGATCACAGGGCTCTCCGTTGAAGGTCACGCCCTCCCGACGGTATCTGTCCGTCCGCGCGGCGTCGGCCAGCACGCGGACATTTTCCCTTCCGAGCGCTCTGGTAAAATCAAAGGCGTACATGGTGCCCAGCGCACCGAGGCCGACGATATCTACGGTGGAAAGAATTTTCATGTGCGGTCCTCCTGACATCAGAGTAAGGTCTTCATCGCGGGGGGGATAGCGGAGATCAGATCGGATGCGGTCACGGAGTATTCACCCAGCGCCTCCGCGCAGAGATCGCCGGCCCGGCCGTGAAGCCAGACGGCGGTGACGGCGGCTCTCCAGGGATCCAGACCCTGTCCAAGAAGAGCGGCGATCATCCCGGCCAGCACGTCGCCGCTGCCGGCCTTGGCCATGGCTGGGCCGCCTGTGGTATTCAGAAAAGCCCGCCCATCCGGCAGCGCGGTCACGGTACGATGCCCCTTAAGAACGACGATGCAGCCGTATTCACGGGCGAAAGCCAGCGCCCCTGCCAGTCGGCCGTGCTCAGCACTTCCGCCCAGTCGGGCAAATTCACCGGGATGAGGGGTGATGATCACGGGGGCTTTTGCCTCCTTCAGAACAGAGGGGTCCGAGGCGATGGCGTTCAGCGCGTCCGCATCCAGAACCACGGGGATCTCCGATTCCCGGATCAGCAGTTCGATCAGCGAAGTCAGCTCATATCCGCGCCCGAGGCCGGGCCCGGCCAGCACGCACTGGCAGGTGCGCAGCATTCCGCGCAGATAGTCCTTTGCCTTCCATCCGATGATCCCGTCATCGTCGCAGGGAACGGGCTGAGGCATGACTTCGGTGCATTTGATGGCAACGATGCTGTAAATGGGATCCGGAACGCCCAGATAGACAAGGCCGGCGCCCGTTCGCAGGGCAGCCTCCGCCGCCATGACGGGTGCCCCGGTATACCCGATGCTGCCGGCCAGGATCAGATCCCGGCCGAAGGAGCCCTTGTGAGCCAGCGGATCCCGGGTGGGAAGCGTCAGATCGTTCCGGTCAACGGAGGCAACAGGGCAGGAAACAGCTTCCAGTGCCTCCGGTGGGATCCCGATGTCCCACACCGTGATCCGGCCGCAGCACGTGCAGCCCGGTTCGGTGAACTGACCGATCTTGGGCAGGGAGAAGGTGACCGTCTCGTCGGCGCGCACGGCGTCGCCGAGGATCTCGCCGGTGTCGGCGGAGACGCCGGTGGGCATATCCGCCGCTATGACGTATGCCGACGAGGCGTTGACCGCCTGAACGGCCGTCCGTACGCTGCCTCTCAGCGGCGCGTTCAGACCGGTGCCGAGCATGGCGTCAATGACCACGGCCGCGCTGGAAACGCATCGGCCGGCGTCCGGAGCGTCGGTATAGAGTTCGGTGGTGCCGCCCAGTTCCTCCAGCCGTCGGAGCATTTCCCGGGCGTCCGGCGTGAGCCTGGCGGGATCGGTCACGAAGAATACGCGGACGGGCCGCGCCCGAAGCAGCAGTCCGGCGGCCGCGCACAGGCCGTCCCCGCCGTTGTTCCCGCTGCCGCACAGGATTACGACGGGGCCGGAGGGGGCCCGGTCGACGGCGGCGAGCAGTCCGTCGGCGGCGTGTTGCATCAGCAGTGTGGAGGGGATGCCCAGATCCTGTATGGCGTGGGCGTCCAGCGCCTTCATCTGGGCGGAATCCGCAAGTTTCATGAGGGGAGGACCTCCCGTGGAAGAATAGGATCGGCGGACGCAGCGGTACGTGATCCCATG
Source organism: Oscillospiraceae bacterium (assembly GCA_017519975.1). GTDB lineage: Bacteria > Bacillota > Clostridia > Oscillospirales > Oscillospiraceae > Alloscillospira. The sequence goes on along the minus strand of JAFWRM010000021.1, from coordinate 16,509 downwards.
CCATTATACGATATACCGCAAGGCTGTGACAAGGAAGAAAAGAGTTGCGAACAAAGGGGGCATCGTGTATAATACCTTTGCTTACCCCGTACCGTCCGGCGCGGGGCAAGGCCGCACTAGTCGGGGAGATAGCGGTGCCCTGTGACCTGCAATCCGCTATAGCAGGGAGGAATTCCATTCCCCAGGATCTGTGATGTGTCGCCTGCCTCGGATGGGCAGCGTTGAAGGGTCGGTCTTGCGCAACATAAATTCGTGAACCATGTCAGGCGGGGAACCGAGCAGCATTAAGCGAAACCTTATGTGTGCCGCGAGGCAGCCGATCCGGAGCCAGCCGTCCGGGTAACGGGCATATCCCAGCTTCGAAGGATGGTGTGCGGTCTTGCCCCGCGCCGGAGGCATTCCAGGGCAGGAGAGGTGAGAACATGGCGTATCAGGCGCTGTACAGAAAATGGAGGCCCCGCACCTTTGACGACGTGGTGGGGCAGCAGCATATTACGGAAACACTGAAACGGCAGGTGGCCGGAGGGCGCCTGAGCCACGCGTATCTGTTCGTGGGGACGCGTGGAACGGGGAAGACCACCTGCGCCAAGATCCTGTCCCGGGCGGTGAACTGTGAACACCCCGTGGACGGCAATCCCTGCAACGAATGTGCCTCCTGCCGAGGGATCGAGGACGGATCCATCCTCGAAGTCGAAGAGATCGACGCCGCGAGCAACAACGGCGTTGACAACGTCCGGGTGCTGCGGGACGAGGCCGTGTATTCGCCGGCGTCCGTACGGAAGCGCGTCTACATCATCGATGAGGTGCACATGCTGTCGGCCGCTGCCTTCAACGCCCTGCTGAAGATCCTGGAGGAGCCGCCGGAGCACCTGCTGTTCATCCTTGCCACGACGGAGCTGAACAAGGTCCCGGCTACGATCCTGTCCCGCTGTCAGCGATTCAATTTCCGACGCATCACGGCAGAGGACATCATCGGAAGGCTGAATTACGTGGCTGCGCAGGAGGGCATAGACCTGACGCCGGAGGGAGCGGCCATGCTCGCCCGGCTCGCCGACGGCGGCATGCGGGACGCCCTCTCTCTGCTGGATCAGTGCGGAGGCGCCGCGGTGGATGAAAAACGGATCCTGGAAGCCATCGGCATGACCGGAGCGACGGAGATCCTGTCCCTGTTCCGGTCGATCCGAGGGCAGGATCCCGAGGGGATCCTGCGGCAGACCGACCTCCTGTACCGAAGCGGAAAGGACATGACCGTGATGCTGGGCGAGCTGCAGCAGCTGCTGCGGGACGTTCTGGTGTTTCAATTGGCCGGAGGCCGTGACAGCGGACTTCTCAGCGGCCTGTACGCTCCGGATGAACTTGCGGAGGCAGCCGAAGGACTTGCGCCGGCAACGGCAATGAAATGGATGGAGACGCTTCAGGATTCCGGCGGAGACCGCGCGGATCAGAAGTCCGTTCGCCTGAGGGCGGAGACGGCGCTGCTGAAACTGAGCAGCGCCCGGCTGAGGACGGATGCGGATGCTCTGGCAGACCGGGTCGCCGCGTTGGAGCAGAAGGTAGAAAACGCCGCCTTCACCGGTTCGGGATCTGCCGTGCGGATGGAACGGGAGAAGAAGGAAGAGACCGGGAGCGTGAAGCCTGCCCCCGAAGAAGAACGAACGGCCGAAGCGGAAACGGAAACTGTGAAGGAAAACGAGGCGGAGGAACCGCCGGAGAAGACAGAGGAACGGAAACCGGAGGAAGCCGCCCCGATCCCGGAAGTTTCGGCCGGACAGAAGGAAAGCGCCGGCTGGAAACAGGTACTGCAGGCGCTGAAGGACCGGGTGGACAATCCGACCTACTTCATGCTGGCGGATCCGGCTTGTTATGAAGGGGAACGGCAGGGAACGCGCCTGATCGTCCGGTGCGGAAGTCCCTTTGCCCGGAACATGGCGAATACGACGGAGATCCAGACGGCTCTGAAAGAAGCGGCGGAAGAGGCGTTCGGATGCCCGGTCCCGGTGATCCTCGCGGATCCGGGGGAGAGCGTGCCCGAACCGCCGGCAGGGAAAAAAGCGGATAAGCTGGATGAACTGGCGGCGTTTGACATCGTCCGGTTCAAGTGACGGAATGAATAACGAAAGGAAGAACTGACATGGCAAAGGGAGCATTTCGCGGCGGGAGTTACGGCGGCGGCATGAACGCCAACATGATCAAGCAGGCCCAGAAGATGCAGCAGGAGATGCTGAAAAGCATGGCCGAGATGGAGGAGAAAACCTACACGGCCCAGTCCGGAGGAGGAATGGTGTCCGCGACGGTGAACGGGAAATACGAACTGGTCAGTCTGACCATCCAGCCGGACGCCGTGGATCCCGAGGACGTGGAGATGCTTCAGGACATGGTCGTAGCTGCCGTCAACGAGGCGATGCGGGCGGCGCAGAACGCGGCCAACGCCAACATGAGCAAGCTGACGGGGGGCCTGAACCTGGGCTTCTGATCCCGCTCACGGAAAAAGAAAAGGCGCCCCCGCCGGGATTATCTCCCGGCGGGGGCGCCTGCGGTTACGGAGGCGGCACGCGGAACGTGTCAGCCTTCGATCATTATCGTCTTCTTTTCGGGGAGAGCCGGTGCTTTCTTCGGCACCGTCAGCTTCAGCACGCCGTCCTCAAATCTGGCCTTGATGTCCTCTTCCGTGAGGCCGTCACCGACGTAAAAGCTGCGCTGCATGGAGCCTGCGTACCGTTCCTGGCGGATCAGCTTGCCCTTCTTTGACTTTTCTTCCTTGTCCACGCCTTTGGAAGCACCGACGGTCAGATAACCGTTTTCCAGACCCAGGTGGATCTCGTCCTTCTTGAAGCCCGGCAGGTCGATGTCCACTTCATACATATCTTCGTGCTCATGCACGTCAGTCTTCATCAATCTGTCCGCATGTTTGCCGTAAAGCTTCCGATCGATATCCGGAAAAGCCGGCCAATCGAAGTTCATCAGATCGTCGAACAGGTTTTCATTGAAAATACGCGGGTACAACATAGGTCATTTCCTCCTTTTACTCATCACATGTTGTTCCTATGCTCTGAGCAATGGGACGGAGGCTTCGGATCGTTACAGGCCATCCTGTGACTGATCGTCTCTGTTCCTTTGTTCTGACTGTATTATAGCACAAAATTAGCACTCGTCAATAGAGAGTGCTAATTCTCTTTTTAAACAATTTATGAACGCGGGAAAAAGAAGCTCCCCGGCACGGAGGCCGCAGCGGCCATGCCGGGGAGACAGGTTTCCGCAGAGGGAAAAGCAGGCCGTCAGCCTTCGGGAGGGAACTCGTCCAGCATGTCGGAAGCGGCGCTTTCGGCATCCTGCAGAATCTGCTCTGCATCAGACGAAGCCTCTTCCACAGCCGTCTCGGCTTCCTCGGTGAACGTGGAAACGGACTCTTCCGGAGCGCAGTCAGCCGTCCCGGCGGCTTCATCATCGACAGCTTCGGGGGCCGTCGGAAGCGCTGCGTCCGGAGCAGGCGCGGCGGGAGTTTCCGCGCGGGGGGCGCCGTTCAGAGGAGCGCCGCAGTTCTGGCAGAAAGCGCTTCTGGCGTGAACATAGGTCCCGCAGGCGGGGCACCTGGAACTGCCGTTGGCCTCCGCCTTGATCTCTTCATAGAAGGCGGCGCGCACCAGTCCGATGAACAGGGGCAGGAAAGCGACGCAGGCGACGGCGAACAGGAACAGGATGATGGCGAACAGAGCGCCGACGTAGCGGATGCGGGCGAGAAGACCGAGGATCAGGATGACCACATAAACCGCAACGAAGATCAGCACGTCCGCTCCGAACATACGGCCCTTCCAGCCCTCGGTGCGCTGACGGGAGAGCTTGATGGCGTCCGTCGGAGCCACGTCCGGCTCCTGCATCAGGATATACGGGGTGAGGCGGTAGCGGTAGACCCGGATCAGGGCAAAGATCCATCCCACAACGGGGATCAGGGCCCACAGAAAGATCCACAGGTTCATCCAGCCCATGCCGCACAGGACCCGTTTGATGGTGGTCCAGTCGCGGAAGCAATCGAACAGCATCAGCACGTTGACCCTGTTTCCGCGGTATCCGTGGAGAAAGATCAGCGTCATGCTCGTGCTCAGCAGCCATCCAAGACACAGGGCCACGCCAGGAATGATGCCGAACAGCGACCAGGCAACACCGGAGAGAAACAGCTGCAGCAGTGAGATGCCCCACAGAACGAAAGGCTTTCTCACGAGGACAGCCATGGCTTTTCCGTAAATTTCAAAAATCATGAAAACCCCCAGCTTTCAAGTAGGATACCGACATTATAGGTCCCGGACTGGACAAAGTCAACGAGACGGGCCGTGAAAACCGGCCCCGCTGAACGAAAAGGGGAGGCCGTCCAAAGGAACGGCCTCCCTGCGGAAGGAGAGGGGGTCAGGCGGTCATCAGCCGGGACATGGCCTGGCTGACGCGGTTCAGTGTTTCATACCGCCCGAGGATGTGGCAGATCTCCACAGCGCCTCCGGGAGTGACCTGCTGGCCGGACACGGCAATGCGGAGCGGCCACATCAGAGTGGCGTTCTTTACGCCGAGACGCTCCGCTTCGGCGATCAGAGCGTCATGGATCGTGCTCTGCTCCCAGTCCGGAAGGGTCTGGAACAGAGGCAGAACGGCCAGCAGCATGTCCAGAGCCACCTCCGGAGTGCACTTGCTTTTCTTGTTTGAAAACAGATTCAGTTCGTATTCCGGCAGCGTCTGGAAGAAGCCGATCTTTCCGGGGATATCCGTGAGCCGTTCCGTACGCTGCTGAAGCAGAGCGGCCACCTTGGCTGCGCTGATATCCTCATTCGGAACGGCGCTGCGGATGTATGGCTCGGCAACGGCGGCAAAGGCCTCGGGAGACATGGCGCGGATATACTCGCTGTTGAAATAGGTCAGCTTGTCGATATCAAAAATGGCGGGGGATTTGCTCAGACCGCTGATGTCAAAGACTTCGCACAGCTCGGAAAGGGAGTAGATCTCCCTTTCCCCGCCGGGATTCCAGCCCAGCAGGGCGACGTAGTTGACCACGGCCTCGCTGAGATACCCCATGGAGAGCAGATCTTCATAGGAAGGATCGCCATGGCGCTTGCTCATTTTGTTGTGAGCGTCCCGCATTACGGGCGAGCAGTGGATGTAGGCGGGCACCTCCCAGCCGAAGGACTGATACAGCAGATTGTATTTCGGGGCGCTGGACAGATATTCGCTGCCGCGGACGACGTGCGTGATGCCCATGAGATGGTCGTCGACAACGTTGGCAAAATTGTACGTGGGCAGTCCGTCGCTCTTCAGCAGGATCTGGTCGTCGAGGCTGTCGTTCGGGACTTCGATAGTGCCGAACACCAGATCGGTGAACGTGGTCGATCCCTCCCGGGGGATCCTCTGCCGGATCACAAAGGGCTCACCGGCGGCCAGCCGGCGGGAAACCTCCTCCGCAGGCAGATGGGGACAGCCGCACTCATGCTTACGGATCTCGCCTCCGGAGACAGCGTTTTCGTGGGCGTTTTCCTTCTCGCAGAAACAGTAATAGGCACCGCCCCGCTCCACCAGCAGCTCCGCGTACTTCCCGTACAGTTCCATACGTTCCGTCTGGACGTAAGGGCCGACCGGCCCGCCGACGTCGGGGCCCTCGTCGTGCTGAAGGCCGCACTTTTTCAGCGTGGCGTAGATCAGGTCGACGGCGCCTTCCACCAGCCGGCTCTGATCGGTATCCTCAATGCGGAGGATGAAGTCGCCGCCCATTTTTTTTGCGATCAGGTAGGTATACAGCGCTGTGCGCAGGTTGCCCACGTGCATGTATCCTGTGGGGCTGGGCGCGAAGCGCGTGCGTACACGACCTTTGGGAATTGCCGCTTCCCGGGCTTCGAACCAGGATCTGTCAGCTGTCATGATATCCGTCTCCTTCGTTTGTATCCGCCGCTTCGGCGGTCATTCTTCCTCTTCATAGGGAGGAAAGTCCTCCCCGGATTCATAGTCGGGGAAAGGGTCTTCCGGCTCCGGCGGCAGAGATTCCACAGGGGCGGTCCCCTGGATCATCTGCATCTCCTGCCACTGGGCGCGGCTGATGAGCACCTGACGAGGCTTGGCGCCTTCGTAGGGGCCGATCACGCCCAGTTCCTCCATCTGATCCACCACGCGGGCGGCCCGTGAATAGCCCAGCTTCAAGCGGCGCTGCAGCATGGATACGCTGACCTGTCCGGCGTCCAGTGCGACGTCCACGGCTTCCGGCAGGACTTCGTCGTAACCGGAAAGCGGGTCGCCGTCGCTCCCGGCGGAAGAGTCCTCGGATTTTCCGCCGGATCTGTTCTCCGCCAGACGGTCCATTTCCGCGATCATTTCACTGTCGTATTCGGCGTTTCCGGCGTGATCCTTCAGGAAGTTGATCACGGCTTCGCGCTCTTCGTCGGAGACCCACGTGCCCTGAATGCGCTTTGGCTTGTTCGTACCGATGGGGGCGTAGAGCATGTCGCCGTTGCCGATAAGCTTTTCGGCGCCGCCGCCGCTGTCCAGAATGATGCGCGACTCCAGAGAACTGGAGACCTTCAGCGCACAGCGTGACGGGATGTTGGCCTTGATCAGGCCGGTGATCACGTCAGCCCGGGGGCTCTGTGTGGCGACCACCAGATGGATGCCGGCGGCGCGCCCCATCTGGGCGACGCGGCAGATGCTGTCCTCGACCTCCTTGGCGGCCACCATCATCAGATCGGCCAGCTCGTCGATGATCACAACGATGCGCGGGAGTGGAGCGGCCTCTCCGTCTCCGGAGCGGCTGCGGTCTGCCATGAGCGTGTTGTAGGTATCGATGTCGCGGGTGTTCTCGTCGGAGAACAGACGGTACCGCTTCATCATCTCCACCACGGCCCACTGCAGGGCTCCGGCTGCCTTTTTGGGGTCCGTGACGACCGGACTCATCAGATGGGGGATGCCGTTATAGATCTTGAACTCCACCATCTTGGGATCTACCAGGATGAAGCGGACGTCCTCCGGAGTCGCCTTGTACAGCAGACTCAGGATCAGACTGTTGAGGCATACGCTCTTGCCGCTGCCGGTCGTCCCGGCAATGAGCAGATGGGGGAGCTTGTTGATGTTTCCGACCTCCGCGTCCCCGGCGATGCTCTTTCCCAGCGCAAACGTGAGCTTGCTGCCGGCCTTCTGGAAAGCGTCGGATTCGATGATCTCCCGCAGATATACGGTACTCACGGTGCGGTTGGGGACTTCGATCCCCACGGTGGAGGCCTTGTTGGGAACGGCGGCGATGCGCACTCCGGAGGAGCCCAGAGCCAGAGCGATGTCGTCTTCCAGGTTCATCAGCTTGCTGAGTTTCGTGCCCGGCTCGATCTCCGCCTCATAGCGGGTCACATTGGGGCCGAGGATATAGTCGGACACGGCCAGATTGATGCCGAAGCTGCGGAACGCCTGCTCCAGACGCGCGGAAGCTTCCTCTGCCCGGACGGGCGAGGAGGCGGCCACAGGGGGGTGCAGAAGATCCAGCGGAGGAAAAGCGTAGGAAGACGGAGCCGTGGGCGACGCCGCCTGGGCGGGGGAGGAGGGGACTTCGACCGCGGCTTTTTTCCTTTCCGGCTTTTCGGGAGGCCGGGCCTGGGGCTGCTCCGCCGGGGCGGAAGGGGGCTCCGAGGGGATCGGTTTTCTGCGGCGTCCGTCAGCCGGAGGCTCTTTGGTAAATGAGGGGGCAGCCGTCCCGATACCGCCGGATTCCTCTCTTGCGCGGCGATTCCTGTTGGATTCGCCGTCCGTGGCACGGCCGCTGGTGTCGATGCGCTTCTGCCTGGCCTCCGCGGAACGGAAGAACCAGTCCCAGTTGGAGCGCCCCTCCGCTTCCGCGGTGTCCGGCTGAGGGTCGGCGGCGCGGGGGTCGGGCTCCGGAGCCGCGGACACGGCGGTTTTTTCTCCGAAGGTACCGTCCCGGTCCTGGTCGTATGCGCCGCGCCGGCCGGGAGCGGAAAGCTGTGCCGGGGGAGTGTGATGATCCCGGTCATGCGGCAGACGCTCCCGCTCGCGGAGATGTTCGTCATACTCCTCGGATCTGCGTCTCTGAAGGGACTCCTGGCGCTCTCTTCTTGCCTGTTCCCTGGCGGGAGCGTTCTCCTTGAAGCTGGAAAACAACTCCCGGAAATTCACGTTCAGCGCGGCGGCGATCAGAAGAAGGACGGCGGGGACCAGAATGATCCAGGTCCCGGCAGGTGTGAACAGACGGACCAGAAGGGAAGTCAGCGCGCCGGATACGAGCCCGCCGGAAGTGAGAGCCATGCCGGTCTGCCATAAGCTGCCCTCGGGGGCAGAGGCCCCTGCGATCAGTTGCATTACGCAGCCGAAAAGAGGGATCACGCCCAGAAGAGCGGCGCTCCGCCAGATGGCCCAGGGCTTATCGTAACGGTATATGAGCAGGACGGCGGCGATCACCAGCAGCGGCGGCGCGACGAAGTAGCCCCATCCGAAAAAGCCTCGGAACAGATTGCAGAGCGCGCGGACGAACGAGCCGTCCTTCCCCCAGTCAAAATACCCCAGAGACGCATAGATCCCCAGAAGGAAAAAAACGACGATGGTGATGAACCTTGTTTTAAAGGGAGTCATGCCCCGGGAAAGCGGTTCCCGGCCACGGATGCTTTTGCGGCTTCGGGACCCTGCGGCCGAAGAGGCACGGCCGGAAGTGCGTTTCTTTCTGGTGTCAGCCAAGGATATCCCTCCGAATCAGAATATCACGGAAATCAGGATCGTCAGAGCGCCTGCGGCCCAGCAGTAGGTGCAGAGATGCCCGAACATTCCCCGATGCATCAGCCGGATCAGCAGCCGGATGGTGAAAAAGCCGACGACGGCGGACACTGCGAAGCCCGCGAGAAATGCCGGCAGGAGCGCCAGCTGGATCCCTGAGGAAAGGCAGCGCACAAGGCTCACGATCAGACTTCCCGCAACGGCGGGCACGGACAGCAGCAGGGAAAAGCGCAGCGCATATTTCCTTGTGCAGCCGCGGGAAAGTGCTGCGGCAAGAGCAACGGCGACGGAGGAAAGGCCGGGAAGAACGGCGCAGGCGTGTGCCAGTCCGATCCAGAGTCCGTCAGCCGGGGAAATGGTACGTGGGCCTTTACTGCCCGGACGGATCAGCCGATCGCATACGAACAGAAGAAACCCGTTGGCGATCATGGCCACGCCGATAAAGCCGGGCATGGCGAACAGAGGGGCGATCTTTCCGCTCAGAAGGAGCACGGCGAGCAGAGGCAGAGAGCCGACGGCAATGCAGAGCAGCTGACGCATTGCGGGGATCAGAGGATCGCCGAAGACGGAGAAATCCATCTGCCCCTGCAGAAGACGTACGCCGCCTCTCGCCATCTTGCCGAGATCCTCCCGGCAGACCATGCATACCGCCGCCAGAGTGCCAAGATGGAGAAGCGTGTTGAAAAACAGAAGCTGCTGCTCCGTACAGCTGACGTGGAACAGCTGTTCAAGAACAGCCAGATGCCCGGAACTGGAAACGGGAATGAATTCCGTTACCCCCTGGACCAGGCCCAGCAGAATGGCAAGCCAGACGGACATTACGGACCCTCCCTTCCGGCCTTGCGTATTCCACAGCGAAAGCTGTGGTCGAATCCAAACAATTATATCATACGCTCCGCCGTTTTTCTACTGAAAAGAAAGAAAACGGCCGCCCCGTTGCGAGGCGGCCGCCGGAAATGCGCTTACAGGGGAAATGGGACGAAGCGTCCGTCAATGAACTGCAGAGCTTCTTCAAAACCAGCGTCCCTCGCACAGCGGGCGGCCAGATCCAGCCCGGCTGTGAGAAGAGGCGCATAATGGCAGTCCGCGGACAGCGTGATCTGCCCGCCAAGCTCCCGCAGTCTTTGAAGAAGGAACGGGGCGGGATAGGGAACGCTTCGCAGCCCCTTTACCGCAGCGCCGGCGTTGATCTCGAATACTGCGCCGCCGGCAAGGCAGGCTTCCAGAGCCTGAGAAGCAAGCTCACGGTATTCGTCGGAATCCTCATCGAAAAAGCGGGCCTTCTGGTTGTATTTGGTGATCAGATCGAAATGCCCGATGACCAGCGGGCGCCGTTCGGCGGCGGCGACCATGTTGTCGTAATAATCCCGCACCATGTCCATGGCGTTCCCGCGGAACAGGCGGCGGATGACGCGGTGAAGATCCTCCACGGACCCGTCTACGGGAACGAGTTCGCCGGTGGAACGGTCTCTGGCGTAGTGCACGTCCCCAATGCGGTAATCGTAGCGTTCCGGCATGGCGGATGGGGCGAACAGATCCTCCTCTATCCCGGTATGCAGCCGCAGCCGGTCGGACCAGGCGGCGGTGAGAGCGGTCATGGCGGTCAGGTATTCTTCCTCCCCGGAGATGGAGTAGGCCGGATCAAAGGGCGCGTACCCGTGGCAGGACATGCCGAGATCTGAAAAGCCGGCAGCAGCGGCCGCGGAGAGCATCTCCTCCGGCGTGCTTCTGCCGTCGCACATGGTACAGTGATTGTGAAGGGTGGACAGGATCTTCATCGGAGCCTCCTGAATTGCAGATATACGCTATCATATCATAAAACGGAGCAAAAGCAACGCTGCAGACCCGGAAACGGACCGCGGAGGCCCGTCGTTTTTCTTGCCGGCGGCATTGAATTCATTGAGGAAAGCGGGTACAATGGTAAACGCACAGAGCAGGTGCTGTCGGAGGAACGAAATTGGGAGGGAGAGCATGAGACGGTTCGATAAACTGAAGGAACAGAGATGGTTCGCATATACCCTCGCCGGCTGCGTCACGGTTGCGGTCTATCTTGTACTGTCTCATATCAGTGTGCTGTCCCGCGTCGTCAGCACGGTGGCGTCTTATCTCGGGCCTCTGATCGGCGGATGCGTCATAGCGTACATCATGAACTCGCTGGCAAAGATCTACCAGCGCCTGCTGTTCCGGAAAGTGAAGAAGGAAAAGACGGGATGGCGTCTGTCCATTCTGCTCACCATTATCACGGTACTGGCTTTTCTCGTTCTGATGACGGCCATCGTAGTGCCGCAGCTGGCTTCCAGCATCGTCAAACTTGCCAGGAATCTGAACACCTACGTGGCAACGCTGCAGGGATGGCTGGAGAACTGGGGCCTTGGGCACAACGCGCTGGGACGGCTGCTGAACATCCAGCAGCTGGCGGACTCATCCGAGGCACTGCTGGAAGCCATTGTGGAATATCTGTCTGAGAATACGGGCAAGATCATTTCCGCCTCCACCGTAGCGGGGAAAAGCATCTTCAATTTTGTCATTGCGTTCATCATGTCCGTCTATCTGCTGCTGGAGAAAGCCAACATCAAAGCGGGAACGCACCGGCTGATGAATGCGGTGTTCGTCCGCCAAAGGCGGCACGATTTCATCCTTGCGGTCATCCGCAAGTGCAACGTCATCCTGAACCGCTATGTGGTGTTCAACCTGATCGACAGCATCATCGTTGGAGCCGCAAACGCCATTTTCATGGCCATCTGCGGAATGGAGTATGTGGGCCTGATCTCCTTCCTGGTGGCGGCAGCCAACCTGGTGCCTACCTTCGGACCTCTGGTGGGGGGTGTATGCGGCGCGTTCATTCTGGTACTGACCCGTCCGCTGCACGCATTGCTCTTCATTGGGTTTACGATCATCCTGCAGTTCCTGGACGGATATGTGCTGAAGCCGCGCCTGTACGGGAGCTCTCTGGGGATCTCCGGTCTGCTGGTACTGACGGCCATCATCGTCGGCGGGCGTATCGCCGGGCTTGTGGGCATCCTGCTTGCGGTTCCTGCAGCGGCCATTCTGGACTATCTGTACGCGGACTGCTTCCTGCCCTGGCTGGAGGCCAGCCGCCGGCGGAAGATTGACCGGGAGCAGGGGGCGGAGGAATCCTCCGAACCGGAAAAGAACAGGGAGAGCGCCGCTCCGGCGATGGAGGCGCCCGACGGCCCGGAACCGCCGGAGACAGCGGAAAAATAAAAAAGAAGACCGTCTTCGAAAAAACTTCCAGCTTTTCGAAGACGGTCTTCTTTTCATTCATTTCCGACGGCCAGTTCCTTTTCCAGATTCTCCCGTGCGTTGCTCAGCATGAGCTTCAGGCGGTTTTCCTGGTTGACGCGGGTGGCGCCCGCGTCGTAGTCGATGGCCACGATGTTGATATCCGGATTGTGTTCCTTGATCGGCTTCATCATGCCCTTGCCGCAGATATGATTGGGCAGACATCCGAACGGCTGTGTACAGACGATGTTTTTCACGCCGCTGTGGCCAAGTTCCAGCATCTCAGCGGTCAGGAGCCAGCCCTCGCCCATTTTCGTCCCGATTCCGATGGTGCCTTCGGGGCAGCGGATCGTATCTTCAAACCGTGTCATGGGAGTGAAGGTGCCGTCTTCCTCCATGATGCGGATGATGTCGTTTTTCTTTTTTGACAGGTAGGAGGTGGCAATACTGTTGACGACGGAGGAAAGCCAGCGGTCCTTCCGGATCCGGTATTCCAGCACGTTGTTGTAGGTGCAGTACATCATGAAATCCAGAAGGCCGGGGACCACGACCTCGGCTTTTTCATTGACAAGGAACTGTTCCAGGTCGTTGTTTCCCAGAGGAGAGTACTTGACGAAGATCTCTCCGACGATGCCGACCTTCACGGCGGGAAAACGTTCCAGCGGAAGTTCCGCAAAAGAGCGGATGATCTTCCGGTAATTGTTCTTCACGTCCGCGTACCGGATGTGGCTTCCGCTGCCCAGTTCCGTGCCCAGCCGCTCCACCCAGCGGGAAGCAAGCGCCTGCGCGGCGCCCTTTTCCTTTTCATAGGTGCGGCACTGATTGACGAGCGACATCAGAAGATCTCCGTACAGCAGGGCGTATACCAGTCCGTGCATCAGCGGCAGCGTCAGTTCCAGTCCGGGATGCTTCTCCATGCCCGCCAGACTCAGGGAGATCACCGGCACCTGACTGTAGCCGGCCCGCTCCAGAGCCTTGCGGAGCAGGGGGATGTAGTTGCTCGCCCGGCATCCGCCGCCGGTCTGGAACAGGATCAGGGCCGTCCGGTCGGGATCATAGGTGCCGGACCGGATGGAGTCGATGAACTGTCCGATCACCAGAATGGCTGGATAGCAGGTGTCGTTGTGTACGTACCTGAGACCGGCTTCCACGACGGCGGGGCCGGACGTTTCCAGCAGGCGGCAATCGTAGCCGTAGGTCTTCATCACGCTCATGATCATCTTGAAATGCATGGGAAGCATGTTCGGGATGAGAATGGTGTGGGTCTTTTTCATCTCCTTCGTAAAGGGGATATAGTTGGGGGCTTGCTTTCTGCTCACGCGGTACGGCCTCCTTCTTTTGCTTCCAGCGCGCCGAGCAGGCTGCGGAGCCTGATCCTGACGGCACCGAGATTGGTGATCTCATCGATCTTCAGCTGAGTATAGAACTTGCCTTCCGGTTCGAGGATGCTGCGGCATTCGTCCGTGGTGATGGCGTCGATCCCGCAGCCGAAGGAGACCAGCTGCACCAGTTCAGTATCCGCGTGATGGGTGGCATAGCGGGCGGCGCGGTAGAGACGGCTGTGATAGGTCCACTGGTTCAGGACCCGGGTCCGCTGCGGTTCCTCCAGATGGCAGACGCTGTCTTCACTGACGACAACGAAGCCCAGCTGAACGGCGAGCTTGTCGATGCCGTGGCCGATCTCCGGATCAATGTGATACGGGCGCCCCGCAAGAATCATGATCCGCTTGCCCTCCGCGCGGGCGAACGCGACGGCACGCTCGCCCTCCGCCATGACGTCCCGCCGGAATCGTTCGTAGGCCTCCAGACCCGCCGTTACGGCTTTTCGGCATTCCCCTCTGGTCACGGTGGGGTCGTGACGGTGCATCGCCTCATAAAGCGTGGCCGTGAACGCCCGCGGGGAGTTGATATTCAGATTGGGATAAAGAAAAGTGACGTCCTTCAGCCGGTCCATGTTTCCGTTTAGCAGTTCGCTGTAATAGGCCACGATGGGGCAGTTATAGTGATTGGTGCCGCCCTGCTCATCCACATTGTAGGTGAGGACCGGATAAAACAGGGTCGTGATGCCCTCGTCCATCAGTTCCTCCATATGGCCGTGCATGATCTTGGCCGGATAGCAGGCGGTATCCGACGGGATGGAAAACTGGCCCTTTTCGTATGTGCGCCGTGTCGAAAGCCGGCTGAAGACGACCTCATATCCGAGTTCTGTGAAAACGGCGTGCCACATGGGAGCCAGTTCGAACATACCCAGAGCCATGGGGATCCCAAGCTTTCCGCGCTTTCCCGGGCGGCCGGTGAGACCGGCCAGATAGTCCCGCTTGTACGCGTAAAGATTCGGAAGCCCGGCGTCCGACGCGTCCAGCCCCAGCCCGCGCTGGCACTGGTTGCCGGAGATCAGACGACGTCCGTCCGCAAAGGTATTGATGATCAGGCGGCACTGATTGGTACAGCCATGGCAGACAGCGGCACGGGAAGTGTGGGAGAAGGAGGCAAGCGCTTCCCTGGAGAGCAGGCGGCTGGCCTGGAATTTTCTGGCGTACAGCGCGGCGCCGTAAGCCCCCATGAGTCCGGCAATGGCAGGACGGATCACGGGGCCGCCCATTTCCATCTCAAAAGCCCGCAGAACGGCGTCGTTCAGGAAGGTGCCTCCCTGCACCACGATGTGCTGGCCCAGTTCCCGGGCGGAAGAGGCGCGGATCACCTTGTATACGGCGTTTTTCACCACACTGACGGACAGACCGGCGGAGATGTCCTCCACGGTCGCCCCTTCTTTCTGGGACTGTTTGACGGAACTGTTCATGAACACCGTGCAGCGGCTTCCAAGGTCGACGGGGTTCTTCCCCTTCAGACCGAGGGCGGCAAATTCCTCAATGCCGTAGCCCATGGAGCGCGCGAACGTCTCGATGAAGGATCCGCAGCCGGAGGAACAGGCTTCATTGAGCATGATGCTGTCGATGGCTCCGTTTCTGATGCGGAAGCACTTGATGTCCTGGCCTCCGATGTCCAGAATGAAATCCACGTCCGGCTGGAAATAGCGGGCGGCGGTGTAATGGGCGATGGTCTCTACGACGCCGGCGTCTACCTGAAACGCCGCCTCGATCAGCTGCTCTCCGTAGCCCGTAACGGCGCTGCCCCGGATCGTGATCCTGTCGCCGCACAGTTCATAGATCTTCGACAGCTGTTCCTTCACCAGTTCCACGGGATTGCCGCGGTTGGAACTGTAGAAACTGTAGAGGATACGGTTTTCCCGGCTGATCAGGGCGAGCTTGGTGGTGGTGCTGCCGCAGTCGATGCCCAGCCAGGCGTCTCCGGCGTAAGAGGAAATGTCATCCTCTTCGACCGTGGCCTTCGCATGACGATCCCGAAACGAAAGATACTCCTCCTCGGAAGAAAACAGCGGAGGGAGCCTGTGACCGACGGTGACGGCTCCTTCAGCGGTGGCGAGGGCTTTGGTGATGGTTTCATAGGAAAACAGACGCGGATCCTTTCTGCTGTACATGGCGGCGCCCATGGCGACGGCAAAACGGCCATATTCCGGGAAAACGGCGGTGTCGTCCGTCAGTTTCAGGGTCTCACGAAACCGCTCGCGCAGTCCCCGGCAGTAATGGAGAGGCCCGCCGAGAAACATGACCTTTCCGGTGATCCTGCGCCCCTGGGCAAGGCCGGAGATGGTCTGGTTGACGACGGCCTGATAGATGCTCGCGGCGACGTCCGCCTTTGCGGCGCCTTGATTCAGCAGGGGCTGGATATCCGTTTTGGCGAAAACTCCGCAGCGGGAGGCGATGGGATACAGACGGGTATGCTGCAGGCTGGCGGCGTCCATCTCGTCCACGCTCATATTGAGAAGGATCGCCATCTGGTCGATGAAAGCTCCGGTCCCGCCGGCGCAGGTGCCGTTCATGCGTTCGTCGGTGCCGCCGTCAAAGAAGATGACCTTGGCATCCTCACCGCCCAGTTCGATGACCACGGAAGTGTCCGGCTCCAGCGCCTTGACGACCTCCCCGGTGGCGTAGACTTCCTGAACGAAGGGAAGACCGGCGGCCTCGGCCAGTCCGAGCCCTGCGGATCCGGAGATGGCGGCGGTAAACGCCCGGCCTGTAAGAAGATCCCGTATCTCGGTGATCATCTCCAGAGCTTTGGCGCGCACCTGGGAGAGATGTCTTTCATATTTTTCATAAAGAACGGTGTTTCCGTCCATGAGCACCACCTTCGCGGTAGTGCTGCCGATGTCGATGCCCAGGGAACAGGGGGCGGCGGAACGTAAACCAGTCATAACGTCAGACTCCTGAGAAATCATCTTTTCCGCAAAGAAAAAGCAGCGGACATTTACCATTCAGTATACCACGAAACTTCCAATTTCACAAATGCAGAAAGTATTCGTGCGCGGCGGGAGTGTAGGTTCTACAATCATAGTTAACAGTTAACTCGAAAAAAAAGAATAGCGAATGGAAGTGTGCCATGTTAAGGTTGAGTTGCTGACACTAAACCGAAAGGCAGGCATCCCATTCGCTATGAATACTCTAACTCAAACCC